>JABSOX010000039.1 GCA_013215655.1 Colwellia sp.
CAAAGATTGCTCTGACTGTCCTGAAAAAGACTACCGACATCGTTATCACTTAAACTATTTACATCACCTGCCCGATGACGATAATGGGTAAATTGTTGCGTTTTGGGGTTGAAGTGATTTAGACCGCCACCAAAGGTTCCGACCCAAAGATTGCCCCTGTCATCCTCTAAAATACTCCTGACATCGTCATCACTTAAACTATTTGTATTACCTGTTTGATGACGGTAATTGGTAAATTGCTGCTTTTGGGAGCTGAAGTGATTAAGACCACCCCCACTAGTTCCCACCCAAAGCTTACCTTGGCTATCCTCAAGAAGACTCCTGACATCGTCATCACTTAAACTATTTGCATCACCTGGCTGATGACGGTAATGGGTAAACTTCTGTGTTTTGGGATTAAAATGATTAAGACCTCCACCAGTTCCCACCCAAAGATTGCCTTGGCTATCCTCTAGAAGACTATTGACATCTTCATCACTTAAACTATTTGGATCACCTGCCTGATGACGGTAATGGGTAAACTGCTGTGTTTTGAGGTTAAAATAATTAAGACCACCACCATCGGTTCCTACCCAAAGATTGCCTTGGCTATCTTCAATAAGGCTAAGAATGTCATTGTTAGACAGTGAATGATGATTACTAGGCTCATGTTTAAATACTTTTAAGCTATAGCCATCATATCGAACCAGCCCTTCTTGTGTGCCAACCCATAAAAAACCTGTACTATCTTGTAGAATTGTTTGTACCGAATTTTGGGGTAAGCCATCTTCAATGGTTAGGTGCTTAAAGCGAATAGACGGCTTGCCATCAAAAGAAAAAGCAATTAAAGAAAAGAATATCGATACAAAAAGCAACGTTATAAAAAGAAAGGTAAATTGTATTTTTATGTTTTTAGACAATTGATTTTACTATAAAAATTAATATTCCCTAAGTCTAGTTTAATTTATGGATAAAGGAAGTTGCATCTATCAGCCAACACGTTTTTTATTTAAAACAATTTAGGAATAAAAAACTTGTAGAAAAGGAACTCCCCATCAAAGTCAGATTTCCATAGAAATAAAAGCTCAGTTTTAGGCTCAAACAACATCAAGTGATGGAAAGTCAACGGCATATAGAGCTTAAAGCTGTCTGACAAGCGAGCATAAAATCTCGGTAATATTACCCAAAACATTATCATGGGTTCACAAAAACTTAATGACCGCTTATGGCTAGGAGCGGAAGGTTTGTGAGCATCATTTCTACATTCCGCTTTGCGCACAAAGTGCCCATAAAAAAAGGCCAATAGTATCGGCCTTTTTTCAATATCAATCTTTATTACTCAGTATGAGGCTTTATATTTCTTTCATACTAGCTAATAAATGCCTTTATTTTACTAACAATACCAGCACTATCTAAACCAAATTCTTGGTGGATTTCTTGTTGGGTGCCGTGTTTAATAAACATATCAGGCAAACCAATATTCAGTACTTTAATACCGATGCCATTATTTAAAATAAATTCATTAACACCCGAACCAGCGCCACCAGCAATGGCATTGTCTTCAATGGTTATTAGGTATTGATGATCATCAGCAAGTTGCTTTATTAAGGTTTCATCTAACGGTTTGACAAAACGCATATCAACGACGGTGGCATTTAGTTCTTTTGCTGCTTTTTCTGCTTCGGCTAGTATGGTACCAAAGTTAAGTAGGGCGATTTTCTTACCGGAAGCTTTGATTATACCTTTACCTATTTCAATGGTTTCATTGATATCAGGTAATGGTGCGCCGTTGCCTGCTCCTCGCGGATATCTTACTGCTGCGGGGCTATTTAATTTATATCCTGTGGTTAACATCAGTTGGCATTCACGTTCATCTGACGGTGTCATTATCGTCATGTTAGGTATGCAGCGCATAAAGCTTAAATCAAATGCACCTTGATGTGTTGGTCCATCAGCACCAACAATACCCGCCCGATCGATGGCAAATAAAACCGGTAGATTTTGAATAGCGACATCATGAATTAGTTGGTCATAACCACGTTGTAAAAAGCTTGAATAAATTGCGACAACGGGTTTATGTCCACCAATGGCCAAGCCTGCTGCAAAAGTTACTGAATGTTGCTCGGCAATAGCAACATCATAGTATTTATCAGGGAAACGTTGGCTAAATTCAACCATACCTGAGCCCTCACGCATGGCGGGAGTTATCGCGACAAGTTTGTCATCTTGCTCTGCAGTTTTACACAGCCAGTCGCCAAAAATTGCGGAGTAGGTAGGTAAACTAGGTTTGCTGGCGGGTAAACTGGTTTCTTCAGGATTAAATTTAGGAACCGCATGATATTTTATCGGATCTTGTTCGGCAGCGTGATAACCCTTGCCTTTTTTAGTGGCGATATGCAGTATTTGTGGACCTTTTAAATTACGCATATTGGTAATGGTATCCACTAAACCATTAACATCGTGCCCGTCTATTGGCCCTATATAATTAAAACCTAACTCTTCAAAAAAAGTACTGGGTACAACCATGCCTTTAAGGTGTTCTTCGGCGCGACTTGCCAATTCTTTTATCGGTGGAATGTTTTTAAGTATGCGCTTACTACCTTCGCGTATGCCAGTATATATACTGCCAGAGAGCATTCTTGCAAAGTGATTATTAAGCGCACCAACATTTTCAGATATCGACATTTCGTTATCATTAAGGATAACCAGCATGTCTTTATCCATACCACCGGCATGATTTAGTGCTTCAAATGCCATACCTGCAGTCATCGCGCCATCACCGATAACGGCAACTACTTTTCTATTTTTAGCTTCTTTATTGGCGGCAACGGCTAAACCTAGCGCAGCAGAAATAGAAGTACTTGAATGACCAACACTTAAGGTATCGTATTCACTTTCTTCACGCCAAGGGAAAGGGTGTAAACCGTCTTTTTGTCTTATGGTGTGTAATTTATCTCGTCGACCTGTCAAAATTTTATGTGGGTAGGCTTGATGACCCACATCCCAAATTAAATGATCAAACGGGGTATTGTAGACGTAATGCAAAGCCACGGTTAATTCAATTGTGCCTAAACCAGAAGCAAAGTGACCACTACTTTTACTGACTGAATTTAATAAATAGCGACGCAACTCTTCACTGGCTTGCGTCAGTTGGCTTTTATCCAACATTCGTAAGTCGTGTGGCGTATCAATTTTTGCTAATAACGGGTAATCAGTAAGGTTTATAGTCATATTTTTTGTGTGTTTTTAGGTTCACTTGGGTATCAATTAACTTGTACGTTTAATAATAAATGTCGCAAATTCAGATAAACTGCGGGTATTGTAAGGCAAAGTCGATAAAGCTTGAAGTGCTTGTTGATATAAGTTGTCAGCTTTTTGTTGAGCGCCTTGTAAACCCAGTAGTGCAGGGTAGGTACTTTTATTCGCGGCAACATCGGAACCCGCAGGTTTTCCGAGTTCTTCATCACTTGACGTTATATCAATAATATCATCACGCACTTGGTAAGCTAAACCAACCAATTGCGCAAATTGGCTAAGCTGCTTCTTTTCTTCAGTTGTTATTGATGGTGTGCAATCTGCAGCCATGTTAACCGCAGCTTCAAGTAATGCACCTGTTTTCAGGGAATGAAGTAATTCTAACTCCGCAAGTGGTATCTGTTTATTTGTTGCCGCTAAATCTAATGCCTGACCACCACACATGCCTTGATAACCTGACGCTTTACTTAATTTTTTAATTAAATTGATATGATTTGGCTGAGCACTTTGAGAAAAAGAATGATTGGCTAGAATATCAAAAGCTAAAGTTTGTAAACTATCTCCGGCCAAAATGGCGGTGGCTTCATCAAAGGCTTTATGACAAGTCGGTTTTCCTCGTCTTAAGTCATCATCATCCATTGCCGGTAAATCATCATGAAGTAACGAGTAGGCATGGATGCATTCTAGCGCTGCAGCAATACCGTCAATGTCATTTAAGTCAGCGCCGATAGCTTCACCAGTAATGTATGCTAAATATGGGCGCATACGTTTACCGCCGATAAGTAAGCCATAACGCATTGCTTCTAATAACTTAGGATCATTGACTGATAAATTATCGAGGACATTTGATAAGTAGCTGTTAATACGTGTTTGATATTTACTCAGCTGCTGCAAATCACTCACAGATCATTTTCCTGAGTTAAATCAAAGGGTGCTAGTGACTGCTCTGCATTCTCGTCATTTTTATCCATTAGGATTTGTATCTTTTGTTCCGCATCTTGCAATTTGTGCTGACTCAATTGACTTAAGGTTAAACCGCGTTCAAATAAGCTCATTGACTCTTCTAAACTAAGTTCACCTTGCTCTAAATTTTGAACAATAGTTTCTAATTCACTAAGGGATTCTTCGAAGCTTAAGTTTTCTATTTTTTTTCTAGCCATTGCTTGATTATCTATAACTAACTTTATCTAGGCGCAAAGGTACCTTAGCTAAGCGTTGGGGTCAATTATCGCTGCTTTATTTCAAAAATTAAATTTATTTGCTAATTAGGTTAAGTTACTGACAATATAGACGATAATAACTAAATAGAATTATACTCATGTTATTGGTATAAAATTATTATTGTATTATTATTTTAATAAAGATAATGACTGTGAAACCTGAATAGGGGAATTTTGTGGATTTAGCTACGGTTGTTGGCATTCTTGGTGCTATTGGTTTACTGGTCATGGCAATGTTATTGGCTGGTGATATCAGTATGTTTCTTGATACCCAATCTATGATTATTGTATTTGGTGGCTCAACTTTTGTGGTTCTATCAAATTACACGCTAGGGCAGTTTTTTGGTATTGGTAAAATTATGGGTAAAGCTTTTATGTTTAAGCTTGAACAACCTGAAGAGCTTATTGAAAAAGCAGTTGAAATGGCTGACGCAGCACGTAAAGGTGGTTTTTTAGCATTAGAAGAAGCAGAAATATCAAATGCCTTTATGCAGAAAGGTGTTGATATGTTAGTTGATGGCCACGACTCTGATGTGGTGCGTGGTACGATGCAAAAAGATATATCGTTAACATCTCAACGTCATGAAAGGGGCGTAGGCATGTTGATGGCACTTGCTGATGTTGCACCTGCAATGGGTATGATTGGCACACTAATTGGCTTGGTAGCGATGCTTTCAAATATGGATGATCCTAAATCTATTGGCCCTGCAATGGCGGTTGCACTATTAACAACGCTTTACGGCGCATTTTTAGCGAACGTTATCGCTATCCCTATGGCAAATAAGTTGAAGTTACGCTTGGCCGAAGAAAAAATGAATCAGGAATTGATCCTTGATGCGGTTTTAGGGATTCAAGATGGTCAAAATCCACGTGTTATAGAAGGATTGCTTAAAAACTACCTTTCTGAAGGCAAGCGTGCAGCAGATACCACTGAAGAGTAATAGGAATTATTTATGGCTGAAGAAGAGTGTAAATGTCCGCCTCCAGGCTTACCTGCTTGGATGGGTACTTTTGCTGATCTCATGTCGTTATTGATGTGCTTTTTTGTATTGCTTTTATCTTTTTCTGAGATGGATGTTTTAAAATTTAAGCAAATTGCGGGTTCAATGAAATTTGCTTTTGGTGTACAAAATAAAATTGAAGTAAAAGATATTCCTAAAGGTACAAGTATTATTGCGCAAGAATTTAGACCGGGTAAACCGGAACCAACACCGATAGAAGTCATTCAGCAGCAAACCGTGGAAATGACTCAACAAATGCTTGAATTTCAAGCGGGCGATGAAACGTCTGCAGGTGGGCGACAAGAACAACGTGGTGCTGAACGTGGTGGGCAATCACAAAGTACAGCAGATCAAATGTCAGCCCAGCAAATGCAACAAGCACAAGAACAAATAAAGCAAGCTGAGAAAGATCAAGTTGATGAATTAGTGAAGAAAATTGCGGATCAACTCGATCAACAAATACAAGATGGTGCCATTGAGCTTGAATCACTGGGGCAGCAAGTGATCATTCGTATTCGTGAAAATGGCTCTTTTCCTTCGGGTTCGGCATTTTTACAGCCTCAATTTAGACCGATCATGAGAGAAATAGCTGAATTGTTAAATACCGTGCCCGGTGAAGTGATGATTTCAGCACATACCGATAATCGTGGTGTAGATTCAGAATTGTTTAGTTCTAATTGGGATTTATCGAGTAAACGTGCAGTTGCGATTGCTCATGAAATGCTTAAAGTACCTGGCTTTGATGGCAGTCGCTTATTGGTGGTTGGTCATGCAGATAGCCGGCCATTGGTGCCTAATACGAATGCTTTGAACCGTCGTCGTAATCGCCGAGTAGAAATTGCCATTAACCAAGGTAAAGCAAAGGAAACAGAGCCGATTTCTATTAGGCGTGAACCATAGAAGTTTTATAGCTTTAAACGAAAAGCCAGCAGTCACTGCTGGCTTTTATGTTTCTGGCTCAAATCGATTTTTTGAGTTATACGCTATTAAGATAAATAGTGTATAATTCGCGCCATTATTTTTCCGGATATTATGATTAATGAAATTTATTGTTAAATTACAGGCTGAAATTACCATTAAAAGCCGACCAGTACGTAAGCGTTTTACTAAGATCTTAGAATCAAACGTTAAAAATGTATTACGCCGAGTTGATGAGCAAGTAACGACTCGTATGAATTGGGATAACATTGAAGTTAATACTAAAAACGATTCGCCGGAAAATCGTCTTGCCTTAATTGAAACGTTACAATCAATTCCCGGCATTCCGATGATTTTAGAAGTTGAGCAATACGAATTTACTGACTTGCACGATATTTTTGAAAAAACCTTAGCGGTTCACGGTAAAAATATTGAAAATAAAACTTTTTGTGTTCGAGCGAAACGTACCGGTACTCACGATTTTAATTCCATTAAAGTAGAGCAATATGTAGGTGGCGGTTTAAATCAAAGTATTGAAAGTGCCAAAGTTAAACTTAGCAAACCTGATGTAACAGTTCATTTAGAAATTAAAAATGAGAAGTTATTTATCGTTACTCATCGCCATAAAGGCTTGGGCGGTTTCCCAATTGCTACACAAGAAGACGTTTTATCTTTAATGTCAGGTGGTTTTGATTCAGGTGTTGCTAGTTATCAGTTTATTAAAAAGGGCTGTCGTACTCATTATTGCTTCTTTAATTTGGGTGGCTCTGCGCATGAAGTCGGCGTAAAACAAGTGAGCTATTACTTGTGGAACAAGTTTGGTGCGTCTCATAAAGTTAAATTTTTTGCCGTGGACTTTGAGCCTGTTATTGCTGAAATATTAGAAAATGTTGAAAATGGTCAAATGGGCGTTGTCTTAAAACGTATGATGATGCGCGCTGCGGCAACCATAGCTAAAAAAGGAAAAATCCAATCTTTAGTGACAGGTGAAAGTTTAGGGCAAGTATCAAGTCAAACGTTAACAAACCTTAATGTTATTGACCGCGTTACCGATACGCTCATTTTAAGACCATTAGTCGCTTATGATAAACAAGATATTATCGATATTGCCCGTACCATTGGTACTGAAGATTTTGCCAAAACTATTCCTGAATATTGTGGTGTAATTTCTAAAAAACCAACGGTTAAAGCGGTATTGTCGAAGATTGAAGAGGAAGAGGGCAACTTCGACTTTGCTGTTTTAGATAAAGTTGTTGCAGAAACACGGGTTTATGATATCCGTGATATTGGCAAAGAAACGGAAGAAGAAATTAAAGCGGTTGATACGGTTGAGCAGATTGCGGCTAATGCCATTGTTATTGATATTCGCAGCCCAGCAGAAGAAGAAGATAAACCTTTAGTGATTGACGGTGTTGAAGTTATTCATATTCCATTCTACAAACTGGCAACACAATATGGCGACTTAGAGCAAAGCAAAGAGTATTTACTTTATTGTGACCATGGCGTGATGAGTAAATTACAAGCTTTATACTTACTTGATAATGGTTATAACAACGTTAAGGTTTATAGACCTTAAGCTTTAACAAGAGCCTAAGTACAGCGGTTGTATTTGGGCTATCAAACTATCATTAGTTGGTGTTTTAATGTCATATTGAATACCTAACTTTTGAATGTAGCCATTAATATGAGCTATTTCGGTACTTCGTTTTGCTAGCACATCACAACGCATTGAAGAACTATTTTTAGCTGTTTTATAAGCTACTTCTAATACCTTATTTTTTAATGATTTAAAATTAAAGTGAACGCCTTCACATTGAGCAACTGCAATTAATTCATGTAAAACTTCATTAATCGTTTCTTCAAATTTAACCGCCAGTACTTGCCCATTGTCTATATTGTAAATTGCGGTTAGTGGATTGATAACACAGTTAATAGCGAGCTTTAACCATTGTTTTTCTTTGATGTTTTCACACCAGGCGGTTGTCGGTAGAGCTGTATTAAAGGCTTGTAT
Source organism: Colwellia sp. (assembly GCA_013215655.1). GTDB lineage: Bacteria > Pseudomonadota > Gammaproteobacteria > Enterobacterales > Alteromonadaceae > Colwellia_A. The sequence goes on from JABSOX010000039.1 coordinate 8,385, forward strand.
TAGTTTGTTTCTATCGCTAGTTGTTATATTCCCTCGATAGTAACCTAAGTCTGATTGACCTAATCCGGTATGTTTAAGCATCGATGACGACATTTTTAAACTGCCATGTGTTGTTAATAGTGTCAGCACATTGTGTTTAATTAATAAGGCTTGTGATAATTCACTTAAACCCCCCATACCGTTATGACATAAAATGATCTTAGTATGATTATTTAGATGAGGAGATATGCTTTGAATCACTTGATCAATTTGATAACACTTTACACAAATAAGTATAGTTTTGGCTGATGCTAAGCCGTCAATAGTAACTTCTTGGCGAGGAATTTCTTCATTGTGATTATTAATATCGGTAAAGCTAATCGTCTGCTGTTTATTATTTTTTCCATGTTTTAATAAATAAACACCACCGTCATCTAGGTTTTTATAAAAGTGACTGTACCAAAGTAATCCAATCGCACCTTGACCAATAATAACCAAGTTTAGTGGCTTGTTATCTTTAGTCATAATTGAATTTCTTGTGATGCTCATATAGGCTGTTTTTTTCCATAGACCATAGACATCCATTTAAGCAGTACAAAGAGTAATACACCGATAATATCAGCGACAAAATCTCTTATTTCGCCATTTCTAAAACCTAAATAATATTGCCCAACTTCACTTAACGCCCCATAAAAAATCACACAAATTGCGCTATTTAATAAGGGGAGTTTGATTAAACTATGTAGAATCCACATCAAGAAAAAAAATCCGATTAAATGACCTATGGAGTCAATTTTTGTATGTTCAATTAATAAGCTGCGTAGCGATGAAAAGTTGACGATGCTGATAGTTATCAGGATCATCACAAGGAAAAACAAGAGATGGTGGCGACTTTTCATAGGGGTATTTGAGAGAGTGAACTATTTTTAAAATGATAACATAAATCATACAGTTTGAAGTTGTTTGGGTATAATACCCCCATTATAATTTATAAGCTTAGGTCATATTATGCCATCAATGGATATTGTTTCAGAAATTGAACTGGAAGAAGTAAGAAATGCGACGCAAAACACCAGTAGAGAATTAGATACTCGTTTTGATTTTCGAGGTGTTGAAGCAAGTATAGAGTGGAAAAAACCTAATGTGGTGATTAAAGCCGAAGCTGATTCTCAGTTAACACAATTAGTCACTATGTTAAGAGCACAGCTTGCTAAGCGAAATATTGACGCTAAAGCGTTAACGTTATCGAGCATTGAACATAGTGGAAAAACGTATACACAAAATGTATCGTTTCAAGAAGGTATTGAACAACCATTAGCTAAAAAAGTAGTTAAGTTGATTAAAGATAGTAAACTAAAAGTGCAAGCAGCAATTCAAGGTGAACAAGTACGTATTACAGGTAAAAAACGTGATGATTTACAAGCGGTAATGAAATTAGTGCGTGAAGCTGATTTAGAGCAGTCATTTCAATTTAATAACTTTAGAGACTAGTGTTTGCCATAAGTTAGCCAACATAAACGGAGTTAATGCTAACTCCGTTTATTGAATACCTACTCATTAATCCTATCTATAAAATTCTTGAGCAATACCACAACATCGTTATTTCTTAAATGATAGCGCATAGTTTGCAAGCTGAGTGCTGCTACTCGCTTGTTATTCAGGCCATAAGATTGCGCACCAAGTAATGATGGCAATAATGAGACTTAAAGAGACAGCGGCAGAACCTAAGTCTTTTGCTAAACCGGATAAGGGATGGATCTCTAGTCCTATGCGGTCAACAACAGCCTCAATCGCCGTATTGATAACTTCAGTAAAAATAATAAATATCAGTACAATAATTAATGCGGCATGTTCAATTATTGAGGTATTAAAGATGAAGCTTACTGGGACTAATAAAAGCAGCAGCAGTAACTCTTGTTTAAAAGCAGCTTCATTTTTATATAACCAACTAAAAGCACGCATTGAATTTTTGGATGCTAAGTAAATGCGTTTTAAACCGCTAGGTTTGTTGTTGGTGTCAAATTTTTCAGTTGTCATTACTTTATTGCCTATCATTATTTCTGTTAGCGTTAGCGTTAACGTTATTTTTTTTGATATTTATTTGCATGATGAGAAAAGGTCTTGCTCTTTAATATAGGATTTTGAATGCACTTCCATCAAACCCAGTAAGCTATGGTAAAGGTTGTCATGGCTATATTTATTTTCAGCTAGTTGCGCTAAACATGAGTTAGCTGAGGTATCTATATTATTTGACCAAAAGAGCATTGGGATATGTATTTGCTCTACAGGTGCTAGTGAATATGGGAAACCATGCAAATAAGCTCCACCTTCGCCAAGCGACTCACCATGATCTGAAATGTAAATCATTGATGTATTAATTTTTTGCTCCTGCAATGATGCACTCGCAGCATGTGCCGATAATTCTTCAACCACTTTAGATAAAATAAAATCAGTATAAGCAATAGTATTGTCGTAGGTATTAACGAGCTCTTCTGCGCTACAGTTTTGAATATCGCTACGTGGACAATCAGGTGTAAATATTTTGTGTTCTTCAGGATAACGTCGGTAATAAGTTGGTCCATGAGAACCAATTAAATGCAGTACAACTAAGGTGTTTTTTGACGTTAAATTGTGAATTTTTTCTTTAAAAGGAGCAAGTAGCGCCAAATCAAAACAATACACACCATCACACAATGGATTTTCGCTCTTAGGATCTATTTTAATGGTAGGTATACGCTTACATACTCCTTTACAACCATCAGTGTTGTCTATCCATAAAACATCCATACCTGCTAGTTTGGCAATATCTAATATATTTTGCTGGTGAGATGCTTTACGTCCATCGTAGTTCTCCTTTGTTAATGCCGAAAACATACAAGGAACAGAAACGGCAGTGGCAGTACCACATGAATACATATCTTTAAAAGAGACTAAGGATAAATTTTCTGTATGACGATTGGTATTTTTTTGATAACCATTTATTGAGTAGTTTTTTGCTCTTGCAGTTTCGCCAACCACTAATACCGTTATATTGCTGATACTAGGGTCACTTGTCTCAAGTGTCGGCGCATCATCTATTATTGAAAACTTCATTGGCGGGGATAAATAGTTCTTTTTAACGTAATGAACCGTACTGGCAATGGCTTGAAATGGGATCAGGTATTTTTCGACACCACGATTATTTCGACCTACGGATGAATAATTAGAATAAAAGACAATTGCCACCAGCAATAACATCACAATAGCGGGGATAAGTACTTTTAAACGCGTCAATAATTCAGAAAATAATGGTTGATAATGAATGTTTATCTTGAGAATAATTAGACTGGGGATGATGCCCGTGATAACAAAAAAGACCAATGAATAAAGATTAAAATATGAAAAGGCTTCAGCAGGATGGGTTTCAAAGACATTTTGCAACATACCATAATCAAATACGATGCCGTAAGTAATCGTGCTAAAAAACAGTAATGAGGAATATATAGTTAAAGAAATCAATGCACCTTTAAGTACATATTTAACTGAAAAAAGTGTTAAAAAAATAACCACTAAGCTCAATAAAAGCAAAGGAACAGAAATTAAAAACGGTAAGTTATACACCTCTTGAGAAACAACCGCAGTATATACACGCGATAAAAAGGGGATGTTAAATATAAAGGTGAAATATAAACTTGCTAGAATAATCAGTTGATTAGCGCTAATACTTTTTTTAATACTAATCATGGACAAATAATTCATTAATGCTCCTAAAATGCATATTTTGTTTCAGCACGTATTTCTACGCCATTTAACTGATCGTTGTCAGAAATGGGAAATGCGAGATCTAAGTGGATAACTTGCGATTCACTAGAATGTGTGGAGAAGAAACGGGCGCCAATACCTAAAGAATTTAACCATCCGTTGTCGATATTTTTTATCGTAGAAGTACCAGATGCTTTTCCTACATCCCAAAAAAACACTCCGCCTAATTCAAATAATTTAAAAATATTTATTTGAGGATAGTAACGAAGTTCACTGGTAAATAATGTTGTATTTTCACCGTGCTGATATTGTAATGGAAAACCTCGCAAACTGGTATCCCCACCTAAAGAAATTGGGTCGTCTTTGAATTGATTTTTACTGAAAACGTTAGTATTTTTAAAATATAATCGCCATTGGTCACTAAGCTCGTGAAAAGCTTCCAATGATAATTTAGCAATAACGCGATTTTTATGTGATTGGTAAGTTTCACCTGCTATTTCACCACTAAATATCAACAGTGATTGATTAGATAACTGCATGCCTTTACTGATATTAAGCCTATAAAGGGTCCATGCGGAGTTCTCTTTGTTACCATCAGCTAATCCTAGATGTCCATTTAATTGCCAGCCAAGGTTAAAGTCTTCGGTGTGATTTATCAGATAAATGTTGGTGAGTTTTTTATATTGTTTTTCTTGATATCCAAAACCTAACCATGGATAGGTAAAAGACCTGTCACTGGGTAAAGAGAATGAATTATCGTCGCTTTTGTTGTTATCAGTTAAAACCAAAGAATTTTCAGATAGCGTAGTAAAGGTATGTTCTTCTTGCGTTAAACCTGCATAAAAGCGTAGTGTATTCGTGTGGTTATCTTGGGATAACCAACCCCATTGGATGTTTTTATAACTGGTATCATGATTAAAGCGGGTGAGTTTTTTACCATTTTGAAATAACTTTGTTTGATTTTTTGCTTCTAAAAAACCAATATTGTAGGCGTTGTTAGTATCATGGCTGACAAAGCCTTTATTAAAAAATACCGAATAAAGTTCACCGTCATCACTATCAATAAAGGTTAAAGCGGCATGGGCATTATTATCTAAGAATAGTGGGATTTCGGTATCAAATTTATAACCACTATTTTGAGCATTAGTAAAATATTCAACTTCAGCATCAATACCTAGCCCTAAAAGGTTTCTATCTTTAATACCAATAGAGAATTCATTTTCACCACCTTTTCGTCCATAGTCAGCAGTAGGCATAAGTGACCAGTTATCCCATGTTTCGACAGTGATTTTATTTTCTTTATCAATGTTTACCTTGGCATCTCGAATAAATTTTCGTTGTCTGAAGTGACGTTCTAGTTCTGCTAAATTTTCTTCAGAACTGTCACACCTTTGCAAGAAAAAAGCGGCTTCATTTTTAAGGGTAATTTGTTTGGTATCAATATGAAAAAAATTTGCCCAGTCATGAATAAAAATATAATCATCATCACTTTTATCAAAAATAGGGTTGGTAATAAAGGTGATTTTTTTAAGTTGTTTACAAATACTCGACTCAGCATAAATATTAAAAGGTGTTAAACCTAAAAATAGAAAGCTTATTGATAAGAGAGTAGGTAAATGTTTATGGTGTAATCTGAACAATCTGATGTGCCTGTTGTTATCGTTATTAGTTATTTTAAAAGATAATCTTAATTAACAATATATTAAAGTGTAGTGAAAGTGTATGAGAAATGTATGATAAGTGTATTGTATACTTAATGATTTTTTTAATTTTAATGGTGTCATTGAGCAAATGGCGTATAAAGTTTACAGCTATCTCTTTACTAAATATTCAAAATTGTAATTTTTAACAAATTAATCCTGTTGTTTTGTTTATACATTAAGTAAATTACGGGGTTCTTATAATAAAAAAGATAAATTTCGATGAGTGTTTCTAGAGGCGGGTTTAGTTCTCGCATAGGTTTTATCATGGCTGCGGCAGGCTCTGCTGTAGGTTTAGGCAATATTTGGGGCTTTCCAACACAAACTGCAAGTAATGGTGGTGCGGCCTTTGTTTTAGTTTATTTAGTTTTAGCCTTCTTTTTGGCATACCCGGCATTTATGGCTGAGTTATTGATTGGCCGATTTGGTCAGGCCAATGCCGTTACTTCAATGCAAAAAATGTCACGAACAGCAGCACAAAAAAAGTTTGCTTTTTTTGTTGGTTTTGGCGGAATTATATGTGCCGCATTAATTCTTAGTTTTTATGGTGTTTTTGCTGGTTGGATGATGTCATTTGCTATCGAGCCTATTGCGATCCTCTTAGGTAGTGACTCTGCACAATGGTTTGTTTCTCAATCAATATTTCGAAACCTCTTATTTACCACCTTATTTATGTTTTTAACTATTTTCATTATTCGTAGTGGTGTTGAAAATGGTATTGAGAAGTGGTCAAAACGATTAATGCCGGTGCTTATTGTTTTACTGGTATCACTTATCATCTATGTTGTTACATTGGACGGTGCTGCAGAAGGACTAAATGCTTATTTAAATCCTGATTTCTCTCGTATTTTCGAACCTGATTTATTAATTAGCGCCATGGGACAAGCATTCTTTTCTTTGTCATTAGGTACCAGTGTGATGATTATTTATGGTTCTTATATATCAAAAGAAGAAAACTTGGTCACTTTAGGTGCACAAGTTACACTTATTGATGTTTCTATTGCATTCTTAGCCGGTTTGTTAGTAATTCCTGCGATGTACGTTGCACAAGCGCAAGGTGTGGTGATATTTGCTGAAGATGGCAGTTTAATCTCTGGCTCTAGTCTTATTTTTACTGTTTTACCAGCACTGTTTGATAGCATGGGCAGCATGGGGCTGTTTGTTGGTTTTGCCTTTTTCATTTTAATGTCTATTGCAGCACTCACATCTTCAATTTCGATGTTAGAAGGTCCGGTATCTTATGCGGTTGAGCGTCATGATATGCCAAGATCAAAAGCAACATTATTGATTGGACTCGGTATTTTAGTGTTAAGCACTATTATCGTTTTGAATATTAGTTTCATGTTGGACTTCGTTGCCACATTAGCGACGCAGTACGGACAGCCTATTATTGCGATGTTATGTTGTATATTTGTTGGTTGGATTTGGCATAGAAACGAAATATTAACGGAAATAAAGAAAGGTTACGGTGAAGTTGAAAATAGTTTGTTTTGGAAAATATGGCCTATTTATACAAAATTTATTTGCCCAACGGCCATTGGGGTAGTTTTTATTCATTCACTATAAAACGTCATTAAGAGTTAGTCATTGAATTCTTAGATAAGGGGAATACAAGGTATCTTGTATTCCCCTTTTTATGTACAGGATGTACGGTATGTCGAAATTGCAGGAGCATAATTTCGTGTATGTACAGGATGTACGGTCAACTTTTTAGTTCCAGACAAAAGTTAAGTACCTGCGTCCATGCAGGCAATATCGAAATTGCAGGAGCATAATTTCGTGTATGTACAGGATGTACAGGATGTACGGTCAGGATGTATGGTTTTTATGTAGGTCGAGGTTTGCCTACAGGAAGTAGGTACTTAGGTTATGTCGGGAACATATAACCTGCACCTCGACAAGAATCCAAATACATATTGTCGAGCCTCACTACGTTCGTGTCGACTTACAAAACAATCGGGAACATGTAATGTACCTCGACAAATATTAAAGCAAATACCTTCTGGATACGCTAAATACTCTTTTATCGAACCTCTTGGTACTCGTGCCGAACATACAAAATATCCTTACCTGCAGGTATCCTGCACTATGCACTTCGATGAAATTTACAAAATTAAGCTACAAATTCACGTACTTGAGATACTGATGCTGCGCCCACTTTTGTAGCGATGACTTCACCATTATCGATAAGTAGCAATGTCGGTATACCTCGAATTCCAAACTTTGCCATCAATTCTTGCGCATTATCAGCGTTTACTTTTACAACTTTCAGTTCACTAAACTCTGTTGAAATTTGTTCAACAACAGGAGCAATCATCTTACATGGGCCACACCACGGAGCATAAAAATCAACTAATACTTTGCCACTATGTTGTTCAACTTCACTAACAAATTGTTCACTGCTTACTTCAATTATATTGCTCATTATTCTTCCTCGGGGTTATGTATTTCACTTGCAAAAAACAGTTTACCTAGATTGTCTTTACTTGATTAGCGGGCTCTAATAGAATTGATTGTCCTATTTTTGAAACAATAAAGGGGGTGTGATGCAAAGTTTAGATAATCTATCTTTTTTTTTAACGATTGTTGAGTCCGGTTCATTAACCGCTGCAGCTCAAATACTTGATTTGCCTAAGTCGAAATTGAGTCGTCGTTTAGCCCTGTTAGAAAATGAAATAGGTAGTCAGTTATTAGTGAGAACCACACGTTCTCAACAATTAACTGAAACAGGTGAACAACTTTTTCGGGCGTGTAAACCTCATATAGAGGCATTAATGACAGCGGAAGCTAGTATTAGTGATTTTATTTCTTTACCAAAAGGTAAGTTAAAAATTCTGTTACCATTAGAATTTTTTAATCAGGTAATGGCTGAACTTATTACGGAGTTTGCTTTATTATATCCAGATATTTCTGTGCATTGTCAGCATTATTCACAAGAAACCCCAGAGCATGATTTAACGTTTGATTTGATTTTTGTTTTACATGAGCAATCGCTGCCTTCATCAAATTGGATCGCAAAAACATTGTTAAGTTTTCCTCAAGCAATTTATGCGGCACAGCAAAGAAAATTCCCTAAGCAGATATCACCACAACAGTTAATTGATAGTGATTGTATTTTGTCACAAGAAAATCAGTTATGGTTTTTTCGAGGCAGTAAGAATACTATGGCGATAGCACCTAAAACGTTTATGATGTTATCAAGCCCTGAAATGCGACTTGCTGCAGTAAAACGTAATTTAGGTTTAGCAAAACTGCCAGAATATTTAGTCAATGGTGATCGAGAAAACCATTTAGTGAAACGACTATTGTTAGAAAATCCTCCCGTAGCACAACAATTATCGGTATTATATCAAAGTCGAAGTATCGCTAAAAAGACACGCGTTTTTCTTGATTTTTTTCAAAGTAATATTGGTTGTTTAAAACTATAATGGTTTAAGTTATAAGTAAGTTTAGGACTTTTCATTTGGCTAAATTATCCATCATCAGGTTTCTTTTCTTTATTATCGTGTTTTCTGCTCAACAAACGCTTGCTGAAACTATTAATCTGGTTGCTGAAGTTTTTCCCCCACAGACGAATCGTGACGGAACGGGGCAGCAATTTGATGTTGCTCGGGCTATTTTTGAACCTTTAGGGTATACAGTAAAGGTTAATGTATATCCTTATCGTCGTGTTATTCATTTACTGGAAAACAAGCAGGCTGATATAGCCATAGGTATTGCCAAAGTTGATAATAAAAAATTACTATTTTCTAAACAACCCCATGATAGCGATAATATAGTGGCTATTTTCCCTAAGGATAGCAAGATTAACTGGCAAGGTGTCAGTACGTTATTAGGGAAAAGGTTGTTGTTTATTGCAGGACTCAGTGAAGGCTTGTCATTAGATTTAGACCTGTCGGCACATCAGGTAAGTGAGGTTAATACACGTGTACAAGCATTAAAAAAATTACTGATAGGACGGGATGATATTTTAATAGATTGTGAATGTGGCTTTTTCCTTGATGAGGTTTCATCTTATCGTTCACAGTTTCTGACTAAGCATATTGGTTTTTTTAAAATATATGCGGCCTTTGCTAATAATGAACAAGGGTTAAAATTAAAACGAATTTGGCAGCGTGACTACCCTAATTTTATCAAAACAGATGCAGCACGTGAAATATATCAAAAATGGGGGTTAATGCGCGAGTATGCCATCATTCAGAAGGTATTAGCCCAGAAGGTCTTAACTAAAAAAGTGTTAACTCAATAGGTATTAACTCAATAGGTATTAACTCAATAGGTATTAACTCAATAGGTATTAACTCAATAGGTATTAACTCAATAGGATACAGGCGAGTTAATTATTTTTAGTGACAGGTGGCCATGGTAATTGCCAGGGTTGAGTAAGTTTAGCTATATTTTCACTGACAACAGAAGTTAAAAATTCATTACCAAAGACGGGTTTATTTACATATGAATATAGAGTGTCATTTAAAGTAAATTGCAGCGCAAAAGCGTGTAAGTATCCTCGATCAGCTTGTGAATTTGAGTAATAATTTGGATCGCCAATAATAGGAGAGCCAATGCTGCTAAGCGCTACACGAATTTGATGTGTTTTTCCTGAATGTGGCTTGATGATAAATAAGCGCTTACCGCCACCAATACTATAGGAAAAAAATTGACTGATTGCCGGATTGTTTTGACTACGCAGTAATTTCCACATACTGCGACGACTTTTAACCATATCACCTTTAATCAACCCCTGTTTTTTATTAGGTTTCTTATCACTTACAGCAAGATAAAACTTTTGTATTTTATGCTGCTCAAACAGCTGCTGAAATGCTATTGCTGTTGCTTTATTTCTAGCAAAGATGATTAATCCAGAGGTAATCTTATCTAACCGATGTACAGGATAGAGTTCACTGTAGCCATATTGTGATTTAATTTCACTAAATAAACCTGAACCTAAAACATCTTCATCATGAAAGCTTATACCTGTTGGTTTTATGGCAATAATAAAGTCGCTTTGTTCATCAATTAGCGTAAGGTCATTTTTTTTAGTTGAGTTTTTTGACATGTCCTAAAAACTTAAGCCAATAATTATATAAATTACTAACGTCGCTACAGCGCCAACTAGTGCATACGGTAGCTGTGTTTTAACATGTTCAAAATGATCACAACCACTGGCCATTGAAGCGACGACAGTGGTATCTGATATCGGTGATGCATGGTCGCCAAAAATCCCGCCACCTAAGACTGCTGCAACCAAAAACTCTACAGGTAAACCACTTTGTTGGGCAATAGGAACCGCGATAGGTATTAATATGGCAAATGTTCCCCATGAGGTACCTGTTGCAAAGGCCATAATTGCTGCCGCGATAAAGAGAATGGGAGCCATTAGGAATAAAGGCACTTCAACATTAAGTAGCTGGCTAACATAAACCCCTGTGCCTAAGGCTTTAATTGCATCACCAAAGGCGAAAGAAAGTACCAAAATAGCGACGACAGGTGCCATGTGTTTAATACCTGTTATTGAACCCGTGGCAATTTCCTTAAATGACAATAATTTATATATAATTATCATAAATATAAGTATGCTTAAAGAACTGACAATAGCCCAAAATACCGAAAAAGAACCGGAACCACGGCGAATGTCACCATTACCCGTTATCCATAATAGGCTTAACGTAATGACTAATAATGAAATGAGTGGTAACCACATGACTTTTGCCGGCGCTATTTTTTCAATCGTTTGCTGAGTTACCGGTGCTAACATGGATTCAGCATGTTTCATTGGGCCAAATACTTTACCGCTATAGGCGGTGTAGTAGGCTAGAGCAACAGCAATAATGGCATAAACGTTATAACTTATCGTACCAATTAAAATACCGACAGGGTCGGAAAATTGATAACCATCTAATAGCCCTAAGACATAAGCTCCCCAGCCATTAATGAGAAATAAGATACTGATAGGCGCACAAGTTGAATCTAATAAATAGGCCAGTTTTGCTCTGCTCATGCCATGTTTATCAAAGAGCTTTTGACTGGCCATGCCAGCGGTAAACATACTTAAGTTAGTATCAGTGAAAATACTGGTGCCAATGATGGTCGGCAGCATACTTGCTTGTCGTTGAGTTTTGACTAAATTGAGGCTGCTAAGATGTTTTATAAAACCATTCACTGCGCCGGACTGGTTCATTAAAGTAACCAACGCACCAATAAGTAGACTAAAGACGATGATGTAAGTATTACCTAATGATGAAAATACATTAACGATCCCCCATGCACCTTCTTTTACTCCATCGATGAGCTGCCAATTAGCGCCCATGACAAAACTTAATAGCACACCACAAAATAAAGCGAGCAAAGCATTTTTACGCCAAACAGCAATAATGATGGCCACTAAAGGAGGCAATAAACTTAAAGGATTATCTTGCATACTAAGGTAACTTCTTATTTTTTTGCGTTAGACTTTACCGTATGAAGTGTTGATAAGAAACTCTAATTCTTTGATCGTGACCTTATTTGATGAAATTTAATGGTGATAAGCTACTCAAGAAACATTTTATTACGATTAATAGAAAACTGTATAGGTACAATTGATGAAATTATTGTAATGATTTGTTGGTGCATACGGTCACATACAGTCAAGTATTTGAATTTATTTGGTTGGTATTTCTGGTTGTGGCAATAAATAACGTGATTTGACCATTGAAAAACTGAGATCAAGCCACAAATTAGAAAGCATAACTCTTGCTTAAAGCATTGGGACATATTTTGACATTATCTTTTAGTGAACATATAGCTACATTTAACCAAGCCTCAAATTTGTCATCATTGACAGGGTTTGGTCGAGGCATTGAACGAGAAGCCTTACGTGTATTAAGCGAAGGTCGGCTTTCAGAAGAGCCTCACCATTATAATCTCGGCTCAGCATTAACCAATCCTTATATAACTACAGACTATTCAGAAGCATTATTAGAGTTTATAACGCCGGTTAGTTACACACCTGAAGAGACTATTGCACAATTACAAGATATTCAAAAATTTACGCTTAGTCAGCTTAATGGTGAGTTATTGTGGCCAATGAGTATGCCGTGTTTTGTTGATGATGCTGAAAAAATACCGCTGGCTCAATACGGCAGTTCAAATGTCGGTACCATGAAAACTGTATATCGCCAAGGGCTTAAAAACCGTTATGGCAGCATGATGCAGGTTATTTCGGGAATTCACTTTAATTTTTCGTTTCCTCAGAGTTTTTGGCGAACACTACAAACGATCAATAATAATAGTGATAATTTAGATGATTTTATTTCTGAACGTTATTTTTCTGTATTACGTAATTACAAACGTTTTTGTTGGTTGATCCCGTATTTATATGGTAGTTCTCCGGCAATATGCCCTTCTTTTTTACAAGGTAAATCACAAAACTTACCTTTTAAAAAATCAGCAAAAGGTTATTTATACTTAGAGCATGCAACGTCATTACGGATGAGTGATTTGGGGTATACCAACAGTGAACAATCATCATTACAAATTTGTTATAACAACCTTGATGGTTATTTAGATGGTGTTAAAAAAGCCATAAACTTAACGTCAGAAACATTTGAAAAAATAGGCATTAAAGTTGATGGGCAATATCAACAATTAAATGGCAATGTATTGCAAATAGAAAATGAACTCTATGCTCCTATTCGCCCAAAACAAGTCGCAAAGTCTGGAGAAAAGCCTTCGGAGGCTTTACAAAATAGAGGGGTTGAATACATTGAAGTTCGTGCCTTAGATGTAAACCCTTTTGTTGATACTGGCATCAGTCTCGAACAAGTTTATTTCTTGGATATTTTTCTTACCTATTGTGCTTTAAAAGACCATTCAAATTTAGATTGCTCAATACAGCAAAATTATGAAAAAAACATGGATGAAGTTGTTATTCGTGGTCGAGACCCATTATTACGATTATCTGATCATGGAGAGATAAAATCAGTTAAACAGTGGGGTTTGGAAATCTTTACTGAAATGATGGATGTTGCATTACTTTTAGATAAAGCAAATAATTCAACCAAGTATCAGCAAGTACTGAAGAATGAAAAAGCAAAATTAATTGACGCAAACTTAACTCCTTCGGCACAAATTTTAGATATTGTGGTAACTAAAGAAGGGAGTTTAGTAGGAACGGCCTTAGAAATGGCAAGTGGTTATCGTGAAGCTCTCCTAAAGCAAGACTATAAAGTATTTGATCTGCAACATTTTGAAGACAGTGTTATAACCTCTCATCAAGCGCAAAAAAACATAGAGCAAAGTGATGAGGTGAATTTCGACCAGTTTTTAGCTGAATATTTTGCTGATTAAAGCTTTCATATTTAAGAAAATAATTTTAGACAAAAAAAAGCGCGTTAGGGCAACGCGCTATAAAACTATGAAAGCAGTCCAGGGAGGTTTTGCTTTCATATATTATGACTTTACTTATTTCAAATAGTTCAAAAAACATTCAATTTATTTTTAAATAAAATGTATATACCCAAGATACCTCAAGATGCTCGTTTCAGGACGCCCGAGCAATTCATGATCTAGGCGTGTATTTTATTAATGGTTGTTCCCTTAATTAGATACGCAACGACGAACATGATTTACTCGGACGTCCCCGTAGGGCTGGTTTAGAAACGTTTATACTGCGTTATTGATTTCGACAATAGAAAAAACTATTCTCATCAATCAAAGCCTTGCCTAAAACGTTTCTAATTCCAGCTGAATCCTGCATCTTGAGGTAACTTGGGTATATGAAAAAAAAGACAAAAAAAAGCGCATCTTACTTAACAGTAAATGCGCTATAAAACATGAAACACTAGGGAAATAAGCCTCTCATATAGTATGAGCCAAGAATTTTGTTATAGTTCAAATAAAGTTTATTTAATTTTTATAAACGCTGTAATTCAACTATCTTTCTGGCATTATTATTTTATAAATCACCATAAAGTTTTCCTTATGCCTTTTTATTTTTCAAAAATCATTACTTTAGCGATGCTTGTTTTTATTTTTTTGACGAGCTGTGCAACCCCACCACCAAAGAATCCTGAAAATTTATGCGAAATATTTCGAGAGCATAGAAGTTGGTACTTCGCCGCCAAAGATGCAAAAGATAAATGGGGAGTACCTATTCATGTACCAATGAGCATGATGTATCAAGAGAGCTCTTTTAGATCGGATGCTTTGCCCCCTAAAGACTATTTATTTGGATTTATTCCTTGGGGACGTGTTAGCTCTGCTTACGGTTTTTCTCAAGCTAAAACGATGACATGGGCTGATTATATTAGAGAAACAGGAAATTCAGGTGCAGACCGAGATGACTTCGATGATGCAATTGATTTTATGTCATGGTTTATTTTTAAAACTCAGAAAATTAATAAAGTTTCAAAATGGGATACTTATAATCAATACCTTAATTATCATGAAGGTTGGGGAGGTTTTAAGCGCAAGAGCTATAAAAAGAAACCTTGGTTGGTGAAAGTTTCTCGTAAAGTAGATAGCAGAGCTAAACGATATAGCGGACAACTAAAAAGTTGTGAAGATGAACTCAATTCAAGTTGGCTATGGCGTTTATTTTTTGGTTAAGTCAATTTAAATACCCGTTACCATTCAAAGTGCATGATTTCAGTTGGAGTTATAAGTACTTTAGGCGAGGCATTCGTTTTAGAGAAGGGGTATTCTCGGCAACTACGTTCTGCGTTGCCCTAATGGTCCACATCGATGTGGAAACCTTGTCAAAATGAATAACGTGGCATAAAGTGCTTATAAACCAACCCAGAGGGGACTACTGAGTAAATCATGCTCGTCGTTGCCTCTTTTTTCAAGGGAATGACCATTAATAAAAAGAGACCCTTGATCATGAATTGCTCAGTAGTTCTGAAATATGCATCTTGATTGGCAACGGGTATATATATTTCCAGTAGTGTTGGGATACTGTTTTTTATACAGCATATACCTTGCCAAAAAAATATTTTTTTTGTTAATTAACAGCAAGCTCTTGGTATATCTATACCTTTAAAAAATGTCAAAAAAACTTCATTTTTCTGTAAGAAAACGATTGCAAAATGCAAAGCTTATATTTATTGGCCTTGCATTTGTTATCCACAGAAATTGTGGAAAAATGCTCTTGCTTAATTAGCTTGTGAATAACTTTGTGATTAACTTTGAACTAAACAATATTATCCACAATTTATGAATAGATACCCATTTCAAACTCTATTTTACTAATCATCCTTATGAGCAGCACCTTGGTATAATTCAGGTAAAATACGCACTGTAATGATCATATTGTCGTTTACATCAATAATTTCTACAGGATAACCTGCAACTCTTACGCTGATGTTAGCTTGAGGGATATCTTCAAGGTACTCTACGATTAAGCCATTTAATGTTTTAGGGCCATCAGTTGGGAAGTGCCAACTCATTTCTTTATTAATGTCACGTATGGTGGCACTGCCATCAACAAGATAACTACCGTCAGGCTGAATGCTTACCTCATCACTGGTTGTTGGCGTCATTGTGGTGGTGAAATCACCAACAATCTCTTCAAGTATATCTTCCAATGTCACTAATCCTTGAATATCACCATATTCATCAACAACCAAAGCTAAGCGCTCTTTTGCACGCTGAAACTTTAGTAATTGAACATTGAGTGGCGTTTTTTCAGGGACAAAATAAAGTTCTCTTACGGCTCTAAGTAATGACGCTTTGGTGAATTGATTTTTTGAAAGCAATTTCAAAGCATCACGAACATGAACATAACCAACAACATCATCAATACTATCGCGATATAACAAAACTCGGGTATGGTTAGACTGTGTTAATTGTTTTTGAATTTTTTTCCAGTCATCATTAATATCAATACCAATGAGTTCGTTACGCGGTACCATAATGTCTTCAACCGTGACTTTTTCAAGATCTAATATACCAACTAACATATCTTGATCTCGCTCAGGTAGTAGAGCACCCGCTTCATTTACAACGGTGCGTAACTCCTCTGAGCTTAAACTGTGTTGCTCTCGTTGTTTTGAACTAACACCTAATAGCGATAGTATGCCATTAGTTATCCAATTCACCGCTATTACAACTGGGTATAGCAACTTTAATAATAAGACCAATATAATTGAACTGGGGAAAGCAACTTTCTCTGGGTAGAGTGCCGCCATTGTTTTAGGGGTGATTTCAGCAAAAATTAGAATGACTAATGTTAACAATAAACCCGCATAAAATATCCCCGTATCACCATATAATCTTTCCGCGATGATACCAGTGATCAGGGTCGCAAAAATATTGACTAAATTATTACCAATAAGGATCAAACCAATAAGTTTATCGGGTTCTTCAAGAAGTTTACTAACCCGCTTAGCACCTTTGTGGTTTTGTTTTTCAAGATGTTTTAACTTATAGCGATTTAGCGACATCATGCCTGTTTCTGAACTAGAGAAGTAAGCTGACAGTAGAATGAGTATGCCAAGTATGACAGACAACATTTCAGTGGTGATATTATCCAAAAAGAGGATCCTTGTTATTTAGAATGTAAAACATAAATATAAGTATAAATTCAGATTAGGCTAAAATAAATTCTTTGACAAAGCGACTACCAAAATAAGCTAACGTTAATAAAGCACTGGCTGATGTCACTAATATCAATACACGATGGCCACGCCAACCTTGTTTATAATGTCCCCATAAGATGATGATATATAAAGATAGAGATAATAATGATAATACCGTTTTATGGGCGTTGGCTTTGGAAATAAAATTTTCAAGATAAACAAAACCAACAAGTTCGCTGGCAAATAAACAAATAGTACCTATGGCCAAAATAATAAAGAGCTGTCCTTCTACTTGCATCAGAGGGGGCAGATGGCTAACAGCCAGCAAGTTTTTACTTTTCAATTTAAAATTTATATAAGCCACTTGAAAGGCATAAAGTGTTGCAATGATCAGTACACAATAAGCGATTAACGCCAATGTTATATGACTAACAATTGGCATTTTTTCGGCAATTAAAGGTGCTTGCCCTATTGTCGGTATAAAAATCATCACCAATTGCCAAAAACCAGCAAAGCCATAGACAACAGGCAGTAACAAATTAATTTTATAGCGTAGTGCTATTGCAGATACCGTTAAAGTAATGAGCAAACTCACCAGCGATATTACATTGGGTAAACTAAAGTTGATTGTTTCGTTTGAATATAAGAACTCTCCATTGCTCAATGTATGGGCAATAATGGCAATACATGCCAAAAACAAGACAATGACTATGTTTGGGCCTTTAGGATGAAATAGTCGGGAAATAATTGCTATTGTTGCTAGTAGATAGCCGACAAAAGCAATAAAAGAACCAATGTTCGATAAATTCACAAAGTGCTCCAACACTGTAAATATAGGTTATTTCGTAAAACCTTTCGTAGAATAAGTTGTTACCTCGATAGTTGAGAGTAAACAACACTGAAATGATTCTATCAGATTGCTAGTTCGACGCCATAGTTTATGATCAAATAGATGATTAATAACAATTATCAAGTATTAATTGCCGAAATATTAGCTATTAAAAAAACTTGTTTCAAATTTGTACTTTCGCTTATTTGAACGACAGGTATAATGTGGAGATATTTACTATCGTCAGCCATATCAGTAGAGTCATTCATGTTTGAAAATCTTTCCGATCGTTTAACCAAAACCCTTAAAAACATCAGTGGTCGAGGTCGTTTAACTGACGACAATATTAAAGACACACTACGTGAAGTTCGTATGGCATTGCTTGAAGCCGATGTTGCTTTACCTGTGATCAGGGAATTTATTAGTAAAGTAAAAGAACGCGCTGTAGGTCAAGACGTTTCAAAAAGTCTTACCCCAGGGCAAGTTTTTGTCAAAATTGTTCAGTCTGAACTTGAATCTGCGATGGGAGAGGTCAATGAAGGCTTAGACTTAAAAGCGACTCCTCCTGCTGTTGTGCTTATGGCTGGTTTGCAAGGGGCTGGTAAAACAACGTCGGTTGCTAAACTTGCCAAGTTTTTAACAGAACGTGAAAAGAAAAAAGTTTTAGTAGTAAGCGTCGATGTTTATCGTCCTGCCGCTATTAAACAACTACAAACACTTGCTGAAGAAATTAATGTTGAATTTTTCCCCAGTGATATCAAACAAAAGCCTATTGATATAGCTAATGCGGCCATTGCCCATGCGAAATTAAAGTTCTTTGACGTACTTATTGTTGATACCGCAGGGCGTTTGCATATTGACGAAAGCATGATGGGTGAAATTCAGCAATTACATGCTGCGATTAACCCCATTGAAACGTTATTTACTGTTGATGCAATGACCGGGCAGGATGCGGCTAATACCGCTAAAGCTTTTAATGAGGCTTTACCTCTAACGGGTATCATTCTAACAAAAACTGATGGTGATGCTCGTGGTGGTGCTGCATTATCTATTCGTCATATCACGGGTAAACCCATTAAATTTATGGGTGTTGGTGAAAAAGTTGATGCTTTAGAGCCTTTCCATCCTGACCGTATCGCTTCTCGAATTTTAGGTATGGGTGACGTTCTTTCCCTTATCGAAGAAGTTGAACAAAAAGTTGATAAGAAAAAAGCCGCCAAACTTGCCCAAAAAGTTAAATCAGGTAAAGGTTTTGATCTAGAAGACTTTCGCGACCAGTTAACACAAATGCAAAACATGGGCGGTATGATGGGTTTAATGGATAAATTACCGGGTATGGGTAATATGTCTGAACAAATTAAAGGTCAGATGGATGACAAAATGACCGGTAGAATGGAAGCTATTATCAATTCAATGACACCGGGAGAGCGGAAAAAACCAGATATTATCAAAGGTTCTCGTAAACGCCGTATTGCTACCGGTTCAGGCACACAGATTCAAGATGTAAACAAACTGCTTAAACAATTTATGCAAATGCAAAAAATGATGAAAAAAATGTCAGGTAAAGGTGGCATGCAAAAAATGATGCGCAGTATGAAAGGTATGATGCCCCCAGGAGGAATGGGCGGCATGGGCGGCGGTATGTTTGGCCGCTAATGTTTTAAACGTATGTAAGAATTGTTAATCAAAGGTAGCTTAAAGGCTGCCTTTGTTTTTTATAAATAAATGAGGAATAATAACGGGGTAAAAATATCAATAATAATAAAAAGAGGTAACTCATGGAAATATCTAATCAACAAATTATTCAGCGCGCCGCAGAACATAGTTATATGCGTACCTTAAGTTTTATATTGTTATCCGTCATCCTTTTATGTTACTCAAATATGGTCATTGCTGGTGATAAAGAGCAGTTACAGAAATTATTGAATTCGTTTCTCACTGATAATACTCAGTCGGCATTGGAAAAGCATACTAACTTTTGGGCCGATGATCTTATTTATACCAGTTCAGCAGGCGAACGTTTCGATAAAAAATTTATAGTTGATGGTATCAAGAACAGTAATGATAAAAACGTAAGTGATAATAATACCAATGAAGCAGATAAATACACTTCACCGACTTATAGTGCTGAAGATATTGATATTCGCTTGTACGGTAGCACCGCGATAGTAGCTTTTAAATTAATTGCCAATATCAACAATTTAAATACAAAAAAGCAAATTCAATATTTCAATACTGGAACATTTCTTAAGCGAAATGACATCTGGCAAGTTGTGGCTTGGCAAGCGACTAAAATTCCAGCCCCCGAAAATATTGCCGCTCAGTAAAGTAAATTATTTGGCTGTTCTGGATAATACTAGGCATTTTGCAATATTTAGTCTATAATCGCGCCCAAAATTTATACCATCTTATTTAATCATATATTTATAAGGGCTTATCATGGCTATCGAACGTACTTTTTCTATCGTAAAACCAGACGCAGTTGCTAAAAACTTCATTGGTCAAATCTACAACCGTTTTGAAACTGCTGGTTTAAAAATCGTTGCTTCTAAAATGGTTCATTTAAGCCAAGAAAAAGCAGAAGGTTTTTACGCTGAACATAGCGAACGTCCTTTCTTTGGTGCTTTAGTTGCATTTATGACGTCTGGTCCAGTAATGGTTCAAGTTTTAGAAGGCGAAAACGCTGTTCTTAAAAACCGTGAAATCATGGGTGCTACTAACCCTGCTGAAGCACTAGCGGGTACTATCCGTGCAGATCTTGCTGATAGCATCGACGAAAATGCTGCTCATGGCTCTGACGCTTTAGAATCAGCTGCTCGTGAAATTGCTTATTTCTTCTCAGATGACGAAGTTTGCCCACGCACTCGTTAATTTGATATTAATCTTCGCAAAATTTGCGAATTCTTCATCGAATGTACTCACTTACTAACGTAAGCTCCGTGCAATCTGCTTGAATTCACTTCATTTTCTGTGATTAAGATACAAATTAAGTATTTGAAAGGGTTTTACTGTTCTTCAGTAAAATCCTTTTATTATTTTTAGTCTTATACTAAATATTAATTTTTTTAGAGTTAGCTCTATATTTTTAAGTTAAAGAAAATATTAATATTTATTATAAATTGATCCACAAATTGTCTGTTTTGTTTGAAAATTGTACAATGTGTTTTCCGTAATTTTGTTGTTTAAAAAGTTGTAAATCATGAGTGAAGTGAACGAAGTTGTAAGTCAAGCCGCATCTAAATCAAGTAAAAAAGTAAATTTATTAAACTTAGATCACCAAGGCATGCGTGAATATTTTGAATCTATTGGTGAAAAGCCCTTTCGTGCTGATCAGATAATGAAATGGATTTATCATTTCGGTTATTCTGACTTTGAGCAAATGACCAATTTGAATAAGAAATTACGTGAAAAATTACAGCGTCTTACTGAAATTAAAGCACCAGTAATATCTGATAAACAAATATCCAAAGATGGCACTATTAAATACGCGATAAAACTTGAAGGTGGTCAAGTAGTTGAAACCGTGTGGATCCCTGAAAACGATCGCGCAACACTTTGTGTTTCTTCCCAAGTTGGCTGTGCACTTGAATGTACGTTTTGTGCAACCGCGCAGCAAGGTTTTAATCGTAACCTTTCAATGGCAGAAATTATTGGTCAAGTATGGCGAGTAGCTAATGATATTGGCGCGACACGTATTGCTGGTAAACGTCCCATTACTAATATTGTGATGATGGGTATGGGCGAACCGTTATTAAATATGAAAAACCTTATTCCTTCATTAGATACCATGTTGAATGATCTTGGTTATGGCTTGTCAAAACGTCGTGTCACAGTAAGTACATCGGGTGTGGTTCCTGCGCTGGATATGCTTAAAGAAAAAATTGATTGTGCATTAGCCATTTCAGTACATGCAGCAGATGATAAATTACGTGATGAATTAGTCCCTTTAAATAAAAAATACCCTTTGGTAGATTTTCTCGCGGCTGCTCGTCGATATATTGATGGTTCAAAAGCGAATAAGCAGGTGACCGTAGAATACGTCATGCTTGATCATGTTAATGACAGTACTGACCAAGCCCATGAATTGGCGATTGTATTAAAAGATACACCGAGCAAAATCAACTTAATTCCTTTTAATCCATATCCGGGCTCTCTTTATAAACGCCCGAGTAACTCTCGAATTGATCGTTTTGATAAAGTTTTACAAAGTTACGGTTTAACAGTGATCACTCGTCGTCCTCGTGGTGAGGATATTGATGCGGCTTGTGGGCAACTTGCTGGAGATGTAATCGATCGTACTAAACGTACCGCTAACTTAAATGACAAAAACCAAACAAGTGGCGAAAATATTTCAGTAAAAAACGTCTGATACCTTTACTCCAAGGGGAAAATACTTCAAGCTCTGTTTTATTTCAACGCTAGTTCACCATATGCTTTTTATAGATAAAACTTTAGAGAAAAATGGTATGGAAAGCTTTGAACCTTCTTTCGACTGATAAAATACGAATAAAAGTGGCAATTGCAAACATGGATAAAATTTTCAGAGTTATATTCTCAGTTTTATTATCAATAATGCTTATTAGTTTATTGTCTGCTTGTGTTACAAAAAACTACGAAAATAATAGTGATAAACCTGTTATAGAAAATAGCTCAACCAATAATGAAATTGCGATGACTAGAATTTCATTAGGGCTAGGATATTTAAAAATGGGTAATACCATACAAGCAAAACTGAATCTTGAAAAAGCTAAGCGTTTTGCACCAAAACTTACTCAAGTTCATACCGCCTTTGCTCATTATTACGACATCGTAGAAGAGCCTGAACTAGCCATCGCATCATATGAGAAAGCTCTATCATTTGATAAGAAGGATGCTGATACACTTAATAATTATGGTGTTTTTCTCTGTCGGCAACAACGTTATGTTGAGGCAGAGAAACAAATATTAAAAGCAATTGACGTTCCTAGTTACTTGTTAGTCTCTCAAAGTTATGAAAACCTTGCATTGTGTCAACTTAAAGCAAATAACTTTGATAAAGCACAGTTCTATTTTAACAAATCAATTGCGCACAATCCTAATAATGCCTCAGCGTTAATACAGATGGTACGTTTGCAATATGCCATTGGTGAATATCAGCAAGCGCAAACTTATATACGTAAATATGAAAAAGCGACCCGCCGTTTTAATCCTAACGCCTTATCACTTGCCTATAAAGTTTATGAAAAGCAGCATAATCGCCGTATGGCTAAAAACTATGCGAGCATGTTAGTAAAAATGTTTCCTAATTCTTATGAAGCGAGACAATATATTCTAAACGGGCTACAGCATGTAGAAGCAGACGATTTAGCTGAGCAATATCGTTTATCTACGGTGAAATTTTCAGTCCCTAAATCAAAAAAACGTGTGATCGTTTTATCTCCGAAAAAAGTAGTTAATGAAGATGTTATTAAAGAAAAAGAAACCGTTTTAATAAACCATAAAACTGAAAGTGATTCCGAAAAAACTGAGTCGTTCAATACTCAACAAACAGCTTTTAACGAAGACTTTACCGATGCTTTGACACTAGACGATTTAGCTCAAAATAGTGATAGTGCTCAAGAGGACAATATTGATAACGCCGCCATTGCTTTTCATAAAGTGGAAAGTGGTGATAGCCTTTTTTCTATTTCCAAAAAGTATAATATCTACATGTATAATCTTGAAAACTGGAATGACTTTAAGCGTAGCCAAGTACTTCATATCGGCGATATTATTTATTTGGCCGAACCTAATACAACAGAACAACACGAAATGAGAAAAGCTAAATGAGCGAAATAGTGCCTGAGTTAACCGAAGATATGGAAGTTATTGGTCCGGGAAAAATGCTAGCTGAAGCACGAAAAAAAAAGTCATTGAGTCAACAAGATGTCGCTAATAGATTAAACTTTAGGGTTTCGTTGGTCAGTGATATTGAATCAGAGCAATTTGATAAGTCATTGCCTGAAACCTACAACCGTGGTTACCTCAAAAATTACGCAAAGTTAGTGAATATCTCGGCGAATGATGTTTTAACAAGTTATGAAACGTTAAATATTGCCGAAACTCAAGGTACTGAAATGTTGAGTTTTTCAAAAGGTACTGAGAAAGCAGCTGAAAATAATTTGTTGATGTGGATAAGTTATCTTATCTTAGCTGTTTTAGTTGGTTTAACCATTATGTGGTGGTTGCAAGATGAAAACCGTAATGTAACGTTAACAACTCCGCAAAATCAACCGACAGTTGTCGCAGTAACAACTGAACAAAATCCTATTACAAATAAGCCCGAGCAATCTAGCGCTGGGCAATCCAACGCGATAACAGCAGCTAATGTAAAAGAAATAGAAGGTGTTGATGAATCTGCTGGTAGTGCAACAGGTGAACCTTTATCTGAATTGGTTGCGGATTCAGGTATTGAAGACTCAGACAATGATGCAAATATTGTAGAAACGGGTAATAGCCAAGTTAATGAAAATGCTTCGCCGATAACTAATAATAATGAAAATAACAGTGTTACCGATGCAACAGCCACTGCTGAACCTATACCTGCAGGCTCAGTGCTTGATGAATTAACTGGTGAAGCTGTTGTTGATACTCCGCCAGTTGCCGTGTCTTTTACTTTTTCCGGTGATTGTTGGGTAAATATTTATGATGCTACAGGCGAACGCATTGCTTGGGGTATTAAAAGATTAGGTTATGTGATGAATATTACCGGGCAGGCGCCTTTTAATATAACTTTAGGAAAGCCTGAGTTAGTTGCTATTGATTTTGATGGTCAAGTTATTGATATGTCACAATTTAGAGTCGGGCAAATTGCTAAATTCACTTTGCCTATTACTTCGTAATTATTATTTTAATTTTGTTGAATTATTATGTTTAAAGAATCTCCTATTATTCGCCGAATTTCTCGTCAAATCATGGTTGGCAATGTTCCTGTCGGCGGTGATGCACCTATTACTGTTCAGTCAATGACCAATACGTTAACGACCGATGTTGCAGCAACCGTTGCACAAATTAGATCATTAGAAGCTGTTGGCGCTGATATTGTACGAGTAAGTGTGCCCACAATGGACGCTGCTGAAGCATTTCGAGAAATTAAAAGACAAGTCAATATACCACTTGTTGCCGATATTCATTTTGATTACCGCATTGCACTTAAAGTCGCAGAATATGGCGCTGATTGTTTACGTATTAATCCTGGCAATATTGGCCGTGAAGATCGTGTTCGTAGTGTCGTTGAGTGTGCTCGTGATAAAAATATTCCTATTCGAATTGGTGTTAATGGCGGCTCTTTAGAAAAAGATATTCAAGAAAAATATACTGAACCGACACCTGAAGCGCTATTAGAGTCGGCAATGAGACATGTTGATATTCTTGATAGACTCAATTTTGATCAATTTAAAGTCAGTGTGAAAGCTTCTGATGTGTTTTTAGCGGTAGGTGCCTATCGGTTGTTAGCTAAACAAATTGATAACCCTCTACATTTAGGTATTACTGAAGCTGGCGGTTTACGCTCTGGCTCGGTTAAATCTTCTGTTGGTTTAGGATTATTATTGGCTGAAGGTATCGGTGATACTATACGTATCTCATTAGCTGCGGATCCTATTGAAGAAATTAAGGTCGGATTTGATATCTTAAAATCATTGAAATTACGTAGCCGAGGGATCAACTTAATTGCTTGTCCAAGTTGTTCTCGCCAAGAGTTTGATGTTATTTCTACAGTGAATGCTTTAGAGCAGCGTATAGAAGATATTTTAACACCGATGGATGTTTCTATTATTGGTTGTATTGTTAATGGCCCCGGCGAAGCTATTATTTCTGACTTAGGTTTAACCGGTAGCAGTAAAAAAAGTGGCTTTTATCTTGACGGCATTCGTCAGAAAGAACGCTTTGATAATAACAACTTAGTTGATCAACTAGAAAGCCGTATTCGGGCAAAAGCTAAGTTACTGGATACGGCAAATAAAATAGATGTCAAAGAGATTGATTAATCATTGTTGAGCAGGTGAAAACACCCCTATTTACGTTTAGCCCTAAACTGCCTATAATGCGCGCTGCATTTAATTTTTCCCGTTTTGTACAGTGCCCTATCTTGTACAGTTGATAAAAGAGAATTTCATTTTGAGTAAAAAATTACAAGCTATCAGAGGAATGAACGACTGTTTACCTGCTGAGACCCCTATTTGGCAAATGGTTGAAACTGTTTTGCGCCGTGTCGCCAGCAACTATGGTTTTGCTGAAATACGTATGCCAATTGTAGAATCTACAGCGCTTTTTAAACGTTCTATTGGTGAAGTGACCGATATTGTCGAAAAGGAAATGTATACTTTTGATGATCGTAATGGTGATAGTTTAACGTTACGTCCCGAAGGTACTGCTTGTTGTGTTCGTGCGGCTAATCAACATGGCTTACTTTATAACCAAGAACAACGATTTTGGTATATGGGACCGATGTTTAGACATGAACGTCCACAAAAAGGTCGTTATCGCCAATTCCATCAATTTGGGCTAGAGGCCTTTGGTATTGCGACTCCAGATATAGATGCTGAAATTATTTCTCTTACTGCACGACTTTGGCGGGAACTTGGCATCAATGAGTTTGTCACACTAGAGCTAAACTCATTAGGTTCAAATGAAGAACGGGCAAATTATCGAGATGCGTTAGTTATCTTTTTAACTGAGCGAGAAGAGCAACTTGATGACGAGAGTAAACGTCGGATGTTAACTAATCCACTGCGTGTACTGGATAGTAAAAACCCACAAGTACAAGAAGCTTTGGTTGATGCGCCAAAACTAAATGAGTATTTTGGTGAAGAATCAAAAGAACATTTTGCGCAAGTTTGTTTACGTTTAGATGCCGCAGGTATTAAGTATGTTATAAATGATCGTTTAGTACGTGGTTTAGATTATTATAACCGTACTGTTTTTGAATGGGTGACATCGAGTTTAGGTGCTCAAGGTACAATTTGTGCTGGTGGGCGTTATGATGGATTAGTTGAGCAGCTAGGTGGTAAAGCAACGCCGGGTTTTGGTTTTGCTTTAGGCATCGAACGACTTATTTTAATGATCACTAGTTTAGATAAAGTGAAAAATATTCGTCCACAGGTCGATGCATATTTTATTATGCTGGGGGCTGAGGCTGAGCTTAAAGGCAATCAATTGGCAGAGCAATGGCGTGATACAGTATTGGATTGTCGATTACAGAGTCACTGTGGTGGTGGCAGTATGAAGAAACAAATGAAACGGGCGGATAAGTCCGGTGCCCAAATAGCGTTAATTTTGGGTGAAAATGAAATAAATGAACAACAGGTCACCGTAAAGTATTTACGTGGACAACAAGAACAACAAAGCTTGTCATTTGATCAAGTGCCAAGTTTATTAGCAAGTTTAATTTAAGGGATCGTTGTGGAAATATATCAAACAGAAGAACAACAAGTCGATGCGATAAAACAATACTGGAAAGATAATGGTAACGCTATTATTGCTGGTCTAGTTATTGGTTTTTCAGCTTTTATTGGCTATAACTTTTATAAAGAAGCACAATTAGAGCAAGAATTATCAACGTCAGATTCATATCAGACTATTCAAACGTTAGCGGGTAAAGACGAACAAGCTTATACCAAAGCGGGTGAACAATTTATTGCTGATAACGGTGAGTCAAGCTACGTAAGTTTAACAGCCTTATCTTTGGCAAAAGAATCCGCTAATCATAAGGATTGGCCACAGGTTGAAAAATATCTAATAACGGCGATAGAAAAATCAATGGATGCGGGCATTAAAGGTATCGCGACTATTCGTTTAGCTCGTGTGCAAATTCAATTAGATCAAATTGAAAAAGCGTTAGCAACATTGGCGACATCTTTACCTGAGTCATTTAAAGCTGCCGTTGAAGAAATTAAAGGTGACGCATATTTAAAACAAGATAAGAAAGATTTAGCGCGTAGCGCTTATCAATCGGCTCTTGACGTAAATAGTCAAGCAGGAAATCCTGCGTTGCAAATGAAATTAGATGATCTTGCAGAAGTCATTAATTTAAGCAAATAAATTATATCTCCGCTGAATGACATACGACTCGTCGATAAATTGTCATTTAGTTATTTGATCAGAATTTCTTTGATATTGCCAATTAGATAAAGCGTGGAGCTTGATTTGCTTATTTTTAATCAAAACATATTCAATAAAAAAACATTAGCAATTGTCTTGTTAAGTCTCGGCTTAGCAGCATGTTCTACAACAGAAGATGAAGTTGATAATACGCTGCCTGTAGAACTTGTGAAAATTAACTCGCAGTTTACGCCTAAAGTACTTTGGGAAAAAAGTGTTGGTGATGGCGTTGATGATTACTTCTCACGCATTAAACCTATTGTGGCATACGATAAAGTTTATAGTACTAGCCGTAATGGTGACACCCTAGCGTTTGATCTTGAAACCGGAAAACAAGTTTGGAAAGTTGATTTAAGTAATATCGACAATGGTCGTAGCTTTTTTGATAGTAGCAAACCGGCATTGATCAGCGGCGGACCGGTTGCAGGCATTAATAAAATTTTCTTAGGTAGTGAAAATGGTGAAGTTTTTGCTCTTGATGCTGAAAATGGTAGTTTATCTTGGCAAGGAAAGGTTAAAGGCGAAATTATCGCCGCACCAGGAATCGACTCAGGTATTCTGGTAGTTAATAGTGCTTCAGGTATTATGAAAGCATTTAATGCGACAAATGGTGAAGAGCTTTGGAGCATCGAGCAAGATATTCCGGCATTAACCTTACGCGGTATTAGTTCTCCTGCTGTAGCATCTGGTGGTGTTATTGTCGGCTCTGCAGATGGTAGTGTTTCAGTTTACCTACTTGATAGTGGTCAACAAGGTTGGAGTGCTGAGGTTGGTGAAGCAACGGGTTCTACTGAATTAGAGCGTGTTATTGATATTGACTCTCCGCCATTAGTTTTTGGCGATAAGGTTTATATTGTATCGGCGCGAGGTAACCTTATTGCGTTAGATTTACGTAGTGGAAGAGTATTATGGAAACGCCAATATTCTTCATATAGAGAACTCGCTATTAGTGGCAATAATATTTACTTAACGGATGTAAAAGGCCATGTTTATGCGATTGATCGTTTAAATGGTTTGGAAAAATGGAGCCAACTTGCGTTAACTAATCGTAATGTTACCGGGCCTGCCGCTGTAGGTAATTATGTCGTTGTTGGTGACTTTGAAGGTTATTTACATTGGTTAGATCGAGACACGGGTGAAATTGTTGCTCGTCATGTCGTTGATAGTAGTGGTTTGCATTCTACACCAACGGTAGCAAACGATGTTTTATATGTACAATCCCGTGATGGTGATTTGCAGGCAATTAAAACCCCGTAAAAATTTAGTTGAACTAAAATTAGAAACGGCTCCTCACCTTTACGTGTAGGAGCCGTTGTTTGTTATTAAACTTAAGCAATGTTTTATCTGTCTGGATAGATGTTGTTTAGAAAAATAAGACCGAGGTAATCATGCTTCCTGTTGTAGCCCTTGTTGGGCGCCCAAATGTTGGTAAGTCAACATTATTTAATCGTCTCACCCGTAGTCGAGATGCACTTGTTGCTGACTATCCCGGACTTACTCGTGATCGCCAATACGGTAAAGCTGAAGTTGAAGAGCATCCTTTTATTGTCATTGATACCGGTGGTATTCAAGGTGATGAAAAAGGCATTGATGCATTAATGGCTGATCAATCGTTGATGGCAATTGCTGAAGCTGATGCTGTATTGTTTATGGTTGATGCTAGAGCCGGATTAACCTCTGCTGATATCGGTATTGCAGATTATTTACGTAAACAAAATAAAAAAATATTTTTGGTTGCCAATAAAGTTGATGGTATTGACGCCGACTCTGCTGTTGCTGATTTTTACTCACTTGGCTTGGGTGATACTGTTCATCAAATAGCCGCTGCACATGGTCGTGGTGTAACACAACTATTAACCTTAGCATTAATGCCTCATATTGAAGCATTAGGTCAGCCTAAAGCCGAGGATAATGACGAATTTGATGGCGAGATGGAAAGTGGTCTTTCGGATCAAGAAAATATTGATGCGGCACCAGAAGAGCATGACACGATTAAGTTGGCGATTATTGGTAAACCCAATGTAGGTAAATCAACATTGACTAATCGCATATTAGGGGAAGAACGAGTTGTTGTTTTTGATGCGCCCGGTACTACCCGTGATAGTGTGTATATACCAATGGAGCATAATGGCAGAAAGTATACTTTAATAGATACTGCAGGTATTCGTCGTCGTAAAAATGTTACCGATATTGTTGAAAAGTTTTCAGTGATAAAAACATTACGCGCAATTGAAGATGCTAATGTGTGTCTACTTATCATCGATGCTCGAGATGGAATAAGCGATCAAGATTTAAGTTTATTGGGCTTTATTCTCGAAGCAGGTCGCTCATTAGTTTTAGCCGTAAATAAATGGGATGGGCTTGATGATCATGTTAAAGACCGTATTAAATCTGAATTAGATCGTCGTTTAGGTTTTATCGATTTTGCACGTGTGCATTTTATATCGGCTTTGCATGGTACCGGTGTTGGTCATTTGTATGAGTCCGTTGAAGAAGCGTTTGTTTCGGCAACTAAACGCATATCTACGTCTATGGTTACCAAAATATTAGGAATGGCGGAGTTTGATCATTCACCACCTATGAATCAAGGCCGTCGGATTAAGCTTAAATATGCTCATGCTGGTGGATATAATCCACCGATTATTGTCATTCATGGTAATTTAGTGAAAAAGTTACCTAATTCATATAAACGTTATTTGATGAACTATTATCGAAAATCATTGAAAATAATGGGCACACCAATACGTATTGAGTTTAGAGAAACAAGTAATCCATTTGCAGGTAAGAAAAAGCTAACCTTTACAGAGCAGAAAAAAATAGCCAGAGCAACTAAAGGTTATAAAAAAGATTAATCGTAATTCATACAAATAAGCCAGTGAAAACACTGGCTTATTTATTATTGAATAGTCGATAAATTTGTATCAATATTGCAATTACTTGTTGAGTTGGCTACTGTGAAATTGTAACTAATACACAATTTTGTCATTCTTGGAATAATATGTCAGCAAGCTCAATAAAGATAGATACCTCTAGCCGTCTAAATCGAAATTTAGCGCTGTTACAAGCAGGTTCAAATATCACTATTGATATTGCCACACCTGCAGGGCAGAAAGGCAAATTTAGAACCAGTTTCATTGGTTATTTACCTAAAAAATACGTTTTAATTCAATATCCAGAAGCTTCTAAACTTGGCAATTTTGCAAAATACATAACTCAAGGTACGTCAATTACGGTTAGAGGTTTAATCGAAGGACATGAAGGTGCTGTGGTTGCCTTTGTGAGTAGTGTTAAACAAACCTTGCAAATACCTTCTCGTGTCATCGTGCTTGAATTTCCTAAATCAGTGAGTCTACAAAGTTTACGTTCCTCAATGCGCATAGATACCAATATTGTTGCTAAGATAAAAGTGAAAAAAGAATACTGGAAAGCGTTAATGATTAATATTTCCATCAACGGCTGCCAGCTTATTGTCAATAATGGTGAATCTTTAGCTTTTATTAAAGATGAAAAGGTTGATGTGATCGTTGAAGATTTTCAAGGTTTAAAGAATATTAACTTGATTGCTAATGTACGTAGTACCAAAGCTCAAACTGGCGGAATTTCCCTCGGTGTTAAATTTTGTGAAACATCCAAAAAATGTATTACGCAATTAATTCAACATGCTGTGATTATGGAAGATGATCATTAATAATGTCGATTATCTACCCTTAATCCAATTGACTAATATTTGCTGTTATTACTCCATCTGAAATTTGCACTTTAATGGAGTCATCTATAGCGAGTCCTTTCATTTTACTAATAACTTTTCCTTGTTCATTTCTGGTAACGCTATAACCACGTGCAATGGTAGCCAGTGGACTTATTAAATGCAGTTGCTCAATAATATGGACAAATCGCTGTGAACGTTGTTCTTGTAATCTTTTAACAGCTGTTATTAGTTGCTGTTCAAGCTGTTTACTTAAAGATAATTTTTCTCGTATCTGCTTTAGCGGATTTACATTTGCTAAACGTTGCTGAAGTTGTTTAGGCTGCTGTTGAAAACGTAGTTGTTGATGTTTGACTGTTTGCCTTAAGCGCAGACCAAGTTCGTCTAATTTTTGCTGCTGTAGTTGCAATTTTTGTGCGGGGTGCAATAAAGATAATCGCTGTTTTAAACCATGACTAATTCTTTCATTATTTGAACTGATACTTTTCTGAGCATTAATTATCCGCTGCTTAAGTATGTGTATTCTATCTTTTAGTACTGTTAGGTGATGGGCTGCCATTTCAGCTGCGGCTGAAGGTGTTGGTGCACGCATATCGGCAACAAAATCAGCTAGGGTGGTATCAACTTCATGTCCAACAGCACTGATCGTTGGTATGTTACTGTGATAAATTGCGCGAACAACGTCTTCTTCGTTAAATGGCCATAAATCTTCTAATGAACCACCTCCTCGACCAATGATCAGTACGTCACATTCGTTACGTAAATTAGCAATATGAATCGCCTGTGAAATTTCATAATGAGCTTGTTCCCCCTGTACTAAGCTGGGATAAATTATAACCTTGATTAATGGATTTCGACGCTTTAATACGGTTAGAATATCTTTAACAGCAGCTCCTGTGGGAGAGGTGACAATACCTACTGACTTTATATATTCAGGAATTGCTTGTTTATGGTGTAATGAAAATAATCCTTCAGCATCTAAACGGCTTTTTAATTGCTCATATCTCTGTCTTAATAGCCCTTCGCCAGCGTCTTCCATCAATTCAATGATAAGCTGAAAGTCACCTCTGGGTTCATATAAGGATACCTTAGCGCGAACTAATACTTGTTGACCATTTCTTGGTAGTCCTGCAAGTCTTACGCGTCGATTATTGCCTTTAAACATTGCACATTTCACTTGTGACTTATTATCTTTGAGAGATAAATACCAATGACCGGAGCTAGCTGCAATGAAATTAGATATTTCGCCACTTAGCCATACGGTATTAAGTTCACTTTCTAACATGAACTTTACTTTTTTGGTGAGTTCACTGACCTGTAAAATGTGCTGTGTAGCCATAATGTACTTACTTTTTCTAATGTTAAGGCGATTTTGAGACCTATTATATATTTCTTTAAACTAACTAGGGGTTTTTATTTTTGTATTTATTAAAATTTAAGTTGTTCTTAACAGACAAAACGGTTAAAATTCTGCCGCAATATTTCCTCCCTAACCACACCTTTTTAGAGAGATGTTGCGATGCTACGAATTGCTCAAGAAGCACTAACTTTTGATGATGTATTACTTGTACCTGCCCACTCAAAAGTACTCCCACATACGGCTGATTTAAAAACTAAGTTGACCCGTAAAATTAATTTAAATGTACCGATGATCTCTGCGTCTATGGACACAGTGACCGAAGCGCGTTTAGCAATAACCTTAGCGCAAGAAGGCGGTTTAGGTTTTATTCATAAAAATATGACCATTGCTGAACAAGCGAAAAATGTTTCTCAAGTAAAGAAATATGAAAGCGGTATTGTTTCAGACCCCGTTACCGTAAGTGCTGACTTTACCATTGAACAAGTGATGCACAAAGCAGATGACCTAGGTTTTTCTGGTTTTCCTGTTGTCGATGAAAATCAAAACCTTGTTGGTATTATCACGGGTCGTGATTTACGTTTTGAAACTAATTTATCTAAACCCGTTTCTGCGTTAATGACAACTAAAGAGCATTTAGTCACGGTTAAAGAAGGCGCCGCTCGTGAAGAAATTTTAGGATTAATGCACGAGAATCGCATTGAAAAAATCCTAGTGGTTGATAATGCTTTTAAATTAGTAGGACTTATAACGGCTAAAGATTATCAAAAAGCGGAGGATAAACCGGATGCTTGTAAAGATGAATTAGGCCGTTTACGTGTTGGCGCTGCTGTTGGTGTCGGTGCAGGTACTGATGAGCGCATTGATGCTTTAGTTGAAGCTGGTGTTGATGTTTTGTTAATTGATACATCACATGGTCATTCACAAGGTGTTTTAGACCGCGTAAAAGAAGCACGTGATAAATACCCTGATTTACAAATAATAGCGGGTAACGTCGCAACGGCATCTGGTGCAAAAGCTATGGCTGATGCGGGTGTTGATGCCGTTAAAGTTGGTATCGGCCCAGGTTCTATATGTACTACACGTATTGTTACTGGCGTTGGCGTACCACAGTTAACTGCTATTTCAAACGCGGTTGAAGGTTTGAAAGGTACCGGTATTCCGGTGATTGCTGACGGCGGGATTCGCTTTTCAGGCGATATTGCTAAAGCACTTGTTGCTGGCGCACATTGTGTAATGGTTGGCAGCATGTTTGCAGGCACTGAAGAAGCACCGGGTGAAGTTGAACTTTATCAAGGTCGCTATTATAAGTCATATCGCGGTATGGGCTCTTTAGGCGCAATGAGCCAAAAAGAAGGTTCAAGTGATCGTTACTTCCAAAAGTCTGATGGAGAAGCTGACAAATTAGTACCCGAAGGTATTGAAGGTCGTGTTGCTTACAAAGGACCGGTTGCCGCAATTATTCATCAACAAATGGGCGGTTTACGTTCATCAATGGGTTTAACAGGCTCTAAAGATATCGAGACTATGCGTACTAAACCTGAGTTTATGAAAATAACGTCAGCGGGTATGGGCGAGTCACATGTACACGACGTAACAATCACCAAAGAAGCCCCTAATTATCGTATGGGTTAATGCTGTTGATTTTTTTAAGCTCAACTCCTGCGTTGGAAGTGCTCACTGACTATCGTCAGCTCCGCGCTTTCGCCTTGATTTTGAACTGAAAAATTCTCAACTATAAGAAAAATATAGAATTTATATCAGGCTGAGTTTACTTCTTATATTAAGAGAAAACTCGGCCTGTTGTTATTTATAAAAAGTATCAAGCGATGCTTCACTTTAAAAAAACAGGAATTATTTCATGACGACTACAGATAAAGACATTCATAGCAGCCGCATACTAATATTAGATTTTGGTTCACAATACACTCAACTTATTGCACGTCGTGTACGTGAAATAGGGGTTTACTGTGAACTTTGGTCGTGGGACGTAACCGAAGAGCAAATTAAAGGTTTTAATCCAACAGGTATTATTCTTGCTGGCGGTCCAGAGTCAGTAACGTTAGAAAACTCACCACGAGCGCCAGAGTATGTATTTAACGCTGGCATACCAGTTTTAGGTATTTGTTACGGCATGCAAACCATGGCGGAGCAACTTGGTGGTAGTGTTGAAAGCTCTGATCATAAAGAATTTGGTTATGCAGCGGTTGAATTAATTGCCAAATCTGCGTTATTCAACAAGGTTGAAGACAGCATTGCTGATAACGGCAATGCGTTATTAGATGTATGGATGAGCCATGGCGATAAAGTTGGCGCTATTCCAAGTGATTTTGTTACCGTTGCTAAAACCGATAGCTGTGCCTTTGCCGCAATGGCGAACGAAGAGAAGAAATTCTACGGTGTACAGTTTCACCCAGAAGTTACTCATACTAAACAAGGTTTACGCATTTTAGAAAACTTTGTTGTTGATATTTGTCAATGTGAAAAATTATGGACATCAGCGTCAATTATTGACGATGCGATTGCCAAAATGAAAAAACAAATTGGCGATGATGAAGTTATCTTAGGGCTTTCTGGTGGTGTAGATTCATCGGTTGTGGCGATGTTATTACAACGCGCCATTGGTGATAAACTTACCTGTGTATTTGTTGATAATGGTTTACTGCGTTTAAATGAAGGCCAGCAAGTTATGGATATGTTTGGCGACCATTTCGGTTTAAAAATTATTCATGTGAAAGCCGAAGACAGATTTTTAGACAAACTAGCCGATGAAAGTGATCCTGAGAAAAAACGTAAGATCATTGGTGGTGTTTTTATTGATGTATTTGATGAAGAGTCAAAGAAACTTAAAAATGCTAAATGGTTAGCGCAAGGTACTATTTATCCTGATGTTATCGAATCAGCTGCATCTGCTACCGGTAAAGCACATGTAATAAAATCTCACCATAATGTTGGTGGATTGCCAGATGATATGGAACTTGGTTTAGTTGAACCATTACGTGAATTATTTAAAGATGAAGTACGTAAAATTGGCTTAGAGTTAGGTTTACCTTATGACATGCTTTATCGTCACCCATTCCCAGGGCCTGGCTTAGGTGTACGTATTTTAGGTGCAGTGAAAAAAGAATACGCTGACTTATTACGTCGTGCAGATGCGATTTTTATTGAAGAATTACATAATCATGACTTATACCAAAAAGTCAGCCAAGCCTTTACTGTGTTCTTACCTGTACGCTCAGTAGGTGTTATGGGTGACGCTCGTAAATATGATTGGGTGGTATCATTACGTTGTGTTGAAACAATTGATTTTATGACTGCACGTTGGTCGCACTTGCCATATGATTTCTTGGGTTTGGTTTCAAACCGTATTATTAATGAAATTGATGGTATTTCACGAGTAGTTTACGATATATCAGGTAAGCCGCCTGCTACCATCGAATGGGAATAATTGGTTAAGCGATGTTTTAACTTGCTGTAATTCACGACTTCATCGTCAAACGTACTCACTGACTAACGTCAGCTCCGTGCGATTTCCTTGAATTAGTGAATTACAACGTCGTTTAAACAACACTTAAAATATCTACTTCAATAAAACCCCAAGGTTTTGAGCCTTGGGGTTTTATTGTATAAAAATTATGGAAAAACAATGACAATTGAAAGAATTGAAACAAAGCAGCGTATGAGCCGTATTGTAAAGCATAACGGAACTATATATTTATGTGGACAGGTTGCGGCAGATGCAAGTAAAGATATTACTGAACAGACTCAAACGATGTTAAATAAAGTTGAAACCTTACTTGAGCAAGCTGGCAGTTCCAAAGAACATATTTTATCGGCCACTATATATTTGAAAACTATGGCCGATTTTTCTGTAATGAATGATGTTTGGGATGCTTGGATACCTAGTGGCTTTGCTCCGGCTCGTGCATGTGTACAAGCAGCGATGGCGCGAGATGTTTTACTGGTTGAGATATCGGTTGTTGCGGCTGAAATTCAATAGATTTGTAGATAATCGCATATAAAGATTAAGATTGTTTTAACCCCATATATTAAATTATGGGGCTTAAATTTTAAGACTGCTTTTGGAATACGATTTACTAGAGAGCTAGTTCGATAACCATTTCTTTTAATTCGTCTTTAGAGATTGAATTGTCATGATTTTTGTCAAAACGATGAAAGATCGTTTCGCACATACGAATGCCTTTATCTTGTAACAGCACATCGATTAATTCAACAAATTCAGTACGATTGATAACACCGTCTTTGTCTTCATCAAATACTTCAAATAATTCGTCTACCCACTGATTAATTTCCATCAGTTTTCCTTTTATTCTAATAAATACAACTTATAGAAGACTTTATCGTTAAAGTTGATGCTTGGGAAGTTTAATTACAAGTTTTCGCTTTTTGTTGATGATTTGTTAGTGGAATGCTTGATTTTTCAACTGTAACATCGAGTGCAACATTATATTGACAGTAAATAATAAAACAGTTTTACCATTGATAGCCATTATAATTAGGGCTGCTATAATATTATCAATTAATAATCAGGAGTTATTTTAGATAATGTCTAATGAAAATTTGCTTAATGAAACGCATAACCCTGCGTTAACTAGCTGGGTTAATTCAGCCAATCAAACCAATACCGACTTTCCTATTCAAAATTTACCTTTTGGTATTTTTAAAATTGCTAATACTGAACAGTCTTTTCGTGGCGGAGTTGCAATAGGTGATCAAATTGTTGATCTCGCAGCGTTAAGTTCGTTGTCATTATTCGAAGGCATTGCTCAAGACGCTGTTAAAGCTTGTGCTGCCAATGAACTAAATACTTTTATGGCAATGGGTAAAGAAGCATGGAGTGCATTACGTTTAGCGCTTTCTAATGCACTTAAAGAAGGCTCACCATTACAAGAAAAATTAAATGACTGCTTAGTTGCTCAAGCTGGTGTTGAATATGCCTTACCTTGTAATATTGGTGACTACACTGACTTTTACACTTCGATTCATCATGCTACCTCGGTAGGTTTAAAGTTCCGTCCAGACAACCCATTATTACCAAATTACAAATGGGTACCCATTGGCTATCACGGGCGTTCATCTTCTATTGATGTTTCAGGTCGTGATTTCAAACGTCCATCAGGACAAACAAAGCCGCCTACAGCTACTGAACCATCAGTTGGACCTTGTAAGCGTCTTGACTATGAATTAGAAGTGGGTATTTTTATCGGTAAAGGTAATGATTTAGGTGATGCTATTTCAATTGATAATGCTGAAGATCATGTGTTTGGTTTATGTATGTTTAACGATTGGTCAGCACGTGACATTCAAGGTTGGGAATATCAACCGTTAGGGCCATTTTTGTCGAAGAACTTTGCTTCAACTGTATCGCCGTGGATTGTTACAACCGAAGCTTTAGCACCTTATCGCGAAGCTTGGACACGTGTTGAATCAGACCCACAACCATTGCCATATCTTGAATCAGAAAAAAATCGCGCCATGGGATCTTTTGATATTCAATTACAAGCATTGTTAGAAACTGAAACTATGCGTGAAAAAAATGAAGAGGCTGTGCAAATGTCACAATCTAACTTCAAAGACTCGTACTGGACAGTGGCACAAATGGTGGCCCATCATACCGTTAACGGTTGTAATTTACGTGCGGGTGATATGTTTGGTAGTGGTACACAATCAGGTCCCAACCCCGATGAAGCAGGTTCAATGCTTGAGCTTTCAAATGCTGGTGCTGATCCCATTACCTTACCTAATGGAGAACAACGTACTTTCTTAGAAGATGGCGATAAAGTTATCATGAAAGGCTGGTGTCAAAAAGACGGTGCAGCTCGTATTGGCTTTGGCGCGGTAAGTGCGGTAATTTTACCTGCTGAATAAACTTCAAATAGTTTTTAAAGCCCTGTTTATCATTTGATAAGCAGGGCTTTTTTGTTTGTATTAACAGAAGATGATTTAAGTTTTTTACGTATTACAACAATGCCTTTTCTTTGTTCTTGACTATACTCAAGTTTTTATAGCTCTGTTTAATGTTAAAGCTATAAATAGGAAGATCAACGAACCCTAATAGGACGATTTAATACCAACTTAATTAGCTTGGTATTATAACTCATTGGACGAGGCTACTATGTCAATGAAAATACTGATAGTTGATGATAATCAAGTTGACAGAATTCATATCAAAAGGATGATGAAACGTAGCGATCCTCTTAATACTATCATTGAAGTTGAAGACGTCGACTCAGCCATATCTATATTATCTGATCAGCAATTTGATGCTATTTTACTTGATTATAATATGCCTAAAAAAAATGGCCTTGAATTACTAAAAGAAGTTCGTTGTGAAAATCTAGATAGAAATAGTGCCATTATCATGATGAGTACTTCTGAAGAAGAAGAGTTAGCAATGGAGTGTTTACAAGCAGGAGCTCAAGACTTTATTGCTAAATCTGATATTACGGGTTATCGACTACGCCGTGCAATTCTCGGCGCTCAAGCTCGATTCAATATGGAACAAAAATTAAAAGATAGTTATCAAAAAGTAAAACAACTTGCTGAACAGGACAGTTTAACTAAGCTGGCAAATCGTTATATTTTTGACGAATCATTAAAGTCATCTATCGAAAGTAATAAACGTAATCAATGTAAAACAGGGTTGATCTTATTTGATTTAGATCACTTTAAATACGTGAATGATACTCACGGGCACGATGTCGGGGACCATTTATTGCAAAAAGTGGTACGTAGAATTCATACTTGTTTAAGAGGAACTGAAGTTTTTGCTCGTTTAGGCGGAGATGAATTTGCCATTATTTTAAATCATCTTGAACGTGTTGATGATACTGAAAAAGTTGCTCTAAGAATTTTACGGGTTTTAGTGAAGCCTTTTAAAATTTCAGAAGCACAAATTAATATGTCGGCGAGTGTAGGAATTGCTATTTCTCCTGATGATGCCACATCTGCTTCAGATCTTTTTAAACGTGCTGATATGGCAATGTACAAAGCCAAAGCCTTGGGAAGAAATCAAATAGCATTTTTTGAAGAGGCGATGCAGCGACACTTTTTAAGCCGTTATAAAATAGAGAGTGAATTAAAATTAGCGTTAGAAAAACAGCAATTCGAACTCTACTATCAACCGGTATATAGTGTTGAAAATACCAAAGTTATAGGTTTTGAAGCGTTACTACGTTGGCATAGTGATCAAGGTTTAATAAGTCCTGATGTTTTTATTCCTATCGCTGAAGAGATAGGTATAATTCCCAAGATTGGTGAGTGGGTGCTCAGCCAAGCTTGTTTGCAAAACAAAACTTGGCAGCGCCAGGGTTACCCTAGATTAGTGATAGCAATTAATATGTCTGTTATGCAATTAGGCATTAATGATTTTTCCTCCACAGTTCCTGATTCTCTTGCGAGTAGTCATTTAGAACCTCAATATTTAGAGTTAGAGTTTTCCGAAAAGGCACTGATGAAGGATGCGAAGTTATCCATAGTACAACTTAGGCAGCTGAACGATCTAGGTATCTCTATCGCCCTAGATGATTTTGGCACTGGTTATTCATCAATTAAATATCTGTCTAAGTTTAAGCTTAACAAATTGAAAATTGATGGTAGTTTCATAAAGAACATCTCA
>JABSOX010000040.1:0-9722 GCA_013215655.1 Colwellia sp.
AAACTTATGGAATTGAAGTATTGTTATTTTTTTGGGCGATTGCATTGCCAGGATTTTTAGTTAGTTGTTTTTTCATTTGTCTTAAGATTAAAAAGCAACATAACAAGGCATTAAAGCAGGACTAAAAACAGCGGGCTGTTCGCTTCGCTCCATTTTAGCCCACTATTTTTAGCCCATTAATTGGGCGTTAGGCTTTTCTTTAGTTAGGAGTATATATGGACGTTGAAATAATTGATTTTCCGACAACAAAAATTGCGGTGGTTGAACATCACGGTTCACCTACTCTTGAAATCGAATCTATTAAGAAGCTTATCGAATGGCGTAAAGAAAGCAAATTACCACCTTCGGATATTAATCGTAGTTATGGAATTCATTACAATGATCCTAATACGATTTCACCATCAGATTATCGAGTGGATTTATGTGTTTCTGTTGCTCATGACGTTGCTGAAAATAGCTATGGAGTTGTTGCTAAAACGATTCCAGCTCTTCGTTGTGCAAAAGTTCGTCATATTGGCTCACGTGAAAATATGACTACAGCTAGAGACTTATATAAAGAGTGGTTACCTAAAAGTGGTGAAGCACTTACTAATTTTCCTATTTTTTTTCACTATGTTAATGTCGGTCCTCAAATTAAAGAATCGGATATGATCACAGACGTATATCTTCCAATACTGTAATCTAGTTCAGCGTACAAAAGCCTAACAAGGCGTTCAAACGGACAAATAACAGCTGGCTGTTGTTCGTACCTCACACATTTTAGCCAGCTATTATTTGCCGCTTAACGTGGCGTTATATTTTTAGAGAGGATTTATGAGTTCTTATATTGTAGGGCATCTTTCAGAAGAACAGGGTCCTGTAACAAGTATCTATAAAGAAGTTCGGAAAGTGCCATTCTCGTACACCAGCAAAAAGAATGAAGCAGAATTGGCATCAGAAGGTTCGTATGTTTACGTAATTGAAAAAGAAAAGGTGGGTAATAGAAATGTTTTTAAACTCGCTTATAGTTACAAGTGTACTGAATGTTTTCGAAAAGCAGGTGGTAAATGGCTCGGAAAATTTGATTATAAAAACACCGTGAAATATGAAGAGGATGGCGAATTAAAATTATTAGACCCCCCATTAGCAATAACTGATTCTGATTTTATTAGTTGGTATAAAACTAAAGCTTTAGGAATGCGTGTAATTCCTACTGAATATGAATCCGTGTTAAAAGCTATGTTGGTGTAGCTATTGGTTAAAATATAACAAGTTGCTCAAGCAGGAAAAATAAAAGTTGGCCACCGCTTCGCGATTATAGCCAACCATTATTTTCCTCTTAGCAAAGCGTAGTTGCCAAGGGAGGTTTCAGTGGCTGTAGTTGAATATGATTTTATTTTCGATCACATGCTTCATTGCGAGGAGAAGAAATTCTTTGATTCAGCTGCTGTATTGAAGGAACACCCTGTGCACTATTCAAATTCGCCATACTATGTTTTGTTAGCATTCAGTATAGAATTGATGCTCAAGAGCCTTAGTCTAAAAGAAACGATAACCACATCAAAAAGTATACCTAAAAAAATCAATAGCGTGAAAGTAGAGCACGTTAAGGGACGGTGTCTATAATGAGCCCCCCAAGAGCTTAAGAATTGGCTTTCTGAATCAATATCGAGGGAATATTCGATAGACCTTGAAGATATACTTTGCGAGCATGCCAACTTATTTGATGAAGCACGATACATATATCCTAGGAAGGGAATAATGGAAGGGAGTTCTGGCTATACCGTAAATGAATCAGCTTTGTGATGTGTTGGAAGCTTTCTGGCATCAATACCTGATATTATGTATGGCAACTAACAAGGCATTTAAACGGAAAAGTTGGCTTTTGCTCGTTCCTCGCTAATTTTAGCCAATTATTTATTGCCGCTTAGCAAAGCGTTATATTTTTCTAGATTGCAGAGTTAACATCCATACTTTTATGTAATATGCGCACTATTAAAATCTGATTAACTTTATGCTCTTTATAATAAATCACATGGCTGGCTTGGGGATACTTTTTGTAACCTTCTCTAATATAATCGCAATTAATGCCTAATTCTGGTTCATCAACTAAAAATTGAAACGTATTATCCAGTATTTTCAAATAATCATTTCTTTGCGATTTACCCCAAGTTAATTGGGTATATTTAGCTATTTTAATTAAATCTGACTTTGCTTTCGAAGATAATAAAAACTCATTCATTAATGGTTATCTTTATCTAGCTCGGTCAATAAACTTTCATAACTATAATCAGCAATGCCGCTTTGTTCACCTTGAATGAGCATATTGCGTAAATTTAATCGCTTAGCTTCTTGATCTTCTAAAGCTCTTAATCCAGCTCTAACAATTTCACTTGCTGAGCCATAACGACCAGTGTTAAGTTGTTGGTTTATAAATTGATCAAAATGATCGCCCAATGTTACGCTTGTATTTTTAGCCATAATGTAAATCTTGAAAGTACCAATATATATTAGATTATGGTATAAAAAATATAACAAGGCAATTAAACGGACAAAAAACAGCTGGTTTTTGCTCCTTTGTCGCTTATTTTAACCAACTATTTTTAGCCTCTTAGTGAGGCGTATATTTTCACAAAGTCTGCCATAAGGAAATTGGTTTGAAGCTACGAATTACATACATGATCCTATTAGTTCTATTCACTGGTTATACAGCATTTACGATGTCAATTGCTCAACAGTCCTTGTTAAGTTTTGGCTACCAGTTGATTTCCAGCCCAGATACAGCTCAGGTTGTCTTTGACCTATACATTATGGCATTCTTAGCTACGGTTTGGATTTACCAAGATTGTAAAAAGTTAGGTAAATCAAATATGTATTTTCTATTATTTGCATTACTAACTTTAGTGTTTGTTTCAATTGGCCCATTACTTTATTTAGCTTTAAAGCCAAGTACAGAGGCATCAAAAATATAACAAGCGCTTTAAACGGAAAAATAACAGTTGGCCATCGCTTCGCGATTATGGCCAACCATTATTTTTCCGTTTAGCAAGGCATTAGGTGTCCCTTTATCCTCATAATCTATTGGAGATTAACATGTTGTTTGCCGCAGGTTGTTTAGCTTTTCTATTAGGTCTAATACATTCTATATTAGGTGAAATTCTAATTTTTAAGCGCATGCGTGATGGCGGAATAATACCTACAAATGGTGGTCCTTTACTTAAAGAAAGGCATGTAAGAATTCTATGGGCAAGTTGGCATCTTGTCACTGTATTCGGGTGTGGAATTGGCGCGATTCTTTGCTGGTTTTCAATTTCATCCTCTGAGGGAATTGTTATACCCTCATTCGTTGTTAACTCTGTGGTCGTGGCAATGATTGCAGGAGCGGCTCTTGTTTTAGTCGGAACAAAAGGAAAACATCCTGGTTGGGTAATATTAATTACGATAGCTATCTTATCTTGGATAGGTTCATGATATATTTGAAATTAATATTCCTTGATAAGTAGTTGAACACCTTACAAGGGTTTTCAAGACGGACTCATAACAGTTTGCTCGGTTCCACTTCGTTTCACATTTTAGCAAACTGTTTCTCGCCGCTTAAAACGGTATTATGCATTAATAAACACTTTCCTAAAGGTGATAAAAATGAAAATTAGCATAGTTATCCCAGCCCATAATGAAGAGAAGTTCATTGGTCGATGTTTGGCGTCAATAAATGAACAGGTGGCTCCACATGACCTGCAAGTCGAAATTATAGTTGTTTTAAACAGGTG
Source organism: Colwellia sp. (assembly GCA_013215655.1). Taxonomy (GTDB): domain Bacteria; phylum Pseudomonadota; class Gammaproteobacteria; order Enterobacterales; family Alteromonadaceae; genus Colwellia_A. The sequence goes on from JABSOX010000040.1 coordinate 3,750, forward strand.
TACTGATAAGACAGAAGGTGTTGCAAAATCTCACGGAGCTACAATTGTTAGTAACGACTCAAAGAACCTGTCGGAAATTAGAAATACGGGGGTTGCTCATGCAAAAACTGAATGGGTAATTACCATTGATGCCGATAGCTGGATGTCTAAAGGCGTTTTGGCAGAAATATATAAACATACTAAGCTCCCTAACCCGCTTGGTGGTGGTATACGAATTAAACCCGAAAGGTTATCACCTGGTATAGCTGTCGGGTATGGAATTATGCTGGTACCTGCTTTTTTCCTAGGACTATCTTTTGGAATGTATTGGTTCAAAAAATCTGATTTTGATGCTATCGGAGGGTTCGACGAAAAGCTACATATTGCGGAGGATGTAGATTTCCTTAGAAGACTCAAATCGCATGGTCGCAGGAGCGGCAGGCGACACACAATAATATCAGTTGAGTCCATCACAACGTCCTGTAGAAAATTTGACGAATTTGGGGACTGGCATTTTGTTCGTCTATTCGGTAATCCATGGAGAGTAAAAAGAGCCATGTTAGGAAAGGAACGAGAATACCTTGATAAGAACTGGTACGAGGTTAAACGTTAGTGACAGTGTAAAAAAATGCATAACAAGCTGTTAAACAAGGACAATGATACAGTTGGCTTTTGCTACTGCGTAGCTTATTTTAACCAACTATTTTTAGCCTTTTAACGAGGCGTTAGCAAGATTAAGTATATTCATGTAATTTTATCCTAAGGTGAAAAAATGATTAAAGTAAGTGTGATGTACCCAAACTCGTCAAATGCAACTTTTGACATTGATTATTATTGCGATATTCATATGCCAATGGCTCAAGGACTTCTTGGAAATAGCGTAAAAGGTAGTAATGTAGATTATGGTTTAGGTGGTGGTGTGCCTGGCGAAATGGCACCTTTTATCGCAATAGGGCATTTGTTGTTTGATTCAATAGATAGTTTTCAGAATGCATTTGCTCCACATGCAGAAAAAATAATGGGCGATATTCCCAATTACACAAATACCCAGCCTCAAATTCAAATTAGTGAAATTAAGCTCTAGTGGTAGCATCTTGCTAACAAGGTATTTAAGCAGGACAAATAACAGTTGGCTATTTGCTCCTTCGTCGCTTATTTTAGCCAACTGTTTTTAGCCTTTTAACGGGGCGTTATAAGGCCAGAGGGATTGTCGATGCCTACAAATAAGCACAAACGAAAAGCTTCAGCTCATTCTAGACCTAAAACAAGAAAAGCACCGGGACTGATAACCTCATATCCCAAAGCTTTTACTTTAGTTGGTTTGTTCTTTATTGCAGTAAGTGTGTACCTTTTAGCTTTTGAATCTCAAGATAATGCAATGTTTGGTCTTGCTATGCTTTCTCTAATTACCGGTGTGGTTTTAGTCTTTTCTGCAAAGATTGCTGTTACTAAGAAAAAAACCAATTAGGGTTGTGTTTAACGGCCATATAACAAGCAAATTAACAAGACTAAAAACAGCGAACTGTTCACTTCGCTGCATTTTAATCCACTATTTTTAGCCCATTATTTGGGCGTTATGTGTTTAAGCGTTTATGAAAAATTTTGTAGGATTCTGGTACAGTTTAGTCGTGGTTGTAATATTGATTATGGCTCTAATGGGAATGTTTGATCAATATACATATGTTAGTTGGAATAAAGCTCATTTAGTTGAAAAAATTGGTATCCCTACAGTATTTATCACTTTTGTTGTTTTTTGGTTACTAATGCTAGAAGATTTTATGGAAAATGAAGATACCAAACACCGTATCTTAGTTGGGTTAAGTTTGTTTTTTTTACATTGGATTGCCATTTTAATATATTTTTGGACAGTGGTTTATCGTCGTAAAAACACATAACAAGATACAATCCCTGCAACGTTATTAACGTTTGATTTGTATTTACCTTGGTTCCCCAAGCTCATTGATACTAAAACTTCCCGTAATAAGTTGTATTATACTTTTTGTGGCTAGTTATCGTTGTTAATCAGTGCTTTTATACAGTTAGTGGATTTTTACTTTAATCGGTATTATAGTACATATTACGGGTGTGTTTGTTCATTATATGGAGAATAGTAAATATTATGATTGATGCGAAAATGAGTAATCAGATGATATTGAAAGAAATAGGGCGCCGACTAGAAAAATTAAGGATCAATGAAGGTCTTGATCAAAAAGGCTTAGCTGAACTTTCAGGTGTTGGCCTTAGTACTATTGGAAAAATTGAGTCTGGAAAAACGAGTGCCGGCTTGTTAAATATCATCGCAATTTTAAGATCTTTAGGGAGGCTTGAAAGTCTTGAATATTTCATTCAGCCTCCACCTCCGGTAAGTAGTAGCTTGTTAAACCGTCGTAACGAAGAAAGAAAGCGAGTATATAAGTTAGATACTGAAAAGAAGTCCTTAATGAATAACTTTTCTTGGCCAGAGACTCATAACAAACAACGGTAGAAATATAAATGGATAAAGTAATTAACAGAGCCGATGTTATTTTATGGGGCCTTAAGGTGGCAACGATTCATTGGCATGAAAACCAAGGCTATTTTGAGTACTCTAAAGAATTTCAACATTCAGGTATTGAACTCTCGCCTCTTAAAATGCCCTTATCAGCCAAGTCATATTCATTCACTGAATTATCATTAGAAACCTTTAAAGGTCTACCTGGGATGCTAGCTGACTCATTACCTGATAAGTTTGGTATGAAACTTATCGATCAATGGCTTGAAATACAGGGGCGGGCAATAACATCGTTTAGCCCTGTTGAAAGGCTTTGTTATATTGGTGAACGTGGGATGGGGGCACTAGAGTTTCGTCCAACGGTAGGCATTAAAAAAGAAAAGTCATTCCATTTACAAGTAGATGAACTTGTGCTCTTGGCAAATGATGCATTAAGTGAAAAAGGCAGCCTAGAGACAAGCTTAGGTGGACTTGATAAAGAAAAACAAAAAGCTGTTGAGCATATAATTTCTGTAGGTACCTCTGCTGGTGGGGCGAGAGCAAAAGCTGTTATAGCATGGAATGAAAAAACTAATGAGATACGTTCCGGTCAGATTAAGGCTGATGAAGGTTTCTCATACTGGTTACTGAAATTTGATGGTGTATCCGAAAATAAAGATAAAGAAATGTTAGCTGATCCCGTAGGGTTTGGTGTGGTTGAGTATGCTTATTACCTGATGGCCAAAACATGTGGCATTGAAATGAGTAAATGCCGGCTGTTGACTGAAAATGGTCGTTCACACTTTATGACTAAGCGTTTCGACCGGCTCAGTGGTGGCGAAAAACTTCATATGCAATCACTGTGTGGACTAGCACATTATGATTTTAATGAGTCGGGTGCATATTCTTATGAGCAAGTTATTGGTTTAATGAGGCAATTAGGACTCTCACAAAGTCAAATTAACCAGTTTTATTTGAGAATGTTGTTTAATATTGTTGCTGTTAATCAGGATGACCATACAAAAAACATTGCTTTTTTAATGAATCAGCAAGGGCAATGGTCTTTATCTCCAGCATACGATATTACCTATTGTAATGGTGCAAAATGGACCAGTAAACATCAAATGACCATTAACGGTAAAACTGCAAACTTCAAACAAAGTGACCTGATAGATGTTGCTTTGCACGCCGATATATCAAAAACAAAGGCGTTAAAGATGTTGGCAAAGGTTGTAAATGTTGTTGGGCGTTGGCAAGAGTTTGTAAATGAATCAGGCTTAAATGAATGTGCAAAAATGTTACCTGAGTTGAAAAAGTTGATTGATCAAATAGCGGGTGATCATCGTTTGTATTTACTAGATTAAGTGAATTAGATTAAATAAATTCTCACTGAAATCTGCCTCTTGAAGTGGATTAGAGATAACCTATAACTATAATGACTCAAATAAAATACACTAAGGATCTTATATGCAAGCCGATATTTTTATTCAGATAATATTACCTTTTTCACTCTTTATTATCATGCTGGGTATGGGCTTAGGTCTAAAAGCTGACGATTTTTCACGCGTAGTTCAACAACCCAAAGCGTTTACTATTGGCATTCTTTGCCAAATGGTTTTACTTCCTTTGATAGGTTATTTAGTTGTCATTATTTTTGGTCTTAAGCAAGAACTAGCAGTAGGTTTGATGATCTTAGCATTTTGTCCAGGTGGCACGACCTCTAATTTGATGAGTTATCTTGCTCGCGGAGATGTCGCATTGTCTATTAGCCTAACCGCTGTCGTTAGTTTGTTAACCCCTTTTACTATTCCCATGTTAACTGCATTAATGATTGAATTGTTTCTTGATAACCCACAGGATTTTGACTTGCCTGTGCTTAAAACTATTATCCAGTTAATGGTCATTACCGTTGTTCCTGTTACTTTGGGCATGTTTATTAACTTTAAGAGTCCACAATTTTCTGCCCGAGCCGAAAGGCCCATTAAGATCTTTTCAATTTTATTTTTATTTTTTATTATTGCCGTTCTTGTATTTAAGAATCGCGAAAGCATGGTGCACTTCTTTGTTCAAGCCGGTGCGGCAAGCCTTTCATTAAACATACTTGCATTGCTTGCTGGCTTTTTTATTGCAAAATTAGCAGGCTTAGAAAAACGACAAACCATCACTATGGGGATTGAAGTTGGTATACAAAATGGCACTGTCGCATTGCTTGTTTCGGGTACATTACTGGGCAATGCTTTAATGGCAATTCCTGCCGTTAGTTATAGTCTCATTATGTTTGTTACGGGTGCGGCTTTTGCTTGGTTGGTTAATCGAAGTCGTGGCAAGTTGAAAACTATGGATAGCTCTGAATAGTTATATGAATAAACATGTAAATAGGTATGCAAGGCGTCAATAATAGATGAATTTGTTTTTTGAGGTATGGCGGTGAGCTCTACAAGTCTTAACAAAGTGCAGTTGAGGTCGGCAAAGATCCCCGGTTTAGGTTTGATCGCCGATCATTTTTGGTTTGTTATTTTTAAGGATAATAAAGTAGATCGCTGGGAAGTATGGCAACAAGTCAATGCTGGCGAAGTGAGTTGGGGGCACCTTCATAAAAATTTAATGCATTTTGAGGCTGGTGTCGGCAATGGTGTAAGTCGTCTCGAACATGAGTGGTATGATATTGAAGCCGTTAAATTAATCGCTAACATTGAACGTTCACCTGAGCATTATCCTTTTCAAAACACCTATCGCTATTGGCCCGGACCAAACAGTAATACTTATGTGCAGCGAATATTAAATACCGCGAAACTAGATTATGCGCTAGGGCCAACGGCTATAGGTAAAGATTATTATGGATTGTTAGCAGTTAAACGACTAGCAAAAACGTTTCAGTTTTCGACTCCTATTATTGGTTTTAAAATCAGAATACCGGATCGGTTTGAATTTAACGTTTTCACTTTAATAATGGGGTTTAATTTACGGCCTTTTCAACTGATCCATCCATTTCACCGGAAAAACCAAATTAGAAAGGGATAACGATTTTTCAAGGCCGTACAGGCAGCTCTGAAAAAAGTATATAAAAATGCATGAAAAAGTAGTTGTTAGTTTTAATATGCACTCAAACTTTCAATCTAACTCCCTATATTCAACAGACTTTCATGATCGTCCGTAGAAGGGATTGCTGTGTACTTGTAGCTATATATTATGATCTTATATTTTGTATAAGTAGATTGGCGATTTATAAAAATCATCTAGCTTTACTACTTTGCATGGTTGCGATGATGGTAATGCAAAATTATTACTTATCAGAAAGGTAATGCCAGCTTGCTCTAACTGCAATTCCTCCTTGATTTTTTCCATAGCTTCTGGATATAAATAACAAACTAATACTGAAGCGGGTGGCAGGTCGGCGTTATAAAAATTCTGTCGATGTAAGGTTAGATTTTCTAAGCCAAATAGTTTTTTTAGTAAAGTTGATACAAGCCAAGGCAGTACCGACAATTCATAACCAACTATTTGTCTTTGTGGGTACCTCTTTG
>JABSOX010000040.1:9732-48249 GCA_013215655.1 Colwellia sp.
CACTCTCGGTCCACAGCCTGTTTCATCTCCCAATGTGGCTATTGCACGATAAGCTTTTTTTGAACTAGGCATAGGTGATATCCCCAGTTTTACCGTGCTATATATGATAGATACGGTAATTAACACCACGACGATAAGCAATAAAATATCAAGTACTAGCAAGGTAAAGTTCTCAAAAGAAGGAAGACATGTGATTCAAAATTATACGTTAACCGTGATGTATTTCTTACGCAAGTTATACTTTAGGTTTCATTTGTATTTTGACAACAGAGTCACTATTCTCTCCAATCAAATGTATTTATTCTCTTGTGCAATCAATTCGACAAACTCTTTTTCAGGTAAGGGTTTACTTAATAAGTAGCCTTGAATTTGTTGACAACCTCTACTTTTGAGCCATTCAAGTTGTTCTTGTTGCTCTACACCTTCGGCAACGATATTGAGGTTTAATTTATGTGCCATATCAATAATGAATTCAGTTACGAGTGGGTTAGTATCAATTAGATCAATGAAGGCTTTATCTATTTTTAAGGTATCTAACGGTAGTGACTGTAATTGGCTTAAATTTGAGTAGCCAGTACCAAAATCGTCAATGGCAATGCTACAGCCTAATTCACGTAAAGACTCTAGTTGTTCTAGAGTATTTTCACTCTGAGCCATTGCTGACTCAGTAATCTCTATCTCTAATAATTTTGGATTGAATTGATGTTCATCCATTATTTGCCGTACAAGTTTATTCAGTGCGCCCTGTTTGGTCATAGAGATAGAAGAGTAATTAACAGCAATTTTCATTTCAAAACCACTTTTTGCAAGCTCTGTCGCTTTAAACCATGCTTTCTTCATCACGAGTGTATCTAAATCACTAATTAAGTCATATTCCTCTGCCAAAGTAATAAATACGAAAGGAGAAATAGCATTACCTTTATAAGTCCAACGAGCTAATGCTTCGGCAGCGATCAGTTTTGGCTTGTTATTTTTGCACTCGTTGGGGATTATCGAATATTTTGGTTGATAGTGAACATCTATTTCTTCTTTTTCTATTGCTGATATCAAAGCTTTTGCCATAGTTTGCTGTTGTCGATAATATTGTAATTGCGACAATTCTGCTTGCTTGATTGAATTAGACTTGATCAGTGTTTTTTGTGCCAGAACAATTTCAGCGGCGTTGAGAGTTTCAATAAAATTATCGCCATGATCTGGAAATTTGGCAATACCAATTTCTATTGTCGTTTTCTTATTTTTTGTCGTAATGAGCGCTTTTATTCTCTTACGGAGAAACTCTTCGATAACAATGACGTTGTGTTTATTGTTAAGGCGTATATAAACAAATAAATTCCCTCCAAGCCTAGCGAGGTAACCTGAGTTCTGGTGATAACGTTCATTGCCAATTAATAATGACTTTAATTGTTGGCTAATATTAATTATGGCATCATCACCGGCTTGATGACCATAGTTTTCATTGATCACACGTATACCGCGTATACGAATAAGAGCCATCTCAAAAGTGTACTTCTTGCTAACTAGATCTTCCGCATAAGCAATTAAAGAACGACGGTTAGCTAATTCGGTTAAGTCGTCTTTTAAGGTGAGTTCTTTAAATTGTTTTTCGTGATCTAAAATTATTTTTAAGAGAAAACCAATAGTTAAACCCAACCCATCGATATCCTTCATGAATTCAGAAACAAGTTTTTTTAATAGTAGTTCGTCGCCATAGATATTAGGTACAAACCACTGAATGGTGACAAGTAGCATTGACAAACTTAAGCCCAAAATAATGAAAACATCACCTAAGTTTTTGTTAGAGTTTTTAATAAAACTAATAATCACGACAAAGTGTAATACCAGTGCAAATATTCGGATTGCTAATACCGCTATTGAGGGAGGTATAAAGTTAACTAAAATACTAAACAGGGTGGTTAAAATGAGCCCCGCAGTTAATAAATTTATTTTTTGGTTATATCGTAATGAGGCTAATGCTAAAAAGGACATGGCAAAGTAATAAACGGTCAAATAATAGACAGAGTCAAAGTTAAGTATTAGCGATGCTGAATATAGCCCACGTGTCGATGCAAATAACGAAAATGAGATAATAAATAGAAAAAAACCTTTACGTTTTGTTGAATAGATATAGATTAACGCTAAAGTTACAAAAACATACATAAGCGCTTTACTACTAACTCCGGCTAGTTCTGTTAAATCAACTTCAGCTAAAAGCATAAATTATCTCTCTCTGCTTTGGTGTATGAGTTCTTGTTTATATTTTAGATGTATTTGAGCGCATTTTTATTATCGAAGTATAGGCTCAACTAGGGGGATATGACAAAGTTAGCATAGTAATGATTGATACTATTTGTTAACTATCCAATCACTTGTTTAGGAAAGTTTTGTTGAATATCTACCTTAGCTCATCCCTTTGTTAATCTCAAAATAAACCAACAAAATTTAAGGTTGTACTGATCACGGCTTTGCTTTTTAGTTCGACCAACCTTGTTGGCTTTATAGATCCTGTTGTTTTTGGCAAACTCGATTTTAGGATGATATTTGCTCAAGTCCTATTCTCTTTCAGCATTGGTTTAATTCTGTCTACAGCCAAATTGACGTTAAATTCACTCTGGCTAGTGATAATTGCAAATCTTATTTTTAAATTTTATGTTTTCGCCGTATCAGGATCTGTAGAGGAATATTGGGTTTATTTCTCGAAAAAGCACTAATACTGACAGGCTTGCTGAACTCTCTTATTAAGTAGGTGACCCTATTTACACTGTTTATTCGGCTACTTATTAGAATAAGCATAGATATTACACTGTCCCTTGATTATGATGTTTCATGATTGAACTGGATAAACAAATGACCCTAATGAAAGAACACCTAAAAGTATTAGTCGACTTACTAACAAAAAACGACCTCAAAGCTTTATTACAACATTATCTAGCCTCAAATGAGTCTGAAAATGTGGTTCAGCTTGCTTTTATGTTTCAACAAGCACAAACACAGCTCACTCATTTTGAATTTTATCAAGAGCTTGTTACTAAGTTGATTGGCAGTAAAACGTTGCCCATTGCGGTGATCAGTAAAATTAGTAGCAATGATACCTTGAGTTTTTTTACGCCGGCATTACAACTTGAGGAAAATTTTACTACCAGAGATGATCGACAACGTAATGTTTTGCATTATTTGTTTGTTGGTAAGCAACTTACCGAAAAGGATCAGTCGCCACCTTTTAATTACATACGTTCGATGATGTTATTTGAAACTAATGAAACGTTACGGACTGCTTTGTGTCAGCGCGACAATAACAACTTTACTCCTCTTGAGGCGTACTTAACTATCAATAAAAATTTTACGCCTTTGCCTGCTCATGAGCTTATCGCTTTATTTGCTTTAATTGAAATAGAGAGTAAACAACAAGCGGTTGTTGAAGGAAATTATCAAGTAGTGGTGCAAGCCGTTAATAAACTTTTTCATAACCAAAAACAAATAATCAATAGTGAGCTACAGCGCTTAATACTGATTGCTGCCTATTATGAAAGGACAATTGAACACGTAGTGAATGATGTGCTTTAAAGGTTAATTACAGAAATATAAATGAAGTGGTCAAACAAAATGTATGAGGTTACATCACTAATTACGAACATCTACACAGTAAAACCGAACAACAGTTAGTTTTATTTCTTGCTGTAAAAATCTAAACTTATGATATTTAAGTCTAATATTAAATTGTGTCATTGGCATAGAACTTCCAATGTAGTGATCACTACTGAAATAACGCAACCATTTTGATACAAAGGAATTTTATGAATAAGACACTATTAATGGGATTACTGCTCACCGTATTTTTAACTATTGATATTCAAGCTGTCGAAGCAAAAAGTCTCAATAATGAACCATCAACTAATGGCATTGCCTCATTAAATCAAAAGCAATGGATTCATGGTTCACAAGACTGTAAAGCTAACAAGGATCCTGCTATTGAAGTTTTTCAATACGATGAGTCGAGTTATATATTACGGCAAAATAAATGTCTTAGTTACGAAGCGCCTTTTATTTACGTATTCATTGGCGATGAGAAAACACTGGTGGTTGATACGGGGGCAACAGCAAGTTCTAAGAGTTTTCCTCTTTATGAAACAATTCAATCATTAACTAAAAAACACTTAGTTGACGGTGAAGTTGATAAACGTCAAATTTTGGTCGTACATTCTCATAGTCACAGTGATCATTATGGTGCTGACAGCCAGTTTATAGGACAAGCTAATGTTACGGTCGTCGCTCCTAATAGTGATGGCATCAATGAATACTTCGCGTTTGAAAACTGGCCAGAGCAACAAACTAAACTTGACCTAGGAGGACGTAGCATTACGATAATTCCAACGCCCGGTCATCAAGAAGAAGCTATTTCCATATACGACTCACAAACCCAATGGTTGCTTACCGGAGATACATTCTATCCCGGTTATGTTTATGTTAAAAACTGGAATGATTATAAAAATAGTATCGCTCGTTTGCTCTCATTTACAAAAAATCATGATGTCAGTGCAATATTAGGTGCGCATATTGAAATGAAGAGCAAAGCGGGAGAGTATTACGAAATAGGAACTATCTATCAACCAGATGAATCTCCTTTACCTTTAATGCCAATAGACTTAGCGACTTTAAATACAAAGCTTCAACAAGCAACTAAACCTGCAAAAATATCACTCAACAGATTGATTGTTGAACCTTTAGGGGCTTTACCTAAATTAATCAGCAGTATTGTTAGTTGGTTTATGTAAATTACAGTAAGAATAAGTTGTTACTTCAATTTTATTAAATAGATATCAGCGGTAAATTCTTTTATTTCTGCGGTGACAATAAGGTCATCGTGAACATCAAAGTAGTTAAATGCAGCGTTTGATTGAAAATAAAGTGCGACCTTATCGGACTTTGGTTCATAGCTAACTATTTGTGTAGAAGGGATGCTTTCTCTTTTTAGATAATAAAAGACACCACTAACAAATTTCCAGCTTTGGAAGGGCACGTTAATTTTTTCGGTTAGCTTGGTGGGTATTGCTGACAGATTTGATAAAGGCAATTGCCAAAGACCGGTTTGACCTTGGCGAGAAAAGTAAATCACTTTACCTTCCTCGTCTGCCTTAACTACATTACCCCCTTGTTCAGTAAGTAAAGTGAGCTCAGTATTCTCAATTGATGTTTGCCAAATTAACCATTCCCCCTCTTTTTTAGATGTAAACAATACCTGTTTATTATCTGTTGACCACGTTGGATTAAGTGGTTTTTCAATGGTAGCGGTATCTAGTTTAAAAAAATGTTGTCGATTAAAATCATAAACCTGAATGCTTGAGGTTTTATCTTTAATCGCCATAAGTACTATTTTACTGTTATCGGGAGAAAATGAAATATGCTTAAATAACGTGTTTTCGGGTTTTACTAATCTTTTATGTTGTTGTTTATCTAGGTCGTATAACCAAAGTTCTGAGCCATTTTCTAATAGCCGTATATATACAACAATTTTACCATTAGGCGAAAATATTGCCTCTCGTTCAAATTTTGATGATGGCAACTCAGTCACCAATGTTGCTTCACTTTCACCAATACGCTGTTTAATTACAATATTGGCGTTGCTTTGTAAATCTGCAAAGACTAAGTTTTTACTGGTTTTATTAAAGCTTGGATGTAGTAACCCCGTACCATTAATACGGGTAAAATATTCTTTGCCATTCTTGATGTTCAATACCATCAATTCTGAACGATTGTTATCATCAGAAACAAAGATAATAGAACTATCGTCTAACCAGTCTAAACCCAATACTGTTGGAGATTTAAGAGGATATTCTGTTTCCTTATTATTGGTTAGATCTAAAACAATAATATTATCAACGCCACTGTTATTGGTACGAGTAAAAGCGATCAATTTGCCATTAGCGGAAGTCGCAGGATTTGCATCGCCAATTACATTAATTGGTGGGGAGCTTAGTTTAGTTAATTGTTTAGTTTCTAAATCAAAATTATATAAGGCCAATACGCCCTTATTAATAGATGACTTAGTAAAAATTAGTGAATTATTTTGATGATGCCACAATAATGATTTTCGCATGGTACGAATTAATTCACCTGAACATTCCGATATAAAGTGACTAGGACCGCCTAATACTTCGACGATTCTTATCGTGCATGTTGAACCGTTCATATGAATATAGGCTATTTGTTTACCATCATTTGACCATACCGGATTACCGTAAAGGCCAGCAATATCGTTTAGCTCTCGTTCATCTCCAGATGTTAGTTGTTTTATAATAAGTTTGTTTGTTTGCAAGCCTTTTGCTGCACGGATAAATGCAATTTGTTTGCTGTTAGGGGATAACGTCGGAAATATCTCAAGTTCTTGATGACTGGTTACGGATTCAACTGAATAATTTTGGTTAAAATCAAAAGCGGCTGGTGGTGAAGAAAAATAATTGAAATAAAGGTAATACAAAAGAAAGAAGCTAGTGATAGTGATCAAGGAAATGACAGTCAATTTTTTTGCGGATTGGTTATTATGATTAACCGTAGCAATACTAACGTTAGCTTTTAAGCAATATCCTTTTTTCGGAATAGTCTCGATATATTGCTGGCACTCATTGTCTGCCACTAATACACGACGTAGCTTACCAATCATGTTATTCAAGGTATCATCTGTCGCTGAAACTTCAGGCCATACATTGGCAATCAAATCTTCTCTTAATAGTACTTCATCAGGGAATTTCGCTAAATAGTTCAAGAGTTGTATGATTTTAGGTTGAACTTTAACTATTTGTTCACCCTTTTGAAGAGTTAAAGCTAAAGGGTCAACTAACCAAGCACCTATTTGTAGCTTTTGTTGTTCTTGCTGTTTTGGGTCGATGCTCTTTTCCACTTGTCTTTTTACTTTATATTTATCTTATCGTAATTAGAGTGAATGTTTAGTCAATATCTTTCAAATAAATGATTTTTATCTTTTTACTCGCTTCATAAAATTTATATTTCCAAATTTAAGTACTGATTATTATATAGAACCGTATTTTTAACTTGTTGAAATTAATAAGGAAGAAAAAGGTTAGATTTTTTTTAGGATAAATAGCGCAGTAATTTCAGTCTTAGCGGTAATCTTCACCCAACATTTATTTGGAGATTTAAGTAATGAATAAAAAGTTATTTACTAAGCCTTTTGTTTTCATATTAACAACAATGTTTTTGTTATCTGCTTGTAACAACAGCAAAACCAGTAAAATTGAACACAGTGGTATTCAAGTTAGAAGTGATTTTCCTTATGAGTCAATGTTTGTCGAAGTAAATGGCGCAAAAATGCACTTTGTTGATACGGGTGGCAAGGGCACTCCCATCTTAATGATCCATGGTCAACCGACGTGGTCGTATTTATGGCGCAATGTTATTCCTCATCTGGAGAACAATCATAGAGTTATTGCCGTTGATCTTATTGGTTTTGGTAAATCAGATAAACCCAATATTAACTATACCATTGAAGAGCATGCTGTTTATTTAGAAGCTTTTATTCAAGCACTTGATTTAAAAGATCTTACCTTAGTTGTTCATGACTGGGGGGGATTTTTAGGTTTTGATTATGCCGCAAAACATCCTAGTCGTATTAAAGCTTTAGCCTTTATGGAAACGGTAATACCCGATAAGCCTTTGATAAATAAAAAGCCTGAAATAGCGCCTGAAAACATGAAAGGCTTCGCTAAAATTCTCGCTATGTTAAGCACAAAAGGTGTTGGAGAAAAAATGATCTATGAAGACAACATGTTCATTGAACAAATATTACCAAGCGCGATGTTGCATAAATTATCAGATGATGAAATGGACGCCTATCGAGAACCTTTTGATAAAGGAAAAAATCGCCTACCTATGTTGCAGTTCCCTCGAGAAGTCGGAATTTTAGGAAATGCTTCAGATTACGTTATTAAGGCAAGAAACGATTTTACACAGTATTTAATTTCTACCCATGTACCCGCATTGTTATTAACTTTTTCACCGGGTGCCTTGGTTAATCAGGAAAAAATAGATTGGGTAAAAAATAATATGAAAAATGTATCCGTTAAACACATTGGCAAAGCAATACATTTTGTTCAAGAAGATCACCCAGAAGCTATTGGTTCAACTATTGCGCAATGGCTTAAAAGCGAAAACTTGTAATTAACTCAATTGGCTCGAGTTAAATTAACTCAATTTAACTGAATTTAACTGAAATCGAAAAAAGGAATAAATCATGAAAACTAAATCATTAACACTATTCAAGGCCTTAAGTGTAACCGCTGCTTTGAGTTTTACTGCTGTATTGAGTGGTACTGCATCGGCTGCGACTCTAAGCCATGTGTTTAAACAAGGTGAAGTGATGTGTTTAGTCTCTTCGATAAATCAGGAAAATAATGCTGAACTTAAAAGTGCATATTTTCAAGGCGTATTTCCCGTGGCAAAGCAAATTGGCTTTGAGTTTATTGTCAATTTATATGTTGATAAGCAACTAGCAGGTAACCATGCTGCTCCCGCTTTTTCTTTAATAAAACTACCCAGTACTCAGGCGAAAATAGATTTGAATAACAAACATCTCGTTGAGTGGGGACATTTTAGAAAGCAACGACCACAAATATGGAAGGAGTTAATTGCACGTGAATATGAGATGACGCGTGATTTAACGCTAAATTTGGATGACGAAAAATACTATCAAGTTGAAACATTTTGGGTACAACGAGATAGAGGGCTTGAGTTTGTGCAGTTTCGCAATGATGTAGAAGCAACTATTGGACAATATCAGGGCAAGGTTTTATACAAGGCCGGTTTGCCTAGTGACTATGAAACGTTAGGTAGTAATAGGGCGCCATCTCATATGGTGATCACAGAATGGCAAAGTAAAGCTGCATTTGAGGACTTTGCAAAACAGAAACAAGCTCAGCCGTTTAAATACCTAGGTGGTTACAATGCATGGTTAATGAAACCACGTATTCAAGCTTAACTGTTAACAAGTGTAATCGCTAAATGGTCACTCTATAAATTTTCACTTTATAAATTAATAAGTAAACAGGAAATATTATGAATAATAAGCAATTAAAATCATTAAATAAAATACTACTTTCATTTTCAATCGCTGGTTTGTTATCGGCATGTAACTTGGCCTCACATCCATCAAATAATTCAGTAAGTAGCTCAGTAAATAGTTCAGGAAGTAATGCAACAAGCCAAAATATGGATGAAATTTCATTTGCCAATTCATTACAATCTCCGCAGCGTTCGGCTACAGATAAAGCAAGGGATGAAGGACGAAAACCACAACAAGTTATGCAGTTCTTTGGTATAGAAAAAGGAATGACGGTACTAGAAATTGTTTCAACAGGGGGATATTACACTGAAGTACTATCACATCGTGTAGGTACTAAAGGTAAAGTGATCGCACATAATAATAAATTTATATTAGAAGTATTTGATGGCCGTTTTAGCAAAGAATTTGAACAGCGCACCGCCGATAACCGATTAGCGAACGTTGAACACTACATCAAAGAGTTTGGTCAATTTGATTTAAACGCGCAAGCTGATGTGGTAACAATCGTGTTGAACTATCACGACTTGTATTCGAACATCGCCAAAGATAAACGTATGAATCTATTATCACAAATAAAAAGAGCGTTAAAACCCGGTGGCATAATCGGCATTATTGATATGGAAGCAAATAGTGGGGCGCATCAATCTAAATTACATCGAGTGTATCATCAACACGTTTTAGATGAATTAATTGAAGCGGGTTTTATTTTTGATGCTCAGGCTGATTTTTTGAAAAATAGCGATGATGATCACAGTAAAGTTGTGTTTGACCCATCGATCAGAGGAAAAACTGACCGTTTCGTCTTTAGATTCAGAAAGCCAATGGTGTAGTGTTTTTTGTGAGTGATACTAAATCTATTAAGTTAGCTCCTACTCAGCGTGAATAAAGTTACAAAGCGTGCTTTTTATACTGAAACGACAGCTTTATAAAATTAGTGCGCATTGGGATTAATCGAATTTCCGTTAGTAATGTACCTATTTATGGAAAGCTAGGTTGGCATTTTTTATAGAAAGCTAGGTTGGCACTTTGACATTTGCATTTGTAGCCAACTCAGGAAACTTAATTCATTTGTGTCCATTTCTTTAGATTGGCGAATAATACAATAGTTGTGTCCAGACAAACTAAAACCAAACGGTGCAACTAAACGACCGTTTTCTATATCATCAGCCACTAAAGGAAAAGAACCTATTGCGGCCCCAAGGCCATCAACTGCAGCTTGTAAACAAAAATAAAAATGCCCAAATGTTTGCGTGTTTTTCGAATCTGAAATGCTCTTATTGGCCTCTTTTGACCATAAAGACCATGCATGAAGTCTGGTTTCACTATGAAGAAAAACTAAATCGTCTAAATTACTTTGTATTTTATGCCAGTATTCAGGGGAGAATACGGGTCCTACCCATTCTTCAACTAGCTTATGAACAACATAGTTAGAGTCAATGACAAAATCATCTCGACGGATTGCCATAGATATACCGGAATGATCCAAAGATATTTTACCACCGGCAGTAGAAAGTCGAACATCAACTCCTGAGTTTTGATAGTAATCTGAGAGTCGAGGCATAAGCCAGCGCATAGTTAATGTTGGTTCACAAGAAACCTCTAAATGATTAAGGTTCGTTTTTAATAAACTAACGCCATCATTCAACGCGGTAAAAGCTATATCAGTATATTGTGTTAATAGCTTTCCCTTATCCGTGAGGATTACATTTCTTCCCTTTTTACAAAACAGTTGAACTGAAAGGTACTCTTCCAAAATTTTAATTTGCTTACTCACCGCTCCATGCGTGATGTTCATATGATCAGCAGCTTGACTATAACTCGATGACTTTGCCGCAACATGGAATATATGAAAGGCTTTAAGGTGTCTCATGTGTGAATATTGCTCACAGGTATTTGTGATTTACTTTCGATTATAACTTACCAAAATAAATATACAATAAGCTTCATTAAACAGTTGGTTTGGAAAAAGTATGGAGTTATTAAGTTTCGCTATTTTGGGTGTTTTAATCGTAGTCAGCCCAGGTGCTGACTTTGTTTTAGTATTTAAGAATAGTTTAAATCAAGGTCGTAAAGCCGGTGCATTGACAGCGATTGGTATTGCCGCAGGTGTATGTGTTCATGTAGGGTATTCTATCGTAGGAATTAGTCACTTTATTTCACAAAACGAGTTGCTTTTTAATATTGTTAAATATGCAGGAGCAGCGTATTTAATATATTTAGGTCTAACTGGAATATTTAAAGCGAAGTTAGATTTAGATAATGAGGCAATCAAAAAATTAAACGCTTCTAGTTCCAGCTATTTAGTACAAGGGTTTCTATGTAATCTATTAAATCCAAAAACAATGTTGTTCTTTTTGAGTGTATTTAGTCAGCTTATCTCTATAGATAATGACAATACCTCATTTATAATTTCGTATGGCCTATATATTGCCATTTTACATGGTGTTTGGTTTTACATCATTGCAATGTTTGTAACTACGAATAAGTTCTCCACTTATTTGCAACGTTATAGTAAACAAATAAGTCAGGTTTGTGGTGCAGGTTTGATTACTTTTGGAACATTACTGTCTTTGAGTAGCTAGTTATTTTTAACCGCAATTTTTAACAGCAAATATTATACATAGATAATCTCATAACAACGGTATTCCACGCATACTGACAGCTTGCAGCGACGAGGAAAGCAATCAAGGAAGAAGCTTTGTAATATCACTTTCATTAAGTTTCTTCCCATTCAGCGAGATTTAAAAGGCTTAGAGGCACAACTTTTTAGTTCCAGACAAAAGTTAAGTACCTGCGTCCATGCAGGCAAGGCATTGATTGCAGAGCATGGTTGTTCTCGACAACTGCGTTCTGCGTTGCCCTACTGCCTCACATCCATGTGAGAACATTGCCAAAATCAATAAAGCAGGCTATAAGCCTTTTAAACTCGCCCTTCGGGAGTTTGTCAGCGATTCGATAACCGCACAGAATTTCTTTAATATAGAATGACGATATACAAAAAAATTCTATTTATTCTCAAACCGCTGACAAGCTCTGAGTGGGAATAAACTTAATGAAATTGGTATAAAGTCGCTCAAAGTATTAGGCTGGCTTAAGGTTCAGGCCAAATCTTTTGTCCGTTGATCCAAGTGGCTTTCACTTGAATATCTTTTAAGTTAACGTTTGGAATAGTTAGTGGATCCATATCTAATTCGACAAAATCAGCAAAGTAACCGACGCTGAGTTGACCTAATTTATCTTCTTGAAAAGCGGCATAAGCACCCGTAACAGTCATAGCTTGCAGGGCTTGCTCAACACTTAATGCTTCTTCTTTATACCAGCCGCCTTCTGGAAAATTGTCTAATGTTTTGCGATTGACAGCAAAATACAAGGTATTCATCGGTTCCCAAGGTTCGCCGGGTAAATCTGAATTCATCAGTAGGGGAATATTAGCTTTAAGCATCTTTTGCCATGCATAGGCATTTCTTACTCGGCTGCCTAGACGATCTTCTGCCCACTTGCTATCACCAACAGCATGACTAGGTTGCATGCTGGAAATGATGCCTAATTTACCGGCTCTGGGGAAATAATCAGCGAGGACTACTTGCGCATGCTCTGAACGCCAGCGGTGATCTAAGTCTGGATAATTCGCCAACGCTTTTTCATAAATGGATAACATGCGGTCGTTACCTTCATCGCCAATGGCATGAACGGACATTTGAAAACCATTTTTTGTGGCGAGGTCGGCTAGAGACTTGACACGTTCCGGGCTGATACGTTCGGTCATATTAGCTTTATCTGGTTCGTCGGAATAAGGATCTCTTAACAGCGCAGTTCTGGAGCCTAAAGAGCCATCGTAATAAACTTTTACGCTACGCACGGTGAAAAAATAATCTTCGTCAATGATCGGGCCTGAGGCAAACATTTCTTGCATTAACGTCTCATTATTGCCATCTAACATGCCGTAAACACGTATTGGTAATGCTTTCTCTGCAGCGAGTTCCTTAAACGCAGTGAAGTTTTTAGTTTTCATGCCAGCTTCGTGGATGGACGTAACACCAGCACTAGACATGGTTTTTAAACCAGCGATGATGATTTTTTTGATTTGTTTAACGGATAATGGCGGTACATGTTTATTCACTAGATCTTGGGCTAAGGTCAACATTACACCCGTAGGTTCGCCATTTTCTCTACGTAATATCTGGCCGACTTGTGGATCTTCGGTGTTAGCGTCAATGCCCGCTATCTCTAGTGCTTTGCCATTATAAAATCCAGCAAAACCATGTAATGCTTGCATTTTAATAGGGTTGTTGGGGAAAGCCTGATCAATTAAAGCTCTATCTGGGTTGCCAATACTGGCCCAGACACCTTCATCCCAACCTTGTGCCAGTAACCATTCACCGGGTTCTGGATTAGGATAAAATGCTTTCAGCCTGTCAACCATCGCTTCAACTGTTACCGTGCCAACTAAATTTGCTTTGATAGCTTCTGCACCGAGTTGCGCAACATGGGCATGACTATCAATTACGCCGGGTATTATGGTTTTTCCTTGTAAATCAATGATTGCTGCATTGGCATAGGTTGATGATAATTCTGCATCATTGCCAATGGCGATGATTAACCCATTTTCAATAGCCATAGCACTGGCGATGGGTAACGTCGCATCCATCGTTATTATTTTGCCCCCTTTGATGAGAAGAACCTGACTCTCGGTTTTATGCTCTGGTACTGGTGCGGATTGAAGGTTTTCTACTTGTTTATCGCTACAGGCAGTGAGCAATAAAAAGATTGAAATGAACAACTTTCGAAACATAATTTAATCTCATAATTCTATTATTTGGCAAATTTATCATAACAATAATAAGCGGTATTTCAATACTCAATTTAAGATAGAGGTTGTAATGCTTCAGGTATTAAATTTACAAGTTTTCAAGAGGTTAAAGACTTCCGTAATACACCGCCAGATTTTCTTAGGCCGAGGAGTTTTTTTATTAATGAATTGCTCTTGCCCTATAAAGATGGACCGTAAATTGTAATTTAACTTGTTTATATGTCGTTTCATTAGTTATAGCTCACTTATTGTGCTTATAATGTTGCTAATGCAATATCTTTGTATTGGCAAGTTTAAAAATAATGCCAACGGTTCAAGAAAACATAATGGATAATAATAAAAATATGAATGACATACTAAATATTGCTATTGCCCAAATTGCTCCTGAATGGCTAAATAAAAAAGCGACAATAAAAAAAATTGAAGAAGCTATAAGGGAAGCTGTCATACAAAATGCAGAGTTAGTTTGTTTCGGCGAAACGTTACTGCCCGGTTATCCTTTTTGGTTGGAATTAACGGATGGGGCAAGGTTTAATAGTACTCTACAGAAAGAAATTTTTGCCTTTTATCTGAATGAAGCGGTAAGTATTGAACAAGGAGATCTATATAGTATTTGTGCATTAGCAAAAAAAAATAAGATCGCCGTGTATTTAGGTTGTGCCGAACGAGCCGGTGATCGCGGTGGACACAGTATCTATTGTAGTTTGTTATATATTGATAAAGCAGGGATCATTCAGTCAATTCATAGAAAGTTAATGCCAACTTACGAAGAGCGTTTAGCCTGGAGCATTGGTGATGGAAATGGTCTCAAAGTTCATGCGCTTAATAATTTTACTGTGGGTGGATTAAATTGCTGGGAAAACTGGATGCCATTAGCACGCACCGCATTATATGCACAAGGAGAGAACTTACATGTTGCAGTATGGCCGGGCAATGTTGCCAATACTATTGATCTTACAAGACATATAGCCAAAGAAAATCGCATGTATGTTTTATCGGTATCTGGGTTGATGCGCAAAGAAGATATTAAAAACAATATTCCTCATCACGCGTTAATACGGCAAAACGCAAACGATTTTTTAGGTAATGGCGGTTCATGTATCGCTGCCCCTGATGGTAGTTGGGTTATTGAACCTATTGTTGGCAAGGAAGTTGTAGTCACCGCAACTATCAATCTCAACGAAGTAAGAAAAGAAAGGCAGAATTTCGACCCTTCTGGGCACTATTCAAGACCTGATGTGTTTGAATTAAATGTTGATATACGAAGACAAAAACTAGTTAATTTCCAGAGTGAATAGAATACTTTAGCTAATACCAATTCTATTCACTAGCATGCTGTATTATATTAGAAAGTTAACTATATTCCGGAACGTATAAACTAATGAACGTCTGCAATTACATTAGTTGAATCATTTGTTAACCTGCTTGCTCTGGCATTGTTATACAAAGTGGTGATGAGATTACTCAAAGATTTTGAATCGAGCCTCTTTGTACACTATAGTCCCATATCTTATATAGAACTTAATGTCTTTTTATGGAGCGAGGAGCCGAGGCGATAATATTATCAACGTAAGCTCTCCTTATTTCCACGTGCATCTATCCATTGTTTGAGTTCAGCAATTGGCATAGGCTTAGCGTAAATGTAACCTTGGATCAGAAAAACATTGTGTTGCTTTAAGTAATCAACTTGATGTTGTTCTTCAACACCTTCGGCAATCATTCCTAGTCCTGAAGATTTAGCAAAAGATATTATCGATTCTAATACTGAGCTCTTGATATCATCTCGTGCAATCGTATCAATAAACATTTTGTCAATTTTTAAAGTGCTGATCCCCAGCTCTTGAATGTAGGAAAACCCGCCATAACCTGTACCCGCATCGTCAAGTTTAAGTGTGATGCCTTGCTGATAAAATGCTTCTAAGCGATTGCGTGCTTCTTCAAGATCATCAATTTTCATTCTTTCAGTTATTTCTAATGATAACGATGTTGCAGGTATTTGATATTCCTTGGTTAATTGCATGATCAATTGATAAAGTTGATCGTCTTTTAAATGTTCAGGAACGATATTTATACTGACAAATTTATCGGTATTATCCCAGCCCAATGACTTAATATCGATCACGGTTTTTTGAATGAGTTGCTCTGTAATGGCGATAATGAGACCACTGTCTTCGGCAAATGGAATAAATTGATATGGCGGTACGACGGTGCCATCTTTATGTACCCAACGAGCTAACATTTCTACACCAACTATTTCGCCGGTTGAGCTGTTTACTATTGGCTGATAAAAAGGCGTAAATTCTTTAAACTTCAACGCATCCTTGATGATCCTATCCAGCGACTGACGTATAGTAAGTAATTTGTAAGCGAAGATCGAAATAATACTGGCAAAGAGTACTGAAAACAAAACAGTACTGGCCCAGCTTAATTCTTTATAGTAATTGTAAAACGCCTCAGTTCCCTTGAGGTTTAGTTCAACTCGTATCGATTCTTCGAATCTGGAGGCACTATATTCAATAAAACTTTTTTCCTCCATGGCTCGACCACGAAATTCAAGTTTAGGTAAACTACCAATAACAAATTCGTATTCAAGGCAATTCATGCAAACAAACTCAGTAAGATAATTCACCATAAAGGGGTTTATGCTGGCAAAATATCGACTATCACCGTGGGACCGTACCATTAAAAGGTCTACATGTTTATCGCCATGAGAGACTGTTGCCAAAGCAACCTTGTCCATTAGTTTGTGTTTTACGGGCTTAAGTACTTGTTCATGATAATTCGCTAAATCAAAATGTATTTCTTCACTAGCACAATCCTGCTTGTCGCCATGAAGTACTCCAATTAACCTTACTGCAGGGTGTTCGAACGCCAACATGGCAAGTTTTTGAATATCCGTTTTAGAACATTGGAAGTTTTCCGGAGTGGGTAAACTATCTAATATTTCATGAGCTTCTAATAAAGCATCATGAAATTGATAAAGGAGCTGTTCTGCGTCATTTTGTAGTGCTTTTTCTGCATAAAAATGGTTGAAAAAATTGACGGTGGCTAGACCTGCGACAAAAGTGACAGCAAATATGCTGGTAGTTATTCTCATTATTTTCACAGCGTTAGTGGTCCGTATTTTTTTAATTATTATGCGTTAAACAGTATAGCCACCTTTTTAGTTTTAACGCAAAACAGTTACGCCCTGATTATTATAATTTGGTATTACATATTGGCTGTCACACCTTTGTATCACGCTTTGGCATTACATCTTTGTGTCACATAAGGGCATCGTAAGTTTTATTCATGACTTCAACAGAAATATTATTATTTTGGTAGTTACCAACAATTCGCTTGAACTTAAGCTGCTTACTTCGAACAAAATCAATAAAGGTTCTGGTGTAATTGGGTATTACCTTAGCAATGGTATTATCGAAAGCAATGTGAAGAAAGTCTGCTTGAAAAATAATCTCGCTGTCTTTGAAATGAACAAAGCTCTGTCGTTTAGAATGCAGATTTTCCAATACATAAAAATGCGCGCCATCAATGACTTGCTCATGTGCAATGGTTTGGAATTTGAACTTATCAATGTCGTCAGCGAATCCTGCATAAGCTTTGATCGCAGCAATACTATATTCATCGGCAAGTATCTCGATACCCTGTTCGGCATAGACCTTGAGACCATCAATGGCATACCCATGAGGATGAGTTACATAAACTGAAGTGATTTTCTTTTTTGGAAACTGTTCACTAATAAGTTTAATCGTTTTCTTTGCTAACGCGGGATAGCCACTGCCACCAAACAGCATTATTTTATCGCCATTGACTTTAAATAAACTATTGCGCCAAGCAGAAGAGGCGGTAACAAGATAAAGATCGGCTGCAATCTCTTTTGAGACTAGAATGCCATCACTTTTTGGAATTTCAGGGCCGTAACCTTGTGGCAGTTGAAGTTTGGCAGGGTCCACTTGCTCAATGACCTCAAATTGATCAATAAACTTTATGTAGCCTGGTTCTAGTGCTCCTTCAGGATTTGAATGTACGGAGCGCGCAAAGGTGATGCCTCTGGTCGTTTGATAATCATCGTAGACATAGTTTGCGGACGTTGATTTATTGTTGATCGATAAGAGTTGCAACGGGTTATTTCTAAATTCATATTCGATAACACTCACATCATCACTACCAGAATCGTTATGGGTGAGGGTTGTATTTCCCGACTCTTTGTCTTGGTGAAGGCTGATGTTGCCCTCAATATTACTTTCCTCTAGCAGAGGCCTTACCGCCAGAAAGTCAACATTCATAAGAATATAAGGTATAATTCTATCAAAATTTCCCATACCTCTATTGAAATAACGCTTACCCAAAAAGCTGCCATTCGTTTCATAATAATGGCTCTGGGTATCATTCTGGAACTGAGTCCTGTCGTTTACCAGACCACCTGGAGAGTAAAGTATATCACTATCGGAAAAATGCTTTTTTACTAGATCAATCTCAATCATTCTCTGTGACATGACTCTATTGGGTGTTTGATAGTCCCAATATTCAACTTCCCTATATTGTTTGTTTAAGAAATGATAGTTCAGTGAGAATGCCTTAATTGGCAGCGTGTTTTGATAATGTGTTTTAAGCTTAGCGATAAACTTTTCAGCTTCTCCTGCTGCTGACGTCGTTGATAATGTGATGGTTAATAATGTCATGCAAGCAATTGCAAAGGTGCGTGAATAACGTGTTAGGTTAATTTTCATAGATAATTCCTTAGTTTTATCTAGGTTAGCTCTAAGTTAGAAAGGCCGCGCCAAATAAAAATGCTGTGTTTAGCGTAAAAATATTGTTGGACAAAGATGCAGTGGATGGCTAGCTCTTATCAACCAGACAGCCTTAATTAGGGCTAATATAGGTCTTCGTTTAACGTTAAAATAGACATGCTATGTAAAAATGCGGGGCATGAATTTTTACAAAAGTTTACATTCGATTTTGCTGATTAATCATTTCAATCATTATGTGAAGTCACTCTCAGTCACTGATGAATTGTGAACCATCAAATAAAGTGAAAATTCTTATTCAATGGCTTCTAAGCTGTAGCTAAATAGGGGGCAATTAATTAAATGTTTTGGGGCCGAAAATCGTGAGGGAATTCCTAAGAAGGTGGTTATTTCTGTCGCCTGCAAAATGGTCACCTTTTAGCCTAAACACTATGCCATCACGTCACTATATTCACATCATGGCATCATAGGTTTTATTCATCACTTCAACAGAAATATTGTTATTTTGGTAGTTACCAACAATTCGCGTGAATTTAAGTTGCTGATGTCGAACAAAGTCAATAAAGGTTCGTGTGTAACTGGGTATTACCATCGCAATGGTATTATCGAAAGCAATATGGAGGAAGTCTGCTTGAAAAATAATCTCGCTGTCTTTGAAATGAACAAAGCTCTGTCGTTTAGAATGCTGATTTTCCAATACATAAAAATGCGCGCCAGCAATGACTTGTTCACTTGCAATTGTTTGGAATTTAAAACTATCGATATCGTCAGCAAAATCTGGGTAGGCTTTAATGGCCGTTATAGTATATTCATCGGCAAGTATTTTAATACCCTGATCGACATAGACTTTGAGACCAGCAATATCTGATCGGTGAGGATGGGTGACATAAACGCTGTTAATTTTTTTGTTGGGAAACTTATCACCAATAAGCTTTATCGTTTTCTTTGCTAAAGCTGTATAGCCACTTGCGCCAAATACCATAATTTCATCGTCATTGATTTTAAATAAACTGTTGCGTCTGGCTGAAGAGTCGGTAACAAGATAAAGACCTGGTGCAATTTCTTTTGATACTAGCACGCCATCGCTTTTAGGATGTTCAGAGCCGTATCCCTGTGGAATTTGAAGTTTTTCAGGCTCAATTCCGTCAATAATGTCTATGTTTTCAATGTGTTTTATAAACGTTGGGGTCATGTCACCATTAGTATATTGCACAATAGATCGTGCGAAGGTTATGCCATTGGTGGTTTGATAGTCATCATAGAAATAGACACGGCGCATCGATTTATTATTAAGTGACAACAAGCGTAGCGGACTATCACCAAAGACATACTCTGCGACTTCATCATTAGCAGATTTATATATTAGAGTTGTTTTCCCTGATACTTTGTCCTGATGAAGCTTAATGGTTGTCGCAATATTTGTTTCCTCAAGTAGCGGCCTGACTGCGAAAAAATCAACATTCACCAAAATGAGGTTTTTAAAGCCTTCATAGTCATCCATGCTTTGCCTAACAATATGCTTACCATAAGGTACTCCGTTTTTTGCATAGCGAAAGCTCTCAGTGTCATTCTGAAAATGTACCTCATCATGTTTACGACCACCGGAATAGTTATGTATAACATTTTCAAAATAATGCTCTTTTTCAAGATCAAACTCCGTTACCTTAAATGCTGTATATCTGTTTGGTGCTTTATAATCCCATGAAGTATACGAAGCATTATGTCCTAAATATAAGTAATTATGGGTCATTGAAAATCCCGCAATCGGCAATGTTTTTTGATAATGTATTTTAAGTTTAGTGACAAACTTTTCAGCTTCTCCTGCCGATATTTTTGCTAACGTCGTTGCTGATGCCGTTGTTAATGTGATGGTTAATAATGCAATGCAAGCAAATGTAAAAGAGCGTGAATAACGTATTAAGTTAACTGTCATAGGGAATTCCATATTTTTTGCAGTGAATTGCTAATAATCATGATTATTAGCAAAGGGACAAATTCACATGTCAATTATCGATATTTGTGATTAATAGGTTTTAACGCAACGCAGTTAGGTTTTATTGTCTCTTCTGGCTTAACTGTAACGGTGCCACACCTTCGTTTCATACTTTGATATCACACTTTACTATCACATATTGACATCATAGGTTTTATTCATGACTTCAACAGAGATATTGTTATTCCGGTTGAAAGCAACAATTCGCTTGACCTTAAGCTGCTTACTTCGAACAAAATCAATAAAGGTTCTGGTGTAACTTGGTATTACCTTGGCAATGGTATTATCGTAAGGAATGTGAAGAAAGTGTGCTTGAAAAATAATCCCACCGTCTTTGAAATATACAAAGCTTTGTCTTTTTGAGTGTATATTTTCCAATACATAAAAATGTGCGCCATCAATGATTTGCTCATCTTCAATAGTACGGAACTTGAATCTAGTGATATCGTCAGCAAAGCGCGGGTAGGCTTTGATGGCAGAAATACTATATTCATCGGCAAGTATCTCGATACCCCGATCCACAAAGACTTTAAGGCCATCAATTTGATCTCCGTGAGGATGGGTAACGTAAACTGAGATGATTTTTTTATTTGGAAACTGGTCATGGATAAGCTTTATAGTTTTCTCTGCTAAAGCGGAATCTTCAGTTGCCCCAAATACCGCAATTTTATCACCATTCACTTTAAACAAACTATTTTGATAGGATGAAGAATCGGTAACAAGATATAGGTCTTGTGCAATTTCTTTTGACACTAGAATCCCATCCCATTTTGGGATTTTAGTGTCATATCCTGCTGGAACTTGAAGTTTGGCAGGGTCCACTTTCTCAATGACTTCAAAGTGATCATTGAAGGTTATATAGGTTGGCTGCGTTGTTCCTTCAAAATATGAGTTTACGGACCGGGCATAGGTTATGCCACGCGTCGTTTGATAGTCATCATAGACATAAAGCCCCAATGGCCCCCTGTTAACCGACACCAGCTGCAATGGATTATTATTAAATTTATAATCGAAAACCTTATCATCAGAGGTTTTATGGTTGAGGGTTGTTATTCCCGACTTCCCATCATGATGAAGGGTAATGTTGCCCTTAATATTGCTTTCTTCAAGGAGCGGCCTTACCGCCAAAAAATCAATATTCATAACCATATAGCGCATAGATATATCAAAGTTATCCATGTCTTCTTTGAAAATAGCTTTCCCTCTGGTTGTGGCACTTCTTTCATAAAAAAAACTTTCCGTATCATTTTGCATTTTAACTCTGTCGTATAGCCGCCCACCTGCATAATAAAGGATATCGTTATCGTAAAAATGCCTTCTTGCCAGATCCACCTCAGTCGATCTTACTGACATGTAAACGTTTGGTGTTTTATAGTCCCAATAATTTAGGTCTCTATATTGTTTGTTTGTGAAGTGCTGATTCAGTGAAAAGGCTTTAATTGACAGCGTTTCTTGATAGTGTGTTTTAAGCTTAGCCACATAGTCTTCAGCTTCTTCGGCTTCTTCGGCTTCTTCTGCTAATGCTGAAACTGAAACCGTCGCTATCGTGATAGTGAGCATTGTCATACAAGAAAATGCAAAGGTGCGTGAATAAGGTGTTAAGTTAATTTTCATAAGGTATCCCTTAGTTTTATCTAGGTGAACTTTAAGTTAGAAAGTCAGTGCTAAATAAAAAGTATCCTGTTTTGTGTTGAAATATTGTTGAACCGTTGCTGAACTAGGAAGTAATGGATTAACTGAAAAGCAGGAACTGGGGTGGGCATCATTTGCCCTAGAAATTACAGGGTTTGCCAACATCCAATTCAACCTTATCAGTACCTTCCGTAAAGGCTTAAGCTAAAGCACCTGCAAACAAGTGCAAAAGACGGGCCCAGGCTTTTGCCGCTTGTTTTTCGTGATAGCCATGAAAATCCGGTGTGCACCAGCCATGCAAGGTATCTTGATAAACCTCAATCTCTGCAGGTATACCAGCGGTCTTATAAGCCGCTTTTATAATATTTTTGGTTTCAGGCGATCGTTGATCATCATTTTCAGCAACGGCATGAAGTGCATGTGCCGATGATTTTTGTATTAGAAGATGCGGGCTCTCAGGTCAATCTGTAACCATGCTCATACTGCCATGAAATGAGGCCACAGCCCCTACGCGTTCTGGCACCGCAGCTGCCGTCAGCACAACAAGTTCTCCGCCCCAACAATAGCCCATGGTCCCTATTTTACGGTTCAGGTCGACGCTGGCTTGCTTATCCAGAAAATCGATATAGGCCTTCGCATCAGAGCTGTGGGTATCCTGGGTAAGCTTAGCCGCCATTTCCCATAAGGGCTCCATGGTGGCGTTATCAAAACTTGCATTCGGTCCCACCACCGGCGCCTTAACCTCCCGGTAATAGGGATTTATCAGCAAAACTGAATAACCGGCTTGGGCTAATCGTTTAGCCATGGCTTTATAGGCCGGTCGCAACCCCATTATGTCTGGCCACATGAGAACACCAGGGTGTTTACCACGAGCGGGGCGGACAAAATAACAATCAGATACACCGTCAGGCGTGGCAACTTCTACAGTGGATTCTATCACTGACTGCGCAAAGGCGACTTTAGGTAACATGGCCATCATGAAAGCCGCTGCACCCATTTTACTAAAATCGCGGCGGTTTATTTTTCCACCACTTAAAAGGAATTTTTTATTATCTTTTTCTGTTAGTTCATCGCACATGATTGTCCCCTGTAGATATGCTTAGCCTTAAAAATTATAAGAGTACTTATTACACTCTTTTTAAATACGCGGTGATAAATGGCAGACTTCTATGCCATGTAAATGTTGCATTTTTTAGTCAATCCGACTCGTACTGTCATTACGAAAGCGGTATTTATTACTTTTTAAAGTAAGCTACTTTTGATTTCGTAATAGCTTTTTAAAGGCTAATATAGAACCTCGTTTAACGTTAAAGTAGGCATGGTATGTAAAAATGTAGGTGTAAAATTTTACAAAAGTTTACATTCGATTTTTCTGGAGTATTGGTATAATGCTACTGGCATCAGTAAAAACAGAATAAATAACAAATAAGGTAATAGCTTGAGTATCAAACCTAAACTTCTTATCGTAGAAGATGAACCGATAATTTTAATGGGACTTACTGATCTATTTGTCTTTCATGGATATCAGGTTGAAAGCGAAAGTGATGGAAGAAAAGGCTTGTCTCGGGCATTGAATGGACAATATGCCTGTATTATTCTTGATGTGATGTTGCCTTCACTCAATGGTTTTGAAATCTGTAATGCGCTGCGGCAACATTCTCGTATTCAACCCATTATGATGTTAACGGCAAAAAATTCAGAAGAAGATATTATTAACGGTCTGACCCTTGGGGCAGACGACTATGTAGGCAAACCGTTTTCAACGTCTGAACTAGTATTACGTGTTAATGCTTTAGTTAGACGCTCCGGCTGGACGGGGATAGATAAGACTATGGTACTAAGCTCTGATGTTTCTATTTGTATGCAAACATTAACTGGTCGCTCTTACCAGCAGCAGACAAAATATACTCGCCGTGAAGTAGAAGTTTTAGCTTACCTACAACGTCAGCAACAGCCCGTTTCCCGCAATGAGTTACTTAAAGAAGTATGGGGTTATAAAAATACCAGTGATATAGATACACGTACGGTTGATATACATATCGCAAAAATTCGTAAAAAAATAGAGACAGATCCTAAATCCCCTAAGCATTTAGTGACCCACCGTGGTGAAGGGTATCAGCTTTATGTTGAATAGTTTTTATTGTGATGTGTGTTGAATTATTGTGAGTACCCAAGATGAAAACTTCTGACAACCGTTTACTTAATTACGTTCAACGTTTACGTCGATTACGCTATTTAGCCATTGGTTTTTTGTTACTTTTACTCATTCCTCTAGCAACGCTGCTGTATTTTAGTTTTGGGCAAATAGAAAAAAATTTACTCAACGAATATCAGCGTGAGGCAAATCGGTTGGTTGAGGTAACCAATAGAACCTTCTTTAAAATAAGAATGCTAACCAACAGTTTACCAAAGGATGCTTTTGTCTATTATCGGCAGGTTTATAATCCGATAACAAAGCAGTCGCAGCAAATGCTATCGCCGCTCTCTCAATTAGAACTCGCTCAGCCAATATCTTGGTTTGAGATAAAAGGGTTAGTTGGCTACTTTCAATACAACAGCCAAGGAGATTTTAACAGTCCAATTTGGCCTTATGCTATACATGAAAAAGGGTTATCTGATACTAGCCCATCTGATGGAGGGGTGAAGCAAACTAAGCAAAGGTCGTCAGGCCTAAACTTAAAATCAGAATTGGTCTCTGAATTAGACCCTGAATTAGACCCTGAATTAGCCAAGCGTCAAATGGGCGCGCTTAAACTCTACAAAATTATATCG
Source organism: Colwellia sp. (assembly GCA_013215655.1). Taxonomy (GTDB): domain Bacteria; phylum Pseudomonadota; class Gammaproteobacteria; order Enterobacterales; family Alteromonadaceae; genus Colwellia_A. Next base: position 34,758 of record JABSOX010000040.1, read on the forward strand.
CAATCTAAAACAATAAAAGAAACGATCCGACAAGGGTTCAAGGTAGATAAAGAGTTGTATAAGATGGCACTTGATGTGCCAGATTATCTTATTTTCTATCGTATTGTATCAGTGGCAGAGAAAAATAGACTGCAAGGATACGTGGTCGAGCGCAAACCTTACTTCTCTCAAGTCGTTACGGAAATATTGGAAGATAGTAGCTTCTATAGTCCAATATTAATGGAAATAAAGGATGTAGAATATGCCACACATACAGAAACTTTCCTTTACCAAAACCAGCCTGACGGTCAAGTTAAAGTGAGTCAACCACTGCAGTTTGATAAGCGCCTCCAACAATACCCCATATACAAGACCAGACTTAGTTGGCCTTATGGTGGTTATTCAGTGTCCCTGTCGACAAATTCATTACCTATGACGCAGGCTATGGTTTATAGCAGCATTTTTATTATTGTTCTGATTGCCGCTATATTGTTAGCTTGTTATGGTTTTTATCGCTTGGGGGTTAAACAATTAGTATTAGCAGAACAAAGGCTTAACTTTGTTTCTTCTGTTAGCCATGAACTAAAAACGCCGCTGACCTCAATTCAAATGTATGCGCAAATGCTTAAAGAAGGCACGGTAATCTCTGATAAACACCAGCAAAAATATTTCGAGTTTATCTATGGTGAAAGTGAACGTCTTACGAGATTAATCAATAATATCTTGCAGTTGTCCACACTTAGCCATCAGCAGCAAAATGTACAGCCAAAATATACACCCTTGGCAATTTTATTAGATAATATCCGCTCTAAAACATCCTCGATAATCGAGAAGAATCACTTTCAACAAAATATGCTTGTGGAAATAACTAACGCTGAGGATATGTTGATATTGGTAGAAGAGGACGCTTTTGCGCAAGTAGTCATTAATATTGCTGACAATGCCGTTAAGTTTTTTAACCATGAGCAGATCAATGATCCCAGTCGACAAAAAATTGATTTTATATTTCGTCAGCACCCCAAACATAAACATATGATGCAGCTGGAAATACGGGACTATGGTGGCGGCATAACTCCGGAGCAGGAAAGTAAAATTTTTGAACTTTTCTATCGTGGTGGCAATGAATTAACCCGAACCACTCAAGGTACGGGGATAGGGTTGGCCTTAGTAAATGAACTGGTATTGGCACAACAAGGGGAAATTAAAGTAGAAAGAAGAGAGCCAGGACTGGCTATGCTGCTTTCATTTCATGCCAAATATTGATTTAGCTAAATTAGCGGTGGTTGCTTTAGATGCGAAGCTACCACCATTAATAGAAACTTTTCTATTAGACTTATATGTTTACTAGTTCATTAAGTATGAACGATTCTCTGTTAGTTTAGTCTCAATCTTGCCGTTAGCATGAATGGTGTAGACGTTACCCCAACCATTGACCACTCGAGCAAAAGTAATTGTTTTACCATCAGGAGACCATAATGGCCAATGATCGATACCTTCGCCATTGGTGAGCTGTCGAAGCTTGGTGCCATTTTTTGCCATAATATATAAGTCTTCATCACCGTCTCGGTCTGACGAAAATACGATGTACTCACCATCAGGTGACCAATCACCAAAGTGATCTTGGCTAGGATGATTGGTTAGGTTTTTTCTATTTTTCCCTTTATCGTCCATTACCCAAATATCGTTATTACCAGATAAATCAGATTGAAAGGTGATTAGATTCTGACTTGACCAATCGGGGTCGCTCTCACGGGCATTATTATTCGATAAGTTCTTCACGTTACTACCGTCTTGGTCAATAACATAAATTTGTGCAGGTTCCTTACGATGTGAATAAAATGCAAGTTGCTCTTCATTAGGTGACCAACTAACAAAAAAGTCTTCTTTTTCATGGTGGGTAATTCTTTGCACAGAGGAAAATTCTGAGAGGTTATTCGCTTTGGCCATGTGTACTACCAACAAGTCATAATTGCCATTGATCTCGGCAAATAAAGCCGCTTTTTTACCATCGGCTGTAAATTCTGGCCAGCCGAGTTTTTTACCAGCAACCACTTCTTGTCTTATATCTGAACCGTCCAATTTCATTGATAAAAGTTGTGACCGATATTTTCCTTCTTGAGATTTTACATGGCTTTGAAAAACAATACGTTGGCTATCTGAGGTAAAGGCATTTGGCATATTATTTACCGATGCGACCTTTTCATTTTGTGCCATTACATTTAAGGTCATTAACAAGCTTACTGTTGTCAAAAATAATCGCTTCATTAGATCAAGTACTCCACTTAGTTTTTTGGGCTTTGTAAATTACATTGTAAAAAAGATAGACGTTTTCATTTAAGCTAAACAATGTCATGGCACAGATTAATAGAATTCATCACTTGAATGTGAATGTTTACGGCAAGCTGCAACGGGGTTAAGTTATGCTGCACAAGTTAACGATTTTTTAAGAGTAAAGTGCTTTAGACTCTTTGTTAATAAATAATAGTTAGGCTTAGGTGCAATTAATAACCATGGTTAATCGTATGTTTATAGAAAAATATCCATTGAGGGTTTTACAAGTGGTTGGTTGGGCGTGTTACGGTCTGACAGATCATATTGCCCATATTATGTATGGTAGTAATCATTTATACGCTACTATCGCCAGTGCATTTGTTGCTTTGTTATTAACTACTGTTTTAGTCTTGTTTGATGATTTACTGAAGATAAAGTTAACCTTGATGCGCGGCGTTGTTTTTCTGTTGGCGCTATTTATTATCTCTGTCTTGTGGCGCAATATTTTTTCCCTTCTGCATGGACATACAAAATTATCCGCACTTAGCGGATATTCTATACAAAATTTACTCAGTGGCGCTAGTTCTGCGTTTTATCTATTTGTTGCTTGGACAGGTTTAATGTTGGGGAGTAAATATTTTTTATCTAATAGAGCGCAACAGCAGGCGTTAAGTGATGCTTTACTGCAAAAAAAACAAGCACAACTTGAAACCCTCAGATATCAACTTAACCCTCATTTTTTGTTTAATACCTTAAATAGTATTGATGTGAGTATTTTATCTGGAGATCTTAATACTTCACATAATATGTTAACTCACCTCAGCGATTTTTTAAGAAATAGTCTTAGCAATCAGGAAAAAGATAATATTCTATTACATCAAGAAATGGCGGTAATGGAGGATTTTATCACTATTGAAAAGCTTCGCTTTGGTGACAGAGTTAACGTATCCATTAATATAGACGATGCTTGTCAATCAGCCTTATTGCCACCAATGATACTTTTACCTTTAGTGGAAAATGCAATAAAATTTGCCTGGTCTTCTTCGAATAAAGGACAAATTACAATTTCAGCAAGTAAATGTGATAACCAGTTATCCGTTACAGTGCATAACAATAAAGTAGCTAATATAGCAAAAATAATGGGCACGGGTACTGGACTTAAAAACATTAAAAAACGACTCTCTGTTGCCTATGGAGAAGACGCAAGTTTAGATATTCATGACAGCCAAACGACTTATCGAGTTAACTTGTTATTACCGTGGATAACGCGTTTTAGTGATGGTTAATTTATTTGATAACTAAAGTAAGGAAGTTTTAATGGCTATTCGTTGGTTGAGTATTGATGATGAAGCGCTTGCTAGGAAAGGTTTAGCTATGGCGCTAAGTTTGTATCCTGATTTTGAGTGCATTAAACAGTACAGTGATGTTGAAGATTTATTGAATGATTTACCAATAAAAATTGATGTACTTTTTGTAGATATTGAAATGCCAAGCTTAAGTGGCTTTGAATTACTTAATGTCTGGCCTGAGCCAATTCCTTTAGTTGTCTTCGTAACAGCATATGATCAATATGCGGTTCAGGCTTTTGAAAACCAAGCACTGGATTATCTTGTTAAACCAATAAAACAAAATAGGCTAGGGCAGGTAGTTGAAAGGATCAGAGGAAACCTTCAGCAACAAAAACAAGCGACTTCTAGTGAACTGCTACTGCAAACCATTAATAACTTGAAACAACAAATACACAGTAATGAAGCAGAGATTTGCATAAAAACTGATGATGGCTATTTTCAAGTAAAAGTTATTGAAGTGCTGTATTTAGAAGCGGCAGGTGATCATGTATGTCTACACTTTGCCAATAGTCATTTGATCACTAGAGATACACTAAAAAACTTCTTGGCCAGATTAAATGAATATAGATTTTGTCAAATTCATAAATCCTTCATGGTCAATTTGTCACATGTAAAACAATTTGCCAAACTTAGGTTTGGTGATTATGAACTTGTATTAAGTAATGATATTAAATTACGACTCAGCCGTAATTATAAATCAGTAATAAGTCAATTAACGTAATTGGTTACTCGTTGATAAATACGAAGATTTTTTTACCAAGCAACGTTTCATATCATTGCTGTAACTTGTATTAGCCTTGTATTAATCTCGTATTAATACGATAGGCTCTATTGTTCTTTCATTTTAACTTCTACTAAAGATTGACTTTTGACTTAACAGGATGGAAATAGTGCTGTGTAGTCATGCTGTTGGAACTCATAATTCGTGATATTTAATCTCTCATATATGAAATGAACTCTATTAATTTATGGCAAATGATTTGTTATAAGTATTAATTCTGTATGTATAGGTTTAAGTTTCTAAATGGATTACTTGAAAATTATAATTGATCACTAAATTGTAGGGCCTAAACTAAACTTTCATTGGAGTGTATTACACCTTACAATTTCTATAATCTTTTTAGACTCCTTGGTGAACAAAGCGGTCGTTAGCAAGATTTCCTGAGATGATCACTTTGTGCGCATTGTTGACTTTAGCTATTGGTTGTTCTTTAGGTCAACTGATCGCTAAAAGAAGAAGACTTTGCTTGCTTCTTGTCACGACTGACTTGAGCTTAAAGTGTACTTTTGTATTCTATTGTTAATTTTTCAAATAAATAAGCTTTTCAACAAACTTTAATGATAGAGGGATGTTACTGTTATTATCCCAATTTTTATAGTTTAGGGCTTAAGAGTCAATGATAACTAAAATTTCAATACGCTCTTTCTCTTTTACGACCTATACACACCTCCACGAGTACCACCAATTAGTGATCCCCATTAGAGGCTCAGCTGATAATTATACCGAATTGGGGGATGGCAGAATTGGCCCAGGGCAATGTATTGTATTTCCTGCGAAGTGTGAACACCGATTTGTCCCAGATGAACAATCAAGTTTTCTGGTCGTTGATATGGACAAACTTCCACCTAGCTTTAAAAATATCAGTCACCCCATTTTAGCTATATCTCCGCTAATGCAATCATTTTGTTATTACGTAGAAAAGCAATTGGAACATCCAATTCGACCTGAGCTGCAAATCAATATGTGTAGACTGTTTATGACTATTCTTGAGGAACAAGTATTTATGCCTCGAATAGATCCTCGAATAACAAAAGTATTAGAGATAATAAATAAGGATATGACTATTACGCATTCTCTATGCGTCATGGCTGGAATTGCATGTTTAAGCATCAGCCAATTTAAAAATCTATTTAAAAAGGAAATGGGAAAAACACCTTTTCAGTATTTGTTATCTATTCGCATGGAAAAAGCGCGCGGACTTCTTGCAAATACAGATACTCCCGTAAATATAGTTGCAAATGATGTAGGCTATTTTGATGTATCAGCCTTTAGCCATCGCTTTTCTGTATATTTTGGTCATTCCCCACGTAATTCACGTAGCCAATAATAATGATTCGGCTTATTGAATAACAATATAAGCTTTCTACCACAATATTTTAATCTACATTTGGTTATATTGAGTAGACTATTTTTGATCAAAGGGGCTTAAAATGAGTATAGAATTGTGGGTTGCATTTGTATTGGCTTCGTCAGCATTATTAATTATTCCAGGCCCGACCATATTGACTGTAATTAGTTATTCAATATCTCACGGCTATAAATCGAAAATTCCACTTATTATATCTGTTGCTTTAGGTGATTCGACAGCACTTGGGCTTTCCCTTGTAGGTTTAGGCGCTTTACTTGCAAAATCTGCATTCTGGTTCCAAATTGTAAAGTGGGTGGGTGGAATTTACCTTTTATATATAGGTTTTCAGTTGCTTAGAGCTGGTTTTCAAAAAAATAGCGAAACAGAAGATACTTCTGAAAAAGTTAGCGGGAGGAAATTATTTTTGAATACCTATTTAGTAACGGCGCTGAACCCTAAAGGTATTGTGTTTTTTGTCGCATTTTTACCTCAGTTTATAAATAAAGATGTAAATGTTGATTCTCAACTTTGGGTGTTAGCTGCCACATTTATAGCTTTAGCAACAATTAACGCTACTTTATATACACTATTTGCGTCTAAAGCACAGCACTTCTTATCATCTTCAAGTAATAAGAAAAAGTTTAACTTTACTGGAGGAATTATGCTTACCATTGCTGGTGTTTGGGCTTTATCAGCGTCTAAAAGCAACTAAATAATAGATGAGTTTGTAGAACGGCAATGTCGGATCAATCGCCCTTAGCTGCTGAAGTTATAATGTCAGCTATCGTATCTTTGTTAACATTAAGCTAGTGATCATTAGAGACTTCTTCAGCTAGCCATAAGCCGACATTAACTTTTGTAAAATCCTGAACATATCAGGGACAATTTGAACCAAAATTTACAGCATGTTTGTGGGGCAGCGTAAACTCATTCCCGCCATCGAGTAGTATTAACTAAAGATAAAACTCCTAGCATTTTTATACCAACCCCAAGTACAATACTTTATTTCAAATCTTATTTTTTTCATGAATTCAATCTATACAAAAATGGCCGAAGAGCTTCGCGCTAAAGTATTAAAAGGGCTTTGTTTGCTATTTCTTACAGCAAGTACAATAGCTTTCATTGTTAATTCGGTTCGTGCAAATAATATTATTTTCACCCTTATCGATCTCGGTTTGATTGTTCTTTATTCTTCATTATTGATATTTGTGCATAAATACGGAACTCGTCCTTGGTTCAAAGCCATCATTGTTTATTCATATATTCTCGTGATTTCTTATTTGACTTTTGTAGGTGATTTGAGTGGCGGGCTTTTAAATTGGGTATTTACGATTCCCATTATGCTTTATTTTCTTTACTCTAAAAAACACGCCTTTATTGCTAGTTTTATTATTATGCTTTTTCAAACGGCGAATGTTTATTACGAAGCAAGTTATGGTAGTGTTGAATCTCTTCGTGGTATTCCTAATTTTGTTTTAGCTTATGGTTTAATTTGGTTATTAGCGAATATTTATGAAACCAATAACAATACAATAAAGCTCGAAATAATAGATCAAGCGATGAAAGATCCGTTAACAGGAGCATTAAATCGCAGAGCTTTATTGCAGAGCTTTAAATCACTTAATACCAGCATTAGCTCAGTTAGCTTATGCATGATAGACATTGATTTTTTTAAGAAGATCAATGATAAGTATGGTCATGAAATTGGTGATTTGGTCTTAATAAGGTTTGTTAAAATATTGACAGAACAGACCTGTTCTTCGCAGGTATATCGTTTAGGCGGAGAAGAGTTCGCTATTTTATTTCATGACGAATTTTCAGTAGCGATAACTAAAGTCAATGCAATTTTAAGTGCAGTAAATACTATTAACTATGATGATATTCAATCATCATTAACTTTAAGTTTTAGTGCTGGTATCGTTCAAGTAGAGCAGAATAGTAATATGTCTAATATTTTAAAACAGGCCGATGAATATCTTTATCAAGCCAAAAGCTCTGGTCGTAATAGGGTAGTGAGTGAGTTACGCTAGTACGTTAGATTAGTTGGTGAGAAAAACACTAACTAATTAAGACTTAGCTAAACGTAGGCTTTTTTTGTAACTTACGTTGTAAAGTTCGTCTGTGCATACCCTATTGACGTGCTGTTTCTAAAATATTCCCCATATTGCTTTCAGCTTAGCATAACAGCACCCTCGACTGGCCGCTTAGGTGGCTTTGTTCACACTCATGCGGAACGAGTTACTGGCAAAAAACTATCATCAAAAGTCTCAGATACTCATCTGTGGAGAACGTCCGCTATCGTATCTTTGTTAACATTAAGCAAGTGATCATTAGATACTTCTTCAGCTAGCCATGAGCGGGCGGTATCATAGATATTAGAGCCAGTGACGACTAAAGATAACGACTCTGATCCTATTGATATCTCAGATTGAACGAGCTTAAATATCTTTAAAGATAGAACCCGTACTGCATTAGCCACTTTTCGGCATCATGTCTGCTTACACATTTATATAAAGGAACGCCTGCGCTCTCGATATGATGCTGAATGTGTTTTCCTTGGTCCATAGTATCCACTAGCCAGCATTCAGCTTGCTGATTGTTTCTCGTTAACTCGATAGTCAGGTTGTGTTTGAAGTTCACAAATTCCTCAGAAACTCGCCAACCACGAATATCAGCAAATAAGGCCCATCTATCGTTTCGCACCCTCGAGATAGTTTCATCAAGTATGGTTAAATAACCGATGTCAGCTTGTATATTCCAGTCTCCTGAAATTTTCACCACAACGATGTTATTTGTCAGTTCTACAATGTAAGTTGGTTTAGTCATATATAGATGGCAATTTAAGACTGTGTTGAATTCAACAATGAGTTCACGACAGCCGGCTTAATTTCCTTTCAATTTATTTCCTAGGAATGTCAATAACGTACAAGGTATCGTTTGTTCACTCTCTGGGCAATAATTTTGAACAAAATTTTTACAACAAAAAAATTAAAAAGGTAAGGTCTTGCGTCGTGCACGATAAAGGTACTTATCTAACTTCCAGCGTTCGCTCTAAGAAGACAGTAACTTTTTCATGGTGATACTGTCAATAACGCACTTCGTGACTGGCGGCTATGGCGGCTTTGTTCACAGTCATGCTGCACGACTTACTGGCAAAAAACCATCATCAAAAGTCTCAGATACTCATCTGTGGGGGACGTCCGCTATCTATCCTTGCTGACGTTAGCTGCTGATTATTCTTTGGGTCAACAAATAGCCATAAGCTGACGTTAGGCGATGGTAGTCTTAAGGTCAACTGCTCGCTAATAGCCGCCTGTGGCGTTTCGTTTTTAAACGTTACCTTTAACTACATATTCGTTCTAAATATACAGGCTCAAATCTCTCAAAGTTAGGTACGTTATGAGAAATAAGCGGACATGGATCAAACCAAGCTCATTCATTAATCAGGATCTGATTTTATTAACTATAGTTTCAGTAATAAAAATAAATATGGAAGTTATAAAATGATTAATAAAATAATCTTTATTACGTTATTTACACTTTTCACAACCTCTTCAACTTCATTTGCAAATAATGATTTTACGCCCTTAAATGAAAAAGAAATAGATGAGTTAGTCAATAAAGCACTAACGTCATTTAATGTACCCGGTATTGCTGTAGCGATAATTAAGGATGGTAAAGTCCTTCATGCTAAAGGTTATGGCGTACGCAATATTAATAATAAAGCGAAAGTGAACGCCGATACATTATTTCAAATAGCATCTAACTCAAAATCTATGACAACGGCTGCACTAGCTATTTTGATGGATGATGGAAAGCTACAATGGAATGATAAAGTTATTGATTTCTTACCAGAATTTCGATTACAAGACCCTTACGTTACGCGTGAATTCACTATTACGGACTTACTCACTCATAGAAGCGGTTTGCCACTGGGTGCTGGTGACTTGCTTTTCTTCCCTGATTCCGAGAACACTTCACTTAAAGATATTTTCAAAGCCTTATCAACAATTAAACCAGTATCTAGCTTTCGTTCAAAATATGCATACGACAACTTGCTTTATGTTTTGGCAGGTGAAATTGTTGCAAGAGTATCAGGTATGACTTGGACAGAGTTTGTCGAAAAGAGAATATTTAAACCACTAGAAATGGAAGATTGCTTTGCATCTCATAACCGAGTTCCATTAAATGCAAATCAAGCAACTCCTCATATATATTTGAACAACTCTTATCAAATTACGCCATATGAGAGCAGTGAACTTGCTGGCCCTGCTGGCGGTGTCAACTGTAGTGTAAATGGCGTTGCTAAATGGTTAACTATGCAATTGGCTCATGGAAAAATTTCTACCAATGAAATGTTGTTTAGTAAAAAGCGTCATAAGGAGATGTGGACGCCACAAACCATAACTCGTGTAGAGTTAGATAATAAGATAGGTAGTAGAGTGAATGTATCCGCTTATGCACTTGGCTGGGGAGTTAGGGAGGTCATGGGGAATCAATATATAGGACATACAGGAGGGCTTGGTGGCATGTTAACATCGATGCTTATGTTTCCAGAAAGAAACTTAGGGATGCTGGTTTTTACAAATCAGCAAAATGGTTACGCAAGAGGTGCAATTATTTCACAAGTGATGCAAGGGCTTCTAAATCATAAATCAAAATACACTTTTGATGAATGGGTTGAACTTGCAAACAGTAATAATGATGAAGCTCTTCAAGCAATGAAAAAACTATGGGATGAACGAAATAAGAAGTCCAAGCATAGTTTACCCTTGAAATCATATGCACAACGTTACGTAGACACTTGGTATGGCGAAGTAGAAATTAAACTACAAAAAGAAGGGCTATATTTTATCTCAAAAAGAAGTCCTACATTGAAAGGTAAGTTAAAACATTTTCAATACAATACTTTTGTTGTTAAATGGGATGAGCGAAGTTTACTCGCTGATGCATACATAACTTTTCAGTTGGATGAAAAAGGTAAAATTGAAAATCTTAAGATGAAAGCATTTGATCCACGCACAGATTTTAGTTTCGACTTTCATCATTTAGACCTGAGGCCTGTTAATTAGAGTCAAATTATATAACAAGGCTGTTTTAACTATTAAACGACCATTACCATAAATGAAATCAAGGGGCACTTTGAGCACAAAGCGGTCGTTAGCAAGATATCCTGAGATGATCACTTTGTGCGCGAAGCGGAAGGTAGCTTTGATAATATGCTTCGCTAAGTGAAAACTTAAAAGCAGTAATAAAAAAGCGCGCTCAAATTGAACGCGCCAAAAACCTAGGAAGGTTAAAATATAGAACAATGCTAAGGTTTGTCCTAGCAACAACAATCAACTAAAAACATTATCAAAGCAATAACTCAAAAAGACATTCAGATACCCATTGACGACATTCATATCGTAAAACAGACGTTTTACCAATTAGGTGTAATGACTCGTCTGTGCTGACGTTAGCCTCAAATTTTTTACCATATGTTTTCTAATGAACTAAATATAGTTATTGTACTTAAATTGACATGAATATTTGGTGATTGCTGTAAGGAACAATACGCTAAATTATCGTGTTATAACTAAAAAATGGTGAGAAATACCGATTTTAAATTTACTATATTAGTTTAACTATCTGATTATAACCGTTAATTTTTATGGCATAAAACGTGCTTTTATAAGAATAATTAGTATTTTGGAAAATCACATGGATATATTGGAAAAATTATTAAGACCAGAAGTTATCGGACCGATGATTGGCTTAGTTGCTGTCATTGGCGGTTGCTGTATAGGTGCGGCTAAGTTGTACTTTAATCATCAAGAGCGTATTGAAAAAATTAAAGCTGGTATTGATCCTGATAAAAAAATAATTAATAACCCTTCATAAGAGCCTTAGAGATTAATTTTTGCTGTCATAAAAAGATCTGCTGCTAAGGTCTTCTGGTTAACGTTATGATCCTTAGGATAGGGTCATATGTCTTAAAAGTATCACTATTTATAATAAGGAAACAGAAATGCGAAAGCCGAATATATTTGGACTTTTTATACTTATTCTCTCTACTTTATGGGTCAACACTGTCCTCAGTGCTCCAGAACTAAAGGAGGTAGGTTCAAGAGGCTGGTTTACAACTGTAGGAACATTTGCAGAGTTTGATCCAAATCATCCATCTGTTGATATTTGGATCCCCAGTGGTGTAAAAAAGGCGCCAATCGTGGTATACGCCCATGGAGGTGCAGGATATCGCGAGGATGATCATGCTCGAGTTTTAATGTTTCGCCAACACGGGTTTGCCACCATATCTTTTGATTCATATGAGATGAATGGTTTTGATGATTTGAAATTTATCACTCGTAAAGTTTTAAACGAGGGCAAACAGAATATGATTTGGGGGGTTTTCAAAGGAGCAGTTGAGTATGCTTCAAAAAATGACAGCTGGGATAATCGAAACATTTTTCTGTATGGAGGTTCAAATGGCGCCCGAGTGGCTTTGCATAGCGCAACTGAATTAGCGAACATTTCTATCAGAGGTGTTATCGCTGAAGCTCCTGCTGCTAATGGATACTCCCTAGGAGATATCAATATTCCGACCATAATTCCTTTCGGCAAATTGGACAATTGGGCAGGCCGATCTGACACGGATTTTATATGGACGAGAACTTACCAAAACTCACCTATATCGCTAGAGCAGTGGGTGAAATCGCTTCAGGAAAAAGGGCGTCCTGTTGAATTTATTTTCTATGAAAACGCTGGTCACCTATTATTTGATGGGCCTCTCAATAAAGTTACCGTGCGTAGAGGTGACACTATTGCATTTACTGGATATAAAGGGGCGGATGAGGAAGCTCTTAAACAATACGAACACGATGTAATTAAATTCGTGAACAGTAATTTGCTTCCGTGAAAAAGGACCTCGAGAACGCTGGTATTATAAAAGAACTGGCGTTACTTGAGGATTAATAGATTCTCTTGGTTTGCTAGGCATATTAGAAGTTAGCGTGAAGAATTATAGAGAAAGTTATAACACGCAAAATAAAGGGTAATGCACTCATTGTTCTTAGGTAAATGTTTTCGTACAATCCATTTTTTGAGCGTTATCGATACAAATCCTAATCTGAAATGTCATTTCGACGTTAACTCGTAAAGTCCGCAATGTGGTGTTTGTTGACGTCTTCAAGGTAGTAAAAGCTGAAACTGGTTAACCGAGTTTCGAGTATGATACTTAATTACTCTCCCACACATTTGTATTTATTTTATATCAGGTTTAGGTGGTCCGCTAAGAAATCTAATACTGTCTGCCAACATAAATTTTTTATTTTTATATGTTAGAACGGGGTAACCGATCGAAAAATCAACTTCGTCTTTGCATTCGTTACAGGCATGTCGAAATACAATAGGATTAGCTTCTTGATCGACTTGTCCTGTTTGGCGATAAACACCTTTATTACACTGCTTACAAACGGCTTCTATTTTTTCACAGTCAATTAGTGTCTTTATTAAATTAGTCACTGATTTCTCGAGAACGTAACAATAAGTCGATAATAAAGTATCACCTTATAAATTCAACAAATATGTTGTTGTAGTGGTTTTCCGTTGAAGTATTTAACACTAAAAATATTTAGTGTTAAATACTTCTAAGTGCGCAAAACGGAAGTTAGAGGTGACAGTATCAAGACTTCCGCTTCTAGCCATTTGATCTTGCCCCAGAATAATGGACAGTTAATTTAGCACTATTGTCTTTTTTTCGAAGTCTATTGGACTTTTGAAATC
>JABSOX010000041.1:0-5981 GCA_013215655.1 Colwellia sp.
CATTATGGATTAAAACTATTGGTGGACCCGTAAAACTTGAAATAAACGATCAACAAGCGATATTTTTTGTTGAACAAGAAAATGTGAATGATGCGGCATTATTACTAAAACAAGCTAATGTTGATATTGCTGCTATCAAGGCATTACCTTTAAAAACCTTCAGTCAAACATTGGTAAGTGCTGTTTATTTTAATTCCTTACGTGACTTTTATACTGCCCGAGACTGTTTGAAACAACATAACATTAAATGTTATGAAGATGATTTTCGTCCAGATGAACGTTACTTAATGGAACGTTATATTACGGCAGACCTTGAATTTGTTGGTAATCCTGCGAAACGACATACGTATACACAATATCGCGAAGTAAAATGTAAACCGCTCGATAAAGAGCAAAGTCAAATTAAGCTAGAGATGGTTTCGCTTGATATTGAATGTTCTATGGCGGGTGACTTGTATTCAATCGGCTTATATAGCGATACTTGTCAGTGTGTCCTTATGATTGGCTCGCCGCCAGAGAACAAGCACTTAAAGAATAATGAAGTTGATTATATCGTTTGGCTCGATAATGAAAAAGAATTGTTGGTCGCTTTACGTGGTTGGATCAAACAAGCCGACCCCGATTTAATCATCGGTTGGAATGTGATTAACTTTGATTTTGATTTACTGCAAAAACGTTATGATTTATATCATATTAAGTTTGCTATAGGGCGTGATGGTAGTAGCCCGTACTGGCGAAAAAATAGAAATAGTGAACAAAAGTATATCGAGATAGCGGGTAGAGTGGTACTTGATGGTATCGATTTACTCAAAAGCGCGACTTATAATTTCCCAAGCTTTTCATTAGATAACGTAGCTAATACACTGCTAGGCATAGGTAAAAAAGTTGATGATGTTGATAATCGACTTCAAGAAATTACCGATAATTTTCATAATAACAAACCCGCATTAGCAGCTTATAACTTAGAAGATTGTCGTTTGGTGTGGTTGATTTTTGATAAAACAGAATTATTACAATTTGCGATGTTAAGAGCACAGCTCACTGGGCTTGAAATTAATCGTATTGGTGGCTCTGTGGCGGCATTTACGAATTTATATTTACCAAAATTACATCGCAGTGGTTACGTAGCTCCCAATATGGGCGATGGTGACTCAGATCTCATTTCTCCTGGTGGTTATGTGATGGACTCCATTCCTGGTTTATATGACAACGTGCTGGTGCTTGATTTTAAAAGCCTGTATCCCAGTATTATACGAACTTTTAAAATTGATCCAATGGGACTTATTGAAGGTTTACTTGAATTTGAACAAAATAATGAGAAACCTATTCAAGGTTTTGATGGTGCATACTTTTCACGGGATAAGCATTTTTTACCTGATATTATTAAATCATTGTGGCGAGAGCGCGATATAGCAAAACAAGATAAAAATGCTGCACTGTCACAAGCGATTAAAATTATCATGAATTCCTTTTATGGTATTTTAGGTTCAACGGGTTGTCGTTTTTTCGACCCTCGATTGTCAGGCTCGATCACTAAGCGTAGCCATGTATTATTAAAAACCACCAAAGCATGGATAGAAAAAGAAGGTTATCAAGTTATTTATGGTGATACTGACTCCATTTTTGTGCATGTTGGTGCAGATCAGACCTTAGCGCAAAGTCGGGCACTAGGGAATAAGTTGCAAGATTTGATCAATACAAAAATGGATAAAGTACTGCTGGAAGAGTTTAATGTTGTTAGTGAGCTAGAAATAGAATTTGAAACACACTTCACTAAGTTTCTTATGCCAACCATCCGTGGTTTAGATGTTACAAAAGACTTAAAAAGTATTGGTACCAAAAAGAGGTATGCAGGTGTTGTTGATGGAGAGCTAGTATTCAAAGGACTTGAGACAGTAAGAAGTGATTGGACTGAAATCAGTAAAGTATTCCAGCAGGAATTATACCGGCTAGTATTTAATGGTGATCCCGTGGACGACTACATAAAAGCAATAGTCAGTGAAATCAAAAGTGGCTTACATGACACAAAACTAATCTACATGAAGAAAGTGAGGAGAAATCTAGAGGATTATGTAAATACACCGCCTCATATCAAGGCCGCCAAACAATTGAATGATGAATTGGTCAGGAAGGGATTAAAACCAAAATACAGGAGAGGAAGTAAGATTGAATACGTTATTACTATTAAAGGTGTACAGCCTCTGAAATTGGTTACGAGTACGCTAGACTATGATTTCTACATTGATAAACAAATAAAACCAATAGCTGATGATATATTACCTTTCATAGGTTCAAGTTTCGATAACATAACCAGTAATCAACTCGGACTATTCTAGACCAAACTATACCGAGGTCTCATTTGACTTATACAGGAGGATTTTGTTACACCCTTTCCACTAAATGTCTTCCCAGTCAGCGAGACTTAAAAAGCCTGGAGGCAATGCTTTGATTGTAGAGAATGGTTATTCCATGTTCAAATCCTCTTCAATTACCGTTTTTGATGAATACGTTTACTCAGATTAAAAAGAGCTTCCGCACCATTTTTGTTACCTTTTCTGAAAATAACAACAGACTTCTTTGCTAGTTTACGAGCTATTCTAAGACGCATTTTCGTTACTCCTAGTTAAACGCTTAATAACGACTAAAAAAATACAAATCGACACCAAAATATTTAAGATATCTATAAATAATTCAAAATCTATATACACGTCAGTTCCTTATTTATTTTAATTTGTTAATTATCGGTTTTAACTTCTAGCTTGTAAATCGTGAGTAGTATTATGTTATGAGGTAGGTTTACACTGCGCGTCATTTTGTGACAACTTATGTGCATTTCGTGTCAATTACAACAATTGGACGCACTGTTTTATTCTCAACTTCATATTGATCGATAACTATATGAGTTGGCAGATGTATGCTTGATTTTTGCTAGGACTGCTTTACAAAATTTATTGGTACCCGGTAAACCTATTAACTTAAACATCAATTACCAAGATATTTTTACTTGTAGTTTTTATCTACCTGACGTAAGGTAGGTGTCTTTAGTATTAACATCGATACCGCTATGACGATTGCCAATACAAATGATACCCGAACCGCTATCTTAGATGTTGCTCAAGACATGTTGCAGCGTCAATCTATTAGTGGCGTTAGTTTTCAACTGTTGGCTGATCGCATTGGTATCAAAAAAGGCAGTATGTATTATCACTTTAAAACTAAAGATGAGCTTGCAATTGCTATTCTTGAACGAGCGTCCCAAGATCTCAAAACAAGTTTTGTACGGGGTAAACATAAGAGCGCCATTGAACAGTTAGATTTCTTTTTTATGATCTATGAAAAGTTTATTGGTCCTGGTCAACGTATGTGCCCAGGTGGTTGTTTTGCCAGTGAATGGGAGAAGATATCGGATCCCGTAAAACAAAGTGTTAGAAAAGTACTAAATGTACAAATAAACGGTATCCGAGATATTTTGGTCTTTGGCAATGAGACAGGAGAGTTTATTCACCATGACCAAGAAACGCAGCAGCTTGCCTCATGGATAATTTCATCATTACAAGGCGGAATTTTAACCAGTAGAGTAGAAGGAAATCAAGAGCATTTTAATTTTGCTGTCCAAGCAATAAAACGATTTTTATATAGATAATGCCAACCATTATTAGTTAAAAATTTTACCCATAAACCTACCTTACGTCAGGTATGTTAGGGTGTTAACTCTAATATTTTAATAGAATGAGGGAATGATAAATGAACATGTTATTTGCAGGTTATCGTTTTAAAAATAGGCTTATGAGCCGCATTACGCCGTCTCGAACTGCAAAAGGTGCATTAAATAAATTTATTCGTCCACGCCGTTCCCAGCTTAAGGGTTGGGAAGCTAATGCTGAGACCCAAGGCATACGTTTTTCCCTAAATAATGATATCAGTGCTATTCGTTGGTTATCTCAATATAGTGATACTAGTGCAGAGCAGAAAACACTGTTATTAGTTCACGGTTGGGAAAGTAGGGCAACGCAAATGTATGGTTTAGTTCCTAAATTATTGGCCTTAGGTTACCAAGTTATTGGTGTTGATATGCCTGCCCATGGACATTCATTGGGGAAAATATCTCATGCTGAAGCTTTTGTACAAACGGTATTGTTAGCACAGGAAAAATTAGGTGACTTTGACGCTGTTGTTGGTCATTCATTAGGAGCTGGGGCGTCAAGTTTAGCAATTGCTCGTGGATTAATAACAAAAAAACTCGTACTGATCTCAGGGCCATCATCTATCGAAAATGTACTGCGAAGTTTCTCAAGGTTTGTTGGCTTAAATAACCATGCTACTGATAAATTCTTGCATCATGCAAGTGAGTTAGTTGGTAGAAAACCTTCAGAAATGGATGCCATTAATGTCAATGGTGATATCGAAGTAGCAACGCTTATTATCCATGACCACCATGATATTGAGGTGCCGATCAGTGAATCAAAACGTTTAATGCCTAAATTTGTTAATGCTGAGTTATATACAACTACCGGGCTAGGGCATCGCAAGATACTTAAATCTACAGCTGTTATTGATAAAATAAGTGCTTTCTTGAAATAGTAAAACATCAACCTAAAAGACCATGTTATTAAATAATATGGTTTTTTAGATTATAACGGTGATGGTTGATGGATGCTTTTTCTAAACTCTTTTGGTGTACAGCTTTTCATTATTTGAAATCGTCGATTAAAATTTGAGATATTACGAAAGCCACATTGATCACTAATAGCAGAAATATGGATCTTACTATTTATTAATAGTTTACATGCTTTACCAATACGTAGTTGGTTAATAAATTGCGTTAATGTTTGATCTGTTCGTTGCTTAAAAAAACGATGGAAATGGTTGGTACTCATATAAGCAAGTGACGCTAGTTCATCAGCGTTTAATGTTTGTGTAAAGTGTTGATAGATGTGTTTAATCACTTTATCTAATTTATCTACTGATATGTCAGTTTTATTTTCAAAGGTATAAAAGCTACTTGCAAGAATTTTTTTATTATTATCTTTTACCATCAAGTTAAGTAGTTTAATTAAGAGTATGTATTGATCAAATGAATCGGCACTGTTCATTGCTTCACAAATTGTTGTAGCTGCTATTGTTGTTTGTGCACTAAATTCAATACCTCGTAATGATAATTTAAGTATGTTCTCTAAAATAGCTAATTCTGGATTGTTCTTAACCAGATCTGTTAACCAAACTACAGGAATTTGAATAACATAAATGGTTTGCGGAGTAATAGAGTCAATAGCTTTCGCTTGCCAGCTATGGGGTAAATCTGAACCAATCAATACTAAATGAGGTTTTTCATAATGGCTAACATGATCACCAATATGTTTAGAGCCTATACTATTAAGTGTTAAGCATATTTCATATTCAGGATGGTAATGCCAGTTAAATGCTTTTGAGAAACTTTCTCTTTTAGCAAATCGCCATGAGCAATTGTTAGATGGAAGTACCTTACCGCGTTTAGCTTTCATTGTTGGAATTATTACCTTAGGCTTTGTTGAACTTGTACTATTTCTCATTCAAGAAGCAACTATTTATATTTACTTACAAGGTAAATTAACTGTTAATATGTTATTAAGAAATAAAGTCGTATGATGACCTGTCTAATCCTATCTGAAGCTTGTTGCTTTTAGTTAGCGGCTTTTCGTAAACTTAACGAATTTTTCGTAAACAGTGATATTTAATAAAATTTAATAGGTATATTCCCATTGGCGATTCGTGAAATTCTAACCCACTCTTTTGAAAACGAAGATTTTTTTAAGAAGTTCCCTCTTATCCCAGGCACGCTGATGACTTCAATCATAGGATTTTTTTTAGGGTATTTGGCTCCTTTTGGCACTAATACTCTTGGCATTTATTTGGCAATACTTTATTGGCAAATTTTATGTTTTATTGGAACACTTATTTTTTTACCTATGTCTTATTTTGTACCAAAATATTTAGTACGCTTT
>JABSOX010000041.1:5991-47811 GCA_013215655.1 Colwellia sp.
TTCATTTGCCTTTTTTAGTAAGATTTATTTGCTCATTATTTATCGCTACTACCTTAATGAGTATAATTGTTACTTATGTAACCAGTGTCTTTTTTCTCCAAGAGCTAAGTTTTATAAAAAGATTTCCTGGTGAATTCCCTCGAACATTAGTTATTGGTACTTTTCTCACATTATTTTTTTATATTAAAAGTTATTTAAATTATCAAAAAAACAAAGTGCTCTCTCATAGTGATAGCTTAATACCCAAGAATAACAATAGCAGTGCTGATAAGTTTATGAATAAACTACCATTAGAAGTACGTGGTAAATTACTGTGTCTTGAAATGGCTGATCACTATCTAAAGGTTCATACGGATAAAGGTACTCATATGTTATTGATGCGTCTAAAAGATGCAACCAGTGAATTGGAACATTATTCGGGATTACAGACACATCGCTCGTGGTGGGTTGCAGAAAATGCAGTTGTTGGCAGTATTAAAGAGAATAAAAAGACATTGTTAAAACTAGAGAATGAACAACTAGTACCTGTATCGAGAACATTTTTGCCTGATGTTAAAGCTAAAAATCTACTGTGAATTTTATTTGCATAATAAATAACGTGCACAATACCGTAATTCAGGTTATAAATATAAACATAGATGGCTAGATAGCTAAAAGTATTTTAGAGGTTAAAGGAAAAAATGAAAAATAATACCAAAATAAT
This sequence comes from Colwellia sp., assembly GCA_013215655.1. GTDB lineage: Bacteria > Pseudomonadota > Gammaproteobacteria > Enterobacterales > Alteromonadaceae > Colwellia_A. The sequence goes on from JABSOX010000041.1 coordinate 6,695, forward strand.
TAATGCGGGTCGGGCAAAAAAATGGACGGGAAATGTTGTTAACCCTCCAGTAGAACGTGCCTCTACAGTAGTTTTTGATACAGTTAAAGAAATGAGGCATGCCACGGCCAATAAAACTAATCAGGTATTATTTTACGGCCGTAGAGGAACATCAACATCTTTTGCATTTAGTGATGCCATGGTTGAGCTTGAAGGAGGAGCAGGTTGTGCATTGTATCCGTCTGGAACCGCTGCGATTACTAATGCGATATTATCTTTTATAAAAGCAGGTGATCATTTGTTGATGGTTGATACTGCCTATGAACCTACTCGTGATTTTTGTGACAAAATGCTGAAAAAAATTGGCGTTGAAACCACGTATTATGATCCACTTATCGGCGCTGGCATTGAAGCACTTATTCAGGAAAATACCGCGATTATATTTTTAGAATCGCCCGGTTCCATTACCATGGAAATTCAAGATGTACCGGCAATCGCCAAGGTTGCTCATCAACATGGCTGTATCGTTATGCTTGATAATACTTGGGGGGCAGCGGTAAATTTTCAACCGTTTGATTATGGCGTTGATATTTCAGTACAAGCGGCAACTAAGTATATTGTTGGTCATTCAGATGTAATGCTTGGTACTGCAACGGCAGTAGAGAAATATTGGCCACAATTACGTGAAAATAGCTATATCATGGGACAATGTACTTCTCCTGATGATTTGTATTTAGCACTACGCGGTATTCGTACTTTAGGTGTGCGACTAAGACAACATCAAGAGAGTGCAATTAAAATTGCAAATTGGCTAGCGCAGCGCCCAGAAGTTGAGACGGTTTTACACCCAGCATTTGCATCATGTCCTGGTCATGAATTTTTTGAACGTGACTTTAATGGTTCAAACGGTTTGTTTTCATTTGTATTAAATAGAGGCAATCAAAAAGCATTAACCGCATTACTTGATGGTATGACACATTTTAAGATGGGTTATTCATGGGGCGGTTTTGAAAGCTTAATTTTGGGAATTTCCAGTGTACAGTCAATGCGTAGTGTCACTGAGTGGCAATATAAATTTCCTTTAATTCGTTTACATGTTGGTTTAGAAGATGTTGATGATTTAATAGATGATTTGACGGCGGGCTTTGCAAGGTTTAATCAAGTATTAACTGAAAATTAATACTGAAAGTTAATACGGATATTCAAAATAAAAGGGCTAAATGGATAATATCATTTAGCCCTTTTTATGTTCAGGATGAACGGTATGTCGCGGTGCCATGGATGGCAAAGAGCGTGTATGTTCAGGCCACTCTTAGGCATCCATGCCTTCGCGGCATTAGTGCATCCTTGCACGTCGTAAACGGTCATTTTCATTTATAAACAAAGGTCTACTTTTTACCTAGCAGTGTAAATATCTTCTTAGCAATATCGGTATTGTCTTGAAAACCGTTGAATTTTTCACTGTTAGCGCCAAAAGCAAACACCGGCACATCTATCGCAGTATGTGTACCTGAATCACTGATCGATCCCCATCCCGTATTAGTTTTCTTATCGATAATGATTTTTATTGTATGCAAGATGGGATTACTTACATCGGGTCGCCATTTGTTTTCTTGCTGGCTAAGCGAAAGGCTATTGTATTTATCTAATGAGTCTATACCCATTTCTTTAGACTTAATGAGTTCATTCATTTCATCATTAGAGATATCAAATTTTAAAAGTTCATTAACTTGTTGATTGGTTAATTCTGTTTTTGAAAATTTTATTGCAAACGCTTTAGGTGAAAGACTCATTGTTCTAAGGGACTGGGGTTGCCATAAATAATTACTTCTAATATCTTTATTGCTAGCACCTGTTTTTCTACCAATACTAAGTCCACCGGTACTATGATCAGCGGTTAATACTACTAGGGTCTCTGGGTTTTTAGCAACATACTCTTCTAAATACTCTAATGTTTTTGCTAAATCGTCCATTTCTGCCATTGCAGCAGCAATGTCTCTTCCGTGTCCGGCCCAGTCAACTTGGCTTGCTTCAATTAGCATGAAGTAGCCTTGTTTGTTTTCTAGTTGTTTTATTGCCGCTTTGGTCATTAAAGACAAACGATGTTTATTGCTATCATCTAATGCCCACGGTAATCCTTTTTTATCAAATAAACCTAATACGGCTTTATTGGCAGGTAGGTTGGTTAAATCGCTATATTTATCGATGTAATGAAAACCAGCCGCTTTAAATTCATCAACTAAGTTACGGTCTTTACGAATAAAGTAACTCCAGCCACCACCAAAAAGTACATCGGCTTTAATGCCGTCATCAATATAACTATCGGCTATAGCATTATAATTACGACGAAAGTCATTATGGGCTAAATACGATGCAGGTGTTGCGTGATTAATTTGTGAAGTCACTACCACACCTGTTTTTTTACCTTGTGTTTTAGCCCACTCCAATACCGTTAAAACAGGTTTTTTATCTACATCTACAGCGATAGCGTCATTGTATGTTTTAACGCCGGTTGCTAGTGCCGTTGCTGCTGCGGCTGAATCCGTAATATAGCCTGAAATAGGCGCTGGATAAGTACTACTTGAACCAACAAGGGTGCGATCAAATACGGTCTCTTCAATTTTAGCGGTATTGGGATTGTCATTAAAATAACGATACGCGGTGGTATAAGCGGGACCCATGCCATCTCCAACGATCATAATGATGTTTTTTGGCAATGTCTCTTCATTGAGAGATTCATCGCTGGCGACTACCAAGTTTGTTACTGACAATGCGATTGCTGAAACCAATGCAGAGATGATAAATGTTTTCATTAAATTTCCTAACAATATATTTCAAGACTAAATAACTCACGGAATAAATTATTTAGTATTATTTATTACTTAAGCTCTAAATCAACCCATACCAAACGATGATCTGAAGATGCTGCTCTATCTTTAACTAAACGATATGTTTCTTCAGTTGTTTGAGGCCAAAACACGGCGGAGTTTGTAATTTTAAAATGTTGACGTGAAGGTAAAACATAGTCAGCACGCATGCCCCAATGTGCGGTATGGTTTTTTGCATTAGGGTTGTCTATTTTATGCATTTTACCCGCTAAACTTTCAGGTTTAGCATCCTGAACCTTTTCATGTGTTAATAAAGAAGTTATACCTGAAACCATCGCATCGCCATCAACACTTGAAGCATTTTGATCGCCTAAAATAATAAAAGCTTGATCATTATTGAGGCCATCTTTATTGCCGTTGTCATCATAGATATATGATGCGGTATTGCTTATATAGTCGTGCCAAAATCGTATTTCATCATGATTACGTTTACCATTTCGATCCTCTGGGCCGTCAAAAACAGGAGGAGTAGGGTGGCTTGCTAATATATGGATGGTCTTACCATTAACATTAACCGGAATGTCCCAATGTGATTTAGAAGATAAACGCATATCACGCCATGCTTCATCACTAAACCAAGGTTTTTTAGTTTCAGGGTCAAATGGCTTTAAAGCGTTAGGCATATCATTCCATTTAAACTTTTGGAAAGTACGTATTTTCTTCATATCTATGGGATATTTGGATAATAATGCCATGCCAAAATGTCCAGGAAAATAACCAAAACCATAGTTATCACTGGGTGACTTTCCTGATGAGCCATCATTATTTAAATCAAACTTTGTTGGTACGCCAGTATTTACAGCCCCTTGATAAAAATATGGGAAATCAATGCCTTGTTGTTTCCCTTGTCCTTTTGATAAATATTGTGAGAGAAATAATTTGAGAGATTGCTGGCTATCATCTTCTCGATCAAATTCATTTAATAAAATAATATCAGGATTAATACGCTGGATAATTTCAGCAATATTTTTAATTTGTTGATTGTTTTCATTCAATGCTAACGAAAGCTCATTACCTTTAACGTTTGGGGCTTTTCCACGTACATAAGGCAAATAATTTAGCGCTTCCATACTGACATTAAAGGTAGCAACTCTAAGTTGGGGATGAGCTGGTATTGTTTCCTTAGCCATAACAACGCCTGATAGTAAAACAAAAGTACTGAATAATAATGAAACGTTTTTCATTTGAATGTTCCCTATTTTAACCCACATCCACGAAGAATAAAGTCAGTTAAGAACTTAGTGACAGCTTCTACATCTTCTTCTTCGTAATCGGCTCTATTCATAATGGTTAATATTTGTGTTTCAAAATCAGCGTAATGTTGTGTTGATGACCAAATAAGAAAAATTAGACTTACAGGGTCTACATCTTTCATTTCACCATTATCAATCCACTGTTGAAATAGTTTCGCCTTTGCTCTCACCCATTGTCTTAAATAGGTTCTCGCAAAATCTTTTAAATGCTGAGCTCCTTGAATTATTTCCATAGCATAAATCTTAGAAGCGCTTGGATGATGAAATGACATTTTAACTTTTGCAGCGATGAACTTTTCAATAGCAACTTTAGGGCCATTATCAGGGTCGATATCACCAATACCTTCATCCCACATATTGAGTGTTTTTTCTAACACGGCATGATAAATATTTTCTTTATTTTTAAAGTAATACAATATATTAGCTTTAGGTAAACCTGCACGATCAGCAATTGATTGAACAGTAGAACCTTTATAACCTTGCAAGATGAACTCTTCTTGCGCAGCCACAATTATTTTTTCTTGGCTTTGCTCTCGAATACGACCTTGTTTGTTTGGCTTCTTATTATCATTCATTTATGAAGAACCTATTAAATATTGGTAAACGTCATTTGCGCGCTCTTTTTATCAGTGTTCGAAATGAAAGTCATTATTTCTATTCATTTAAATAACTGACTATTTGGTTGGATTACCTTTATATGTAAATATTAGTTAAAATTTTATCCATGCTATTTTTAGAGGTTTTTATACAATAATACAACTATAAAATTTACTTTTATATCACTTTGTAGGCGATATTCATCTTAGATAGCACAAAAAGGCATTTTTAAGACGCATTGTTATTCGTTTTATCCGAGATATATTAACCTGTTCTACTGGTCAATAAGTTTTATTGTAAATACCATGTAAAATAAAGGCTTGAAATTGTATATCTTAATACTTGACCAACCGGTTATATAAATAAAAGTACTTTTTCTTTATATTATTTTAATTTTAAATTATTTTTTTAGAATCTTTAAGTTATATAGGAAATAGTTATTGAAATCGAATGTTTTCTTTAAGTGTTTGTTTGTAAGTGGAAAATTGTAATTTTTCGATGAGTATCACTAATTTACATGCTTTATTGATTGATGTTGTTCTATACACTTTAAAATTATTGTAATGAAATTGTAAAAAAACTCTGCTTTAATTTCTCCCGAACTAAGGTTTCGGGAAAAACACAGTTTTTTGACTATATTGTGATTATAAAAATAATAAACCTAAAAAATAATAAACTTCTACAAGGATAAAAAGATGAAAACTCATCGTCTCTCACGCATCTCAGGCGCACTTGTACTTGCGCTTGGTCTATCAACATCAGTCATGGCGAATACAACAACGTCATCAATTAAAGGGAAAATTCAGGGGCCTCAAGGAAACCCTGCCGTAGGAACTGTCGTTACTATCGTTCACACGCCATCAGGTACAACTAAAAACGCTGTTGTTAATGCCGCGGGTATCTTTGTCGCTAAAGGTTTACGTGTTGGTGGACCATACGAGGTAAAACTAGATTCAAATAAGTTTAATGATCAAACAGTTAAAGATGTTTATTTAACTCTAGGTGAAACTTATCCAATGAATATAGCTCTTCAACAAGAGCAGGCGATGGAAACGATTGAAGTTACTGGTCGTGCTATTAGTTCATTTTCTGGTGGAACAGGTCCTGCATCACACTTTAGTGCTGAAGACTTAGCCTCTGCACCAGCAATTAACCGCGATATTAAAGATATTGTTAGAATTGACCCACGTATATATGTCGATGAAAGCCGTGAAGATGCGATTCAATGTGGCGGCGGTAGCCCTCGTTTTAATAGCTTAACTGTTGATGGCGTTCGTATGAATGACAGTTTTGGTCTAAATGACAATGGCTATCCAACGACCCGCATTCCATTTTCTTATGACTCTATTGATCAAGTCTCCGTTGAATTAGCCCCGTTTGATGTTAAATACGGTGGTTTTACCTCATGTAATATCAATGCGGTAACAAAATCTGGTGGCAATGAAGTACACGGTGGCTTCTTTTATGATTACACCAATGACTCAATGAAAGGTGACTCCGTTGAAGGCGAAGACCTTGATAACGGTGATTACACCGAAGAGCGCTACGGTTTTAACGTTGGTTTACCGCTAATTGAAGATACATTGTTTTTCTTTGGTTCTTATGAAAAATTAGAAGGTGTTGAATTATTTGGTTATGCACCTTTAGGCGATAATATTAGCCAAGGCGAACTAGATAGAATCGTGCAGATAGCTAGTGATGTATATGGCTATGATGCTGGTGGTACAACACCGAGTATGCCTGTAGATGATGAAAAAGTACTATTAAAACTAGATTGGAATATAAACGACCAACATCGTGCAAGTTTAGTATATAACTATAATGATGGTTTTAAATTAGATCAGTCTGATACCTGGGCAATGACCTTAGACAGCCATTATTACGAAAAAGGCGCAAAGCTAAATTCATTAGTGGGTTCTTTATATTCTGATTGGAATGACAATTTTTCAACAGAAGTTCGTTTAGGAAAAACTAGTTTAGATAATAGACAAAATTCTTTAGATGCAGCGAGTAGTTTTGGTGAAGTTTCAATTCGCCATGGCGGAACCACTGTTTTCTTAGGACCAGATGATTCACGTCAATCGAATGAAATGAATTGGGAGCAAGTTACTTTTAAACTAGCGGGTAACTATTATTTTGATGAACATACCATTACTGCAGGTTATGAGTATGAAGAATTAACCGCGTTTAACTTGTTTATGCAACATACTCAAGGTGAGTTTAGATTTGACTCGATTGATGATTTTGAAGCTGGGCAAGCTGCGCGTGTATATTATAACAACTCAGCAGGAACGAATGTTCCAAGTGATGCTAGTCAAGAGTTTACTTATGCATTACATACTTTTTATGTTCAAGATGAATTTGAATTATCAGACCTTGATATGACTATCATGTATGGTCTTCGTTATGACAAATATACTAGTGATGATAGCCCAAGATTTAATCAGAACTTTAAAGACCGTTATGGTTTTGGCAACGATAGTACTTTTGATGGTATCAGTTTGTTACAACCACGTTTAGGCATTAATTGGTCAGTTGAAGATAACTTAGAAGTACGTGGTGGTTTTGGTTTATATTCTGGCGGAAATCCAAATGTATGGCTTTCTAACTCATTTTCTAACGATGGTCTTGTACAAATAGGCCTTCAACATCGTGGTGTTGATTTATTTAATACACCGATGACCGGAGATGGTCGTCCTGTGTTTGAAACACCACAAGACATGTTTGATGAGATACAGAACTTACCTGTAGGTGGAGGAGATGGTTCCGTAAACGCTGTAGACCCAGATTTCGAATTGCCTTCAGAATGGAAATATTCACTTGGTGCTACTTATACAACTGATGATGATTATATTATTGCAGTAGATATTTTACACAATCGTAAACAAAACTCTGCAACAATTAGAGATGCGGGACAACGTTATGCAAGTGCTGTTGCACCCGATGGACGTCCTACTTATGAGCGAGTAGCGGGTCGTACAAGCGAGTTTATTTTAACGAATAGTAATAAAGATGGTCAATCGACTATATTGTCATTCGCGGTTAGCAAAGATTTTGATTTTGGTCTAAACGCATCATTCTCTTATGCATATACTCAGTCTGAAGATGCTAATCCAATGACAAGTGCTGTTGCAGGCTCTAATTATAGTAATCTAGCAGCAACAGATGCACTAAACCCAGGCATGGAAACGTCTGACTATGGTGTTCCACATCGCTTCACGATGAACCTTAGTTACACTACGCAAATTATTGAAGGCTTAAATACAACTTTCAGTCTATTTGGCCAAGTAAGTGAAGGACAATCGTATTCTTATACCTTTGATAATTCAGATGGTGCTTTTGGTGATAGCAACTGGAATCGTAGTCGTCAATTGTTGTACATACCAGCTGAGAACGACGCAAACGTAGTATATGACGAAGGCTTTGACTTAGCTGCATTTAATTCTTTTGTTGAAAGTGAAGGTTTGGCGCGCGGAGAAATTACTAAACGTAATGATTTCAATGCCAATTGGCGTGCAACATTTGACTTTAAAATTAGCCAACAAATACCTGGTTTAATGGATGGTCATAAAGGCAGCGCCTTCTTTATCGTTCAAAATCTAGGTAATATGTTAAATGATGATTGGGGTGTAATGAAGCAAGGTCAATTTGTTGGTAATCGTATGGTTGAAATGTCAATCAACGATGCAGGCCAATATGTGTATGAAGAGTTTAATGCTGGCAATGAAGAGCAAACTTATTATAGAGATGGATCTTTGTGGGAAGTTCGTGTTGGAGTTAGATACGACTTCTAAATAATAGCGAGACTATTAACTAATTAAAACCGCACTTTTAAGTGCGGTTTTTTATTATCTACTTTTTAGTTTTAAATTATTTAAATTTAATTACCGTATTCTCTTTACATCTTATAATATAAGTTACAAAATAAAACCTGACTAAATGGTCAAATTAATAAAAATCAGATAAGTGTTAGATAAACGTTACTTTCTATATTTAATAGGCACATTTCATGAAGCAAATAAAAGAAATAGAGTGGTCATTATTAATTAATCAGGCTAAGCAAGGTTTTACTAGAGCCTATGCTCCTTATAGCAATTTTCATGTTGGCGCAGCAGCACAAACCAAGTCTGGCAATATTGTATGTGGCTGTAATGTGGAAAATGCTTCTTACGGTTTAACTGTATGTGCTGAACGCAACTGTATTGCACAGGCCATTATTGCTGGTGAAAAAGAACTTACGGCCATGGTTATCTACACCGAACAAGAAAAGTTAACGCCACCTTGTGGTGCTTGTCGGCAAGTGCTTGTTGAATTTTTTGAACCAACAGCATTAATTATGGCAGCCAATCATTTGGGTGATCAAAAAAAATGGACAGTCAATGAGCTCTTACCTGACGCCTTTACGCCAAAAGACTTAATCAGTTTATAGAGATTTATAAGGATTTTTATGATGTTATTACCACAAGAAATTATACGAACTAAACGAGATGGCTCAGCATTATCAAAAGATGAAATAGCGGGCTTTGTTGATGGTTTAATTACCGGCAATTTTAATGATGCGCAAGTTGGCTCAATGGCAATGGCTATTTTTCAAAAAGGAATGAATACCCAAGAAATTGTTGAGCTTACTATGGCAATGATGAACTCCGGAGAAATAATCAACTGGCCAGAATTAGATGCACCTATTGTTGATAAGCATTCTACCGGTGGTGTTGGTGATAAGGTTAGCTTTATGTTGGCAGCAATTGTTGCGGCATGTGGGGCTTATGTACCGATGATTTCAGGTCGAGGTTTGGGACATACCGGTGGTACATCAGATAAGCTTGAAAGTATTGCTGGCTTTAATGTACAACCGAGTATTAAACAGTTCCAAATGATTGTTAAAGAGCTTGGTATTGCCATTATTTCGCAAACTGACAATCTTGCTCCTGCAGATAAACGTTTATATGGTATTCGTGATGTAACTGGCACGGTTGAATCTATCCCCTTGATCACAGCTTCTATTTTATCAAAGAAATTAGCTGCTGGCTTAGATGCTTTAGTCATGGATGTCAAAGTGGGCAATGGCGCCATGATGCAAAATATGGAAGATGCTACAGCTTTAGCACAATCTATCGTTAATGTTGCTAATGGTGCTGGAGTTAAAACACAGGCCATTATTACCGACATGAATCAAGTTTTAGGAACATCGGCAGGTAATGCCGTTGAAATTTACGAAACCGTTAAATACTTAACAGGTAAACAACGTGAGCCACGTTTACATGCAATTGTTTTGGCTTTAGCTAGTGCCATGTTAATTAATACTAATATCGCAAAAGATGAAAGCAGTGCACTTGCTAAAATCAATCATGTGCTAAACACTGGGCAAGCCGCTGAAGTTTTTAGCAAAATGATCCATGCGCTTGGTGGCCCAAGTAATTTACTGGAAGATCCGTGGCAAGCGATGAGAAAAGCGAATGTCATTACAGATATACTTGCACCTGAAAATGGTTATATTACTCAAATGCAAACACGAGATATTGGTATGGCTATTGTGGGGATGAAAGGTGGACGTACAGCCAATGGTCAAATGATTGATCATAGCGTCGGCTTTGATCGAATTTTACCTCTCGGTACTGTGGTTAATCGGGGTGATGTTGTTGCTCGAATTCATGCTAAGGATGAAGAGCAAATGAAAATTGCAAGCCAACAGTATTTATCAGCATTGACTATTGGCGATATTGTTGAAGAAATTCCGCCAGCTATTTATCAAACGGTTAGTTAATATCATTCACTGCAATACTTCAAAATGTATAAATAGGTCATTTTGAAGTATTGTGTTTTATTTTATTTGGTATTATTTATAAAGTCCCAAATATTTTATCGCCCGCATCACCTAATCCCGGTAAAATATAGCCTTGTTCATTTAATCGATCATCAACAGCACCTAAAAACAAATCAACATCAGGATGAGCGTCTTGCAATACTTTAATACCTTCAGGTGCCGCCACTAAAAAGAGCGCAATAATGTTTTTACAGCCTGACTCTTTTAATAAATTAATGGTGGCTAGGGCAGTACCACCCGTCGCTAACATCGGGTCAATAATTATTGCAGTACGCTCAGTGATATCAGTAATTATATTCTCGTAATAACTTTCAGGCTGCAGTGTTTGTTCATTTCGTTGTAAACCCACCACACTAATTTTTGCACAAGGTAAAATTGCCAGTGCACCACTTAACATGCCCAAGCCTGCACGAAGAATAGGGACAAGAGTGGGTTGTTTGTCAGCTAACATAGGTGTTGATATTTCACCAGACCAACAAGTAAGAGGCTTATTTATTAATGCTAGGTTTTGTGTCGCTTCCATCACTAATAAACTGGCTATTTCGTTGGTTAACTCGCGAAAGGATTTAACTGAAATAGTTTCTTCCCTTAATAAACTCACTTTATGTTGTACTAGGGGATGGTTACTGGCATTTACAGACATAGTAATCTCTTTTTATTTTAATTCGTTATTATTTATTAAAAGTAAGTGTAGTGGTTAATCTATGTAGCTACCAAACGAGTTCTTTAAAATGAGCTCGACATAAAGGTTCATAACGTTCATTGCCACCAACTTCTACTTGTTCTCCAGCTTTCACTGCATTACCTTGACCATCAAGACGGATGACAAAATTTGCTTTACGACCACAATGACAAATTGTTTTTAGTTCGATAAGTTTATCTGCCCATGCTAATAAAGCGGCACTTCCTGAAAATGTTTCACCTAAAAAATCCGTTCTGATGCCATAAGCAAGTACCGGAATATGTAATAAATCGACTACATCGGTAAGCTGTTTAACTTGTACCGTTGTTAAAAACTGAGCTTCATCAATAAGTAGGCAATCTACTTTTTGTTGTTGATTTGACTCGTTAATTTCTATAAAAAAGTCATTGTCCTGGTCAAAGAGTTTTGCATCAGACTCGATACCTAACCTTGAAGAAACTTTACCGTAAGCAAATCTGTCATCAATTTTGGCGGTGTATAAAACAGTATGTAAATTACGCTCTCGGTAGTTATAGGATGATTGTAATAAATGAGTAGATTTACCCGCATTCATTGAAGAATAATAGAAATAAAGTTGTGCCATAATTTTTATTGTTTTACATTTTAACTATTGTTTAGTGAATAAAGTGATAGCCATACTCTTATGAGTAAACTTTTAAATAAGGCTATCACATATCAATTTAAGGCTATGCTCCGTAAGGAACCCAAATATTCTTTATTTCTACGGCCTTACGTAAAAATATGCCGCTATCAATTTGTTCGCTACTAAACCAATCATAGTTTTTACCATCATTGACCCAAGTGCGCTTCATTGTTGCTGCCGATTCAAATTCTACTTGTTTACTGCCTTCAGCCGTTCCCCAATACCAAAAACCATCAATATCGTAATGTTTAGCTAAGGTATCTGTGAGTACATCTCTATCGCCAGTAATGATATTAATAACACCACCGGGTAAGTCTGAAGTATTTAGAATTTGATAAAAGTCTGTCGCTAATAGTGCTGATTGAGAAGAGGGCACAAATATCACTCTATTTCCCATAGCAATCGCTGGCATGATAGTTGATATCATACCAAGAAAACCAGCTTCTTCTGGTGCAACAATCGCAATATTACCTACCGCTTCTTTCATTGCTAAAGTGACAACACGTTGTGGCGGTGAATGTATTTGACCGTCAAATTTATCTGCCCACGCTGCACTAGAAAATATCCGACTAATTGCTAAATCAATTTCAACATTAGCCTGTGCTTTTGTTTGTCCCGTTAGCTGACAAATACGTTTGGCAAATTCAGATGCTCGTGCTTCAAGGTTTTCAGCGATAAAATATAAAACCTGCGCACGATTATGGGCGCTAGTTGCTGTCCAAGCACTTGCTTTGTTTGCTGCTTCAACGGCGTTACGAATATCTTTACGGCTGCCATCCGGCACTTCGGCAATATGAACCCCAATATGATCAAATACAGGTAAACTATAGCCGTTGTCAGGTCTGGTTTGTTTACCTCCAATATAAAGTTTTGCAGTACGGTCAATTTTAAACTCTATAGAAATATTTTTGACTGTATTTGCGTTTATATCTGCTTTATTCTTTGCGCTAAGCTCTTTTGGTTTCTCTACTGATAATTGCTTATACCAAGATTCCTGAATGTATTCATAAAGTCCTTCTTTACCCCCTTCACGACCAAAACCTGACTCTCGATAACCACCAAAACCTGCAGCAGCATCAAACATATTAGTGCAGTTTATCCATACTACGCCGGCTTTAACTTTTGGCGCTACATCTAAGGCTAAGTTAATGTTTTCTGACCATATACTTGCGGCTAATCCATAGCGGCTATTATTGGCTATTTGCACAGCTTCACTGTGTGTTCGAAATGTCATAGCAACAAGTACAGGGCCAAATATTTCTTGTTGAGCAACAGTTGATGCGGGTTCTACACCGGTCAGCAATGTGGGAGGATAAAAACAACCATCTTGTGGGATGTTATTTTTACTTTGATAAAGTATTGCACCTTCAGCTAATCCTACTTCAATCATGCTTTTAATGGTTTCTAATTGGCTTTGGTCGACTACGGCACCCATATCAATGCATTTATCGAGAGAGTTACCGACAATAAGTTTATCCATGCGGGCTTTAAGTTTACTGATCAGCTTTTCACTAATTGACTCTTGCACTAATAAACGTGAACCTGCGCAACAAACTTGACCCTGATTAAACCAAATAGCATCAACAATACCTTCAACAACACTATCAATGTCTGCATCATCAAAAACAATAAAAGCGGACTTTCCGCCAAGTTCTAAAGATAGTTTTTTACCTGTGCCTGCGGTTGTTTTTCTGATCAAACGACCGACATCGGTTGAACCTGTAAAAGCAATTTTAGCGATATCTTGATGTTCAACAATCGCTTGCCCTGCTTTTGCATCACCTAGAATTAAGTTAAATACACCTTTAGGGAGTTGAATTTCATCACAAATCTGTGCGAATAATACCGCGGTAGCACAAGTAAACTCAGCAGGTTTTAATATTACGGTATTACCCATAGCCAATGCTGGAGCTACTTTCCAAGCAAGCATTAATAAAGGAAAATTCCATGGAATAATTTGACCAACAACACCTAACGGTTCGAAGTTAGAAAACTCTGTTTCCATAACTTGTGCCCAACCCGCGTGATGATAAAAATGACGGGCAACAAGTGGAATATCAATATCTCTAGATTCTCTAATAGGTTTGCCATTATCTAAGCTTTCTAAAACAGAAAATAATCGTGCATGTTTTTGTATTTGACGGGCGAGGGCATATAAGTATTTTGCGCGGGCATGTCCACCAATGGCGAACCATTGTTGTTGGGCTGCTTTGGCCGCTATTGCTGCTTGATTTACATCATCAGTTTCGCCATCAGCTACTTTGGCGATTTTTTCTAAATTGGCTGGATTAGTGGATTCAAAATATTGTTTGGATTTGGGCGCTTGCCATTGACCATTAATATAATGATTAAAGGTATGTTGTTGATCAGCTAACCATTGTTGAGCTACAGCGCTACTTTCGGGGGCTTTACCGTATTCCATTGTGGTGAATATCTCTTTAATTGTCATGATGATTATCCTTTAAATTTGTTTAGCTAATAGCGTGGCGGTGGTTTGCTGAATAACTGCCGGTAACATAATGTTCTAGCTGTCTTTCAATATCGCCAAGTAAACTACTAGCGCCAAATCTAAATAGGTGAGGGTCTAACCATTCCACTCCGAGCTCTTCTTTCATTAATATCATGTATTCAATTGCTTGTTTCGCTGTTTGAATGCCGCCAGCTGGTTTGTAGCCTATTTTAATGTTGGTGAGTTGATAATATTCTCTTATTGCCCGTACCATCACTAAGCTCACTGGTAGGGTTGCATTGACAGGTTCTTTACCGGTACTGGTTTTGATGAAATCAGCACCAGCCATCATACAAACCCAGCTCGCTTTTGCCACATTGGTTAATGTTGATAACTCACCAGTGGCTAAAATTGTCTTTATATGAGCTTCACCACAAGCGTTTCGAAATGCTTTTACTTCATCATAAATACTTTGCCAATCACCGATTAATACTTTTTCTCGACTGATCACGATATCTATTTCTTTAGCGCCATCGGCAACGGATGCTTTTATTTCAGCAAGTTTTATCGACTGTAATGATTGTCCGGCAGGAAAGCCTGTAGAAACTGCAGCAACAGGGATATTACATCCTTTAAGCGCAGCTACTGCGGTATTGATCATGTTGTGATAAACACAAACAGCACCCGTGGTAATGTTAAGTTCGGTTGCATCAAGTGCTGCAAGTATGTCTTTTCTGACCGGGTGTTTGGCTTTTTGACAAAGTCTGCGAACTTTACCCGGGGTATCGTCACCGGCAAGAGTGGTTAAGTCGATAAAGGTTATTGCTTTTAATAGCCATGCTGCTTGATGTTCTTTTTTTACGGTACGGCGTGTTCCTATTGTTGCAGCTCTTCGTTCAACAGCGCTACGGTTGATATTAAGAGTATTGATGAAAGCGAGATCAAAGGGCATTCCTTGATTTCTATTATCTATTTTATTTGTTTTATCTGGTCTTGCTGATAATTTCTTATCTTTTTGTCTAACGGTCATAAAGCACCTAAATTCAAATAGTTATTAATATTTACTGCTTCTATGTGTGGTAACGCGATACTTTTAAGGTATCTATAATCACAGATTTAAGCATAATCTTATTATTTACATATTTGTATTTTTACATATCAATAAACCAATTTTATTCACCTAACTTTGAACTATTAAAGATAGTCTTTTAACTTTAGGGAACAGTGAGTAAGTTAAATTTAAGCCAAAAATATTATTGTATTTATTCGTTTAAGACAAACCAATAAATACACCGGCAATCGCAGCGCTCATTAGGTTAGCAAGGGTAGCTGCAAACATCGCTTTTATGCCTAAACGAGCAATGTCAGGGCGTCGACTAGGAGCCATTGAACCTAAACCACCTAATAAAATAGCAATAGAAGACAAGTTGGCAAAGCCACATAAAGCAAACGTAATAATGGCTTGGGTATTGACACTTAGTGTATCTTTTATCGCAACAAAATTAACGTAGGCAAAGAATTCGTTAACAACAACTTTTTGGCCGATAAAACTACCTGCTTGTAGCATCTCATCAAAGGGTACACCAATAATAAAAGCAAGTGGTGCAAATAAATATCCTAATAACCATTCAATGGTTACTCCTTCAAAGCCGAGTAAGCCAGCTATGCCGCCGACCATGGTATTTAATAAGGCGATAATGGCGATAAAAGCTAATAACATGGCGCCGACATTAACGGCTAATTTTAAACCCGAGGCAGCACCTGATGCAGCAGCGTCAATAACGTTGGTCGGTCTATCTATTTCATCTTCTTCGGCATTGTCATTAAGTAATAGCTTTTCTGGTTCTGTCTCAGGGATGATGATTTTAGCCATGAGCAAGCCGCCGGGTGCGGCCATAAAAGAAGCAGCAATAAGATATTCTAATTTTATGCCAAGGCCCGCATACCCTGCTAAGATTGAGCCTGCTACCGAAGCTAACCCACCAACCATGATGGCAAAAAGTTCTGACTGGGTCATTTTGGCTATATAAGGACGTACTACAAGGGGAGCTTCAGTTTGACCAACAAAGATATTTGCAGTGGCTGACAATGATTCAGGTTTACTGGTTTTTAGTAATTTTTGTAAACCGCCACCAATAATTTTGATCACCCATTGCATAATACCAAGATAATACAAAACAGCGATAAGTGAAGAGAAGAATATAATGACAGGTAGTACTCTAATGGCAAAAACAAAGCCAACACCATTACTATACATAGCATCAGAGCCTAAACCGCCAAATAGAAAGGTAATACCTACTTTGGCACTATCGATAACACCTTGTACACCATTTGATATTGAACCTAATACGTCTTTACCAAAGGGTACATATAACACAAAGGCGCCGAGTAAAATTTGTAATGCAAATGCAAAACCAACGGTGCGGATGTTAATTGCGCTGCGTTTACTTGAGAAGAAAAATGCGATAGCAAGTAGTATAACGATACCTAGGATGCCACGTAATGCGTTTAATTCCATAAAGTTCTCTTTATTATTATAGTGTTATCTTTTATTTTTTTTGTGTTACGCCGTTAATTGACGGATCTTTGCTTTAATGACTTCAATGGCCATTCTATTTTTCCCACCACGCGTAATAACAATATCAGCAAATGATTTAGATGGTTCAATATGTTGATGGTACATTGGACGAACCGTTGATAAGTACTGCTCAGTAATACATTCTATACTACGTGAACGCTCAATGATGTCGCGTTTAATACGGCGAATCAAACAAATATCAAGCGGTGTATCCATATAAATTTTAATATCAAAACAATCTCTTAGTTCTTGATTTGAAAATAATAGTATACCTTCAACAAGAATTATTGGAGTAGGGTTTAAATAAATTGTTTCTTTTAGACGTGTATGCGTTTTATAACAATATATTGGCACTTCAACAGGACTTTTATTTGTTAATGATTTTAGATGGTTACAAAGTAATGTATGTTCAAAAGCATCGGGATGATCGTAATTATTATTGACCCTCTCGTCCATACTTAAATGGGTTTGATCACAATAATAAGCGTCTTCTTTTATTATTGAGATGCCGTTTTTGCCTAACTCTGGCAATAGTTCGTCATATATCGTTTGTGCAAAAAGAGACTTTCCAGATGCTGAGGCACCCGTTATTGCAATTATTGTTGGTTTATTGATTACTGACACTTGAAACCTTAGCTTGAATATTCATTATTAATTTTTGATTTCCTTGGCGTTTATAACTTGAACTCTTATTAGAATTTTCGCCATAATTTATATCTTAACTATACTAATGCCATTAAAGCATCATAAATTTTTGTATTAATAGCATTATCACAATGGTAAATTAACACAAGTTGACCAAGTGGTCATGAAATTTTTCACTTAAGTTGATTCTGTATTTAGATGTACACATATATTAATGAGATTTGATAAATAAATTTAGTAAAGAATGTTTTGATGATATCGTTAGCGCAACTTGACAATAGTGTCAGGTTTGTTGTAAAAACTATAAGTAGACTTTTTTTATGAATGTAATACTCCGGCTTACTGCTGTAGTGACAAACTTGGTTCAAAGAGTGGAATAAAAATGGCACGAGCAATTATTTTAGTATTAGACAGTTTAGGTATTGGCCACGCACCTGATGCCGAAAAATTTGGTGATGTATCAGCTAATACATTTGCCAATATTGCTAAGCATTATTACAACGTTAGCAACAAAGCAATAGCATTACCAAACCTTGCAAAATTAGGTTTAATAGAAGCCTGTATGCAAGCTAGGCCTGTAGACTTTGAATACTCTGGAGGTCAACCTACTAAAGGAGCTTACGGGTATGCTGCTGAAATCAGCACGGGTAAAGATACACCTAGTGGTCATTGGGAAATGGCAGGTGTGCCGGTATTATTTGATTGGGGTTATTTTTCCGATAAAGAAAACGCTTTTCCTGAAGACTTACTTAAAAAAATTAGCAAGATAACTGGAACTCAAGATATTTTGGGTAATTGTCATGCCTCTGGAACAGATATCATTGCAAAACATGGTAAAGAGCATATCAAAACAGGGTTACCCATATGTTATACCTCTGCAGATAGTGTTTTTCAAGTCGCTGCTCATGAAGAGCATTTTGGTTTAGATAACCTCTATAAATATTGTGAACAAGTACGAGTTTTGCTTGATCAAGAAAATTACAATATCGGACGTGTTATCGCACGTCCTTTTATTGGTGAATCACCAACAGATTTTGTTCGTACTGGAAACCGCCGTGATTATTCAGTATTACCTCCTGCCAAAACGGTTTTGGATAAGTTTTACAAAACAGGCGGTCATGTTGTCAGTATCGGTAAAATAGCCGATATTTTTGCGCATCAAGGTATTAGTGAAAAAATCAAAGCAACGGGTATTGATGCGTTAGTTGATGCAACAATTAAACAGATTAAAACAGCAAAAGATAATAGCTTAATTTTTACCAATTTGGTGAACTTTGATCAAGATTTTGGTCATCGTCGTGACCCTATTGGTTACGCAGAAGCCCTACAAGCTTTTGATCAAAGAATACCTGAAATAATTCAAGCTATGACTGACCAAGATATGCTCTTTTTGACAGCTGATCATGGCTGCGATCCTACTTGGCCGGGTAGTGATCATACTAGGGAATATGTACCTGTACTGGCTTATCACCACAATATTGGTTCTATTAATTTAGGTGAAAGAGATACGTTTGCAGATCTAGGTCAAACCATTGCTGATATGTTTAATTTATCAAAAATGGATTACGGCACCAGTTTTTATAAGGAGTTGGAGTTTAACGAATAATAAGTTAATTATTAGTAAGTCATTAAAAAAAACACAAAAAATAAGTCCTTGGGAGAGAACTCGATGAAAACGTTGAAACAGACATCACTTGCGGTGTGCATAAAGGTAGCATTATTTGCAGGAAGTTCACTTTCTGCCGCCACAGTTTATGCCGCAGAAGAAAATAAAGAAGTAAAAGAAGAAATAACTGGCTTAGAAATAATTCAAGTTACAGCACGTAAAAGAACAGAAAATGTTAAAGATGTGCCTATTTCTGTTTCAGCGATAACAGCAAAAAAACTTGAAGTATTAGGTTCTTCGGGAATGGATGTTCGTGCATTATCGGCGCGTGTTCCAAGTTTATTGATAGAGTCTTCATTTGGACGTACTTTTCCACGCTTTTATATTCGTGGTTTAGGAAACACGGACTTTGATTTATTAGCGTCACAACCCGTTTCATTAATATATGATGAAGTCGTGTTAGAAAATGCACTAACCAAAGGCATGCCAATGTTTGATATTGAGCGTGTCGAAGTATTACGTGGTCCACAAGGAACACTCTTTGGCCGTAATACACCCGCTGGTATCATTAAAGTTCAATCTAAAAAACCGACTCAAGATTTTGATGCATCACTTTCTGCTTCCTATGGTAGCTTTGATTCGGTTGATATGCGTTTAGCTGTAGGTGGTAGTTTAACTGATACATTATCGGCACGAGTTGCTTTGTTACAACAAGGGCGTGAAGAATGGATAGATAACAAAGCGCCGGGCTTCGAACAAGATGATGAATTAGGTAGTTACAGTGAATCTGCAGGGCGTATCCAGTTATTGTGGGAGCCAAATGAGGATTTTAGTGCGTTGTTTAACTACCATTACCGTGATGCAGACGCTGATGCACGTATCTTTAGAGCCAATATTATTAAGCCCGGCACCAATGATTTAGTTGCGGGTTTTGACCGTGATACGGTTTATCAAGACGCCGCTAGTCGTAATAAACAAACGGTTGAAATGCGTGGTGGCAGTGTCAAACTTGAATATAATATGGGAAGTCACACCTTAACGTCTGTGAGTGGTTATGAGTCCGCTGAAATGTTCTCTGTTGGGGATATTGATGGTGGTTATGGCGCATCGTTTTTGGGCGATTATATGGGACCTGGGTTTATACCATTTCCATCTGAAACAGGCGCAAGAATGCCAGACCATGAACAGTTAACTCAAGAAGTTCGCATTTCAAGTAATGATTTAGGTCAAGTGGATTATCAATTTGGTTTTTTTCTTTTTGATGAAGACCTCACGATTAATAATTTAAGTTTCGATACTTTAGGCAATGGCGTGCAAAATGGTATTGCTATACAAAAAATGCAAACGAATGCTTGGGCTATTTTTGGCTCTGTAGACTATGAAATATCAGAGCAGCTAAATGTGACTGCCGGTTTACGTTATTCTGATGACAAGCGTGACTGGAAAGGAACCTTAGTACAATCACCTTTTGGTGCGCCGGGTTTTAGTGAAAAGAATTCAGTTGATGATTCACAAGTTAGTGGCGATATCAGTGCCAACTACAGAATGGATGATGAGACTAACCTTTATGCACGTTATGCTCATGGTTATCGCTCGCCAAGTATTCAAGGGCGTAGTTTATTGTTTTCTGCAAATTCAACGACCGCTGACTCTGAAACGGTAGACTCAATTGAAACGGGCTTTAAATCTGTAATTTTAGAAAATACGGCCCGAATTGATGGTAGCGTATTTTATTATGTCGTTAACGATCAGCAATTAACGGCTGTTGGTGGTACAGGTAATGTTGCTAGTTTACTCAATGCCGATGAAGCTGTTGGTTACGGTTTTGAGTTAGATGGTGAATACATGATCACACCTGAGTTTGTGGTCACCGGTAGTTTGAGTTATAACCATACAGAGTTAAATGATAGCAATGTAGCGGTTCCTGGTTGTGGTGGTGGTTGTACGGTAACCGATAAACTTAATGCTGATGGGCTAGCAATTATTGATGGTAACTCTTTGCCACAATCACCTGAATGGATCGCTAACTTTTCAGCACGATGGTCAAAAGAAATTGGTGATGGAGAGTTTTATGTCTATACCGATTGGTCATACCGCAGTGAAGTTAATTTCTTCTTATATGAGTCGATTGAATTTACTGGCGATGCCTTGTTAGAAGGTGGTGTTCGAGTGGGTTATGAATGGTATACAGGTGGAGCTGAATATGAAGTTGCGCTGTTTGGCCGTAACATTACTAATGAAGAGCAATTAACGGGTGCTATCGACTTTAATAACTTAACGGGTTATGTCAATGAACCACAATTTTTTGGTATTGAATTTAAAGCTAACTTCTTTTAAATAATCATTAGTAAAAAAGATAAATTTAAAAACTAAAAAGGCCAGTATTTTTACTGGCCTTTTATCTTTTGTAGGTCGATGGTTTACCTCGACAAAATTAGATTAGTCTTGAGCATTTACAATGCTCATTTCGTCGAACATTAAAGTGTCATAGTTACAAAATACTTTCCAGTGTTAATTCCATCATATCTTTAAAAGTCGTTTCACGTTCGTCGGCAGTGGTTTGTTCACCCGTTTTTATATGATCGCTCACTGTTAATACGGTCAGCGCTTTCTTACCATATTCAGCAGCAACGCCGTATAAACCAGCGGCTTCCATTTCAACGGCTAAAATACCGTGTTTTTCCATAATGGCAAACATTTCAGGTTGTGGGGTATAAAACAGATCAGCGGTAAAAATATTCCCGACATGAATTTTTTGATTTAATTTTTGTGCGGTATTGGCGACTTTTTGTAATAAACCAAAATCTGCGCAAGCAGCGAAGTCACATTCATTAAAGCGCATTCTATTAACACGAGAATCAGTGCTGGCGGCCATACCAATAATGATATCGCGAATTTTTATGTCATCACGTACAGCGCCACATGAACCAATTCTAATAATATTCTCAACGGCAAAATCTTTGTACAGCTCCGTAGCATATATTGAAATAGATGGTACACCCATGCCAGATCCCATTACCGAAATGGCTTTGCCTTTGTAGCTACCGGTGTAGCCAAACATGTTACGTACTTGAGTGATACATTTTGCATCGTCTAAAAAATTTTCTGCAATAAATTTGGCTCTTAAAGGGTCGCCGGGCATTAAGACCGTTTCTGCGAAATCACCAAGTTCTGCTTTTATGTGAGGAGTTGTCATGAGAGTTAACCTTTTTAATTGTTAAAATCTCAGTAAGTTTCTAGCCAGTATTGAATATATATAGCTGCTATCAAGGGTCTTTTACTGATGTTTTGTTTATATTCTTTAGTTTATGTTACTTGTGTAGATTATTCTATTATTTATATTTCAACTGAAAAAGCGTTCGATGATCCAGCTATATCCTTTTCCTCCAAGGTAAATACCAAAATTTCCGCTATACCATAGAGTATCGGAGGAGCGGGTAGTGGTATCATTGAAAAAAACGATACCAACAACAGCACCTGTTATTAACGCTAGTATGATTTTAGTCATATTATCTCTTTTATTTGAGCCAAATTTTAATAAATTTAACCTAGCTAAAAGAGCATAGACTCTGCTTTTCACTTGCTGATAAGAAACTTGCCGCTAAAGCATTTTTCTGCAGTTGCGTTATTTCATTATCAGTTAATCCTAGAGTATCTCTGGCCAGCAAAAATTCATGCTTAATTTCTATGCCTTGTACAGCAGGATCGTCTGTATTTAAACATACTCTGAGACCTTTATCCAAATACTGTTTTATTGGATGTTTAGATAAGTCTTTGATGGTACCTGTTTGAAAATTGGACGTTAGGCAAGACTCGATAGCAATTTCGTGTTTTAACATATAATCAAGCAGCTTTTCATCTTCAATACTTTTTACACCATGACCAATTCTTGTCGCTTTTAATTCATTAATTGCTTGCCAGACACTTAAAGGTCCTGCAGCTTCTCCTGCATGAATGGTCACTTGTAAATCGGCTTGCGCTACTTGCTTAAAATGTTCAATAAAGAGCTCTCCGGGGTAATTGTATTCATCACCGGCTAAGTCAATGGCAACGAGGTGTTCTTTATGTGCTAATAAAGCACTAAGTTCACTTTGGCATTTATCTACGCCAAAAGTGCGACTTAAGATTCCAATAAGGTTAATTTTTATATTAAATAATTTTACACCAGCTTTTATACCATCAATAACGGCAGCAACAACATCTTGTGTATTTAAATTATTTGCCATTGCCATGTAATAAGGTGAAAAACGTAATTCGGCATAATGTAATCCAGCGTTAAAAGCATCTTCAACATTTTCAAAAGCGACTTGTTTACAATCATCAAGTGACTTTAAAACCGCTACCCCCCAATCTAATTTTTTTAAGAAAGCGAGCAAATCAGCCTCACTATTTTGAATTTGTACATAAGGAATAAATTGTTCAAATTCTTTAGTTGGAAGCTCTATATTATTTTTTTGAGCGAGTTGCCAAATGGTTTTTGGGCGTATGTTGCCATCTAAATGGCGATGTAAATCGATTAAAGGGAGTTTTGTATTGATCATCTTATATTTATTGTCCTTGAGCTAAAAACTTTCAGTCTATAATTCATCTTTATTATATAACTTTTTCTGTGTTTTTGATTGGTATTCGTGTGCTAACACTGATAAATTAACGCTGGGATTAGTTATCTAGGCGTCTAGACGTAAACTAGGCAAAATAAATTATTTGAAATTATAGAAGTAAGAGAAACCATTATGTTTTACCAAACCGACGATGTTCGTATTAAACAAATTAAAGAATTATTACCGCCAGTAGCCTTACTTGAGCGATTTCCAGCATCAAAAGCAGCGTCACAATCGGTTTTTGCAGGTAGACAAGCCATTCATGATATTTTTAACGATAAAGACGACCGTTTATTAGTTGTTATTGGCCCTTGTTCAATTCATGATACTGAAGCTGCATTAGAGTATGGACAACGTTTAGTTAAACTGCGTGAAAAGTATAAAGACAGTTTAGAAATAGTGATGCGTGTTTATTTTGAAAAGCCACGAACAACTGTTGGTTGGAAAGGTTTAATTAATGACCCCTATATGGACTGTAGCTTTAATTTAAATGATGGATTACGTATTGGACGTAAATTGCTTCTTGATCTCAATGATCTGGGTTTACCTACTGCAGGTGAGTTTTTAGATATGATCACACCTCAGTATATGGCAGACTTTATGTGTTGGGGTGCCATTGGCGCGCGCACCACTGAAAGCCAAGTACATCGTGAACTTGCTTCTGGTTTATCTTGTCCTGTAGGTTTTAAAAACGGCACTGATGGCACCATTAAAATTGCCATTGATGCGATAGGTTCAGCATCGGCACCTCATCATTTTCTTTCAGTCACAAAATTAGGTCATTCAGCAATTGTTGAAACGACGGGTAATAAAGATTGTCATATTATTTTACGTGGTGGACGAACCACTAACTTTGATAAAGAAAGTGTTAAAGAGGTAACTGAGCAATTAAATAGATCAAATTTAAAAACCAAAGTGATGATTGACTTTAGTCATGCAAATAGCAGTAAAAAGTTTGAAAATCAGATGTTGGTATCTACAGATGTTAGTCAACAAATAGCACAAGGTAATCAAAATATATTTGGTGTTATGGTTGAAAGCCATTTGGTTGAAGGACGCCAAGACTTGATTGATGGCAAGGTCGAAACATATGGGCAGAGTATTACCGATGCTTGTATTGGTTGGTCAGATACTGAGCGTCTTTTAGCACAATTAAGTGATGCAGTGATAACTCGTCGAACAGTTAGATGAAATTTCTAATGGGTTGATCTCTAGTGAGTTCATCTCTAATAAATAAAGCCGCAGCTGATTTGATATCAACTGCGGCTTTATTTTTTTGTAATGCTATTATTTTATAATGCGGCGATTTTATTACTATGTTTATTGTGTAACCAAATTAATGCCAGTTCACGGTCATTAAATATTTCTAGCTGCCACCGTATTTCTCTGGGTAAAGAGACAAGGTTTTTGGTAGATATTTCCGATATTTTTGTATAAACAATAACAGCCATAAAATTAATCTGAGTCAAAGTTGCTAAGTGAAGTTGTGCTTCAAAGGTATATGAATATGAATTTTTTTTGTTGATTAATAGTGAAAAAGGATGTGCCATTTTATCTAAAAGAAAAGTATGATATTCCTCTACCATTGATAAATTTATTTCAATACCATCATCGACAATCACTTCCGCAATATCATTTTTTAGTAGTATTATTTCACAGAATGAAAGTTTGTATTTATTCATTTTATTTATGTTTCCTCCTTGAAAAAAATATTGTTTTTATGATATCAAGTACAACAGTTGCGTCTAATTTATGCAACATAAACTGTTAAGAATAATACTTTTTGTAGTATGCATGTACATGATATGTTGCATTCAAGTTAACTGGGTGATTATTAAATGAATAATAATTAATTTTATTACTTATTTTTGACCTAAGCCTCCAGTACACTAGGAATATTAAAGTCAATTATTAGGAGCCTGCCATGGCTGAAGAAACTATTTTCTCTAAAATTATTCGTCAAGAAATACCAACACCTTTGTTGTATCAAGATGATTTGGTTACCGCTTTTCGAGATATATCTCCACAAGCTAATAGTCATATTTTAATTATTCCCAATAAGCTGATCCCGACGATTAACGATGTAGATGATGAAGATGAATTAACTCTTGGGCGTATGATCACTGTCGCTAAAAAATTAGCTAAAGAAGAGGGAATTGATAAAAATGGGTACCGATTGATTATGAATTGTAATCAACACGGTGGACAAGAGGTTTATCATATTCATATACACCTTGTTGGTGGTCAACCTTTAGGAAAAATGTTGTCCATTTGAACGATTAAAAATAGATTAATAAACTCTAATAATTTATCTGTACATTTATCTCAATATTGCTAACATGCGCGTTATACCAAGGGGTGCCAAATAACTGTAGTTTTATAACTCAGTATTTTTGGCCGAGATGCATTGCAAACCCTTAGAACCTGAACCGGATAGTACCGGCGTAGGAATGGTCACGCATTAGATAAGATATTTATTTCTTTTACAAACTTACTGCGTTCAACTTTCATATGCCGGATCCCATGACTGTTTCACTTGTGAAATAATGAGATCAAAATGACCTTTAAAAAATCGTCTATAGCCCTTTCAATCGCTTTATGTTTATCTACTTTTTCGAGTTTTTCACAACAAACAAACCTTACTAATACTGGGGCGAATATTGAAGCTAACACTGAAGATGACATTGAACATATTGAAGTAAACTCAAGTTTTCGACAGCAATCATTGGCAAAAGCGCCCGCCAGCATTGTGGTGATCAGCGAACAGCAGATCAATGATCAAGGTATGCAACATTTTGAAGAACTACTTCAATCCGTTGCTAACTTTAACTTCTCTGGTGGTACTTCTCGTCCCAAATATCTTCAAATACGAGGTGTTGGTGAACGCTCTGAATACCGAGGAGCGCCAAATGCTTCTGTTGGTTTTATTGTTGATGACATTGATCTTTCTGGCTTAGGCATGGCAGCGAGTATGTATGACGTTGGTCAAGTTGAAGTATTACGAGGTCCTCAAGGAACAAGGTTTGGTGCAAATGCATTGGCTGGCCTTGTTTATGTTCAGTCAAATACAGTGAGTCAATCCCCTGAACATGGCTTTAGAACAACATTAGGTGACGATGATTTATTAAGTATTGCTGGTTTTAGTTCAAATGCAATTAATGAAAAATTGAGCTATCGAATATCACTAGAACAACATCAACAAAATGGTTATCGAAAAAATAACTACCTTGGTAAAGATGATACGAATGGCATTGATGAATTGACCGGTAAAATTAAACTTCATTATTTTGCTAACGATGATTTGACCATTAACTTCACTTATTTGTTTGCTGATATAGATAATGGCTTTGATGCTTGGACATTAGATAACAACGGTTATAAAACCTTGACTGATAAGCCGGGCGTTGATAGTCAAAAATCTTTGGGTAGTTCACTTAAATTTTCTTATACCGGTTTAAATTTTGCTAATTTAGAAGCGATTACGAGTGTAACCAAAACCGATCATCACCATGCGTATGATGGTGATTGGGCAAATCCTGAATATTGGTCTAATAAACAGTGTACTGATTATTATGATGAAAACGGTAATGATGAGTTCGATGATAAAATTTCGTGTCAATATGAGTATTTATGGTCTAAACAGGCAAATCGTGATGTTTGGTCGCAAGAGTTTCGTCTTGTTTCAAACGAATCATCACGCATCTTTAATCAAAGTACAGATTGGATTGCCGGTGTTTATGTTAGCGAACTTGATGAAGATAATGATTTAGACTCATCATACAATGGTTGGCCTGACGAGGTAGTAGATTCAAACTACACCGCTAATAATTACGCCGTATTTACAGAGCTAGACAGTACCCTTTTTAATAACTACCAACTTTCTTTTGGTTTACGAGTAGAACGCAGGACGGTTGATTATTCTGACACGCTAGGTGATAAATTTTCACCATCAGAAAACATGTGGGGCGGGCATATTGCGCTCAGTAAATCACTTAACCATCAACATGCCGTATATGCACGTATAGCACGTGGTTATAAAGCAGGCGGTTTTAATATGGGCTTGCCTGTAAAGCTAGCCCAATTTAAAGAGTTTGATACAGAAACCCTCATCAATTATGAAGCAGGGATAAAGTCTAGTCTTTTTGATAATCATTTAGTGAGTCGTATTGCTTTGTTTTATATGGATAGACAAAACCAACAAGTGAACGCTTCACAGCAAAATCCAGATAAACCTCAGCAATTTACTATTTATACTGCCAATGCGACCAGTTCAAGTAGCTATGGTGCAGAATTAGAGCTTTCTTGGGTGCTTAATGACCATACCTCTTTATTTGCTACATCAGGTTATCTAAATGCAACCTATGATGATTATGCTTATTTTGATAAGTATGGTACTGAAATTGATATTTCAGGAAGAGCATTAGCACATGCGCCAAAGTTCACTTATAGTTTTGGCATTAATTATCGAAATGATGTTGGTGTTTTTGCCAATCTTAATGCCTCAGGAAAGAGTGGATTCTATTTTTCTGATAGCCATGACGAGCAATCTGAACATTCAAGTCTTATTAACGCTAAGTTAGGTTATGAATTGTCGAATTGGTCTGTTTATATTTGGGCACGGAATTTGTCGGATCAAAAAATAGCGACCCGAGGCTTTTACTTTGGTAATGAACCCGATCTTGATTGGGTCAATAAAAAATACCAACGTTTTGGTGCACCTCGACAAATAGGACTTACAGTGGACTACCAGTTTTAATCACTATTGACGTTATTACAAAATTATAATGAGAGATAACATGCAGATATCCATTGAAATTAGTCTTTACCCTTTGGCTGAAGAAAAGTTTAAAACCGAAATTTGGGCTTTTATCAAAAGACTACGTGCTGTTGATGGTTTAAATATAGTAACAAATGGCATGAGTACTCAGGTATTTGGTGAGTATGATTTAGCAACTAAACATGTAATGGCTGAAATTAAGCATGTGCATCAAACGTTAAATGCAGCGGTATTTGTGTGTAAATTTATTGGCGGTGACCGCTCAATTGTTGAAGCAGAAAGCTAATGGAAAATAGTATTATTAATGAGACTTATGCTTATTTTGGTTCACTACCATTATTAGAATTAGTTGCCGTAATCAGCGCACTTATTTATGTGGTGTTAGCCGCAAAAAGAAATATTTGGTGCTGGCCTGCGGCTTTGCTCAGTACTATTATTTATACGGTCATTTTTTATGATGTTTATTTGTGGATGGATAGCGCATTACAAATTTATTATATGGTTATGGCTTTTTACGGTTGGTATTGTTGGCGTAATGCAAACATTAAGCATAATGATTCATTTCAACAGCAAGGTTTGACCGTTACCATTAAAAAATGGCAAGGCTCTACTCATCTTAAAGCGATTGTATTTTTAAGTATACTTTCGATTGTTGTGGGTAAATTAATGGCAACATATACACCAACACACTTCCCTTATTTTGATGCTGCAACAACGGTATTTGCAGTATTTGCAACCTATTTGGTGACACAAAAAGTATTAGAGAATTGGATCTATTGGATAATTATTGACTTTGTCTCTATCTATTTATATGTTCAAAAAGAATTAACACCAACAGCAGTACTGTTTGGTTTATACGTTGGACTTGCTGCTTATGGATATTTACAGTGGCGCAAAGAATATAGGTTACAGCCTATTAATAACTAGAACCTTTTGCAAAACTGAAGTCTTGATGAAAAATGTTAAAGAAATCATTGAACAATTAACGTTATTATCCTTTTTTGATAATGACAATATTATCGATGTAAATAAAATAGCAGAGGGTGCGAGCCATCACTGCTTTAAAGTTGTAACAGCAAGTGCTACTTACTTTGCCAAATACTTTGAAACTGACCGAATCACTCAAAAAGTTGAGTTTGAGATGACAATAATGGCGGCGAAGTCAATGTTGGCACCACCGCTTTTGTTTCACTCCAATCATTGGTTTATTTCTGACTTTATCGACGCAGCTCAATTAATAAACGATCATACGATAAATGAAAGAGTGATCATAACGGCTGAATTAATAAACAAGTGCCACAAACTATCGTTAAAACTCCCAACTTTAGACTTGCATGCGGTATTAATTAGTCTTGCTACAGACAAAGCATTATCGCACGAACAATCTAAAGCTATTAGTAGCATCATTACAAAACTACCGGTAATGAAAGTAGGGCAGGTACTTGTTGTTTGTCATGGTGATGTTAACTTCTCAAATATAATTTTTACAGAGCCTAGTTATCTGATTGATTTTGAATGTGCATGTCTGGCTGAACCGGAATATGACTTAGCAATGATGTCAGCTATTAACCTACTTAATAAAACTCAACGGTCAGTATTATTCTCAACATATCAAAAGGACAGTTTAATAACGTTATCTCATGCTAAGTTAGCGTCATATTTACCCTATTGTTATTTAATAAACGGTTTATGGTATTTGCTTAAATTTAACGTTGAACAGCAAAGTAACTTATTTGTACTTTCACAAAAACAGTTTGCAGCATTTGATGATTTAATGGGGCTTAATAGCAAACTTGTCACTGAAATGAGATAAAACGCCAAAATGTTAAGTTTAACGGTAGTGCGTAAAGTATAAAGCTATCGCATAATTAACATAACAGTTATAAGCGGTTGTGCCGTATGAATTGGAAAGACCGTATGAAATGGAAAGAATTACTCGAAAATAGAAATCGCCTTTTTTGGCTTGTACATAGTGCAGGCTGGTTTGGTTTCGCTTTGGTGCATTATCTTGGTTCGTTGTTACATGACTTACGAGATTTGTTTGTTGTTATCATATTTTTAAATGCATACGCGGGTTGGATTTTAACCGTTCCATTACGCTACATCTATCGTAAAGTATGGAACTATCCGCCAGTAAAAATTGCTTTAGTCGTTATTATTTCATCATATTTAACGGGGGTAGTGTGGCAGGTATTTAAGAATATTAATTATTGGGAAATATATAAACACGGTTACCGCCCTGATTTTTGGTTGCTTTATACGAAGTCTAGCGTGTGGTCTTTTTATATGATTTTGTGTTGGAGCTGTTTGTATTTTGGTGCCAAGTACTATCAAATGCTTCAAAAAGAAAAGCAAAATGTATTAAAGGCTAACGCTGTGGCTCATCAAGCTCAATTAAAAATGTTGCGTTATCAATTAAATCCACATTTCCTTTTTAATACCCTTAATGCCATTTCAACATTAATATTAATTGAAGAAAATAAAACCGCCAATGGTATGGTGACCAAGTTAAGTGAGTTTTTACGATATTCCCTTGATAAAGATCCGATGAAAAAGGTTAGTCTAGATAGTGAGATTCAAACTTTAAGACTGTATCTTGATATCGAAAAAGTACGTTTTGAAGAACGTTTACAAGTTGAAGTGAATATTAGTGATGATTGCCAACAGGCACTTGTGCCAAGTATGATTTTACAACCTCTGGCGGAAAATGCGATAAAACATGCGGTTGCTGTTCAAGAAGATGGTGGTACCATAACCATATCAGTGAGTCGTTTTGGTAATGATCTATTACTTGAGGTTGCCGATGATGGCCCAGGCGCTGAAATCATCAATGGAAATTTACATCGTGAAAATGGCGTGGGTCTAGCCAATACTCGTGAACGACTTTATGCATTATACCAAGAAGATTATTCTTTAGTTGTTTCTAGTAATACCCCAAAAGGTGTTAAAATTAATATAAGAATGCCTTATGAAATAGGAACTTCCACATGAGTAATGTGCTTTCAACCATCATTGTTGATGATGAGCCACTGGCGCGAAAAGGGCTGGTGGTTAGATTAGCAGCGCATAAAGACGTAAATATCGTTACTGAATGTAGTAATGGTCGAGAAGCAGTAGAAGCAATACGTGCCTATAAACCAGACTTGATGTTTTTAGACATTCAAATGCCAGGCTTAAATGGTTTTGAAGTTATCGAAGAAATTTTAAAACAAGGTTTAACAATGCCAATTGTGATCTTTGTTACTGCTTTTGATCAATATGCGTTAAAAGCTTTTGAAGTACACGCTCAAGATTATTTATTAAAACCTGCGGACGAAGAGCGACTAGGACAGACGATGGATAAAATTCGTCAATCACTAAAAAGTGAAGAGAATGCTTTGCATAAATCTAAACTTGTCCGTTTAGTAAGTGATGTTACGGGTAATGATTGTCAGCAAATATTAAATGAGCTCGCTAATAACGAGCCTGTTACTATTTCAAGTTACTCAGATATCCTTGCTATTAAAGACGCAGGAGAAGTGAGTAGGGTACCAGTAAAAGATATTTTATGGGTAGATGCTGCAGGTGATTACATGTGTGTGCATACTAGTAAAAACACCCATATTCTTCGTAAAACAATGAAACAGTTAGAAGAAACATTAGATCCACGTATTTTTATTCGTAGCCATAGATCAACCATTGTTAATAAAAATTACATAGACAAATTTTGTAGCCAACTTAATGGTGAATATTTTTTAGTGATGACCAATGGTAAAGAGCTAAAAGTTAGCCGTAGCTATAAAGATAAAGTAAAAAAAATCGTTAATCTTTAATCATGTACCTTAAAGAGATAGTTAGCTTGCCAATTTCATACGCTTGATTAACATTGTGTTTGTGCGGTAAGCGCAAGGATGTTTTCTTGTGCAGCAACTAAACTCTGACTTACTTGTTTTTTATGTTTTATTGCGTCGGTTAGTGGCACAAAAACGATGGCATTATTTTGTTCCCCGATCATCACATTTGATTTGTCAGCAATGATAGCTTGAACTGCAGCTACACCCATTTTGGTTGCTAATATACGATCTTTAGCAACTGGAGAGCCGCCTCGTTGTATGTAACCTAAAATACAAGGAGTGCAGTCTATTCCTGCTTCATTTTTTAACTGCTTAGCAAATTCGGTTACACCACCTGTCCATAAATTTTCGGCGATGACAATAAGGTAGCTGCCATGTCGATCTTTTTGTGCCTGTTTAATTTCTTTTGCACATTCTTTTAACGTTTTAGCTTCATTAGTTGAATCAACGTTCTCAAAAGACAATACTTTTTCTGCGGCGCAAGCTATACCAACGTTAAAGGTAATATGTCCACTGTGTTGCCCCATTAATTCCACCACAAATATCCGTTCAAAGGCATCGGCGGTATCACGAATTTTATCAATGGCATCAATAGCGGTGTTTATTGCCGTAGAAAATCCGATAGTCAAATCAGTACCATCAACATCATTATCAATAGTTCCCGGAATACCAATAACCTGTCCTTGCCAATGTTTGCTTAGTTGGATCAAACCATTAAACGAACCATCTCCACCAATAACAACTAAGGCATAAACTTTATTCTTCATTAAGGTTTGTGCGGCCTGTTTAATGCCAATTTCTTTAAGTAACTCAGGACAACGAGCACTTTTTAAAATGGTGCCACCGCGATGAATAATGCCATCAACATCATGTAGTGATAATTTATTTGAATGATCATTGATTAGCCCGTTATAACCTGAATAGAACCCTAAAATTTCAATGTCATAGCGATGGGCGGATAATACAACGGCACGAATAGCAGCATTCATACCTGGTGCATCACCACCACTGGTTAATAAGCCGATACGTTTAATCGTCATAAAATGCTCCGTGTAGTCCTTATTTATTGGAATTGGTTATTTCATTACTGAATAATAATAACCTTCTTAGGAAATTAATTGCTGATAAAGATCAAAAAAGGTAGCCGTTAAGCTACCTTTTGAATTTATGAAAATTGTATTTATATTAACTTAAATGTTGTTTGGCAACGGTGAGAATTTTTAAAGTATTTGATGCACCAACAGTTTCCATCATATCACCATGGGTTAAAATTATTTTATCGCCTACGACAAGTTCTGAATTCTTTAGTACTTCTTTAAGAATATCATTTGATAATTGCTCGTCATTACTTGCTGTAGAATCAAATTTAACTGGATAAACACCACGGTAAATGGCTGTTTTATTTAATGTTTTTGCATGGCGAGAGACTGAATAAATAGGTAAGCCAGAAGTAATGCGAGACATTATTTTACTAGTATGTCCTGACTCAGTTAAAGCGATAATGGCTTTAACCCCCTCTAAGTGATTGGCTGCATACATAGCTGAAAGCGCTATAGTTTCAGAGACTTCACTAAAGGTTAACTCTATGCGATGATTTGACGTATTCACTGAGCGATGAGTTTCTGCGCCAATACAAACGTTAGCCATTGCCGTCACTGTTTCTACAGGATATTTACCTGCAGCTGTTTCTGCTGAAAGCATAACTGCGTCAGTGCCATCTAAAACGGCATTGGCAACATCCATAACTTCTGCGCGTGTAGGCATAGGATGTTCGATCATGGTTTCCATCATTTGTGTGGCGGTAATAACTACACGGTTTAATTGACGACTACGTGCAATAATGTGTTTTTGTTTACCAACAAGTGCAGCATCTCCAATTTCAACACCTAAGTCGCCGCGAGCAACCATAACGACATCAGACGCTAAGATAATACCATCAAGAACCTTGTCATCATTAACCGCTTCTGCACGTTCAATTTTTGAAACTAAACGAGCATCACAACCAGCTTCTTGAGCAAGTAAACGCGCTTCACGCATATCTGCTGCGTCACGAGGAAAAGATACCGCCAAGAAATCAACATTAATTTTGGCAGCAAGTTTAATATCTTCTCTATCTTTATCTGTTAATGCAGGGGCGGTTAAGCCACCACCTTGGCGATTAATACCTTTGTTATTGGAAAGTGGACCACCAACAACAACTTCAGTAAATACTGAAGGGCCTGAAGTACTCAGTACTTTTAATTGTACACGACCGTCATCTAATAACAGTACATCGTCTTTATTAACATCGTTAGGTAGCTCTTTATAATCAATACCTACCCTTTCGTGGCAACCTTCGCCTTTTGCCAATGTTGCATTTAATTCAAATTTATCGCCAATGGCAAGTTTTATTGGACCATTTTTGAAAGTAGATACACGAATTTTAGGTCCTTGGAGATCACCTAAAATTCCAACATAGATGCCTAATTCCTTGGCTAATTCACGAACGGTATCAGCTCTATCAATATGATCTTGAGGAGCGCCGTGTGAAAAGTTAAGTCTAACGACATTAACACCGGCAGCGAGTACTTTTTTTAGGGTGTCTCTATTGTCAGTTGCTGGGCCTAAGGTGGCAACTATCTTCGTTCTTCTAGGCATTTTAATCCTTACTTCATTAAAATTTTAAAAATGATTTGATGACTGAGTCATTAAATACTAGGTTATATTGCTATTTTTTGACAAAGAGACTAAACGTCTTTACGATCAAAGCGAGAGCTTCTTAAACTGTCTTTTACTTTTTTCAGGTTATCTCTAAATTTGGTACCACGGCGTAGGGTAAAACCTGTCGCCAAAATATCAATTAATACCAATTGCGCAATACGTGACGCCATTGGCATATATAAATCAGTGTCTTCAGCGACATCAAGGGACAATACAATGCTACATTCTTTTGCTAAAGGTGTACCTTCACTCGTAATACCGATAACGGTTGCATCATTTTCTTTTGCTAGCGTTGCTACTTCCACTAATGACTTAGTACGACCCGTATGAGAAATAAGTACAACAACATCGCCTTGACGACTATTAATAGCACTCATACGTTGCATTAATATGTCATCAAAAT
The DNA here is from genome assembly GCA_013215655.1 of Colwellia sp. Classification (GTDB taxonomy): domain Bacteria; phylum Pseudomonadota; class Gammaproteobacteria; order Enterobacterales; family Alteromonadaceae; genus Colwellia_A. Next base: position 42,174 of record JABSOX010000041.1, read on the forward strand.
AAACAACGGGAACATTGAAGCGAAAAAACTTATTTTGTGCATCATGGGCGACGACTGCAGAAGCGCCTAAGCCAAAAAATGAAATTTTATTGGCTTGAGTTAACAAATCTACCGAACGATTTATAGTATTTGTATCTAAACTTTTACGTGCCATTTCAAGATTGGCCATTGTTGATTCAAATATTTTTGCGGTATATTCATCGGCAGTGTCATTTTCATCGACATGACGGTTAACGTAAGGTGTACCATTTGCCAAACTTTGTGCTAAATGCAATTTAAAGTCTGGGTAGCCTTTAGTATCTAATCTTCTGCAAAACCTATTAACAGTAGGTTCACTAATATTTGCTTGCTTGGCTAAGGCCGCAATACTGGCATGAATAACCGTATTTGGTGATGCCATAATAACTTCGGCTACTTTACGTTCTGACTTGCTGAATGTGTCTAGTTCGTTGGCGATCTTTTCTAATATGTTCATTACTGTTTGATCCTAGATCTCGTTTATTATGGGCTAACTGTAATTTATTTTCGCTATTGATAACAGAAAAATGTAAATTTATTTCATAATGATAACAAAATTAAAACTAAATGGCATTTTTTTACAAATGTTTCATAATGTAGAGGGGGTATATTTGCTTGCAGCCCCTAAAAAATCGAATATTGATGTTTTTGTTGTAAAATTACAAAAAGTTCTTTACTGATGATGATTCAGACGCTAAATTAGATGTAAATGTAGTTTAGTTACAATGAACAAACTAGAGAAAAATATTTTATGAAAAGTTTTGATGGTCAATCTGCTAGTGAAATTGTGCTATTTGGTGCTCTTGGTGATTTATCTCGTCGTAAGTTATTACCTGCTTTATACCAATTAGACAGTGCTGGCCTATTAAATACTAAGAGTCGAATTGTTGGTGTTGCTCGCCAAGAGCATACAGTCGAAGAATTTGTAGCCTTTGTTACGGAAAACTTAACATCTTTTGTTAAAGAAGGCTTAGATGATGTCGTCTTAAAGCGATTTGTAAGTAGACTTGTTTATCAAAAGCTCGATTTTAAAGATTCGGCGTCGTTTATCCATTTAGCTGAAACATTAAAAGGTGCTAACGATACACGTGTATATTATTTCTCAACACCACCTGCTATTTATGGTGATATTTGTGACGGTTTACACGCAGCGGACTTAATTATAGATGTTGACCGTGTAGTCATGGAAAAACCCATAGGTAATTGTTTAGCCTCTTCAAAAGTTATTAATGACCAAGTCTCTCGTTATTTTAATGAAAATCAAATTTATCGTATCGACCATTATTTAGGTAAAGAAACCGTACTTAATTTACTTGTACTGCGTTTTGCTAACTCATTATTTACCACCAATTGGGATCGTAATAGTATTGATCATGTACAAATTACCGTTGCTGAAAGTGTTGGTATAGAAGGGCGTTGGGGATTTTATGATGATGCGGGTCAAATGCGCGACATGATCCAAAATCATTTATTACAAATACTATCCTTGCTTGCAATGGAGCCTCCTGCAGATTTGAGTGCGGAGAGCATACGCGCTGAAAAGCTTAAAGCTGTCAAAGCATTGGTGCCAATCGATAGAATGAATGTTAAAGAAAAAACGGTACGTGGACAGTACGCTGATGGTTATTTAAATGGCGTACCTGTTCCGGGCTATTTAAATGAAGAAGGTGCTAATACCAATAGCAATACTGAAACCTTTGTTGCTATCAAAGCAGAAATAGACAATTGGCGTTGGGCTGGTGTGCCCTTTTATTTACGTACGGGTAAACGTATGCCCGCTAAACACAGTGAAATTGTTGTTCATTTTAAGCAACAACCCCATAATATTTTTAAAGAAAGTTATGTCGATTTACCTGCAAATAAACTCACTATACGCTTACAACCTGATGAAGGTGTTGAGCTTCAGATGATGAATAAAATACCTGGCATTGCTTCACAAATGCATATTCAAGAAAATAAATTAGATTTGAGTTTCTCTGATACCTACGATAATCAACGTGTTGTTGATGCCTATGAAAGACTAATGTTAGAAGTGATCAATGGTAATCAGTCATTATTTGTTAGTCGCGATGAAGTAGAAGCGGCATGGACATGGGCTGATAGTATTATTGACGCATGGCAAGCAACAAACGAAGCTCCCAAACCTTATCCTGCAGGTTCTTGGGGACCTGTTTCTTCTATTGCTTTAATTGCGCGTGATGATCGCCAGTGGGTTGAATAATGAGTCAAATAAATGAATTTATAAGCCGTGAAGCTTTAGATACAAAATTAGCAAACAATGTTGCCGAACTTTTATCAAAGGCAATTGCGGTTCGTGGTAAAGCGAGTATTGCCGTTTCTGGTGGTTCTACGCCAAAAGGTTTTTTTAAAGCGCTTTCACAAATCGATTTACCTTGGAAAAACGTTACTATTACGCTTGCCGATGAACGTTGGGTAGATATTAACGATGAAGCAAGTAATACGCGCTTAGTACATGAAAACTTATTACAAAATAAGGCTAAACAAGCTAATTTCTTCCATCTTAAACAAGGTGAAGAACTGTGTACAGAAACACTTAGCGATCTAAATCTTGCCGCAAAAACATCATTGCTTCCTTTAGATGTACTTATTTTAGGCATGGGTGAAGATGGTCATACCGCTTCATTGTTCCCGTGTAGTGAGCAAATTGAACAAGCTTTATCACTTGATAACAAGGATGCTTTGATGAAGGTTTTGCCAAAAACAGCACCACATCAGCGTATTACTTTTACTTATTCTCACCTTATTCAAAGCGACAATATCTTTTTACATGTAGTTGGTGAAGGAAAACAACGAGTATTAGCGCAAGCTGATGCAGGTAATGAATTATTAGAAATGCCAATACGGGCGTTTTTACAAAACCCTGATGTTAATACACAAGTATATTGGGCGGAGTAACTTATGAAAACTGAAATTTTAGAGATCACTCAACGAATTATTGAACGTAGTAAAGCATCACGCAGTCAATATTTGGCCAAGATAGATGCAGCTAAATCAACAACCGTTCATCGAGCAAGTTTATCTTGTGGTAATTTGGCTCACGGTTTTGCCGCTTGTGGTAAGGACGATAAACAAACCTTACAAGGCCTTAATCATTCAGATATTGCCATAGTATCAGCATATAACGATATGTTATCTGCGCATCAGCCATATGAAACTTACCCTGCAATTATCAAAGCAGCCGTAAAAGAAACCGGTGGTGTTGCTCAATTTGCCGCAGGCGTACCGGCAATGTGTGATGGTGTTACTCAAGGTCAGCCGGGTATGGATTTAAGCCTGATGAGCCGCGACGTTATTGCGATGTCTGCAGCGATTGGACTTTCCCATAACATGTTTGATGGTACGTTGATGTTAGGGATTTGCGATAAAATTGTTCCTGGCCTATTAATATCCACGATGACTTTTGGACATTTACCAACAGTTTTTGTTCCTGCAGGGCCGATGCCTTCAGGTATACCCAATAAAGAAAAAGCCCGTGTTCGTCAGCAATTTGCCAAAGGTGAGATTGGCGAAGATAAATTATTAGAAGCAGAATCTGCTTCATATCACTCAGCAGGTACTTGTACTTTCTTTGGTACAGCTAACTCTAATCAACTCGTTGTTGAAGTGATGGGCTTACATTTACCTGGCGCGTCATTTGTAGCGCCGAATACACAATTACGTGAAGAGTTAACAAAAGCGGCGGCACGTCAAGTAACTCGTTTAACCCAGCAGTCGGGTAATTATATGCCAGCGGGTAAGATGGTTGATGAAAAATCAATTGTTAATGCCATCGTTGCGCTTTTAGCTACGGGCGGTTCAACAAACTTAACAATGCATATTATCGCTTTTGCGAAAGCTGCAGGAATTATTGTTAATTTTCAAGACTTTAATGATTTGTCTGCAGCTGTGCCATTGGTAACGCGTATCTATCCTAATGGTTCTGCTGATATCAACCACTTCCAACAAGCGGGTGGTATGGCGTTATTATTTAAAGAATTAATTGAGGGTGGTTTATTACATGAAGATGTTGAAACCATTTGTGGTCATGGTTTGTCTCGCTACACAAAACAGCCAATATTAGATAATGGTAAGTTAATCTGGATTGATGGCGCAACAGAGTCTGGTGATAAAGAAGTTGTTGCTACAGTCGCATCGCCATTTAAAGTTGATGGTGGTTTACGAGTACTAAAAGGAAATTTAGGTGTATCGGTACTTAAAACTTCATCGTTACGTGATGGTAGTTTTGTGATTAAAGCCCCCGCGGTTGTCTTTGAGGATCAACATGAACTCGAAGATGCCTTTAAAGCCGGTGAACTTGAAAAAGATTTTGTTGCTGTGGTGCGTTTTCAAGGACCTAAAGCACGTGGTATGCCTGAATTGCACAAGTTAACTCCACCACTAGGCGTATTACAAGATAAAGGCTTTAAAGTTGCTATGGTAACGGATGGGCGTATGTCTGGTGCTTCAGGTAAAGTACCTGCAGCAATTCATTTATGTCCAGAAGCACTCGATGGTGGTTTGATCGCAAAAGTACAAACGGGCGATATGATATTACTTGATGGTGAAACCGGTGAATTAACTTTACTTGTTGACGATGCTGAATTGGCACAACGTGAAACTGCAAAATTTCAAGTTAACGGTCATCACCAAGGCATGGGACGTGAACTTTTTGGTTTTATGCGCCGTAGTTTAAGCTCAGCAGAAACCGGTGCTTGTTCATTATTTGATACGGAAGACTAATGGCTCATTCTGTAAACCAGTTATCTGTAAGTCAGTTAACGACAGACGACACGGTAATTAACCTAGTTGCTGATATTGGTGGTACTAATCTAAGAATTGGTATTTCAGATCATGATGGCACAATATCAGCATTGTCTGTTTATCAATGTAGTGATTATGCTGGTCTAGCTGAAATTATAACTGATTATATTTCAGTTAATGTCCTAAATAATTTCGTGATAAATGCATGTTTTGCCATTGCTTGTCCAGTTGAGCAAGACCTTATTGTGATGACGAATTTGCCGTGGCAATTCTCTAAAACAGAATTGCAAAAAACGTTGGGTTTACACACATTGTTGTTCATTAACGACTATACCGCAATTGCCCATGCTGTTCCCTATTTAAATGATGATCAAAAAATTAAAATTGGCGGCGGCAAAGTTCAGCTAGAAAAACCGATTTCAATTTGTGGTCCCGGTACCGGTCTAGGAGTTGCTAATGTTATTCCGAGTGACAATGGTTGGATTAGCCTCGGCGGGGAAGGAGGTCATGTTGATTTTGCGCCAATTAATAACTTAGAAACTCAAATCCTACAATTTTTGTTAACACGATATGAGCATGTCTCTTATGAGCAGTTATTGTCAGGATTAGGTATTGAGCAAATTTATCAAGCGTTAATGCATATCCGAGGTGAAGCAGCACAGCCTTATTCAGCTAAAGATATTTCAGAGAAAGCATTATCAAAAGATTGTGATATTTGTGAACAAACGTTAGCACAGTTTTGTAGCATTCTCGGTAGTTTTGCGGGTAACTTATCGTTAACCATGGCGAGCTTTGGTGGCGTTTATATCGCTGGCGGAATTGTACCGAGATTTATTGAATATTTTAAAATAGTAACTTT
>JABSOX010000042.1:0-22749 GCA_013215655.1 Colwellia sp.
CAATTTTACTCAAGCTATTTTCAAAAGTCATAAAGAAACCAAAGATACCAATTGAACCCGTAATGGTGGTAGGAGAAGCGTAAATTTTATCAGCGGATGCTGATATCCAGTAACCACCCGAAGCCGCATAAGTGCCCATTGAAGCAATTACAGGTTTACCCGCTTGTTTTAATAATTCAACTTCGAGACGAATTATTTCAGAGGCGTAAGCACTACCACCGGGACTATCAACTCGAAGTACAACTGCTTTAACGTGTTTGTTGTTGCGTGCTTTTTTCAATAATAATGCGGTACTATCGCCGCCGATAGTGCCAGGTTTTTGTGTACCATTTAAAATAGTGCCTTTAGCAACAATTATTGCGACTTTATCTGAGGTTGCATCGACAATGGGGAATTTGTCAGTGATAGAAAATAAGTAATCATTAAAGTTAATTTGTTCATATTTATCTTCATTTGAGTCAATACCCAACTTTTCATTTAATGTTTGGTTAACTTGTTCACGGGTTTTAAGTTGATCAACCCATTGATTGTTAAGTGCATATTCTGCAACATTGCCATCAACAGCCGTTAACTTTTCAACTAAGTTATCCACATTTTCATCAAAGTTATCAATGGTAAAATTACGTTGTTCGGCAACATCTGTTTTGTATTGTAACCACAGGTCATTCAACCAAACTTTATTTGCTTCTTTAGCTGCTGCCGACATATCATCACGCATATAGGGTTCAACGGCTGATTTATAGGTACCTACACGAAAAATATGTTGGCTGATAGATAACTTATCTAGAGCTGATTTGTAATATAATTGATAGCGGCCATAACCATCGAGGATCATCCAACCTTTAGGATCTAACCATATTTCATCTGCATAGCTGGCTAGATAATATTGATCTTGTGAATACTGATCGCCAATAGCAATAACTTGTTTTCCTGATTTTTTAAAATGTGTAATTGCTTTGGCAATATCTCTCATTTTAGTTAAACCAGAACGGTTCATATTTTGTAATTTAAGCACTAATATTTTAATGCGGTCATCAGTTTCAGCTGATTTTATGACCCTTATAATGTCACTTAACAAAACTTCAGGTTTTTCTTCGTTTTGTTGTATCGCTTCACTCATAAAAGCATCAATAGGCTCAACTTGATGTTTTTGTTCAACCACATCACCATATAAATTGAGTACTAAAACAGATTTATTGGGGACAACTACATGATTAGTATCTGCCAATAATGCAGAAATAAAGATCAATAGCACCGTAAAAAACACGAGATTGATAATCAGCTTTCTAAAAACATTTATAAGCTGAAATATTTTATTGAAAGTACGTTTAATAACACTGGATTCTGGCTTCATGATTTACGCTAATAAGTAATTTATAAATTAGATGGCTATATGCTACTTAAAGTTTCATCAGTTAAGAAGTCGCAAATGTAAATAAATGCGTATTTCTATTAATAAATCAGTTAATGTAAGCACAATTTATTTGTTCGATAAGAAAACACTATGAATAATATCGATTTATTATTAAATCGTCGCTCCAATGCTGCACTAACGTTTCCAGCACCTGACCATGATGCTTTAGATAAAATATTAACTGCAGGCATGCGTGTACCTGATCACGGTAATATTAAACCGTGGCATTTTACGGTAATGCAAGATAAAGGGCTTGATCAATTAAGTGATATATTTTTAAAAGCTGGGCAAGCAGATGGTGTTAATGAAGAAAAAAAGCAGAGAATGATAAAAATGCCGTTTAGAGCGCCACTGATCATACTTATTAGTACCCGTTATTGCCAACATCCTAAGGTGCCAAAACAAGAACAACTCATTGCTGCAGGCTGTTGTGTTCATGCCATGCAAATGGCGGCTTTTGGTTTAGGTTATGGTGCGATTTGGCGAACAGGTGAGTTAAGTTATCATGCCTTGGTTAAAGCAGAACTTAACATTAGAGAGGATGATGAGATTGTTGGCTTTTTATATATAGGCACTGAAAATAGACAATTACCAGAAAAGGCAACAACGCCTTATCAGGATTACGTTACATTGCTTGAATAGAAAGCTGAAATAAGATTCTCTTAGCGAGTAAATGAAAAACGCCCTCAAGAGGGCGTTAATTTTTTGTAGGTCGATGGTTTACCTCGACAAAAGGTCATTTGAGTACAACGCCTTCTTAAAACGCTGCGTTATTTGGTGTTCTTGGAAATGGAATTACGTCACGTACGTTTTGCATACCCGTCGCATAAGCAACTAAACGTTCAAAACCTAAACCAAAACCTGAATGAGGAACAGTACCGTAACGACGTAAATCACGATACCAACCATAATCTGCTATATCCAAGCCCATTTCTTCTAAACGAGCATCAAGCACATCAAGACGTTCTTCACGTTGGCTACCACCAATGATTTCTCCAATACCTGGAGCTAAAATATCCATAGCAGCAACGGTTTTACCATCGTCATTTAAACGCATGTAAAATGATTTAATGTCTTTTGGATAATTTTGTAAAATTACTGGACCATTAAAATGCTCTTCTGCTAAGTAACGTTCGTGCTCAGAATTTAAATCAACACCCCACGCAACTGGGTTTTCGAATTTTTTACCACACTTTTCTAAAATGGTAATAGCATCGGTATAGTCTAAACGTACAAAGTCGTTTTTAATGACTGAATTTAAACGATCAATCACCGTTTTATCAACACGTTGTTGAAAAAATGCCATATCGTCGCTTCGCTCTTCAAGAACTGCAGCAAAAACATATTTAAGCATTTCTTCAGCCAAATCTGCAGCATCAGATAAATCAGCAAACGCAATCTCAGGCTCGATCATCCAAAACTCCGCTAAATGGCGAGAGGTATTTGAATTTTCTGCGCGGAATGTTGGTCCAAAAGTATAAACCTTTGAAAGAGCACTACAGTATGTCTCGACGTTTAATTGTCCTGAAACCGTAAGAAAGGTTTCTTTTCCGAAGAAGTCTTTACTGTAATCAACATCGCCTTTTTCTGTTCTTGGTAAGTTTTCCATATCTAAGGTACTTACACGGAACATTTCGCCAGCGCCTTCACAATCACTACCTGTAATGAGTGGTGTGCTGATCCAAAAATAACCTTTACTGTGTAAAAAGCGATGTACAGCTTGTGCTAAACAGTTGCGAACACGAGTTACGGCGCCACCAATATTAGTACGTGGGCGTAAATGAGCTTGTTCACGTAAAAATTCAATACTATGACGTTTAGCTGCCATTGGGTAAGTATCAGGGTCTTCAACAAAACCTAATACTTCAACCTTTGTTGCTTGAATTTCAAACGACTGACCTTTACCTGGAGATTCAACTAAAATACCGGTAACTTTTACAGAGCTGCCTGTTGTCAGTTTTAATACGTCATTTTGATAATTTTCTAATTCGCTAGGTACAATGGCTTGAATAGCGTCAAAACATGAACCGTCATGTATTGCCAAAAATGAAATACCTGCTTTAGAATCACGACGAGTACGGATCCAACCATGTACCGAAATAGATTCATTAACTGGGTGTTTACCTGCTAATACTTCGGTAATTGATATAACTGACATTTTTCGACCTCTTTGTCTTAATATAGCTCTAGATTTAAGGTGTGATATGTTACCGTGCCTGTTATGTTTAACAAGTAATAATTAATAAAATTAAGCCGATATTAGTGAATATATTAATAAATGACTAAAGTTATGGTAACGAATAGAAGAAATCGACTAAAAGAACCGGATAAATGGGTTTATATTGCTAGGGTCTTAGCGATTGGTGGTTGGATATTTTTTATTTTTGCTTTGGTACTTTCTTATTATGCTGCACCTGATAAAGATTATGGCATGTTGCGTTATCATAATATTGAAATAAGAAGAAACTGGTTACAACCGCTCACCGATTATTTATATATGGTTTTATGGTTAAGTGCGCTAAGCAGTTTATTTTATCTTTTCATTCAAAAATACCGAAGACGTCGTAAAACAGATAATAGACACTTTAATTTGTGGTTGTTATTAGTGATCACTATTGCTTGGGTTGTTTATATATATGTTCAAACAACGAATATGATGGCTCATTAATCGATAAAACAATCATCAATAAAGCATTCATCTTCATCAAGTACGGTAATGATCGCCGCTATTAAAATTGAGAGCTGATCATTAGTAGTCACATAAGGTGGCATAATATAAATAAGCTTACCAAAAGGGCGGATCCATACACCGAGTTCGACAAAGCGCTTTTGAATATTAGCCATATTCACATTTTGTGTCGTTTCAACAACACCGATTGAGCCTAGTACACGAGTATCATGAACACGTTGGTGCTGTGATAATGGTAATAAATTTGTAGATAAATATAATTCAATGGCATTTACTTGTTGTTGCCAATTTCCTTCTAATAACAGTAATAAACTAGCATTTGCGACAGCACATGCTAGTGGATTTCCCATAAATGTTGGCCCATGCATAAAACATCCAGCTTCACCTTTGCTGATAACTTCGGCTATATCCGCTGTACATAATGTTGCAGCAAGAGTGATATAGCCACCCGTTAAAGTTTTACCTAAACACATAATGTCGGGACTAATATCAGCCCATTCACAGGCAAACATTTTTCCTGTACGGCCAAGACCTGTGGCTATTTCGTCAGCAATAAACAATACATCGTATTTCGTACATAATGCTCGGCAGGCTTTTAAATACTCAGGATGATACATTCTCATACCACCCGTACCTTGCACGATTGGCTCGATAATAAAGGCGGCAATATTCTGATGCCTTGAACTAAATAATTGTTCAAGCTCAACAATATCTCCCACTTGCCATGGCTGATCTATTTTTGTCTGCGGTGCTGGAGCAAAATAATGTTTACTTAATACTTGCTCAAACATGTGATGCATGCCGGTAACGGGGTCACATACCGCCATCGTGGCAAAGGTATCACCGTGATAACCATTTTTTACGGTAAGTAATTTATTCTTATGTGCTTTTCCTTTGGATATCCAATATTGAAAAGCCATTTTAATGGCAACTTCTACTGCTACTGAGCCACTATCAGAAAGAAATACTTTTTGTAATGGTGCCGGCGATATTTCTATTAACGTTTTACATAAATTAATGGCAGGTTCATGAGTCAAACCACCAAACATAACATGGGAAACTTTCTGACTTTGCTCAATTAATGCTGCATTTAATTTTGGATGATTATAACCATGTAATACTGACCACCACGACGCCATACCATCTACTAGCTTTTCTCCACTGGCAAGGTTTATATAAACACCTTCCGCTGATTCTACTAAATAAGAAGGTAAGGGCTCTGACATTGAAGTATAAGGGTGCCAGACATGCTGTTGATCAAAGCTCAAAAGATCTGTTTGTTTATTGTTCATATGTTAACTAATATTTCGCTACTGTGTTTACAATGTCTATTTGCTGGTAGACTACCTGCAAATATTTATAGATGCAATTTACACTTACGTCTTTTGTAAAAAATTATAGGGTTGTTAAATGTCTGAACAAGCGGCTACCAAGCAAGAAAATCAAACCATTCGTCATGATTGGGGGAAAACTGAAGTACAAGCGCTTTTTGAAATGCCGTTTAATGACTTAATGTTTAAAGCACAGACTATTCATCGTCAGCACTTTAATGCCAATGAAGTACAAGTCAGTACATTATTGTCTATTAAAACAGGTGCATGCCCAGAAGATTGCAAATATTGTTCTCAAAGCGCTCGCTATAAAACAGATATTGATAAAGAGCGTTTAATGGCTGTTAATAATGTTTTAGAAGCTGCGCAAAAGGCTAAAGATCAAGGTTCAACACGTTTTTGTATGGGGGCAGGATGGCGTAATCCAAAAGCACGAGATATGCCAGCTGTCGTTGATATGGTTAAAGGCGTTAAAGCGCTTGGTTTAGAAACCTGTATGACGTTAGGCATGTTATCTATCGAACAAGCCGATGAACTACAAACAGCGGGTTTAGATTACTACAATCATAATTTAGATACCTCTCCTGAACATTATAACCAAATTATAACGACCAGAACCTATCAAGACCGATTAGATACTTTATCAAATGTGCGCAGTGCAGGTATGAAAGTCTGTAGTGGCGGCATTGTTGGTTTGGGCGAAAATGCACAAGATAGAGTATCGTTACTTGTCCAATTAGCCAATTTATCGCCGCAACCAGAAAGCGTGCCGATTAACATGCTAGTTAAGATTGAAGGTACGCCATTAGCTGATGTTGCTGATCTTGATAACTTTGAGTTTATCCGTTGTATTGCAGTTGCTCGTATTTTAATGCCCGAAAGTCATGTTCGTTTATCGGCAGGGCGAGCTGAAATGAATGAACAAATGCAGTCCTTGTGTTTTCTTGCCGGTGCAAATTCAATTTTTTATGGTTGTAAATTATTAACGGCTGAAAACCCTGAAACTAATCAAGACGTTTTATTATTTAAAAAGTTAGGTATAAATACTGAAACCATCGCCAGTGACGACGAAGCAGAGCAGATGTTAAAAATGAAAACAGCAATAGTTGATCAACAAAATAGCGATGTATTTTATAACGCGGTTAATTAAGATTATTCGCAATGCCTTTTGAATTTATTCACTATAAACTTAACCAGCAACAGGATAAAAATCGTTATCGACGACGATATTCTATTGCTAAGCAAAGTGGTCGTGAGCTACATATTAATGGTAAATGTTATTTAAATTTCTCTTCTAATGATTACTTGGGTTTAAATAACCACAAAAAGATCAATCAAGCGCTGCAAGAAGGCATTGATCAATATGGCTTATGTGCAAGTGCTTCAAGTTTAATCACCGGTTATCAATATGCACATCAGGCATTAGAAGAAGAAATTTGTACTTGGCTCAATAAACCTCGATGTTTACTTTATTCTAGTGGCTTTGCGGCGAATTTAGGGGTATTACAAGCCCTTGGTCAAGATGATAATACCGCTTTTTTCCTTGATAAATTAAGTCATGCATCACTAATAGATGGCGCTTTGGCATCTAAAGCAAAAGTTAAACGTTTTTTACATAACGATTTTGTCCAACTCAAACACTATTTAGAGCAATCATCATCGAATAATAAATTGATTGTTTCTGAAGGTGTTTTTAGTATGGATGGCGATACAGCAAATGTTGCTGAGCTTTGTCGTCTTGCTCAAGCACATAATGCTTGGTCATATATCGATGACGCTCATAGTATTGGTGTTATTGGTGATCACGGCGAAGGTAGTATAAGCCAAGGTAATGCCGATATTATTATGGCAACGTTTGGTAAAGCTATTGCAACTAGTGGAGCTTTTGTTGCCTGTGATGAAAATTTATTTGAGTATTTGGTTAATTTTTCACGACACTATATTTATTCAACAGCGATATCGCCAGCATTAGCATGGGCTAGTAAAGCAAGCATAGATATTATTCAAAAAGAGCAATGGCGTAGAGAAAAAATAACTGAGTTAAGTCAGCTTTTATCGTCTACACTAGATGCTCAAGTTACATTAATTCCAACTCAATCTTCTATTCATGCCATAGAAATTGGTTCGGAAAGTAAAACGTTAGACATTTGTGAAAAATTAAAAGAGAAGGGAATATGGCTCACCGCTATTCGCCCTCCAACCGTGCCTAATAACAGTTCTAGGTTACGCGTTACCATATGCTCCAATCATAATGTTAGCGATATCAACTACTTATCTAAAAGTATTAATGAGGTTTTATCTTAATGGCTGATGCCGAAAATAGGGTCAAAATAGCGCGTTCTTTTGGTGTTGCGAGTAAGTCTTATGATGTTTCCGCTCGTTTACAGCGTTATACGGGTAAACATTTAATGCCTCATTTACCGAATCGAAATGATCTTACCGTACTTGATTTAGGATCAGGTACTGGTTTTTTTACTGATATTTTAGGCAGTAAATATCAACAGGTACTTGGCCTAGATATTTCACGTGAAATGTTAAAATATGCGCAAAATAATAGAACACAAGATATTAAATGGCTTGAAGGGGATGCTTATCATCTACCTTTACAAGATAAGTGTATCGACCTTGTTTATTCAAATTTAATGATCCAATGGTGCGATCCACTATCAAGTGTTTTGGCAGAAGTCATCCGAGTATTAAAGCCGGGCGGCTTATTTATTTTCAGTACGTTAATTGAAGGTACTCTAAATGAGTTAAAGTCATCTTGGGCACAAGTTGATAACGACCAGCATGTTATCGACTTTAAAACAGCAGATGAATTAACAAGTATTTTTAATAGTGCGCAGTCAAAACTGATTGAGCATCAAGTAAAAGATATTGTTTTGGAGTATGAAAGCGTATTACACCTAGCTCATGAGTTAAAAGGCCTTGGTGCAAATCAAATACCTAAAAAAACCAATAAAGGACTTGCCGGCAAAGACAAATGGCAAAAAATGACTAAGAGTTATCAAGATTTTCAAGAGCCTAGTGGTATTTATCCTGCTACCTATCGGGTATTTTCAGGAATATTGGTAAAGCTTAATGGCTAGTAGCAATGATTAATGCAAACGAGTTTATCTAATGCTTGAATTTTTTATAACCGCTACGGATACTGATGCAGGAAAAACTTATGTTGCCACATCATTAGTTTGTGCTTTAGTTAATAAAGGTAAAAGGGTAGCGGTATACAAGCCTATTTCTGCTGGTTGTCAGCAAATAAACTCGGTATTAATTAATGACGATGCACAATTATTACAGTCTGCTGCAAATTGCCAGCAATCAATAACCGACATTAATCCTATTGCCTTTGAACCTGCAATTGCCCCTCATATTGCTGCGCAGCAATGTCAAAAAACTATTGATATTGAAGATATTAATGCGCATTACCAAAAGCTAAAAGTATTAAATGCTGATGTGATTATTACTGAAGGAGCAGGGGGTTGGCGTTTACCTCTTGGTAATGGCAAATTTTTATCTGATTTTGTTAAGCAAAATAAACAAAAAGTTATTCTTGTCGTTAACATGAAATTAGGCTGTTTAAATCACGCGATTTTAACTTATCAAAGCATTCTTGGAGATGGTTTAGAATGCATCGCTTGGGTTGCAAATTGTATTGAACCGATGCCTTATCTTCAAGAAAATATAACAGAGCTTAAAAACTTATTACCTATCCCTCAATTAGCATATTTATCTTTTGAAAAAGATATGGAAATCGCAGCGCAACAGTTTGATTTGTCTACATTGCTGCGATGAAGTGTTGTTTATTCACTGAAATAAAAAATAATTAATGAGAACTTGCTTTTAACGACAGCCCTGAATAACTCGTATAAGCATGGATCATTATATAGGCTTTACTGCCATTTTTAGGCAGCTCACATTCTTCATTATTGCCATACTCATAAGGGCGACAGTCATAGTTACTCTTTGTTGGTGGTGAACCAAAATTGACATATAAGTCAGCATCGCCAGTACCCGCACTTATTTCAACGGTTAATGTTGAGCGTCCATCTGCAACATCAATACTGTAATGTGTTTCACTACCTTTATTAGCTGCAAGGTTAGAGAATTTAATAATATCGTCATCAACGGGGTCAAAAGCATATTCCCCCACTAAGCTTACATTTGCGTAATTACTATAGGCATTTAACATCACATACCAATCACCAGCTGAAATATTATTGATCACACAACGCTCATTATTGCCACCAATGTAAGGGCGACAATCATAGTCAGCTAAGGTAGGTTTATCAGCATTACGGACATATAAATCGGCATCCCCTGAGTCACCAGATAAGGTAAATGCTAAACTTGTCGCTCCTGCAGGAACGGCTAATATAAAGAAACGCTGTTCTTCTTTTAACGCCGATAAATTATCTACAGTAACTTTATTAGTCAAAACCTGAATATCATCAACTTGTTGATCTAATACAATGTTTATATTCTGGCTATTACCTGAACTGACAGTAATAACTTGATTTACTGAAGGGTGACCAGATTTACTTAATGTTAAGATATGTTCGCCACTAGGTAAGTGAATATTAAACTTGCCGAATTGATCAGAAAAATTTGTATCACTAAAGGGATAACTTTTTCCCTGAACAGCAACATTAACTCTGCTTAGAACATTACCTGACTTATCCGTTACATGGCCTACCACTGAAATTGCTCGATTAAAGTATTTTAAAATTGCTGGCCATAATTGCTCAGCTTCTGATTGAGCACTGGCATAACTTGGTTGAAATGAGCTGTGAGTTTCCATTAAATAGGCGTTGGCGCCTTGTTTTAAATGCCATTGGAAATTTTCACCTAATGCTGTAGCACTACGCCAGCGATCATATCCCGCATCAATTGAAATAACTTTTCCTTCTTCTTTTTGATGGATATCAAATGGATGAGTGGCACAGTTTGGATGGTAGTCCCATAATATTTCTCGACCCGATGAATGAAAATCAATAACTTTAGTAAAGCGTCGGTCATTAGCCCAAGCCATCATTGTTTGCGTTTCAACTTCAGAACCTGCTGATTGCCCTTTATAGGTTTGTGAGCTGTGACTGGTAGAGCCTGAGCAAGATGTCGACCAACCCACGGGATAATTACGATTAAGATCAACGCCAATTCCATTAGATAAAGGTCGTCTATTTTTACGCCACATGTTATCAACAGTAAAAACGTGCACATAGCCATCAGGATTCCAATTCGCAGCGATCCATATTTCATTATTATCAACCGCTTGAGTGACTTGTTGGTTGCTAACGTATTGATCGACTAAATGGCGTGCAGCGGTAAGGGCAATCACTGGGGTAACAAGTTCTCTAACGTGGTGATTAGAAACGATCAAAAGGTTAGCTTCATCTTCGTCTTGAGTAACATTATCTGAAATTTTTATGGCGTACATATGTCGACCACCAATGGTTGAAGATTGATTGTATTTCGCTGTAATATCAATAACTTTTGCAATGGATGGATTTAAAGCGGCGATAGCATTGAGTTCTTGCATGACTTGTTCAAGATTTTTATAACCAGACGGTGGTGCAAGCTCTAATGACTCAACATCAACAGCGTCAATCGCCATTGCTTGTTGATGATCTTGAAATGGACTACCCCTTGCTAATATTTCAATTACTATGTCTTGTTCTTTTAATGTTGCTAATTCTGCTGCCGAAACAATAACCTCAAGTTGTTCGTTAGTAATGGTATTTTGTAAAACATCATAATCCATCGCTTCAAGTTGACTGCTTAAAGTGATTGCATCTTGATGAAGTATAAGAATATGTTGTAAAGGTTTTTCGGTATTTTTCAGGCTTTTAAACATGGTTTGAGATTTTACTTCTGTTTGTGAAGACGTTAATGGCAGTTTAGTGGCAGGAGCTTGATTAGCCGTAACATTAGCACTGAGGGTGAGCATAAACAATGAGAGTATACTTAGAGTAAAATTTTCATTAAATATAGTGAATTTCATGATCAGAATATTCCTTGATTGATGATGGATTCTAAAGCTAATGGATGAAAAACTTCCTCAAATTTTCATCCGAGGAAGTTTTATTATTAATAATCTATTTATGACGATTAATAGATAGTTATGGAGTAACGTCTAAGGTTAAACCTGAAAAGGTACTATAGGCATATAAGCCGATATGCATTTCATCACCCGCGTTAACCGATATAACACAAGTCTCATTGTTACCAGATTGATATGGTCGGCAGTCGTAAACCGTTTTTGATGGTGCCGCACCTTTTTGTAGATATAAATCAGCATCACCTGTGCCTCCGGAAGACTTAACCTCAATTTGGCTTACACCTGCAGGGACAACATAGCTATAACGTAACCAATTGCCTTTACTTGCACTGAGGTTATTTTTAGGGAAATCACTGTTATTAGCATCAGAAATAGTGGCAACAAGATCAACATCGTCAAACGCACTATAACCAATGAGTTTTACATAAACGACATCTGCTGAACTTAAAGTGAGACTACAACTTTCATTATTACCGCCAACATAAGGGCGACAATCATAATCATTGGTTGTTGGCTCTGCGCCTTTCTTAACATAAAGATCAGCATCTCCACTACCACCATTCATATCAACAACGACACGTTTGTTATCACTATTAACATTAATGAAATAAAGTGATTCACTGTCTTTATCACCTGATAGATTAACTACAGCTACACCTGATAGTAATTCGTTGTCTGTTGTATTATCAGAGACGGCAAGTGATTCAGTATGTACATCACTTACATTTTTATTATCAGTTACTGTTAAGCTAATTTGGTAAGTACCTGCTTGACTGTATTCATGTTGCGTTAAGTTATTACTACTGCTAAAACCATCACCAAAATTCCACTGATAAGTTAGAGCATTACCTGTAGAGCCTGAAGCATTAAAGTTACAACTTAAGTTATTACAACTAATTTGTGCATTAGCAACGGGAGGAGTTACTTGACCCGGTCCATCACCTTGGGGCAATACACCACCAAAATGGCTTGAAACTTGTGGCCAAATCTTATCAACTCTTACTCCTTGATTTTCACAGCCAACAAAGTGGTGTAACGCGATAACTTTATTACTTACACCATCAATAACTGGAGATCCTGAAGAACCACCTGTGGTATCACAAAAATAACCGGTATCACTATTAGCTGCTCTACCTGTTGCGCTAGCGATATCAATTTGGCACAAGTTATTTGTATTTTGGTCGCTTTCGATAGAAAGCTCTTTAGGGTTGCCAGCTCCATGTTGAGCAATGTAGATCAAGTCACCTACAGATGGCGGTCTATTTTCCAAACCAAAGTTACCAAAACTACTAATGCTGTTAAAATTAGTTACCGTGAATAGGGAATAATCTAAGTCATAATCTGTTTTTAATAGATCTTTGCCCGTTACTTTAATGGTACCTGCATTGGTTGAGCCACCACATGTGGTACGTTGATAATTAAACCAAACTTCAGTATTTGTTAGTTTACTTTGTGTCGATAAACAGTGATTGTTAGTAAACATATGATTATCACTACCTACACGCCACCCCGTACATAAACCGCTACCTGCCATTAATAATCGAGCGACAGGGCGAGTACGTTCATATTGCACTTCGTGAGTTGTTTGCCAACAAATAGCGTCTTTACGTTCATTAACACCACAAGTAGATTCCGGCGTTGGGCCAGTTTCAGGCATTATTGCTTCTTCAAGTCCGGCATTAAATTGGTCTATTTCAATGCCATGATGTTTTTCCCAAACAGCATTAATAGGCATCACAATTTTAACAATGGCAGTATCACCAAAAACAGACATCGCTGAAAACTGTGTCAAACCATTCTCTCCAGTTTCACTATTAAACGTAGCCGTTTGATGCTCTACACCATCATATTGATAGTTTTCTTGTCCAAGAGGATCAGAAACAACGACATAGGCTCCATCGGGGATATTAAAGTAATTAAAATGTACTTTAATAAATACTGAACCTGCTTTTGTTATTTCTATTTCGTTTGATGTATCAAGTCCTGGGGTGACATTATGTAACGGTGCTAATGTACTTGCTCGTTTTATAGTATCAGCAATAATTATAATAGCCGTAGGATCTGAATGAGTGTCTTGTGCGAGTATTGGCGTAATAAAGCTTGTCGTTGCTAGCACAATTAAAAGTCTTTTTAACATGGATAACTCCCTTATATTCATTTGAATTTTCCTAAATCAAGTTATTCAGTGGAATTAGGATTGTTAAAAACAATATAAGATATATTATTTTTAACTAAACAAAAGGGTAGTTGATATTTACAAAATAGTTACATTTATTTACATGATGTTAACATATGGCTATTTTATGATAGATAGACGTGGTGAACTTATATGAAACTAAGATGCTGATTTTATCAATCAACATCTTAGTTTTATACAAATTGCAATAAGGCGTCATGTTTCAGGACTACTTATCCAGAGTTCAGGTTACTTAGCTAACTCAATAACACAAGCCGATGCGATAAAACCAGACCGTGTTTTATAAACAGGGGATTTACTAACCCGATCATCAATTTGTTTGATCAGTAACTCTGGCAGTGTGACATTAATTTTATGGCTCTTGCCTAAATACGGAACAATATCAAAATCAATTATCGCCCAAATAGGCGCAGTTTCAGTTGATGTTTTAATGTGATGGTCGATATTTTTAGCATGAGGGATGGACTCACCATACTCCGCTAAAATATTTAAATGTGAGGCTATCGCTTCTTCAATTAATTGCATGCCACTATCAATAGTCTCGGCTTTTATCTGGCAACCGGGTAAATCAGGTACTGAAAGTTGATACACATCATTTACTTCACTTACGGTTATTAAAACGGGATATTTCATTTCAATCCTAAATTATAAATCATATAAACATTGTAACCCCAGAAACCCCAAAAGTAAACACGAATACAACTCCGGCAACTCTACTAGCTACTTATTCGTAACCCTACTAACTCTAGTGGCGCTAGGATGACGCCCCTGATAACTCTCTTTATCTTATGAGTGAGTGTTTACTTATGATAAGGGTCATTTTTAATAGCTCATTGTTCTTGGATTGAGAACGATGATTTGTTGGTAGTGAAATTAAGCAGATAAATACAATCTAGAGTGCATGGAGTTATTATTGTCGATGTACGACGCGTTAATTGGTTAGAAATATTTGCAATGCAGAGCGATAAGATAAGGCAAAATTAAAAAGTACCATGACTACATGACACCATAATGTAAGTGTTAAATCGTATAATGTTGCCGTTTCAAAACTGTTTCATTTGATGTATACACCCGCACCTCTTGAATATGCAGATTTCAGCAAGTCGAGAAAGGGTCAGGTACAAGGCCTTGATTGAAGATAAGAGTTATTTTATTGACGAAATCAATACGTAGGAGATGTCCCTTTATCGGCTTACCGAAAGGAGATAAGCTAGAAAACCAGTCCAGCGTTGCGATACTTGTTAAGGGAGTTTCGTACCGCGCCTTGATCTGATTTCCTAGCTTAACTCTGAAACGGTATCTTCAAGTGGAACAGGTATAAAACTCTTAAATAAAGCACGGTAATTCAACAGAAATAATTGCGGGATTTTGGTGACGAGTACTGAATATTTTTAATAAGAATACAAGTAAAAAAACAGAATTAAACGTGAATTTAAAATAGTCGTATTAAGTATTTAACAAATAGTGCTCTGAACTAACGCATTGTTTAGGTTTCAAAATATGGTATTTGTTTATATAAACAATATTATAAATATAATATAAATATAATATAAGTACAGAACGTTTACTTATTGTACCATCACTATTTATAAACTAAATATAACTCCTAATGCATAAGGATATAATTTGTCTTACTCATCATTTAACAAAATAATTTTGACTTCTTTCTTGGTCTTGTTTTCTTTTTTTAGCCTAGCTCAGGCTAAAAGTGAACTACCTCCTATTTTAGATTATTACCCCAATTGTTCTTATGAGGTAATAGATAAAACTAAAATCAAAATCATCACAGAAACACCTCTCTCTATTAAAATAGTAGATAAATTATTGGAAAAGATTCAAATTAGGGCAAAAAATGCTGATGCGGATGCTGTTATTTTGACCGCTAAAAAAGTTAAAAAATATAAAAATATAAGAAAAGGATCAGGGAATTCAAATAATTCTAACAATAGTGCGGTTTTTTCAAGAAAGGCTAGCGGTGAAACGAAATATCTTGTTAGATATCATGCTGAATTAATTAATCTTTGTGAAGAGAATAGTGATGAAAAAAGAAAAAGAACACCATTAAATCATCAAGGCCTAAGAATAATTGATACAAAATCTAAAGTTATTTCCACCATCAGCCATACCATTACCATTGCTAGCAAAGTGGTTACTAAGAGACCCACTATAAATAATGATGAAGTCTCACTTAAGCATGGTGTATATGGGGTTAAAATTGGCTCAAGCTATCAGCACGTTATTGATATGCTTGGTAAACCAAGCGTAAAACTGAAAGTAATGGTAAATGAAGTTGTACTTGGGTATGGAAGAAGGCATTGGTTCTACTTTCAGTCTGATAAGTTAGTCAATATTCAAAATAACTCAGCTTATTTATCGCAAGATATGATAAACAAAGTGCCAACTCTTGATTTTTTTGACGATTTTCTTTGGCAGATCAACCAAAAAGTGGTCTACAAAATGCTGTTATCTGATGTTAAGTCTGCTTTAAATATAACCACTAATTTGAATAATCAAGACCAGTTAGTATTGAAAGGCGATGCAAATACTCTAACACTAAATTTCATATTTAATAGAGACCAACGTTCTTTAGAAAAAAGCTATGAATTAATTGGCTTTACGCTTAAAGCAAATAACTACAAACAAAATAAACAGCGTATTGCTGTGCGTTCGAAAGCCCAATTTAAAGTGATAGAACATTTATATTCACAATTGCGAAATAATCAAGAGGTGCAGAAAGATAAATTACTAGAACAACTAGGAGAACCTCTTGGTTTTATATCACTTTCACGATATTCCGATTTGAACATTTATAATAACAACCTACTTATTTTAGTTAAAAGAGAGGAAATTAGTAAACTTTATCTGATAGAAGATGCATTGGCTAATGGGCAGTCTCATCGTTGGTCATTAGGTAAAATCATACAAGGTATTAGTGTTAAAAAGAGCCAAAAATACTTAGACAAAGAAGCGATATTTTTATTTGATAAAGTTGAAGTAAATGCTGATAATTATGCTTTATCACTGATGTTCGATGAGTTAAACGGTGAAGATATTGTTTATGAAGCTCAAATAGATATTTATTGAGTCAAGATTAATTGATTCTAAAATATAGTGACAAATCCTGAGGGTGCTAAATATCATCTTCAGGATTAATATTTACTATCTCTACTCTAGGGATAGTTAAAAAATCATCGGATACTACCAATCAGGTATTATCTGACTTATTCATACTCGTTTTTTACCTAGGGCTCTGCTACAAAAAAGATTTGCGGTAGCATTTTTATTCTTAAATAAAGGAAGAGTGTTAATATCCGAACTTATGACCTCTAGTCCTCTTAGATAAGAAGGACGTTTAATTTTTTATTATAAATCAATTAACTACAGTGTAACGCGTTGCTTTTTATGCCTGTTCACTCTACTTTTGATGAAAGCCAAAACGATAAACTTGATAATTTCTATTTGTTGCTATACTAAACAAATAGCATTTATTTAAACTACTGTTGGCGTTAGCAATTGAGCGCTCTGTTTTTTAAAGTTAGTTTATTCGTATTTTGTAATAAATAACTTTAGAACTTTTCTATAGAGGAGAATGTCATGATCAGGCATTTTTATGTTTCAGATGATATTGAAGAATTGGAAAAAGTAGAAAGAGAACTTGAATCTAAAGGTTTTACAGAACCACAAATTCATGTACTGAGTGATAATGATGCTGAAGTTGAAACGCATCATTTACATGAAGTGGAGTCGGTATTGAAACAGGATGTTGTACATTCAACAGAAGTAGGTAGTGTTGTTGGAATTATCGCAGCTAGCGTTACTTTAATCTTTGTTTATCTTATGGGATGGACAAATTCAGAAGTAGGTTGGATGCCTTTTATATTTTTGGCGATAGTTATTCTTGGATTTTGTACTTGGGAGGGTGGATTTATAGGGATCCAAAGACCCAATGTTAATTTCGAACGATTCCAAGAGCTAATTAAAAAGGGAAAACATGTTTTATTTGTTGATGTTGATCCCAATCAAGAACCTACAATAGCTGAAGTGATGAAAAACCATCCAAATTTGGAAATGGCTGGTGTTGGCGAAGCGACTCCTCACTGGGTAGTTAGAGCACAAGATAAGTTTCATAATTTTATGAAGTCTATGCCTTAGCTAGTAACTAGGTAGTCTCGGCACCTTTGTACAGAAAGAGGTGCCTTATCAATCATTTATTTTTATACTCAACAAGGCATTTAATTGTCGGGACATAGTTAAGTTCCAAGACTTATCATCGCCAATGTGCAATGAAGGACCTAACATGCCACTGCAATTCAAGAATGAAGAACCTTAATCTGTTCTTTCAAATTGGATAAGTTATGGCAATAGCAATAGTCATCGTTTTACTGGTCATTGGCTCTTTAGTTTTTCATTTTGTCAGCCCTTGGTGGTTTACACCTTTGGCTTCAAATTGGGGGTCTATAGACAGCACGATTAATCTTACTTTATGGGTCGTTGGCATCGTCTTCGTTGTTGTTAATCTCTTTCTAGCTTATGTCATTTATAAGTTTCGTTATCAAAAAAATCGGCGTGCAGCGTACGAACCTGAAAATCCTAAACTTGAAACTAGATTAACGGTTATCACCACTATTGGTGTCGCGGGAATGCTTGTCCCTGGACTATTTGTTTGGGGACAATTTATTTCAGTACCAGAAGAAAGCGATCTTATCGAAGTTGTTGGTCAACAATGGCATTGGAGTTTTCGGCTGCCTGGCAAAGATGGTGTATTGGGTCGTACGGCTATTGAAAGAGTAAATGAAAAAAATCCATTTGGTCTTGATATAAACGATCAACATAGTGCTGATGACATTTTAATCAAAAGTAATACCTTACATATTCCTATAGATAGACCGGTAAAAGTACTGCTGCGCTCTAAAGACGTTTTACATAACTTCGCAGTACCACAGTTTCGAGTAAAAATGGATCTTGTACCAGGGATCGTTTCTTATTTATGGTTTACCCCAACTAAGACTGGTCGTTATGAAATCCTTTGTGAAGAGCTTTGTGGCATTGCACATTATACGATGCGTGGCCATGTCGAGGTTGATTCGGAGCCGGATTACCAAAGTTGGTTAACTAAACAAACAACATTTGCACAAAGTATGGAAATGGCGTCGGCAGATATTAATAAAGGTAAACAATTGTTTGCTGTCTGCTCCGCATGTCATGGTGTGAATGGGGAAGGCAAGGTTTCTTTAAATGCTCCTAAACTAGCTGGTCTTAGTACTTGGTACCTAGAACGTCAGTTAGATTATTATAAAAATAGTATTCGAGGCTCTGATAAACGCGATATTTATGGTCAACAAATGCTTGCTGTCAGTGCCAGTCTTCTGGGCGATAATGCGATAAAGAATGTCGTTGCTTACATTCAGACTTTATCTTACATACCAACAGTCATACCGGAAAATACAAATATGCAGAGCAGTTTGCTCTCAGGGAAAAAACTCTTCAATAATTGCTCTTATTGTCATGGTAATAATGCCCAAGGTAATTACGCGATGAATGCCCCCAAGTTAGCTGGTCAGCATGCTTGGTATTTAAAACGCCAGCTACAGTCATTTAAAACAGGGACCCGTGGTAGTCATCCTAGTGATTTGTATGGTGACCAAATGAGTTTAATGTCTAAGACTTTGCATAGTGAGCAAGCTATTGACGATGTAATTTTCTATATCACTAGTTTAGAAAATTCGGAATAGCGATGGACTCTATAACCCACAAGGACATCTTATGCCCCAAATAACGCACATCGCTATTGCTGATCAAATTGATGAATCTCATCATCCCAAAAGTTTTATCAGTAAATATATTTGGAGTCAAGATCATAAAGTAATCGCTATTCAATATGCGATTACGGCGATAGCTGTTGGCCTGGTAGCTCTAGTTTTATCTGGCATGATGAGACTGCAATTGGGTTTCCCCGATCAATTTTCTTTTATTGACCCAAGTGCATATCTACAATTTGTCACCATGCATGGCATGATCATGGTGATATATCTATTAACTGCATTGTTACTTGGTGGATTTGGTAATTATCTAATACCTTTGATGGTCGGTAGCCGAGATATGGTTTTTCCCTATTTAAATATGTTGAGTTATTGGACATATTTATTGTCAGTAATCATTCTTATGGCGAGTTTTTTTGTTTCTGGTGGACCAACGGGAGCAGGTTGGACATTATACCCTCCGCAAGCCATTTTACCTGGAACACCAGGGGCTGACCTTGGTGTGATCTATATGCTGGTCTCATTAGCAGTTTTTATTGTAGCTTTTACTATGGGCGGGCTAAATTATGTAACAACTATCTTACAAGCTCGAACCAAAGGGATGACGTTAATGCGGATGCCATTAACCATCTGGGGGATTTTTGTTGCAACAATATTAGGACTATTGGCATTTCCAGCCCTGCTTGTTAGCGCCATTATGATGGTTTTTGATAAATTACTGGGTACCAGTTTCTTCATGCCGGCGCTCTTGTCATTAGGTGAAAGTGTTGAACATAGTGGTGGTAGCCCGATTTTGTTTCAGCATTTATTTTGGTTTTTTGGTCATCCTGAAGTTTACATAGTAGCACTACCAGCTTTTGGTATGGTTTCAGATGTTATAGCCACTCATGCTCGAAAAAATATTTTTGGTTATAGAATGATGGTTTGGGCTATTGTCGCTATAGGTGGAATGAGTTTTGTTGTTTGGGCTCATCATATGTACGTAAGTGGTATGAATCCATATTTTGGTTTTTTCTTTGCGACGACAACCTTAATCATTGCAGTGCCAACGGCAATTAAAGTTTATAACTGGATACTGACGTTATGGCAGGGCAATATCCACTTAACGACGCCTATGCTCTTTGCTATTGGTTTTATATTCACTTTTACTCACGGTGGTTTAACTGGATTAATGTTGGGCAATGTTGTTGTCGATTTGCCCTTATCAGACACATATTTTGTGGTCGCTCATTTTCATATGGTGATGGGAGTATCACCCATAATGGTACTTTACGCGGCTATTTATCACTGGTTTCCTAAAGTAACAGGTAAATTTCTAAATAAAGGCTTAGGAAACTTTCACTTTTGGGGGACGTTTTTAGGTACTTACGCGATATATTTACCCATGCATTACTTGGGATTTTTAGGGGTGCCAAGGAGGTATTATGCTATGGGTAATACCGATTTTATTCCAGAGTCTGCACAAACACTAAACGCTAGTATCACAGTCTCAGCTATAATCGTTGGACTTATTCAACTCGTATTTATCTATAACCTTATTTGGAGCCTATTCAAAGGTAAAAAATCTGGTTCAAATCCATGGAATGCCACAACTCTAGAGTGGCAAACACCGCAAACACCGCCAATACATGGCAACTGGGGGGGAAAGTTACCTGAAGTCTATCGATGGGCTTACGATTATAGTGTGCCAAATGTTAAAGAAGACTTTATCCCACAAACAGTTCCTGACGAAGATGTCGTTAAGATTAACAATGATAAATTGGATGGCAGCTTATGAATTTTTTCCGAGAGATCATGCAAAAACCTTGGCTTTCAGCTGAAACAGCATCAATAAATGTTAGTCACATAGATAATACGCACCTAAATTCGCAAGTAAGGTGGCCGGGGAAAACTGCATTGTATTTCTTTTTGGCTGTTATCAGCGTACTATTTTTTCTATTTACCATTACTTTTTTGTCACGCTCACAAGCGAACGATTTCCAAGCTCTCTCGGGCGAACCTTGGTTGCCTTTAAGTGATTCGAAGCAATTATGGATAAATACGATTTTTCTATTGTTGGCCAGTATTTCATTACAGTTATCGACTGTAGTTAACTCTATTCATCGACTTAACTTATTACTGATATTGATAACCTTAAGCAGCATTTTTACCGCAGTTTTTATTTTTGGACAAGTATCCGTGTGGCAGCAGTTAACGGCTGACGGATATTTTATTGCGACAAATCCTGCCAATAGTTTCTTTTATTTATTAACTGGTTTACACGGTGTGCATTTATTGGGCGGTGTCTTTGCACTATTTTATGTTATTAGAAATTTTTACAAAGATACCAAGCCCGAAGCCTTAAATGCAAGTTTGACTTTGTGTACAACCTATTGGCATTACCTATTTTTCTTATGGTTATTTCTTTTTGCATTACTCACCGCTTCAACCGAAACCTATCGAACAATTGCCCTTATCTGTGGCTTTTAGGGGATTATAATGAATCGCAATGATAGTGAAAATTCTTGGCAAAGCGCTACATCAGATTGGAGCGCAGACAAGCAAGTATTAAGTATGTCTTGGGGTAAGCTCATGATGTGGATATTTTTGCTAAGTGATACTTTCATTTTTAGTATTTTTCTTATTGGTTATATGACCGCAAGAATGTCTACTACAGAACTTTGGCCGAATTCCAGTGAGGTTTTTGCACTAACGATTGCTGGTCAACATATGCCGCTAATTTTAATTGCTATCATGACTTTTATTTTAATTACCAGTAGTGGCACGATGGCGATGGCGGTTAATTTTGCCTATCAAGGTAAGAAAAAAATAGCTGTATACCTGCTGTTGGCAACCGCTTTGTTGGGCATCTCATTTGTTGGTATGCAAGCATTTGAATGGACTAAATTGATAGTAGAAGAAGGAGTTCGTCCGTGGTCAAATCCGATGGGAGCCCCACAATTTGGCGCTTCCTTTTTTATGATCACCGGTTTTCATGGCTTACATGTGAGTGCTGGAGTTATTTTACTATTAGTTGTAGCTAAACGTGTACATCAGGGTCGTTACGATAAAAAAGGTTTCCAAATTGTCGAGATAACAGGTTTGTATTGGCATTTCGTTGATTTGGTATGGGTTTTTATCTTTGCATTTTTTTACCTTTGGTAATTGGAGATAAGTATCATGAGTGAAGTTATAGCGAAACAACACCCAATAAGCATGTACTTAAAAGTATGGCTACTACTTTTTATACTCAGTAGTTTTTCATATATGGTTGATATTTTTCAACTGCAGGGTGTACTAAGGTGGACACTTATTCTGATCTTTA
>JABSOX010000042.1:22759-47738 GCA_013215655.1 Colwellia sp.
AAAGCAGGGTTAATTATTGCGGTATTCATGCATGTCGCATGGGAGAGAATGGCACTAAAACTTATCCTCTTTATCCCACCAATAGCAATTTTAGTGTTTATTGCCTTAATGGGCCTTGAGGCCAACTATGTATTTCTCAATAGGCTACTAGTCTTCATCATTCCATAAGTGCTTATCTAATCAACGAAGTGTTTATTGGGTTTTTATTCTGATACTTTTAGAACGCTAAGGAAGAGCTTTGAATCATTATGTGAAAACTGCGTTTTTTGACAATTATATGACTCAGCACTATCGTCACTATATCGTCTTGTGTAAACCTAAAGTTGTCATGCTTTTATTAGTGACTGCATTGGTTGGTATGCTACTGGCGAGTACAGGAGATATTAAGATTGATGTCATTATCATAGCGACAATTGGCATTGGCTTAGCAGCAAGTTCAGCAGCCGTAATAAACCATGTTATAGATATCAAAATAGATGCGCAAATGAAAAGAACAGAGCGTAGGCCGTTAGTTGCAGGAGCCATTAAAAAAAATCATGCCTTAATATTTTCATTTATATTAGCAAGTCTCGCAATGTGGTTGTTAGTCGTTTATGTCAATGTTCTCACTGCAATGTTGAGTTTAGCTGGCCTTGTTGGCTATGCTTTTATTTATACATTATTTTTAAAACATAGCACGCCACAAAATATCGTTTTTGGCGGTATTTCTGGTGCATTGCCGCCTTTGTTAGGTTGGACAAGTATGACTAATTCTGTCGGTTTTGAAGCGATTTTACTCATGTTGATCATCTTTATTTGGACACCTGCGCACTTTTGGC
The DNA here is from genome assembly GCA_013215655.1 of Colwellia sp. Taxonomy (GTDB): domain Bacteria; phylum Pseudomonadota; class Gammaproteobacteria; order Enterobacterales; family Alteromonadaceae; genus Colwellia_A. Next base: position 23,578 of record JABSOX010000042.1, read on the forward strand.
CACTAGCCATAGACAGGGTAGAAGACTATAAAAAGGCGAAAGTCCCGATGCTTCCGGTAACTCATGGTATTGAACATACGAAGAACTATATTGTAGCTTATACCGTAGTTTTGATATTTGTTAGTGTATTGCCGTACGTGTTTGCAATGAATACTATTGGTTATTTGATTTGTGCTCTGTTATTAGGATTTTGGTTTTTATTTTATAGCTTAAAATTAAAATTTGCGTCTACAGCTAAAACAGCCATTAAAACGTTCTATGTTTCGATTGTTTATCTGTTTTTATTGTTTATAGCCTTAGTGGTCGATCATGTTATCTTCACTGATATATTGAGTTAAATTAATGCTCATTACTAAGCTCTTTTTCGCGGATAATACAAGAGAGCAACTGGTTCGTTTGAAATTAAGATTAATAGCATTAACTTTAATTATATCTATTCCCTGCATTTACTTTTTTATGACTTATCAGGACGTAAATATTGCGACAATTCAAGGAAAAATACTTAAACAACCTATAGCCTTAATTCCTTTTAATTTAAAAGATCAAGATAACAAAGACTTTACTAATAAAAACTTATTTGGAAAATGGCATATCATTTCATTTGGTTACAGCCAATGCCCAGATGTTTGTCCAACAACATTAATGACTATGGTTCAGTTCTCTAATTTACTAACAAAAAATGAATATAATGATACAAATTTTGTCTTTTATAGTGTTGACCCCTTAAGAGATAGCTCAGCGGTTTTATCAACATATATGGATTATTTTGATACACGCTTTATTGCATTAAGATCAGATATTAAAAGTGGTACAAATTTCGAAGAAAGTTTAGGTATAAAAGTTATCTTTTCGGGTAGTGGTACAGGAAAAAAAAATTATAAAGTAAGTCATAACCTATTCATATTTGCAATTAACCCCAACGCAGCATTACAAGCCGTTTTTTTTCCTGAAAAGAATTCACTGGGTTTGGATAACTTCGACCACCAGCGCTTATATCTAGACTTTGTAGCCGTTAAGGATCATTTTAAAAAGTACTTAACTAAATAGGTATAGACATAGAACCTTAAATTAATGCAAGAATAAGAATCTGAGGTGTGATTTTATTTAATTGAACGATTGAAATAAGAAGGTAACAATTTTGAAACAATGAATATTTAATGTCTGTGTGTACTCTATTGTCAAGCTTTTGGTTTAAGATGTGTAATATCCCATAAACACTTAAATACCAAGGTCTTGTGAATTTCTTTTTATAGTAATTATTTAATCTAAAACTAGCGAATATATTAAATACATCTAAGCTAATGACTAGTGCTTTTTTATTTCATCTCCAGCCAATTTAGAGATCCTCAATTATGTTTGGGTTAGAATTTTTAGATCATAATACCTCTCTATTACTAATATTAAATACTGATTATAATTACTTTATTGTATTTGGTTCTTATCTTGTATCTTGGATAGGGGCGTATGCAGGCTTATCTACAGTACCTTCGATGCGTTATTCCGAGTCTGTTGCTGCCAAGCGTTTGTGGCATTTTGGTGGCGCTTTGGCTATGGGTTGTGCAATATGGTCGATGCATTTCATTGGTATGCTTGCGTTATCACTACCTGTAGCTGTTCACCACAATCTTGTGCTTACTGCTCTATCTGTACTACCAGCAATTGCGGCCAGTTACATCGCTCTATTTTTTATTGAGCGAGATAATTATTCTATATGGCATCTAATCGGGGCGGGTATTATTTTAGGTGCGGGTATCGGCACCATGCACTATATGGGCATGGAGGCAATGTACGGCAATTTTACTTTAATATACCATCCTTGGATTTTCCTCCTCTCTATCATAGTTGCGGTTGTTTTAGCGATTATTGCCCTCTATGCAGGGAAATTTAATGTTAACTCTGAAGAGAAAGAAAATTACCATTTGGTACGCTCTGCTGCTTTGGTTGGCGCTGCGATTACTTGCATGCACTATATGGGGATGCAAGCATCTTATTTTTTGGCTATTGACGACATTACTCATGCAGAATCCAAGACTTCGCACGCGATGATGACGGTGATTTTAATTGCTTCAACACTTTTTTTATCTACATTGGCAGTCGTATCTAACATCATTCATAAAATGTTTAAGAAACTGATGCTGGCCAAAAATGATGCTGAGGCTTCAACTCGTGCAAAAGCAGAATTTTTAGCAAGCATGAGTCATGAAATTCGTACGCCCATGAATGGCGTTTTAGGCATGTTAGATTTGTTAATTAAATCAAAACTCGATGAAGCTCAAATGTATAAGGCTAAAATCGCACGTTCCAGCGCAAAGTCATTATTAGCATTACTAAATGATATTTTAGATTTTTCTAAAGTCGAAGCAGGTAAACTTGATTTTGAAATATTGCACTTTGATCTGCGAAACTTATTAGTAGAGATTGCTGAATCTGTTGCATTACAAGTTGAAAGCAAAGGGCTAGAAATTATTCTTGATATTACTCGAATTGAGCATACGATGGTCCAAGGAGATCCTGATCGCATTAGGCAAATTATTACCAATTTAGTCTCCAATGCCATAAAGTTTACCGACATTGGAGACATTGTTGTTAGGGCTGAATTGGTCGAGGATGATAATTCAGGTTTAGTGTTTAGTTGCTCTGTGCGAGACAGTGGAATTGGTATTCCAAAAAAATCCATAGGTAAACTTTTTCAATTGTTTACTCAAGTTGACTCATCTACAACACGTAAATATGGCGGTACGGGTCTTGGCTTATCTATTGCCAAACAATTATGTGAATTGATGCAGGGTTCAATATCCGTTACTAGTGTGGTGAACGAAGGTAGTTGCTTTCAATTTAATATTAGACTGTCAAAAAGTGACCAATCCAAACAAGTAATGCCTCATATTGATGTCAGCAAGTTATCGTTCTTAGTAGTAGATGATAATGCCATTAATAGGGAGGTATTAAGAGGCCAACTGGAACACTGGGGCTGTAGTGTAGAGGAAGCTTCCAGTGCTTCTGTCGCTTTATTAAAACTGGAGCAAAGTTATGAAAATAAACTTCCTTTCTTTGATGTGATTTTTGTTGATATGCAGATGCCGGAAATGGACGGAGCTACTTTTGCTATCAAAATTAAAAGTGATAAACGTTTTAATGAATTGCCTTTGGTCATGATGACATCAATGTCATCACAGGGAGATAAAAGGTATTTCGCCCAATTAGGCTTCAGTGCCTACTTCTCCAAACCCGTTACCGGCTCAGATATTTTAGATGCAATAGCGATAATAAAGTCATCTCCTAAGAATACTAGTTTCTCTCAACCTATTATTACACACCAATATTTGGCTTCATTCTCTCATGATAAGTGTGAGTTAGACGAAAGTAATACCATTGTCAGTGAAAACAGCATCCAAACACTGAATTCGTCAGAAGGTGTGAAAATATTGTTAGTTGAAGATAATCGTATTAATACGGTTGTTGCAACGCAAATGCTTAATGAAATTGGTGTAAATGTTACTGCGGTTAGTAATGGCCAAGAAGCTGTAAATGCTTTGGCTAACGCCAATGAAGATAACATTTTTACTTTAGTGTTAATGGATTGCCAAATGCCAATCATGGATGGTTATCAAGCTACAAGAAGTATTCGTTCCGGCGAAGCAGGGGATGAATATATAGACATTCCAATTATTGCAATGACTGCTAATGCAATGATTGGTGATGATGAGAAATGTTTTGCTGCAGGTATGAATGACTATTTAACCAAACCAATAGACATAGACCTGTTAACAAATACCCTTGATAAGTGGTTTAAGCACAAATCTAAGTTTAAGCTGCCAAGTAAACTTGGCTAAAACAAGTTTCTAATTACCCAGAGCAATCGGTTAAATACACTGGCAGTGAAAACTTAGCTAAAACGTACTTTAAAATGCTGTAAAAAATAGTTAGGGCAGTTATCTACTGATTTATATGTCAGAAAAAATGAAAGCTAACAAACTAATTAATACAAAACACATGACTGTTGGCTGTGTTCCACATTTTAACTAACAATTTTTACTCATTGTGAAAGATCTTCACCCCCAAATAAAAGCACATCCATATGCTAAAAAAATTTATTATTAAATTACTTCTATCTTACCAAGGTGATGATATACCAAAGAAATGGTTAAAAACCCCCTGAACATAAGCACTCTGTGCAGCGACATCTACGGGAAAAGTCTCAGCAGCACACTGACTGTCAATATGTCCCCCAGGTTGTAACATGAAAGCTTGTATTATGTTTGCAACGCAGTTTGGATTAGCTATTTGGTCTTTTGAAAATACACCATGCTCGAAAGTAGGAAAGATCACTAACGTTTTTTGGCTACCTGCGTAATCATTGAATACTTGCTCTGCCATGATTTCAGTCGTTTGCGGATCTAATCCGCCATGGAGCATTAATAGCGGTACCGAAGTGGCTGGTAGGGTTGAATTCAATGGCTGCGCATCTAATGGCCAAACGTCAGCAACGTCAAAAAATGGCTGGGTATCTATTGAAGTAAACCTTAGTGTTTTAAGGTATTGCTCAAATTCAAACTTAGTCATGGTTGATCTATGCATATTGGTAACCAGGACATTAGCCAATACAAGCGCATTTTCATTATTTGAAAAAGGTAAATTACTTAACTCATCAGGCTCATTTAATAACAGGAAAGCATGAGCAAAAGCACTTTGGTCATTGTTATTACAACGGTTCAACATTTTAATAATACCCGGAACGGTATCTTTAAAGTCAGTTAGTGCCAAATCTAATATCGATTTTGCAATGTTCACTGTGAGGATATTTTTTTCATTCCCCCCAATTAAACATCCTCCATGTGCTAACTTTTCTAAGGTTAGGTCAAGAAATGCCAACGGATCGCCACCTAATTGCTGATGACAGAATTCGTTTGTATTACAGATTTCTAATACTCGTTCGCCAATAAGATCATAGTTATCCGGCATCTCAATAGCCTGAAAATCTAATGGACTGCTGCTATCGAGTATTAAGCCATCAATTTGCGCTATTTCACTTTTTTCTTCTTGTTGCTGTAAATATTTTTGCGCCAAAAAGGTACCATAAGAAATACCAAAAACAATGTCTTTTTCATCTATTTCACTCACCTTTGCAATGATATCCGCGAGATCATAAGCAGCATTTTCGGTATTAAATGCTGCCAATTTATCGCCATACTCGGTCATCAAATGATTAAAGCACTCGCTAGACGGTAAGTTAATGTCGTTGTCACAGGTCAGCTTTGATGGACCTTCTACCCCACGGTGAATGGGAATATAGATATCCCATTCGTCAGCATTAAAAATTTGTTGGTACTCTGACTGCATGGCCCACCTTGAATTGCCACCTGGCCCTCCATCTAGCAACCAAGCTTTGCCCTTAGCGGGTTGTTGTGGCGCAAGATATCGAATAACCAGATTTTCAATCTGGTCAGAATCTGACGACGCCCATTCCAACGGAACGCGGTGATGTAGACAATCAGCCCCCGATCGTTTTTCGGGAACATTTGAAAGATCACAATCTTGCCAATTCAATAGTGCAGTATTGGTTACTTTTACCTCAATGCTCTCGGTTGTCGATAAATTTTCCGTATCGGTTACCGTTAGCTGAAAAATATAATTACCAACCACCTTAGGAAATGTGACAGATGTTGTTAATGTATTGTCAGCTACAAAAGTTGCGGTGTCTGGTCCATCAACTTGAAGCCATAAATAGCTGCTTATATCATTGTTTACATCGGACGCTGTAGCAGTTAAAACAAAATTATCCAGCCGCTTAATGATCGGCTCTGCTGTGATATTAACAAGAGGTGCGACTGGTAAAATAGGCGGAGGCTCAGGTGTATCTGATGAGCCTCCACCACAAGCAGAAATGCCTGTGGTGGACAGAATACTGGCTAATGATAGTTGAAGAATTTTCATAAACTGCAAATCTCTTTTTATTTAATAAGAGCAGCTATTTTAGAGTGATTACATTGGTAATGCGCCTGTGCTTATAAGGCTGTACGATAATTTAATTGTTTATTATCAGTCTATTAGTAACAGTGCGGATATTTCTAAATGCAGAAGGCGTTAAACCAGTAATTTTTTTAAACGTTTGATTGAAAGTACTTTTGGCATTAAAACCTGCATCCATGGCAATCGTCATCACACTTTTTTCCGGTTCATTAATCAATAATTTTTTAGCGTATTCGATACGATAATTAGCAATCAATTCATAGAAATTCATCGCACGATATTGATTAATTGCTTGTGACAAATATTGTGGAGGAAAATTAATGGCATTGGCTAGCTTTTCAATATTTAGAGCACTATCTAAGAAAAGGTTATCGCTTTGCATGACTTTATCAACGGATCGGAGAATATCTTTTGCTAGTTTCTCAGACAATGCTGACTTTTCGTATTTATCGGAAATTTTGCATAGCTCCAACACTGGCTGTTCAGGTGGTTTTTTACAATAGAGCACGGTCAATACAGTTAAACTAAAAAGTACACCTATTTCGAGGGCTCCGGTGATAATACCTAATATCTCCCAAGAAACATTAAGAATTTCCCAAGGGATTTCGATGACCCCGGAAATAAAGTTATGCATTATGGATAGCCAAATAAAAGTCATGGAAATCCAAACTCCTTTTAACCAACGGTAAGTATTGTGGTTATAGCCGACCGAATATAGTGAGCCACGGTAAAACTTAACCATCATCCTTATAAAATGCATACTACTGCTGACTACAAATAACAAAACAAAGGCATTAACACTGAAAACGAGCAACCATGGCTGCTCATTAGCAGGGAGTTGCGTAACGGGAAGAGGAAAAATGGCATAGGGTAAGACTAGCGCCAAACCAGTAGTAAATAAAATAATAGTCTTCGCATCTAATACAGAAACTCTTTGCATTAACAGAGTTGATTGCGTAAATCGGCTCATCAATGGACCAAGTAATAAAACAATTGGCAAGGTACAGATATAGAGCTTGAAATCTAGCTCTATATCTAAGAAATAAGAAAACAAACCGATCAAGTTAAGAGCCAGAAACAGTAGTAAAAATAGGCTTATTTGATTTCGTGAAGGTAACCATCTTAAACCTATATTGACTAATGCAATGAGCATGATCAACATGATGGTTGTGGTAAAATCGAAAACCAGTACAAAAATTTCCAACCAATTTTGCATTACTACTCACTTTATCTTTAGTTAAAACTAGCTTATCAATACGCGACATTCTAAAACAAAATAATTATTTTTTCAGTGGAATCTACACTAAATACTATTGTGCAGGGGCTCATTATTAAAATGAGTAAACTGTGCTTAAATCAATTAACAAAAAGTAGTTTTTAATGTTCTTCTTACTGTTGAAAATGAGTTAGACAAAGCTCGATATGTTAGGTCTTTAGACAATTTAAAATATTACTGGCACAAAAAAAGACGCCCTAGGACGTCTTGATTCTTAAATTTGGTCGGAGTGACAAGATTCGAACTTGTGACCTCACGTCCCCCAGACGCACGCGCTACCAAGCTGCGCTACACCCCGAATTATACAAACATATGAGGGATAACTGTTTGCGAGAGGTATATTAACGATTTATGGATTGATTGCAACGTATAAACGTTAAATTTCAATCAACCGCCTGTTTATTGTTCACTCTGTTTTTGTTGACTAAATTGTTTAATCAAATGAACAGCATCAATCATTAGTGGAAAATCGGCACTAACCGTTATCGGCGCATCAAGTAAAATAGAAAAGCTTTGGAAATTACCATTTTGATCAATAAAAACCGATTGGTCTTTATTAAACGCCATAATGCCTGATTGCATGGTATTGGCAATTAATCTATTTTTCTTGATTTTTAGTATATCTTGGCCATTAGTAAACATACCTTTATCAAGTTTACAGTCTAACCAATGTGTCATTAAGGTCGGTTGTATATCCATTTGACTCGATAGACGTTTAATTGTTTTAGTCTTGGTATTTACATTAGGTATTATCAATAAAGAGGGCTTGGTGGTTAAACTCGTTGCTTGGCTAACATTACCAATAGAGCTTACCCAAATAATATCTTTTTTGTCTTTTTGTGATTGCGCAAGTAATAAGGCATCCATAAAGAGTTCAAATTGATGGGTATTAGACTCATTAAAATAGATGACATGCAAACCCGGTATAGCGGTATTGAGTCGCTCGGTAAAATGACTTTTTTTGGATGAATCGGCTGAAAATATCAGGCTTGATATATCGTTAAGCTGAGTGTGAGAATCAAATAACGGTTCAAACCAATATGATGCTACATCACTTTTATTGCCAATTACCGTAAAATGTTTAACCGCATTGGTTTTTTCTAATGCTTGAAATAATAATGGTGTGCTTTGTTGGGCAATTAATTGTTCTTGGTAGATGCTTGGTAAGCTAAAAAATAAATTAAACCAAGCATCAGTTAATAATGCATTATCTACATGATGTTTAACATCAATAGCAGTAGCAGATGAATGGCGCTTAAATTTCTCTATTTGCTTATCGGTAAGTATCTCATTGGTTAAAACTATATATGTTGATTGTGTTAACGCCACTTTAGCAGGACATTGTGTAATCAATTGTGAGGTGAGTAAGGGATATTGTGGAATGACATGACTAAATGAAAGAGGACTATTACGGCGCTCAATATAATCCTCGCGGTCAAAGAGTCCATATTTGGTTAATAGCGCTTTGGCTGTAGTAGGATACGATAAAGGTAGTACAGTGTCTTGTTGTAGCACATCATATTCAAGGTTAGCATCAGCCCAGATATGGATAATATGGCTAACAAAGAAAAACACCACTAAAGGGATCACAATAAATTTAGCAAAAACTGTTTCTTGTAAGTCTCTTAGGTGTTTCCACGCATAATTACTTATCACTAATTCAGCAGATAAAATTAGTACACCAACAAGGGCACTGTATAGCCAAAAATTATCATTGTTCTGACCAATAGTGCTCAGTAATGAAATTATTTGCTCACTCGAAGATGCATTTAAATGATACCCCAAACGGCTATATACAAAGCCATCAAGTATCAATAAAAATAAACCTATGGTAAATATTATTGACGCGGTGGCGCGAATAAATCGTGTTTGCGGGAATAATAAGGTAATTGGGAATAAAATGAGTACAAAGCTCATAAAGGTTAAAAAACCCATATGACTTGTCCACGTAGTAATTAAATAAATTATGCCTAATACGCTCTCGGGTTTACTTTCGTTAAAAACATAAAACGACGATAAAGTAATAGCGGCAATAATATTAAATAAGGTGAACCAATGACTCCAACTAATAAGATGTAAAAGTCGTTTACTATAGCTTTTTGACTCAAATGTAACCATTCGTTGTTATTATTCTCTTAATTTTATTATTGAATTAGTTTGTTTTTTTAGATTGTTGTTGCACTGTTTGTTTTAATGCAGTGGTAAAATTAGCAACTACAGCCTCTCGTTTGGCTTCAGGTACTTGTTTATTAATTATTTCTGTAATGGTATTTCCTAAGCACATCAGTGCAAGGTCGGGGGTTGCAGACTCGTTTACTAAAACATCGAATAAGTTTTGAATAATTTTTTCTACACGTTCATTGGAATACTTGGATACAATAGGCATCTTTAATACTTAATTCGTAAATGGTTAACTTATTTATAAGTTTATCATTTGCCCGAACAATATAAAACTGACCATTAGCTATGAGTTTAATAATTTCAAATATTGCATTACATTTTCTATCAAAAATAGAAGAAACCGGTGAAGTAACTCTTCGCCTTGGACCTGACACCATTGAAGTGACTCAAAAGATTGAAAGCTTCGTTGATTCCTTGCATAAAATTTATAACAGCAAGGGCAGCAAAGCTTATGGTCACTTTTCATCAACACCAGCCGAAGGTGATTCGGCAAGGTTTGTTGATATCATGGAAAGTTACTTGTCTGAGACCCAAAATTTTTATGATTTTAGTTGCCAGTCAGGCAATTTACTTAAAAATGAATTAAGTAAGTATGACTTAACGGAAACGGGCTATCTTATTGTTTGTCATTATGAATATATGGGTGGACGTTATTTATTAACGGCGATCATTCCTGTGACTGAGCATTATTCAGTCGATGGTGAATTAAATATCTCGGCCGATAAACACCTGGATACATCACGTTTGCAATTAGCGGCACGAATCGACTTATTTGATTACCAACAAAATGCTGAAGGTAATAAGTATATTTCCTTTATAAAAGGACGTGCTGGTCGTCAGGTTTCAGATTTCTTTTTAGATTTTTTGGGCTGCGAAGAAGGTTTAAATTCAAAAGAACAAACACAAACCTTGGTACAAGCAGTAGAAGACTATGTTGCAGTTAATCAGTTTGATGCTCAAGAAAAACAAAATACGCGCAAAGAGCTATTAAGTTACTGTAAAGAGCAAAAATCGACAGACCAAGAAGTTTCCTTACAAGAACTTGGTAAGGTAATTAAGCAAGAAGAGAACGGAAAAGACTTTTATACTTTTTGCCAAGAACAATCTTATCCATTAGAAGAATCATTTCCCCATGACCAAGCAGTTGTTAATAAAGTCACTAAATACTCAGGTTACGGTGGTGGTATTAGTGTCAGTTTTGAGCGTGGACATTTTGGCGAAGATGTTGTTTATAATGCCGCCAACGACAGTTTAACAATTTATAAAGTGCCGCCGAATTTAAAAGCACAATTATTGGCATTGCAAGAAAACAATAATCAACCAGAAGAAAATAATTACGAATAAGTAGCTTTCAATAAAATGTTGTCGGTTACGCGTAACTTACAAGCTTTTGTTTTATATGTATAATTAATCACACACGTGAAATTAGGATTTATCAATGACAACCTTAACTATTGCTCGCCCAGATGACTGGCATGTACATTTAAGAGACGGTGAAGCATTAAAAACGACGGTAGCTGATACTGGTCGTTATTTTGGCCGCGCTATTGTTATGCCAAATTTAGTACCGCCTGTAACAAATGCAAAATTAGCAAATGAGTATTATCAAAGAATTATAAAAGAAAACAATACAGCCACATTTACCCCATTGATGGTACTTTATCTTACTGATAAGACGACCGCTGCTGACATAAAAGAAGCTAAAGAATCAGGGATAGTTTTTGCTGCAAAATTATATCCTGCTGGAGCAACCACTAATTCTTCTTCTGGTGTTACTGATGTGGCTAATATTTATCATGTACTTGATGAAATGGAAAAAGTTGGTATGCCATTGTTGATTCATGGTGAAGTGACTACTGATGACATTGATATATTTGATCGCGAACAGGTGTTTATTGATACCATTTTAAAACCACTTGCTACTAAATATACTTCGCTAAAAATTATTTTAGAACATATCACCACTAAAAATGCGGTAGATTTTGTTAAACAAGCCGGTGACAATATTGCTGCAACGATCACTGCGCATCACTTACTATTTAATCGCAACCATATGTTAGTGGGTGGTATTCGTCCACATTATTTTTGTTTACCTATCTTAAAACGTAATACACACCAGCTTGCCCTTATTGAAGCGGCGACCAGTGGGAATGCTAAGTTTTTCCTTGGTACTGATTCAGCTCCACATCCACAAGGTGCAAAGGAGTCTGCTTGTGGCTGTGCTGGCTCTTATACTGCCCATGCTGCAATAGAGTTATATGCAGAAGTATTTGATGACGCAAACGCATTAGATAAACTAGAAGCGTTTGCTAGTTTAAATGGTCCCCGTTTTTACCAACTTCCGGTAAGTAGTGAAAAAATTACCTTAACAAAGTCATCGTGGCAAGTACCGGCAACGTTAGCTTTTGGTAACGAACAAGTTGTGCCTATTCGCGCCAACGAACAAATTCACTGGCAAGTTAGCGAATAATTAAGGAAAAGAACATGCAATTATTTGTTAATGATTTAACCGTTATTGATTTTTCTTACTGTTGTAACCAACGTGGCATTGTTGGTGAAAGTTGGATTGTTGATGTGTTACTTGATGGCAGTCTCAACGAAATGAGCATGGTGCTTGATTTTGCCGTGGTCAAAAAACAAATCAAAGCCATTATTGATGAGGCTGTTGATCATAAATTGTTATTGCCAATGCAAAGCAAAATGATAACGTTAACTGAGTCGTCACATAATCAAGGGCATCAATGTTTAGATTTTATATCAGAACGTGGGTGTTACTATTTACAATCACCACAATGTGCTTTTGCTCAAATTAAGAGTGAAGAAATTGATATTTCATCTGTTACTAAACATTTAACGGCTATTATCAAAGCTGAGTTGCCTGATAATGTAGAAGGGTTAACACTAACACTACGCCCAGAAATTATTGAGGGCGATTTTTATCATTATACCCATGGGTTAAAGCTGCATGATGGTAACTGTCAGCGCATTGCCCATGGACATCGTTCAAAAATTCAAATTTTTAAAAATGAACAACGCGACTATGACCTTGAAAAATCATGGTCTCAGCGCTGGCAAGATATTTACATTGCTTCAGAGCAAGACCGAATTTCCAAAGGTGAACTTGAATTATCTTCACAAGCAATATTAAATTTGACACCCGATCACCAGTATTTTTCTTATCATGCGCCACAAGGTCGTTTTGATATCGCTGTACCAACTCAAGTACTCGATGTGGTTGATTGTGACTCAACAGTTGAATTACTTGCCGACTTTATTTGTCGACAGTTAAAAACTAATTTAGCAACAGACGATAACGTTAAAGTTGTTGCTTACGAAGGTGTTGCTAAAGGGGCTATTGCAAATGGTTAAAATGAAATTACCTGTTCTTTTGTTGATGACATCCATGTTTTCAATTATGTTTTCAATTGAAGCTGCTGCTGATATTCAATTGTCAGGTGAAATAAAGCAGGGCGCTTTGATCCTTGGTAAAACTAAAAGTAATAATAAAGTCACATTTGATGGCAAACCGATAATGGTTTCAAAAAATGGTGATTTTGTTTTTGGTTTTGGTCGTGATGATGACAAACAACATAAACTAGTAATTACTACATCGACCAATGAACAAGAGCAAAAGATGTTAATACCTTTAAAACGTGAATATAAAATTCAACGTATTGAAGGCATTAAGAAAAGCATCATGAAGCCCAACCTCAAAGCTGTAGCACGTTCAAGAAAAGACAATGGTCAAATCTCAAAGGCTAGAAAAACAGGCAGTGTATTAACCGCATTTGCCGACGGATTTATCGCGCCAATAGACGGTAGAATTACTGGAGTATATGGTAGTCAACGTGTCTTTAATGGTGAACCTAAACGCCCACATTTTGGTCTTGATTACGCAGGAAAAAAAGGAGATCCCGTAAAAGCACCAGCAAGTGGCAAAGTTACTTTATTTGTCTCTGATATGTTTTATTCAGGTGGCACTATGATCATTGATCATGGTCATGGAGTTACTTCAACCTTTTTGCATCTAAGTAAGTCTTATGTAAAAGTAGGTGATGAAGTAAAACAGGGACAAGTAGTAGCAGCCGTTGGTGCAAGTGGTAGGGCAACTGGACCACATTTGGATTGGCGAATTAACTGGTTTGATGTACGCTTAGACCCTGCCTATGTATTAAAAATTAAGCCTATAAAGTAAAATAATGCAATAGCGAGTAATAATCCATACTTTATGGCGTTAAATGGAGATTTAAAAGGAATGATAAGAAAATATTTACTCTTTATATTATTAGCGTTTTCTTATTCATTGTCTTTTAGTGGTGTTACTCGAACACTGTCAGTGGGTTGGGAGTTATGGTATCCCTACCAATATCATAATACCGAACAACAACTTGTTGGTTTAGATTTTGAAATATTTAATGCCATTATTAAACAAGCAAAGCTCAATATTGAATACACCGAACTCCCTTGGAAACGACACTTACAATATATAAAGAGCGGAAAAATGGATGTGGCAATGGGCGCATCCAAAACCAGTGAACGTGAAAAGTTTAGCTATTTCACGTCATCATATCGGATGGAAACGGTAAAACTATTTGTTTTATTTGGCATGTCTAAACAAATTCCAATCACTTCCCTTAAGACGCTAACTAGCAGTGATTTTATGATTGGAGTTGAAAGTGGTTACTATTATGGTAAAGATTATCAGCAATTGATAAAAGATACTGAATTTCAATCTCATATAAACGACGCCTTGGATTTAGAAGAAAATATAGCGCTGCTATTCAAAGGACATATTGACGGATTTCTAGCGGATCCTGTTACAGTGAAAGCTTTTGCCGATAAATATAATTTACAGAATGAATTTGAACAGCATCCATTAGATATCTATCAAACCAGTATACATATCATGTTGAGTAAAAAAGCGACTTCAATAGCCATGTTAAAACGCTTTAATGATGCTATAACTGAATTAAATCAATCAGGTGAAATTAATAAAATCTTACTGCATTGGAATAAAATGCAATCAACAGGCAATTTTCATTTTTAAGCGTACTTAAAAGGTGTAGCACTTGAAATCACCTCTTATTGTACCTATCTCATAATAAATACACTTTACTTAAGTCAGCTATGTTACCTCTTTTATTACCCGTGATAATTGGCGCACTACTTATCGGCTTCTTGATAGGAAAACCCTATTGGCGAGAATATAAACGCAAGAAAATAAAAGACCAACCATTTAAAAAACAGTGGCGTAAAATCATCCAGCAACGAATGCCGTATTTTAAGCAAATGCCTGCGGATTTACAGCTGCAGTTAAAACAGCACATCCAAGTTTTCTTAGCTGAAAAAAACTTTATTGGTTGTAATGGTGTAAAGATCAACGATGAAATTAGAATTACCATAGCTGCGCAAGCCTGCTTATTATTACTTAACAGAAAAACGAATTATTATCCCAAACTTCAAACTATATTGGTTTATCCTCGTGCTTTCATTAAGGCACAAAATAAGCAAAATGCAGATGGCGTGCAATATACTCAACAACAAGCCTTGTCTGGTGAATCATGGGATTATGGCAAAGTTGTTTTATCATGGGAAGACAGCTTGTATGGTGCTGAAGTGCCTAACGATGGAAATAATGTTGTTATTCATGAATTTGCCCATCAACTTGATCAGGAAAATGGACGAGCAAACGGAGCTCCTATTTTAGGCAGGGGTCAAAGTTATCAATGTTGGTCAAAAATATTTTCTCAACAATTCAAAATTCTTAAACAACAAGCTGAAAGTGGTGAACCTTCAATATTTAGCTATTATGGTGCTACTGAACCTGCAGAATTTTTTGCTGTTGCTAGTGAAGTGTTTTTTGAAAAGTCACAAAAATTTAGTAGTGAATATCCAACGTTGTACCAACAATTTACGCAGTATTATAAAGTTGATCCCATTCATTGGTCTTGATTTTTTGATCGCGAAATACCGGTATCTATTTTTATTAGAAACTGTTGGTAGTCTAAAGTTATTATAATTTAATGAAAATCTCTCGAATTTATCGCTAATTGAGATAATGAATTTGTTACGTCGATTAATTTTCCGGCAATGATATGTGTAACTTCTCCTTCACGCTCTAAGATACCAATAACTTTAATAATCTTAGCGGTGAGATAAGCTTTTTTTTGTGCTCGAGCTGTGCCAGCCCAAACGATAACGTTAATGTTGCCCGTATTGTCTTCAAGGGTAAAAAACGTTACTCCTGACGCCGTACCTGGGGATTGTTTTCCGGTAACAACACCCACGACACAAACAAGAGCTTTGTGAGCCTTATGAACAAGTTCGTTCATAAGAGTAAATTTTCCCAATTTCCCTGATTCTCTTAACAATGTGATTGGATGTTTATTTAGTGATAACCCTGTAGAGGCATAATCTTCTGTCAGTGTATCAAATTCACTAGGTGCATATTGATGAGTATCTATCGGTGAAGTTATGTCTTTAAATAGTGGTAACTCTGTTTCCCCGTTCATAATAGACCAACGAGCAGAATATCGATTACCTGATAATATTTTAAGCGCATCAGCCGATGCCAACAACTCTATATCTCTTCGTTGTATATCTGAAAATTTAAGATCTGACATTTGAGTAAAACCGCTCTTTGGCCGATGTGAAATTAACTTATTAGCTACCTTTTGACTCAACCCTTTAATAATACGGAAACCTAAACGTAAAGCATAACCTTGCTCATTTTTAACCATGACATGGTTATATTGTGAGCTATTGATGCATACAGGAAGAATAATAATACCGTGTCTTCGTGCGTCCTGAATAAGTTGTGATGCGCTATAAAATCCCATAGGTAAACTATTGAGTAATGCAATATAGAATGCCTCAGGGTAGTAAAACTTAAGCCAAGCGGAAGTGTAGGCCAAAACAGCAAAAGAGGCTGAATGGCTTTCTGGAAAGCCATATTCACCAAAGCCACAAATTTGTTCAAAAATACGTTCCGCAAAAGATGATTCATAGCCACGAGACTTCATGCCGTTGATTAATTTAGATTTAAATTTAAATAGCTCACCATTCTTCTTCCATTTTGCCATTGCACGTCTTAACTGATCAGCTTCGCCGCCGGTAAAACCTGCAGCGACCATTGCTAGTTTTATAACTTGCTCTTGGAAAATGGGTACACCTAAGGTTCGCGATAATACTTCTTTAACCGCTGCTGAAGGATACGATATTGCTTCTTCTCCATTTCGTCTTTTAAGAAACGGATGTACCATATCGCCTTGAATAGGGCCTGGTCGTACAATGGCAATTTGTATGACTAAGTCATAATACGTAATAGGGCGAAGTCTAGGTAACATACTCATTTGAGCACGAGATTCAATTTGGAATACGCCTACGGTATCGGCTTTTTGTATCATTTTATAAACACTGGCATCATCTTGCATACGAGTGATATCAGCGATAGTTAACTCCCTTTGGTAGTTCTGACTAATAAGCGAAAAGCACTTCCTAATAGCGGTTAGCATGCCAAGTGCTAAGATATCAACTTTCAGTAAACCTAAGCTTTCTAAATCGTCTTTATCCCATTGAATAACGGTGCGGTTCGCCATAGTGGCATTCTCTACCGGTACTAATTCATATAAGGGTCCCGATGAAATAATAAAACCACCAACATGCTGTGATAAGTGTCGAGGAAAACCCATGATCTCAGTGACTAAATTGATAAATTGTTGACCTTTTAGCGACTCTGGCTGTAGGCCTAGTTCAACAATTTGAGCTTGCCAACTATGCTCTTTATCTCTACGGTTAATATTTTTAATAAAAAAAGCTAATTGTGTTTCAGTAATACCTAGTACTTTACCGACATCACGTACTGCACTTTTAAAGCGGTATGAAATTACAGTTGCAGCCAATGCGGTGCGCTCGCGCCCATATTTCTGATAAATGTATTGAATAACTTCTTCACGACGTTCATGTTCAAAATCTACGTCAATATCAGGTGGTTCATCGCGTTCTTTACTGATAAATCGTTCAAATAATACGGATATTTGTCGAGGATCAACGGCTGTAATTTCAAGGCAATAACAAACAATAGAATTTGCAGCAGATCCTCTACCTTGGTAGAGAATACCCTGGGATTTTGCAAACATCACAATGTCATGAATAGTTAAAAAGAAAAAAGGATAGTTAAGCGCTTCTATGAGTGTTAATTCTTTCTTAATAATGGCTTGTACTTTGTCGTCAATCCCCGCAGGAAAACGTATTTCAATACCCTCAGCGACAAGTTTTCGCAAATAACCCATTGGCGTATGTCCTTTGGGTACTAACTCGCTAGGGTATTCATATTGCAATTCACTTAAGCAAAATGAGCATTGATTGGCAATTTTTACGCTTTCAGCCAGCCATTCTGCTGGGAATAGTTTGGCAAGTTTTTCTTTTGAACGTAAAGCCCGTTCAGTATTGGACAGTAATAGCTTTCCTGCTTTTACTAACGTTGTACCTTCACGAATAGCGGTAATGGTATGTTGCAAAGGGAGTCGTGTTGCATTGTGCATCAATACACCACCACAGGCTGTGATGGGTAACTTCAATTGGAGGGCTATATCTTTACAATGTTGAGTGTATTCTTTGCTATGATTTTGTAGGTGGTTTTGTATGCCTATCCACAAGCGTTTTTTATGGTGTTTATAGAGCCATTGCCCCCAATGTTGATCTGCTTTATCGCCGTTGGGGATCCAAATAAATAAACAATGTTTAATTGAAGTTAAATCCCACTCTGATAACTCATACTCTCCCTTTGGCATTCTCCGACGGGCATTAGTGATGATCCGACAGAGCTCAGCATAGGCGGTGCGGGTAGGGCAGAGTAATATTATTTTTAATGTTGTATCTAACGTAAATAGGCTACCGACTATTAATTTAAGCTCAAATTTATGCTGTTTTATCGCCGTATACGCGCGAACTATTCCTGCAACAGAACATTCATCCGTAATTGCTAGTCCTGAATAACCTAAAAAATTGGCTTGGCTAACCAACTCTTCGGCATGGGAAGCTCCCTCTAAGAAAGAGAAATTACTCTGGCAAAATAGCTCTGCATATCTCATAAATTTAAGTGACTCATATTGACATCATTTATACAAAAAGGGTTCATTAGCTAAATGCACCGTGTAGAAACCATCCTTTTTTCTGATCTTTAAATATCCATAACCAACGACCTTGTTTACTACGAGCAATAAAATAATCTCGAACAATAGGCTGACCATCCCACCAACCGGTCGCTATTCTTTCAGGACCTTGAATAACAGATACTTTATCCGTTAAACGTTGCGGTGTAGGTAGTAATAAACTAGGACGTAACTTTCCCTTAAGAGAGAGATTAATTGCATTGGATAATGGTTCACAAAATTGGCTACTAAGCTCTGGTCTTGCATCTTCAGTAATAGCAAGGCCCTTTATTGCTTGTTTACCCAACTTAGCTTGTAAAATAGAAAGTAACTCTAAGGGAGATGTATTACCTTGGTAACCGGAAAATAAATCAACTTCTGCTATATGCCTAGCAACTACACGGCTAGCGCATAAGGTTATGCTATGTACAGGTGCTTCAATTTTAATGGACTCTAACGTCAATGAAGAAAGTTTGAGCCATTTTTTTGCCGCGCTATCACCTCGAGCTGAACTAATCGTTAAGTCAACATCAGGTGTATCTCTTTGGTGAAGAGTGATGATTATTTCATGTGTGACCTTATCTCCCAAAGTGAGAAAGCTTTCCAGTTTATTTAATAAGAGGTTTAAAGGACGCTCTAACCATTGCGCATTTTCAATATCAAATAACAATTGTAAACAACGTTTAAATTGCACTGGAGGAGTATAATAATTAACGGGGTGTTGGAAGTTTCCCGTTAGTCGCCCGACAAAATTGACCAGTGATATATCAAAACGTTTAGCAATTTCTGCAAGGGGAATATTAAGTAGTTCTTTTAAGTTTCTTACCCCAGTACGGTTAAGTTTTTCTATCGTTTTTGATGGTAATGTTGTTTTAACCAAACTATGTTGTTTAATTGCATTAAGGAGTGTTTTTTTATTATCTATTACTTGATTAAACCCAGACTGAGCAAGTAATTGTGCAGCTAAAGGTGAATAAGCCGTTGCATAATAAAAATGTATCTTTAATAGGGTTAAATGAACCTTTAATGCTTGCCAATAATTATCTAATCCATCATATAAAGTAAGCATATTACTTACCCGAAGCAATATACCATTAGGCTCAAAAAATGAGATGTCAGACGTTTTGAGATACAACCAATGAGCAATTTCTAATAACTTTTCTTTTTCTACAGCTGCTTGATATGGGTGTACATGTAGATCATCACAAAGCGATGAAGCAGTTCCCAGGCCCATGCCCAACTTAACTCCATGTACAGCCGCAGCTTTATTAAATTGCACAATGGCATTTTTTTTAGCTTCTACAATAATAATGGGCTGATCTTGTTGAGCAGAGTAGAGCGTGTCGAGCTGTAACACCGGAAAATGTAAATAAAGCCAAAGAGTCATGTTAAACGGCTTTCGCTGCTGGAAATGAAAGAATGTTATTCGAAGAAGGCGCTAAGGTTAATGCTGGCCATTGAAATGACATATCAACAGTGAACTCAGGTAAAGGGTAACCACCTCTACGTTTAGGTATGCTGACTTCAATACCACAAGAATGCGGTGACAATTGAATTGTTAAAGGAACGGGTAGAGATAAAGCATTTGCTTTTTCATCCTTTAATAAAAAATGAACACAATTTCCTGCTTCTGCCGCCACTTGAAAACGCCTAACTTGATGTACTTCCAACGATTGACACCAAAATAATACCGCACTACATGCACCACTTTTTAAGCATTGCTCTGCAGCCCAAAGTGCTTCCTTAACGGAATTAGGGAAAACGATTAAAATGTTATTTAAGTTAAACCCTTGGTTTTGCATGTGCTCAGCGTTAATAAAACCAGGTGGTTGGATAAATACCGTTAATCTGTCTTGTGCCTGTCGCATGATGTTGGGCAGCAATAAACGCAGTTCTCCTATTCCTATGGGTGTTCTTACCTCCACCACACCAATATTAGGTAAACCACCCTGGAGTTTATCGTCAAATGCAGTATAACCTGAGGGTGTAACATCATTTATTGGCTTTTCCCCCTTAGCATGCCACACTAAGTTTTTTCGTTGTAATAACGCAATTATTTCGTTCATATTGAATCTACCTGTATATATGTACAGTATACAATAAAGCTATATTCTTGCAAGTTGAGATTAACTATGTGTGGTCGATTAAACGTATCTGATGATCCTTTTGTCACCAAATTATTGGCAAATTTAGGTATTGAAAACCCAAGAGAAACAATGCGCTATGGGCGTATGATCGGTGCGGCAAATGTTATTTCTATTGTTAGAGAAAAAAATAGAAAAAGACAATTAGATGACGCCCAATGGTGGTTATTGCAAGAGCCAACAGCACAAGGTTTTAAACCTTCAAAATATACCTCGTTCAATACCCGTTATGATAAATTAAATTCCCCCCGAAGCGCTGGCTTTAAAGCCTATCGAGAAAGCCGGTGTGTGATTGTTGCTAAAGGTTTTGGAGAAACAGAAGGTAAGGGTGCTAATGCCCGTTATCATGACTTTTATGCTGAACAAGGTGCTATTGCGTTAGGTGGACTTTATCGGCAGTGGCTTCACCCTAAAACTCAAGAAACACTTTTGTCTTGCTCGGTTATCACCTTGCCAGCCCATGACAAGTTAATGCCTTTTCATACAAAAGCAAGTCCATTGATGTTATCACAAGATGATGACACCATTGATCTATGGCTAGATTCTTCAAATCACAATACAGAGATATTTACTGATCTGCTTAAAGCGCGTATTCCGCATAATTTAACGGTAGAGGAAATTAATAAACCCAGTTTGTTTGTTCCCATAGGCCCGAGATCTTCAATACCAAAAGATTAATAAAACTAGGCTTCCTGCCAAATACCCAACACTGTTTTTTTGATATCAGTGATCATTTTAGCGGCTAATTTTTTTTGTGCTTGGCTACAGTCATGTCTGGGATAATGAATAGGCTCTAATAATGTACATAGCTTTTCTGTTAAAAAACGACTTTTAGCGCCGTATACATGTTTATCTCCATATTGTGGTTGCTCTGGAACCCAGTATTTCAGTGGTTGCATAAGATGTAATTCATTCTTTGCTCTTGTTATTGCGACATTGAGCAATCTACGTTCTTCTTCAACGGCACGTTTATCGCCAATTGCGTATTCATTGGGAAAATTACCGTCAGCAACATTAAGAATAAAAACATTGTTCCATTCTTGTCCTTTAGCACTATGCACCGTGGTTAATATTAAAAAATCATCATCAATATGGGCAGGTCCCGCAAGATCACTGCTACATTGTGGAGGGTCTAAAGTCAGTTCGGTCAAAAATTTTTCTCTATTTTTAAATTGCTGAGAAATATTAGCCAATTGCTCAATATCGCCAAAACGAACAAAATGATCATCGTAATTCTGTTCTAAGAGTGTTTTATAAAACTTTCCGGTTTCATTAACTTGTTCAGACCAACTGATTTTACTTTGATTGATGTTAATTAATAAATCAGTTAACGCTGAAAATTGCTCCTCGGCTGATGTCGGTACAGAATATGACTTAAGGGATGTAAAATCATGCTGATTAACCACTAAATGATGAAACGCTTTTTCTGCAATTTTAGGTCCTACGCCGGGTAATAATTTTAATATTCTAAAAGCTGATATTTTGTGTTTTGGATTACCGGCCCAACGTAAAATTGATAATAAATCTTTAACATGAGCCGCTTCTAAAAACTTTAACCCACCATGTTTTACATAGGGTATATTTCGACGTGTTAATTCTAATTCTAAACGGTCACTATGGTAACTAGAGCGAAATAATACCGCTTGTTTTTTTAAATCGATTCCTTTTTCTCGCGCCGACAATACTTGCTTAACAATATATTCTGCTTGCATCGCATCATCTTCAATGGTGACCAATTTGGGGGTGGGACCGGTTTTAGTATCACTGAACAATTCAACTTTATAACCTTCAGATCCTTCACTTAACAAGGCATTAGATAAGTCTAATATTTTTTGATGTGAGCGGTAATTTTGCGTTAAAGAAATAACCTTAGCTTTTGGAGAAAATTGGGCAGGGAAGTCTAAGATATTATCAACGCTTGCTGAGCGGAAACTATAAATAGATTGGGCGTCATCGCCCACCACAGTAAGACCTTCTCCTGTAGGGAAAAAACCATGTAATATGCCTGCTTGTAAAACATTGGTATCTTGATATTCATCAACAAAAATATGGTCAAATTGAGCACGGATTTTTTGTGCTATCGCGGGAATTTGCGCCATGTGGTAACAATAAAGTAGCAAGTCATCATAATCCAAACATACTTGTTCCATTTTTGCTTGTGCATATCGTACAAACAAAGACGTTAATTCTTTTGACCATTCACGACAATACGGAAAATGATCCTCTAGTATTTTAGCAATGGGAGATTGGCTATTAACGCAGCGTGAATAAATATCAATGCAGGTTTTCTTTTTAGGAAATCTGTTTTCTGTACTGGTAAAACGTAATTCATGCCTGATAACGTCAATAAGGTCGGCTGAATCTCCTCTATCCATGATCGTAAAATCACTTTCCAAGCCAATGGAATTAGCATGCTCTCTTAATAAACGCACAGCGATTGAATGAAACGTTCCCATCCAAGGGATATTAATCGGCTGATATTTCTTTTTTTCTTGATGTAACTGTTGCTCAATAATACGATTGGTACGCGAAGATAATTCACTTGCGGCTCTTCTGGCAAAAGTGACCAGTAATATACGTTCAGGAGAGGCTCCATTTAAGATAACTTGCGCTGTTTTATGGGCGAGAGTATTGGTTTTCCCAGTGCCTGCACCGGCAATGATCAGTAATGGCTGTGTAAGTTTATCTTGGTGTAAACCAAAATTAACTGCTTCATTTTGTCCTGAATTAAGCTTCATTTTACTGAACATTGAACTCTCCAAGTTATCTAATAACTCAGTTCAATATATACCAAAAACAAATACCTGTATACTTATACAGTTAATTGGGTGGTAAATTTAAATTCAGGGTCTAGTCTCTACAGCGAATAAAGCTTTAAAATCCAGATAAATAAATGAAAGGATAAAGATTTAAACCTAAACTCAGCCGCACATAATGTCAGTACTTGCCTTACTGCTTCATCAAAACTATATCCGTTTTGTATTTATCAAGGCGAGTATAATAAGCGGTGCTTCCGTCATTACTCACACTTAAGTTACGACCTGAAGCTGTCATCATCGCATCAATAGGATATAGAGACTCAGACAAACCCGTTGATAAGTCCATTTTAAAGAGCATTTGTAACTTTTTTTCTTTTGACGTCGAACTATAATAAATCGTGTTTAAATGTGCATCCCACGAATAATAGTTTTCTAACGGTAGTAACAATTTATCTTTCGAGGTTGTTGAATTTGCATTAGCCAATAGTCGAGAATGAACCTTTATGGTACCAATTTTTTGATAATGTAGATTGTGGGAGTCAAGTATTTCAAACCTGAAAATGGCTTCACTCATCAGAATGCGTATTTGGTTATTGGTGAGGTTCTTTTCCATTACATGCCACTGCTGATCAACTTCTTCATACCAATACATCATGCTGCCATCGTGAGACCATTTTCC
>JABSOX010000043.1 GCA_013215655.1 Colwellia sp.
CGCCGCCAAAGAAGAGCAAGTTGAAACATTCGTTTATGCGGCATCTAGTTCTACTTATGGTGATCATCCGGATTTGCCAAAAGTAGAAGACAAAATCGGTAAACCACTTTCTCCTTATGCCGTTACTAAATACGTAAACGAATTATATGCTGATGTATTTTTTAAAACCTATGGTTTAAATACTATTGGTTTGCGTTACTTTAATGTCTTTGGCAAAAGACAAGATCCTAACGGCGCTTATGCTGCTGTTATTCCTAAATGGGTCTCAGCAATCTATAACAACGAAGATGTAATTATTAATGGTGATGGCGAAACTAGCCGTGACTTCTGTTTTATTGAGAATGTAGTACAAGCCAATATATTATCGGCGGTTGCAACCAGTGAAGCTAAAAATAACGTTTATAACGTAGCACTAGGTGATATAACAACACTGAACGTACTTTTTGATAGCCTAAGGTCTGCATTGGCTGACAATGATATTAATTACGATAAATCACCTGTTTATCGAGACTTTAGAGCGGGTGATGTTAGGCATTCACAAGCTGATATTAGTAAAGCAAAATCTCTTCTGGGATTTGAGCCTGAATTTAAAATATTGCCCGGTATTGAAAAAGCAATGACATGGTACGTTAAGAATCTTTAAAGACTATTTTATGTAGGTTGAGGTTTACCTCAACAAGACTAATTTACCTTCTTGTCGCAGTACAGGTTATTAGTTCTCGACCTACATTATCCAGACAGCCATATTTAAGGCTAAGAAACCATCCAGCTAACGGCCAGTATAATAAATGCGTAGACCGTTTAGCTACAATCAGTCTATAGATAATTGTGTAAAGAAACCTGACATTTTTAATGAAATTTGTCTACAGATCAAAAAAGCCATTCTATTTTAGAATGGCTTTTGATTTTTACTACTGTAAGTTATTAAGCGCGTTTACGTCTAATACCCATGAATAGTAGTACGCCACCAAATAAAGCTATTGTAGAAGGCTCTGGAACATTAGTAAGGTCTGCAGGGTCTCTAATATAAATATTCATATGTGATATTCCAGAATAGTTATCATTACATTCTCTGGTTGTCTCAGTTAATTCGCACTTTTTACCGAAGTCATTCGTAGCAATTGTGCCACTCAGTTTATAAGGTGATAAGAAATCTAAATCTGTATTTCCATAAGTCAGCTCTTCAAAAGCAAATATTTCTTTGAAATTAAAATCGTATACACCTACATGGTTACCAGCTTTTATTGAAAAGGCTAAGTGATCAAATGTTGCTTCACCTAATATTTCTCTAGCTTGTAACAGGGATCCTAGCTTAGCTTCTATCGTCCAATTCATGTTTTTACAATCAGTAAGATCGGTGCAGGTGAGATCTATAGACAGAAGGTCTCCAATATATAGCCCTCCGTCATCACGATCTGCACCTAAAGTACCGTAAGTTGGAGTTCCATTATTACTTGTTGCATCAAAGTGACCTACACGAATCCAACCGGGATCATCCTCAATACCATCGGAACTTAAAGCTTGTAAATCTCCGCCTAGAGAAGCCGCGGTATTGTCAATAAAAGCACCATCAGCGAAAAAGATATTATCTCCATTTAATAAACCGTCTCCCCATTCACCTATATTATTTCCGACATTATTTAGCGGGCCATCATTTGCACCGCCATTACCTGTCTCACTAAACATACCCGCACACGAGGTAGAATCATATGTTTGGTTTAATTTATTAGTCTCAGTCGGGTCTACAATAGCTATAAGTGAAATTGAAGTTAACTTCACATTCATTACATTACAATCATTATAATTAATAATCGTTGCAAACGACATTTGTGTAACAAACATCGATAGAGTTGCTAATACTTTGATTAAGGATGAACTTTTAAACATGAACGTCTCCAGCACATATATTTTATGCAGAACTTATATACTGCCTATACTGCCTATACAGCATAATATAAGCCATACTATAAATATCATATAAAATCAGTGAATTAGTAAAAACCGCACATTTTAAAATTGTACATATGTAAAAAATACTGACACAAAAACCTTCACATTAAATTGACAAATAATATGCATTCAATAAGTTATAAGAAGTGTATAAAGAAGGAACATCGTTTAATTCGTTAAACTTGTAGTTTTCTGTAAGAAACAAAATTTTACTAAAGTACATTTATACAAATAAGATCTACTAAGATTTGCAAAACTCTAATATCATTACTTACTAATCAATGGCTAAAAATTGAGTAATATGAAAGAAGATAACGGAAGCGGTCTAAAAGAAGTTTTTAAAAGTGTCGGTGCCGCATTTTTTGGTGTGCAGAGTAGTAAAAACAGAGAGAGAGACTTTTCTCAAGGAAAAATTAGTCACTTTATTATTGTTGGCGTTATTTCTGTTGCACTATTTATTGGCGGACTAATCGCACTTGTTTCACTTGTGCTGCCCTAACCCTTAGAACAAAATATGCTATTGATACAAGGCTAGTAACTCTGCGACTTTTTTACGCGTGCTACCTTTTTGGCTAATGGTACGAGCAACTTTTATCGATTTAATTGTAGTTGCATGCTCATATATTTTACGTGTCCAAATAGTATCGTGATTACTAAGCAATACCGATACACCTTTTTCCTTTAATACTTCCTCAGCAGCGTTGGCTAAATCAGCCTGCTCATCTAAGCCAAAGCCATTACCTGCATAACTGGTGAAACTTGCCGTTTTACTTAAAGGCACATACGGTGGATCGCAATAGATAACATCGTTCTTTTTTGCTCGAGCAAACGTTTGTCGATAACCTTCACAGACAAACGTCGCTTTCTGTGATTTTTCGGAAAAAAATTCTAATTCAGCTTGTGGAAAATAAGGCTTTTTATATTTACCGAAAGGAACGTTGTAACCACCCGATTTATTATATCGACATAAACCGTTATAACCATGTCGGTTCATATATAAAAATAATAGTGAACGCTGATATTTATCCGTTGTTTGATTAAAGTCTTTACGGAATTGATAATAGCTTTCTGCATTATTATTTTCTGGTGAAAATAACTTTTTGACATCAGCTATAAATTTGACGGGCTTTCGCTGGACGATTTTATATAAGTTGATTAAGTCTTGATTAATATCATTCAATAGATAGTGTACAAAATCACTATTTAAGAAGATAGAACCCGCGCCAACAAAAGGCTCTATTAATCGGTCAGCACTAGGTAAGGTTTTGTTGATAACATCGCTTAGAGCATATTTACCACCAGCCCATTTAAGAAACGCTCGATGCTTTTTTATCATTCCGCCTAGCAACCTTTACTACTTATTTCACATATTATTATGTGCTTTAAATTTGAGACGGATTGTATCTAATTAATTGCTTTGTTGATACTGCTGGATTTCACTATTAACGGCTTCGATCGATTTTATCCACGAGCCACGTTCTTGTAACTCAATAGGCAATGATATTAACGCCTGTTCGGCTTGAAATCGAGAGGGGAAAATCAAAGAGGTAATGACTAAAAACTTCTGTTGATTCAAATTACGGTAGTATCCTAAGTAATCAATATTTGCATATTCATTAATAAACTCTTCAAATACTGAAAACTGTGAAAAACCAGCGATTTGTACAACAAAGCCCGTATTCTTATTTATATAGTTTTCACTATTAATTTTGCTATAAACAACTTCGTTATTGTTAGTTAGTGGCTCTGTATCAGTCGTGACTGATTTTACTGTTTTTACTAGCGCTTGACGAAAAGGTGTTTCTTTACTTATCGGTGCAACAACAACTTGCGTATTATTTTTGATCGATGAAATCGCTTGTGGTTCAATTAATTTTATCGTTATGCTTTTAACTACCTCACCTTCAATTGTTTCATCATCATGAAGATTAATACTTGAACGAGTGATCGGTTCTTCTTTAGTGTTTATTTCATTAACTTCCGAAGTGACAATAGCCTGTAATATATCATTACGACTTGCACCTTGTTGTTCACTTATAACCAACTCTTTATCAATAATCGAACCTTTTGCTTTATCTTTTATTGCTTTGTCTATTTTTGATTTATTCTTTTTAGTTAATACAAAAGTGCTGACAATTTCATTATTTTCGTTAAAGTTTTGTTCAATTAGCTCAGAAAAGTCAATTGACTGACGTTGCTGTAATACAACGAGTAGTGAAACAATAACCAATAGACTAACAAAAGCTGTTAGCCATATCTTTTTTGCTTTGCCGAACGATAAAAATGAAATGCCAGTTTTTAATTTTTTTGAACCTAAACTGATCAATTGACCCGATTGAGCAGATAATATAGAAACCTTATGATCAAAGAGGCTTCTGTTTCTTGCCATCTCAGTACCTGTTTCCTTAGCACCAAGTAACAACACATTAATATTTCTCTTTGTTTTCTTGGCGATTTCAGACAACTGACATAGTTCATGTAACAATTGTAAAGATAATAGCTCCGCATTTTCGATAACAATGCTTATTGCATCAGTCTCTATTTTTGAAAAATTAATGATACTTACCGCAAGAGATTGCTCAGGATCAAATAAACTATTACCAAATAATTGTTCGATGATACGACAACGGATTTGGATATTATTTAGTTTGGGAGATATGCTAACAAAAGCGGTGTTTTGTTCATCGGGTAAGGTTGCAATATATTCACTACCAATTTGTGCAAACGTTTCTAAATCATCATTGATGACAAGAATCGCTTGTTTGGAGAAGCGAAAAATATAATCTATACGGGCACTAGCACTTATCGTGGTAACACTAGGGTGTTTATCTGATTTATTTGTTGAATACGCTAGCGCGGACATACTTCACCTTTCTGACTCTTATTTACAGAATTTGCTGAAGTATCTCCTCAGTGACATCGTCACGAATTTCAGATTTACCAATCGCCGTTGGTACAATAAAACGTAGCTTACCTGCTAAGTTTTTCTTATCACGACGCATATGACAAATATACTCATCAAAGCCCATGTTTTCAGGCGACTCTAATGGAAGATCAAATGCGCTTATTAAAGACTCTATGCGACGAAGATCTGACACTTCTAGCAAATTCATTGCTACTGCTAGTTTAGCAGCAAGTACCATGCCAGTGGCTACAGCTTCGCCATGAAGCCATTTACCATAACCTTGATCCGCTTCAATCGCGTGACCAAAAGTATGTCCAAGGTTTAATAATGCTCTTATTCCGCCTTCTTTTTCATCTTCAGCAACAATATCCGCTTTACATTGACAACAAGTCTCAATCATTTTGCTAAGAGCTGTTTGATCACCTGATTTAATTAGCTTGATATTGTCTTCTAACCAAGTAAAAAAAGCGTAGTCACCCAATATGCCATATTTGATTACTTCGGCCATACCCGCATTGAACTCTCTTTCAGGTAAGGTTTTTAAGCTATCAATATCGATAAATACGGCAGTAGGTTGATAGAAAGCCCCTACCATATTTTTACCTAAAGGATGATTAATGGCTGTTTTTCCGCCAACAGAGGAGTCGACTTGCGACAATAAAGTTGTCGGCACCTGAATAAAGTCAATACCACGCTGATAACATGCAGCAGCAAATCCGGTTATATCACCAATAACCCCACCTCCAAGCGCAATAAGAGTGCTATCTCGGCCGTGCTCATTAGCAAGTAGATGTGACATAATTTTATCAAAATTAGCTAAGCTTTTTTCGGCTTCACCATCAGGTAAAATAATTTCATCAATATCATAACCGATGAGACTCTCTTTAAGCTTTTGAGCATATAATGGATGAACAATATTATTAGAAACAATACAGATACGCTTACCGCGGATATGACTAGACAACAAACTATTATTTTTTAATAATTTGTTGTCTATGTATATAGGATAACTTCTAGTATCTAAATCAACATGAAGAGTTGTCATGATTATGTCTTACAATCTTAAAAGTCTAAGCGTTCTACAATTTTATGAGCAACAACTTTTGCACTTTGATCATCTGTTTGAACAATCACATCAGCAATTTCTTCATACAGAGGATTACGTTCTACCGCTAAGTTTTCTAAAACAGTACGAGGCTCTTCTGATGTTTGTAACAACGGACGACGACGATCTCTTTGTGTACGTGCTACTTGTTTATCAATAGTTGTTTCAAGATATACAACAATGCCACGTGCCGATAATCGATTACGCACTTGTGCGCTAATTACTGATCCACCACCGGTTGCTAAAACAATACCTTGTTTTTCAGATAAATCTTCAATTACGCTTTCTTCTCGTTTACGAAAGCCTTCTTCACCTTCAAGATCAAAAACCCAGGCGATATCAGCACCTGTGCGGCGCTCTATTTCTTGGTCAGAATCAAAAAATTCAAGATGTAGCCTCTCAGCTAACTCTCTACCAATGGTGCTTTTGCCTGCGCCCATAGGGCCTACAAGGAAAATATTACGTTTTTCTGCCATTAGACTAATTAAACTCGTTATAAATAAATTACGTTAAAATAGGGTAAGGAGACCCCCTCGAAAATTTCAAGGGCGTAATTATCGCAATTGTTCTATGTACATTGCAAGTAAGTGAGGCGAAAAGTCGTCACTTACTTGCAAAATAACTTAAAAACGCTCGGTAACTATGCGTGGTGTAACAAAAATCAGTAATTCTTTTTTTTCATTAAAGTTTGTACTATTTCTAAATAACCAACCAAAATAAGGAATATCGCCCAAAACGGGTACTTTAGAAACAGTATTTATAATTGCTTGTTGATAAATTCCACCCAATACGATGGTTTCACCATTATTGACTAAAACTTGTGTACCAATACGTTGAGTATCAATTGCCGGTGCTTGACCATTTTGTACATCAGACACGGTATCTTGTGTAATCACTAAATCAAGAATAATGCGGTCATCCGGCGTAATATGTGGTGTCACCGTTAAACTCAGCACGGCTTTTTTAAATTGTGTCGTCGTTGCACCACTTGAAGACGCTTCTTGGTAAGGTATTTCGACGCCCTGCTCAATATAAGCTTCTTTTTGGTTGGAAGTGGTAATACGGGGACTCGCTATAATCTCGCCTTTATTTTCTTTTTCCATAGCCGTTAGTTCAAGGTCTAATATCGTACCATCAGCTAAACGAGCTATCTGAAAAGCAATACTTCCCGCAGGTGTCGCTGCAGGTAAATTTACGTTAAGCCGATCTGATAACGGCGGAACAATACCGCCAGAAGCGATATCAGCACCCGTTAATGTTCCTGAGGTAGAAGAATCACCATTGATATTTGTGACCCCCCACCGAATACCAAGCTCTTCGTTAATACTATCTTTAACTGTCACCATTCTCGCTTCAATAACAACCTGACGGATAGGTACATCTAATACATTCACCATACGTTTAATATCTTCAATACTTTTAGCGGTATCGCGTAGTAACAAGGTATTGGTTCTTTCATCAACACTGACACTACCACGTGTTGACAAAATACTATTATCCTCGGTTTTGATAAGACCTGCTAATTCAGAAGCTTTTGCATAATTAACTTGTACAAACTCTGAATATAGTGGAGCCAATTCTTCAACTTGCTGTAAAGCTTGCAAGTCCCGAGCTTCACGCGCAGTTAATTCATCACTTGGAGCAACCATTAAAATGTTGCCCTCCATACGCTTATCTAATCCTTTTACTTTCAAAATAATATCAAGCGCCTGATCCCAAGGAACACCATCAAGTCTTAAAGTAATGTTACCCGCTACAGTGTCACTGGTAACTAAATTAAAACCATTATAATCGGCAATTATTTGTAATACCGTACGTACCGGAATATCTTGAAAATTCAACGATATTGCTCGACCACTAAAATCGTCTTCTTCTCCTAAATAGCCCGGATTTTTAATTTTTTTGCTCACCGTTATTGAAAATACATTATTGAGTTGTTGATGTTTAAAGGTAAAACCTGAGTCAATATCGATCACCAAGCGAGCATTTCGCCCTTCTCTGAAAGTTTCGATACCTGAAACTAACGTACCAAAATCAGTAACATCCAATTTATATAGCAAATCTTCAATAATTTGAGTATTGTGAAATTCAACATAAAGTTTTCCTAACTTATCACTTACATCTACCGCCACCATACTGTCATCAAGATGAATAATTATTTGTGCATCACCTTTTTGCCCTTTGCGAAAGTCTAACGATTGGATATTATTAATGAACTCATTGCCAAGTGCATTGACTTTTGAAACCGCGGTATTAGGTACATCTTTATTTAATATAAGAGAAAATGTTGTTTCATTTTGACTTACGTCAAAAATAGACAAGTTGTCTAGGTGAACAGAGGCAACTACTTGACCGGCAACTTTATTAACGGTTACTCGACTAACACCCGCATGATCAATCATAGTTTCATTTAATTGTTGATTAAAATCATCCGCAGCAAAAGTAATATCAATCCGCGCTGGGTTCATTGATGTTTTAACATTAGGTTGCCCAATTATATTTTCTGACAATTGAAAAACCAGCTCAATTTCATTATTCTGCATCGTATTATATTGAAATGCAGTTAAGCTTGTAGAATGTGCAGAAGTAGCCGTTACGCTCAAAATAACAAACGCCAACCATTTCAATCTCGAAGAAGAACTCAATACCATATACTCTTTCACTTTTTTAAATAGCAACATTAGTTCCCTTACCCCTCTGAATTCGATTCTGTTATCGCAATATTTGTTTCACGTTCAGCCCAACAGCCAGAACCGTCTGGAATTAATTCTATAATTTTTACGTTTTTTAAGTCGACAGCGGTGATCCTACCATTATATAACCCTAGGTAATTGCCTACAGCAACACGGTGCAAGGTTGCATCAGATGCTTCTACCAACGCCCAAGTAACACCAAGTTCACCCAATGTACCGCGCATCGATAAATCACTAATAGCGTACTTTTCAAGAGGTTGTTTCCTTCGTCTTGGATCGGGGCTTAAACAACCTGACATTTGTTGCATTTTTTCTTGAATCGCTTCCGGCTTTGGTAAATCAAAGGGACTACGTAATGATTTAGCATTATAAGAATAATGATTAAAGACAGGTACTTCGGCTATTGGTTTTATATAACTTTTAGTATTCGCCTGCACCGTGGCAATATGCTCTTTTAAGTCACTAGTATCATCAAAACATCCTGACAAAAAAACCGTTAATAGTATGGCTAATCTTTTCATTTTTCTTCAGCCTCCCTATAACGATAAGTTTTTGCCTGGAGCTTAAATTTTAATTGGTCATTATCTGCTTTCGACAAATCTATTTCAAAGTCATGTAAAGTAACGATACGTGGCAGTCCTGCTATTTTACTCACAAAACTACCAAAATCATGATATTTACCAATAACTTCAATATCAATAGGCAATTCTATATAAATTTCTTGTATTATTTCCGGTTGCCAATTCAATTTAACAAAATTTAAGGCACTCGTTGTACCAACAAAAGTAATGTCATCAAGTAAACCGGGAATCTCATGACTTTCAGGCAAACTCTTTAATTGTGTAGCAAACAAAGCTTCCGCTTCAACCATTTGCGCCCGAAATAGCTCTAAATTTGACGCGACATGATACTTAACTTCATACTTTTGTTTAAGCGTTGTTTCCTCAGCTTCTACACTATTGAGCACATCAATTTTATCACTTATTAAAACAGTAAAGCCTAATCCCATCACTACAATCGCTAAAAAAATGGTTAATACTAATTTCGCCAACGGTGGCCATTCACCAATATTATCCAGTTCGAGATTATCAAATTGAGAGAGATCTAAATTCATTTTTTCTCACCCTTCGTTACTTCTGCTATTGGCTCAGCATTCAATCCTTTTATGCGTACTCGCATTTTAAAATCACTCAATAATTTACTTTTTGCATCTGTAGAAGTTATAGACTCTAGTGTTGCTTCGGTTAATAAATCAGAACGTTCTATTGCCCTAATCATATTAGCTAAATGATTATTTGATTCACTTTTGCCATTGAGTCTTATGATGTTATTTTGTTTTTTCAGTTGTGTTAAATAAATACCGTTAGGTACAATTTTAGCTAATTCATCTAATACTTGCGTACCAACATTACGACTACGCTGTAATTGTTCAACAACACTAGTTCTTTCTTGTAATGCTTTTTTCTTAGCATTTAACGTTTTAATTTCACCGATACGAATATCGAGCAACTTAATTTCATTTTGCAAAAATTGGTTGCGAGTATTTTGACCATCAATTTGTGCCTGAAAAATTTGACTAACAATAAAAACAAATGCAAAGGCACCTAAAGCAACTGCAGCAAGAATAGTAAAAAATTCTCTTTGTTTGGCTTTTTCCGCTTCTTCACGCCATGGAAGTAAATTTATATATGCCATGAACTAAAGCTCCTTAACGCTAACCCCGTAGCAACCATAAATTTAGGTGCATTACGTTCAACTTCATCACTGTTTATTGTTTTGCCCATTTTCATATTAGCAAAAGGATTAGCAATGACCGTATGTATCCCTAACTCCTCGGTTAATAATTTTTGCACGTCTTCAACTAGAGCAGTTCCACCAGAGATAACTAAATAATCAACCTTTTCTTTACCACTAGATGTTAGAAACATTTGTATTGCGCGGCGAATTTGTTGCACCAAAATAGTGTGATAAGGCGCTAGTACCTCAAAGGTATAATTTGGCGGGAGATCATTATCTATTTTTGCTTGCTCTGCTTCTTCAAATGTTTTGTTGTAGTAAGAAACAATCGAACGTGTATATTGCTCACTACCAAATATTTGGTCCCTGCTATAAATATGCTCTCCAGCATCAGTCACTGAGAATAGAGTCATCACTGCGCCAATATCTACTGTTGCAACAATTTTATCAACAGCATCATCAGGCAATAACGATAAAACAAGGTCAAAGGGACGGCTAACAGCATAAGATTCAACGTCGACTACTTTAGTATTAAAGCCGCCATGCTCTAATGCTGATACTCGGGCTTCTACAGACTCGGTGCGCGCCGCACTCAACAATACATTTATTTTAGTGGGATCTGATTCATTAACATCTAACGATTCAAAATCAAGACTAACTTCATCAAGAGGATAAGGAATTAAACTGTCAGCTTCTATTTCAATTTGACTGGCAAGTTCCTGCTCGTTTAAAGCAACATCCATATAAATAACTTTGGTTATTACCGTTTGTCCAGAGACAGCAACAGCAGCATCACTCACTGTAGCTGGTATTTTTTTACGCAGTTTTGCAATGACTTTGCCAACTGCCTCGATGTCTTGAATTTCACGGTCGATAATGGCACCTCTTGGCATCGTCTCTTCAACTAATGCTTCAAGTACATAGCCATCATTTCCTTGATGTAACAAAACGGCTTTAATACTATGTGAACCAATATCGATCCCCACAATTAAAGAGGCTTTCTTTTTCCATAGACTACTTAACATAAAATCCTACTAGATAATTTTATTATAGAGATAATAGGCGCAATTTTAATATAAATACATTTATTACATGCTTTTACAGGATATACTAGTAATATTAGACGATTTTATAATTTATCGAGTTTTTTTTTGTTTTCATTAAAACGCCTACTTAAAATAGGTCTCAGTGCGACGTTAATTGCCCTTCTATCACTTGCCGGATTGTATATAACTATGCGCAGTGAATTGCCCAGTGTTGTTGTTTTAAAAGACATCAAATGGCAAACACCAATGAAAATATATAGCACGGAAGGGCTACTTATTTCTCAATTTGGCGAGAAAAAGCGAATTCCTCTAACCTTAAATGAAATGCCGAAGTCTCTTATCAATGCTATTTTAGCAACAGAAGATAATCGTTTTTATCAACATTTTGGTATTGATCCCATCGGTATTGCTCGTGCTGTTTTTGCAAAACTCATCGGTAAGAGTAAAGGTGGCGCCAGTACCATCACTCAACAAGTCGCTCGAAATTTCTTTTTAAGCTCAGAAGTAACCTATACACGCAAAATTAAAGAAGTTTTTCTATCATTTCACATTGAAAGTTTACTCAGCAAAGATGAAATACTGAGCCTATATATGAATAAAATCCCCCTAGGGTATCGTTCATTTGGTTTTGGCGCAGCGGCGCAAGTATATTATGGTAAAAACGTAAAAGAATTAACGCTTGCCCAAGTCGCGGTATTGGCGGGTTTACCTAAGGCACCATCAACATTAAATCCTATTCGTTCCCCAGAACGCGCTAAAGCCCGCAGAGCAGTTGTTTTACAACGCATGTTTGTAACTGGCTATATCACTTCGCAAGAATTTGAACAGGCCAACAAAGCCCCAATCACAGGTAAACGACATGGTGCAGAGATTGAACTGAGTGCCCCGTACATAGCTGAAATGGCTCATCAAGAAATGATCTCCCTGTATGGAAAAGAACAAGCCTATACCGGTGGTTATCGAGTATTTACGACGGTATCAGCAGATTTACAACGCGCTGCACAACATGCGGTATCCAAAAACCTCATAAATTATGACCAACGACACGGTTATCGCGGCCCTATTAAACAACTACGCCCAGAACTTACATTCGATAAAACTGTAAAAAATATTGATGAATTCAGCACACCACTTACCAATGAAGAAATAAATCAGACCTTAGCTCAAACAAAAGCATATCAGTATCTTCAACCTGCCATCGTGACAGATATAGCTGATGATTTTGTCTCCATTCAACTCAAAGGAAACATTGAAGGTATTATTCCTTGGACGGGTTTATCTTGGGCGAGAGAATTTATTCATGATAAAAAGCAGGGTACAGCCCCAAAAGTAGCTCATGAAATATTAACTTATGGAGATGTCATTTTAGTTACTAAAACTAATGACGAATATCGTTTAAGCCAACTACCACAAGCAAGTGCTTCTTTAGTTTCTTTATCAACCGATAACGGTTCAATAAAAGCTGCCGTAGGTGGTTTTAGTTTCAAACAAAGTCAATTTAACCGTGTTACTCAGGCAAAACGACAAGTAGGT
Source organism: Colwellia sp. (assembly GCA_013215655.1). GTDB lineage: Bacteria > Pseudomonadota > Gammaproteobacteria > Enterobacterales > Alteromonadaceae > Colwellia_A. Next base: position 12,970 of record JABSOX010000043.1, read on the forward strand.
TCAAATATTAAACCTTTTGTATATTCCGCAGCTTTTGATAATGGTTTTACGTTAGCATCATTAGTCAATGATGCGCCCATCAATCAATGGGATAAAACAACAGGTGTTATTTGGCGCCCTCAAAACTCTCCTCCAACATATTTGGGTCCTATACGAGTACGGTTAGCGCTTGCTCAATCAAAAAATGTTATTGCCGTCAGGTTATTTCGTGAAGTAGGGTTAAGTAAAATAATTGATCATTTAGCAAACTTTGGTTTTGCTCCTAATGAACTTCCCAAAAATGAGTCTCTCGCTTTAGGTTCTGCTTCGTTAACTCCGCTTGAAGTTGCGACAGGTTACGCTACATTTGCTAATGGTGGTTTCCTAATCAAACCTTTTTTAATTGAACGAATAGAAGATTCATTTGGTGAAACGCTTTTTACGGAAAGTCCACAAATTGCATGTGATGATTGCAATGAAAGCATTCAACAAGACATTCCTCAATTAACCGCGCAGACACCAGCAGAACAGCCTGACAATTCAATTTATAATACGGTAAAAGTTAATAAAGCTGAACGCGTTATAAGTCCGCAAAATGCCTTCTTAACAACTCAAGCGATGAATTCAGTGATCTGGGGAGCTGACTGGCGATTTAAACCTTATTGGCAAGGTACCGGTTTTAGGGCAAGAGAGTTAGGCCGCAGAGACATTGCAGGAAAAACAGGTACAACAAATGATGCAAAGGATGCATGGTTTTCTGGGTTTAGCCGTCGATTGGTTACTACCACTTGGATTGGTTTTGATAATCCGGGTCGGGAGTTAGGCAGAACCTCTAGTAACAGTAATTTAGGAAAAGGCCAAGTAATAGGTGCTGAAGCTGGTGCAAGGTCAGCGCAACCCGCATGGATAAGCTTTATGGCAGAAGCTTTACAAGACTATCCTGTTGAGCCTTTTGAACAACCCGACGGAGTTTTATCCGTTCGGATTGATAAGGCAACAGGAAAGCTCACCAATAAAACTGATAAAACCAGTCGCTTTGAATATTTCGCGGTGGGTACCGCCCCAACTGAATATGTCACTGAAGATAATAGTGGAGCTATACTTGATGGTGGTGAAACCGTTGAAGAAGATATATTTTAATAAAGTTGCTGCACATCTTTATACATGCCCTACGTGACGCTTTTTCGGGTTAATTCAATACGCTGCCTCAGGGAAATTTATTTAAATGATCTTAGGGCAGTTAAGTTTCGATAGAACAATTATCCATTAACGTATACTTATTGAATTAACTAGAGCATAAAATATTCCATATTCATCTATCCTCTTTACCTAGCCAGCCCTTATAAAGCACTGATACCCTCTTTTAAAAGCACCACCACTAACATCCTGATCTATAAGTGTTAATTCACAATTATTATCACGTGATCATTCATTTACACCAGTTTCCCTTTTTAACACCTATAATGACAACGTTGCCATTCATGAAATTCACTATGTAAACTTTCACAACGAAAGAAATTTTACTTTCGTTTTAGTTAATATTCGCCTAGAATGGCGCCGTAATAACGCACCCATTTAATTTTAACCTGTCACACCTCAGGAGAGCACTTGCTATGACCACTTTGGAAAACTCAATTGATCTGTCTCAATACGGCATTAATAACGCAGCAGAAATTGTTTACAATCCATCTTACGAGTTACTTTTTGCAGAAGAAACACAAGCAGGCCTCGAAGGCTTTGATAAGGGCGTAGAAACTGAACTGGGTGCAGTCAATGTTGATACTGGTATATTTACTGGCCGCTCTCCAAAAGATAAATATATCGTTCGTGACGATGTATCTCGCGATACCGTTTGGTGGTCAGATCAAGGTAAAAATGATAACAAACCAATGACTCAAGAAACTTGGGAACATTTAAAAGGTTTGGTAACGACACAATTATCAGGCAAACGTTTATTTGTTGTTGATACCTATTGTGGTGCAAATGATGATACACGCTTGAAAGTACGTTTTGTCACAGAAGTTGCGTGGCAAGCGCATTTTGTTAAAAATATGTTTATCCGCCCAAGTGAAGAAGAACTGAAAAGTTACGAACCTGATTTCATCGTAATGAACGGCGCTAAAACAGTAAATGATAAATGGCAAGAACAAGGTCTTAATTCAGAGAACTTTGTTGCCTTTAACTTAACAGAAAAAGTCCAGTTAATAGGCGGTACTTGGTACGGCGGTGAAATGAAAAAAGGTATGTTCTCTATGATGAACTACTACCTTCCACTGCAAGGTATCGCATCAATGCATTGTAGTGCCAATGTCGGTAAAGACGGCGATACAGCAATATTTTTTGGTTTATCTGGTACCGGTAAAACAACACTTTCTACCGATCCAAAACGTCAACTAATCGGTGATGATGAACACGGTTGGGATGATAACGGCGTATTTAACTTTGAAGGGGGTTGTTACGCAAAAACAATTAACCTTAGCAAAGAAAACGAACCCGATATCTATAATGCAATTCGTCGTGATGCATTATTAGAAAACGTTACTGTTGATGCTGATGGTACTATTGATTTTGATGATAATTCGAAAACAGAAAACACCCGTGTTTCTTACCCTATTCATCATATAGATAACATCGTTAAACCAATTTCTCGAGCCGGTCATGCTAAGAAAGTTATCTTTTTAACCGCAGATGCTTTTGGTGTATTACCCCCAGTAGCTAAGTTAACGCCAGAACAAACTGAATATTACTTCCTTTCAGGTTTTACCGCTAAATTAGCAGGTACTGAGCGAGGTATAACAGAACCAACACCAACATTTTCAAGCTGTTTTGGTGCAGCCTTCCTAAGCTTACATCCAACTCAATATGCAGAAGTATTGCAAAAGCGTATGCAAGCTGTAGGAGCAGAAGCTTACTTGGTAAATACTGGCTGGAACGGCACTGGCAAGCGTATTTCAATTAAAGCCACTCGTGCCATCATTGATGCTATTTTAGATGGTTCAATTGATAATACTGAAACAACGGTTATTCCAATGTTTAATTTGGCTGTACCAAATTCAGTGGCAGGCGTAGAAGGTGATATCCTAGATCCAAGAAATACCTACAGCGATCAAACTGAATGGCATAATAAAGCTGTCGATTTGGCCAAACGTTTTGTTAATAACTTTGATAAGTTCACTGATACTGACAACGGTAAGTCATTAGTTGCTGCTGGACCGCAATTATAAAATATAGTCTAGAAAGAAGTAAGTATTGGCGTTTGTCCAAACTCCTCTTTGGATTTGACTGACCATTTATTTTGAACATAAAACCGCTTAATTGCGGTTTTTTATTTTATAGTGGGTGTTACAGTTGTGGCTTTGAAGGTTTATTTAGAGACTTATTTTATAGGTAGGAGAACTTTAGCCTGTAATCCGCCTTCACTTCGATTAGATAAAATAACACGTCCACCATGACTATCAACAATGCGTTTAATAATAGCCAACCCTAAGCCACTACCTTCTCCACCTCGTGCTTTGTCTCCTTGTGTAAATGGCTGAAATAACCTTTCCATATCAGCTTCAGGAATACCGGGGCCTCGATCATTGATAGTGAAAAATGCTACATTTTTATCTACTCCTGAATTTACGCTAATATCTCCATCACTATAACGTAGAGCATTTTGTATTAAATTAGCTGCAACACGTTTCATTGCAACATATTTAAGTGGAATTTCAGGCATTGGCTCACTTGTATAAGCTATATTTCGATCCGCAGGAGTTTCAGTTTGTAATACTTCTTGCAACAATACGTTTAAGTCATCAAACTCAGCTTTATCTTTACTATCATGACGAATGTAATCAATGAATTGGTCAATGATATTATTCATATCATCAATGTCACTTTCAATGCCTTCTTTGAGAAATTCGTCTTGTGCTGACATCATCTCAGTCGCTAAACGAATTCTTGTTAAAGGTGTTCTCAAATCATGAGAAATGCCTGCCATCAATAAATTACGGTCATCTTCCAATTGCATAATACCCTTAGACATATGATTAAAAGCTTGAGTTACTGCGACAATCTCCGTAGTTCCTCGTTCTAATAATGGCTCTGGGAAATCGCCTCGTCCTACGTCTTCTGCCGCACGTTGTAGTGATTTTAATGGTCGGTTTAATTGTCTAACAAATAACCAGCCACCGGCAACACTTAAAACACCTAAGATTATAAGTACAACAACCAAAGGGGAAAAATTTTCTTCTTCTAATCCTAACAATGGGATTTTCACCCACCAATTTGGCGCTTGTGGTGGTCGGATCCAAAATAAGTACTCATCACCTTGTGAAATTCTTACCTCAGCTGGACCACCCAATAATGCAGACATTTCATTAGATCTAAATGGATAACGAACAGCATCACTCAGGCCTAGTTGCAATGCTTTTTTTTCCCGGTAAACGCCAATACCTGTTTCACGGTGAAAAGCTTCTGCCATTGCAGGCCTTAGTGTTGGATCATCAACATCAATAAATACAGCGCGAATTTGTTTCGCTAATAATTGATTTATTTGTTGAGAATTTGGCTGAAGAATATAAACAGCAATTGAAATATATGAAACAACTTGATTGATCAGTAATAGTACACCAATTAAAAGAACGGTTTGACCAAATGCACTACGGGGCAATATTTTCATTAAAACATCAGTTATTGATAAAGTGAATAAAACAAAACTTTGGGATTCTAAGCTCTACGAAAAAATATCGCTAGTATCAATAAGACCTAGCGATAATTCATTGATTAACTTTATGACTTTCCTTCTGGAACAAATACATAACCTAGTCCCCAAACCGTTTGTATATAACGTGGTTTGGCAGGATCTTCTTCAAGCATTCGTCGTAAACGAGAAACTTGCACGTCAATACTACGCTCTAATGCTGAATAATCTCTACCACGTGCTAAATTCATTAATTTATCACGAGAAAGCGGCTCTCTTGGGTGCGTGACCAAGGCTTTTAGTACAGCAAACTCGCCACTGGTCAGTGGCATATTAATATCACCTTTTTGCATTTCACGTGTGGCAAGATTTAATTGATATTCACCAAAAGAAACTAAGCTTTCCTCCATACTTGGAGCACCAGGAGCTTCTTGCACCCGTCGTCTTAATACCGCTTTAATTCTTGCTAATAACTCACGAGGGTTAAAAGGTTTCGGCATATAATCATCTGCGCCAAGCTCTAAACCTATAATACGGTCAACCTCATCACCTTTAGCAGTAAGCATAACAATAGGGATATCATTTGAGTTCTGACGTAAACGACGACAAATGGTTAAGCCATCTTCACCGGGTAACATCAAATCTAAAACTAATATATGGAAATTTTCTCGCTCCAATAAACGATCCATTTGTTCTGAGTTTGCTGCACAACGTACCACAAAGCCTTGCTCTACTAAATAACGCTCTAGTAGTGCACGTAAACGCATGTCATCATCTACAACTAAAACTTTAGGAGTTTCATTTCCCATAAGGCACCTTTAAATATATTATCGACTAAGCCTACTATAAGGCCTACCTGTTAAAAATTATAAAACTAGTATGTATCAAAATTATCATTTTTGTTACAAATTATTAATTCTCTTCGTGAAACTAAGCTGCCAATCAATTTTAATCACTTAATGTTAAAGAATATTTTTCTATCAAAGAATATAGAGTGGGCCGAGTAATACCAAGTAACTCCGCTGCTTTTGACATATTTTTATCTGCCAATGAATATGCTTTATTAATTGCTAAAGATTCCGCATGCTCACGTACCGCACGTAAATTTAATGACAACTCATAGGATGTACCTTCATGATCATAAAGTCCAAGATCCATGGCTGTAATTTGCGCGCCAGTGCACATAATCACCGAACTTTTCACTTTGTTTTGTAATTCTCGAATGTTACCGGGCCAACGGTGGGCTTTAATTGCACCCAAACCGTCTTCTGAAAAACTCTTCACATTGCTCTTATATTCTGCAGTATAACGTTGTAAAAAATACTGAGCTAAAATAATAACATCTTCATCTCGATCACGAAGTGGGGGAATATTTAAGGTGATCTCACTTACACGATAAAAAAGATCTTCTCTAAAGGTTTTATCTTTAACCATTTGTTCTAAGTTTTGATTGGTCGCACATACCACTCTTACATCAACAGAAATTTCTTGTCTTCCACCTAAACGTTCTATGGTTTTCTCTTGCAAAAACCTAAGTAGCTTAGCCTGTAAACTGTAGGGCATATCGCCTATTTCATCGAGAAATAATGTACCTCCCTCAGCACACTCAACTTTACCTTTTGTTGCTTTATGTGCCCCGGTAAATGCACCTTTTTCATAACCAAAAAGTTCACTTTCTAATAAAGCTTCAGGAATTGATGCACAGTTAATGGCAATAAAAGGTTTCTTTTTTCGGTCACTGGCTAAATGAATAGCATTTGCAGCCACTTCTTTACCGGTACCACTTTCACCTAATAGTAAAGCGGTAATTTGGGTAGGAGCAATGCGTTTTACCATCATCCGTAAACGATCAATGCTTTCACTATTGCCGATAATACCAATATCACTACCTGCAACCGCTCGCATATGTCGGTTTTCTTCTTCAATTGCTGCAACACTATAAGCACGAGCAACAATTACGTTAATGACTTCTGGTTCTATGGGTTTTTGATAAAAATCATAGGCGCCAGCAGAAATAGCCTTTAGAGCATTTGTACGATCATCATTACCGGTGATCACAATAACTTTAGTATGAGGAGCAATCGTTAATATTTCTTGTAAAGCCGCTAAGCCTTCTGATGCATTAGCTTCATCAGGTGGTAAACCCAAATCAAGAGTCACAACTTTTGGTTCAAAACGTCGTACGGCAGCAATGGCACTTTCACGATCAGAAGCTAATATCGCCTCATAGTCAGAAAAACTCCATTTAAGTTGTTTCTGTATACCTTTGTCATCATCAACAATTAACAATTTTTCCATATAGGTAAAATCCTTCAGCTATTTTTTATTTTTATCATTCTTCAAAAACGGGATTAATCGGCAAATTGACAATAAATGTCGTGCCCTTATGTTCTTCACTGGCTACTTTTATGGTGCCCGCAATACTTTCTATAAATTGTTTTGCTTCATAAACACCGATACCCATACCGGCATTTCCTTTAGTTGTATCAAAGGGTTTAAATAATCTTTTCTCAATAAATTGTTGCGACATACCACAACCATTATCTTCGATGGTAATTTCGACATTAGCGACTTTAACTTGCATGGTCACTTTAACCCAACCAGAACTGCTTGTCGCTTCTTGCGCATTTTGAATGAGATGATTCAAAATTGAGTGCAGAGTTTCACCATCAAGATTTAAAGTACACTCTTGTTTTGCACTTAACTCGACGGTAGGTGTTCTAACATTACATTGAGCTACCACTTTATGAAGTAATGTAGATAATTCGATTTGTTTATTTTTAGATTGAACGACTTGTTTGTTTCTAAGTTGTGTTAAAACTTTTTCAAGACGTTGTGTTGCAGAATCAACAGTTTCAAAAACATCTTCAATAAATTCGGGGTTATCACGGTGTTTTTCGGCATTAGTTGTTATTAATGCAAGCTGTGCTTGTACATTTTTTAAATCATGAACCAAAAATGCCGACATGCGATTAAAAGCATCAAATTGTTTGGATTCAGCTATTTTATCATTCGCTTCATGTAAAGAAACAAAATTACCCAATTGCTTTGAAATAGCAAATAATAAATCTCTATCTTCCCAATTTAATTTCTGAATTTTTCTATCAACTGCCAATACAAATAAACCATAAAACGCCTTACCGATAAAAATTGGCACTATCACAGAAATATGTTTCTCTTCACATTGATAGAGATTAAGTGACAAGTCAGGATAAATAGTTGGTGTTTGCGAATATTCAGCGAGGTCAATAATCCAACCTTCGCGCTTACAAAAGTGACACATATGAATAAGTTGAGGGGTGAATATATCTTCAAACTCTAACCCTTGTGTATATTTCACATCAAACTGAGTACTGGTGACTTGTTTGATAATAGCGCCATAATTTGCTTCAACTTTTGACATCATAATTTGTGTTGCCATTTGATAGTGGTTTTCTGCACTACCGGTTTCAATTTTTCCAATTAAATTAAGCCATTCATCTCTATATTCATATTTGTTGGCAAAAAAGTTCTTGGCAATAAAAACTTTAAGTTTGCGACGCAAAGTTTCTGTCATCAGCAATACCGCAAGTACAATGCCACCCAAAATTAAAAAGCCAATACTAACGAGTTTGCCCCACTCACCCCCAAAATAATTAATCACATAACCAGCTAACGCCATGATCAATAAATAGATGCCCGCGATCATCAACATCGAACTATAAAAAACGACATTACGTGAAACAAAGATACGCACACTGCCGTTTTTAATACGTCGGGTACTGATCAGTAATAAGGGTACAACCGCTATAGAAATAATTCCTCGACTAAACCAGAAATCAAAGTCTATACCATCAACCATCGTCGCTTGGGCGTATAACACAAAATCAAAAAGTGAAATACTGGCAATCGCTATAACTAAAGGCCATATCGCCCAGCGAATTTGTGAACCTGCACTTCGATATAATTGCTCAAGCAGGACTAAACTCCATAAGTTCAAAATAATGAAAAGTAAAAATAAGTATTCGTATGAATAGTTAAGCAGGTAGGTTAAAGCCCAACAAACAGCCATCAAAACTGACCAAATCCCTAGGTATTGTTTGATATAACGATTATTTAATAAGGCCTTAAAAGAACGATGTTTTGCATTACATAACAAAACCCATATCGACCAACAGGCAACCTTAAAACCGTCAGCGATCATTACCCACTGTAAACTGAAACCCATTTCTATTTGCAATGCGGCAATGCCATTGGCAACGGCGGTAACTAAAGCCGATATCAATACCCAACGCGCAAGAATAGTATTATTACGAGCAGCAAAAATAAGTAGAGCAAAAACAATGTAAGCTACACTGGCAAGTGCATAGCCAACTAATCCAATGAAATCCATAGTTTACTCAGCTAATTTAGGTTTGATTTTATCAACACGAGTTAGTAATTCAGTTAATACTGGTACTAATAAGAAGCTTGATATTGCTGAAATACACAACCCTGAAATAATCACCACCCCAAGAGGTTGCCATAAACCACCACCAAATAGCGTTAATGGTAATAAACCACCGATAGTTGTCAGAGTGGTCAATAAAATAGGTGTAAAACGTGTGGAGCTGGCATCAAGAATAGCTTTTTTCTTATCTTTACATTCGGCGAGATTGCGGTTGGTGGTATCAATCAGAATAATCGCATTATTAACAACAATACCAAATAGACTAATTAAGCCGATAAATGCCATCATCGAAAAAGACAAACCCGTAAGGTACAAGCCAATAACAGAGCCCGCCATAGCAAATGGAATAGAACTAAAAATAATTAAAGGTTGCAAAAAGGACTTAAACTGCAAAACGAGAATGGCAAATATACCTACAGCCGTGATGATCATTATTTGCGATAAACCTGCAAAACTCTCTTGTCGTGACTCTTCTTCACCACCTAGTTCGTAAGACATACCCGTAGGTAGTTTATAGACATCTAAATACTTCACTATTTCAGCTGTTAGCTCCTGTACCGAATGGCCTTCACTCACATCAGCAGAAATCTTCGCCATTCGTAATTTTTGGTAGTGGAAAAAGTCCGTTCTACCTTTTTGCAACTTAGTGGTTACGATTTGATCTAAAGGGATAGATTGCCCTTGGCGATTAATAATATTGATATCAGATAGCCCTTCAAGATCAGATTTTTTCCGACGAACAAGTATGGGGTAATCTTCGCCATTACTTGCACTGAAGAAGCCAATATAAGTTCCTGATAATGCTGTCTGCAAAGTATTATCTAACGTATTAATATCAATATTACTTAATCCTGCTTTATCATAATCAATTTTTAGAGCAAGTTCAGTATTCGCGACACCAATCGGGTTATCCAAATTGATTACGCCTTTTAGAGATGCCATTTTCACAGCCAAATCGCCAGCAACTTTTTCTAGGTCAGATAGTGAGTCACTTGATAAACGTATGGTTATCGGTTGATCGGTCGCTGGCCCTTGCGTTAATTCTCTAACCGTTATTTTAGCTTGATGCCATTTAGAAAATTCTGTTCTCAGTTTAGATACCAATACAGACATTTTATCTTCATCGTACTCTTTTAATATGACCAGAACTTGTCCGTAAGTAACGATACCTCGTTTGGGTATTTCGTTGTAATAAACTCTCGGGTTAGCATTACCAACGTTCAAGGCTATTTTATGAACAAGTTCATACTTTTCGAGCTCTTTCGTCATATCCTGCATTACAGAGTCGGTGTACGCTAAAGATGAATTTGGCGGTGTTTGCACATCAACTAATAACATCGTCTTTTCAGCTTTAGGGAATAAACTTACACCAACCTGTCCAAACAAAGAGGACATTCCTACTAGACTGAGTAATGCAATCACAATAACCAAAAATTTATGGCTCATCAGCTTCTCTAACCAAACGACATAAATTTTTTCAGAAAAAACATTGGCATAAATTTGCAGGGTTTTGACTTTTCCAGGTTTAGTAGTAAAAAACTTACTGGCAAGCAATGGCGTGAGAGTTAAGGCAAGGAGCAACGAAGCTAACAATACTAGAACCACGGTTACTGGCATTGAGCGAATAAAATCACCGGTATTACTTGATAACATTAACATCGGTAAAAAAGCTAACATTGTGGTGATGGTACCACTTGAAATAGCCCAACCAACACGACTTGCTCCTGAAGCAGAAGCTTCCTCTAAACTGTCAAATTTGTTTTTTTCACGATGAATACTTTCCGTAACTACGATAGCGTTATCAACCAATAGTCCAAGCGCAATAATTAATCCAACAATAGACATTTGTTGTAAGCCAAAACCGGTAAAATCTAACCAACCAATCGCAATGAGGAATGACAAAGGAATAACAACAATGACAATAATGGATTCTCGTATACCTAAAAACAGCAATGACATAAGGCCTACTATTATAAGCCCTTGCCATAGATTTTTGAAAAACCCATCAACTCGATATGCAACATCGTCTGACTGCTGAAACAAAACATCTAACTTTATTTCATCAGGTAATGTTTTTTTGAATAATGTGATTTCATCATTTATTTGATTAGTTAAGTCGAATATATTGGTTCCGGCTCGTTGCTCAACAGTTATAAATACAACCGGCTTATTATTGTAATAAGCCAAGTAACTAGGGTTCTGACTGGAAAAGCCGACAATCGCGACATCTTTTAGACGAAGCACTGAGGAGTTATTTGAGAAAACAACCGTATTAGCTAGTTCATCAAGATGTTGAAAGTTACCACTAGTTTTTACATTAAAACGTCGGGTATTAGCATCAACAAAACCTGGCGTGATATTTACTGCACGACGTTGTAATATCGAATTAATTTCAGTAAGCGAAATACCATAGTGCTTTAATAAAGCTAGGTTAAGATCGACAGCTACGACTTGTTGTGGATATCCCCAAACATCTGATTTTTTAACCGACGACTTGGCTTCAATACGCTTTTCTAGCTGCTTAGCATGAAACTCCATTAACCTATAATCAGTAATATCGCTCCATAGTGCTATTTGCATAATAGCCACACTTGTTGGTGTCGCTTTTAAAACCAGTATATCTTGCACTCCAGATGGCAAATTAGGTTCAACAGTTGCAACGGCTTGTTTTATTTGATTAAAAATAATGTCGGGGTCTGAACCATATAAAAAGGTAACTTGAATACGAGCGCCACCATTTTTAACTTGGGACTCTATTCTTTTAATGTTTTCAATATCAGAAAACTCTTCCTCAAGTGAGTTTACTACAAGCGTTTCAATATCTGTTGGTGAGGCTCCTGGATAGATAATTTCCAAGGAAATAATGGGAATATCAAATTGAGGGTCTTCAGAACGAGGCATTTCAAAATATGAGACGATGCCTACCAGCACCATTAAAACAACAATAGTAATGGTAAATTGAGCATTTTTAATCGCTGCACGAGGTAATAACATCTTATTTATTGCCCCACTAAGGTGAAGTTTTGCCAACCTTTACTGATAATTTTGAGTGGTTTTTCATCATTGCTTGCTTGTAAATAAACAAAGTTATTGTCTAATTGAAAAATTTTGAAGCTTTTTTTCTCAAAAGAATTATTATCCGCTTGCACAATCACTAAAGCATCACCATTAGCATCAACAGAGACTAAGGCCTCTATGGGTAAACGATAAACGAAATTTTCACTGGTAAAGTCAATAATAACACCTGCAAGTTGACCGGCGATCATACCTGCCTTTAAGGTGACATCGGGCAGTAAAACTTCAATGATAAACAAATGGCTGACTCTGTCTGCGATAGCAGGTATTTTACTAATAACACCACGCACGTTACCAAGGTGACTTAACGAAACCTTTACTTCTTGGTCGAGTGAAACTTGGCTGACTTCTAGTCCGGTTAAAGCAACTTTAACCACCCAATTATTCTTTAAAGCAGCGATTTGCAATACTTCCCGACCAGGTGATTGCAGTTCTCCTAATTCAGTATGCCTTGCCAAAACCACCCCTGCAAACGGAGCATAAATCTGCGCTTTTTCTAAATTATAAAATGCCACTTTGTAAGACGCTCGTGTTGTTTCAACGGCTGTTTCAGCTACATCCAATTCACGTTCGGATGTTAAGCCTTTTTCTAATAGTTGTGTCAGCCTCGATACATCACGTTTAGCTTGCAATAACTGAGCATAATTAGCATTTTTATTCTCTTTTAATTCAATAGTATCTAAGGATGCTAATAGCTGTTTTTTCTCAAAGGAGTCGCCTTCATCAACACTTAATTGTGTCAAAAAACCTGAACTTTTAAAGGATAAATTCAATACCCTTTTATAATCAAGTTTACCTGTTCGTTTTATAACATCGGTATAGGGCACAGCTGAGACTTCTTCCATATCATAGGATTGAGCAACACTCAAAAATGAGGAGATTAACAATAATATATTTACAAGGATAAAAAGTGATTTCATATTTTAGATAAAAACTTTATAGAGTATTGACGTAGCTGGTTTTATTATAGCTATTACTTTAGGCGTGATGGTAATTAAAGTACACCTTTTTTGATATACGAGGTCAAACAAACGGAAGGTTTTAACCTAAGCTTTTAATATTCACGGTTGAAATGCTTATTTTTCATTTGGTGCTGTAAAATTAATATTGAACTTCGCTAGACAAAATTATTGATAAACTATAGTATTCGCCGCGCTCAAACCTCAACAATTGCACCCATAGCTCAGCTGGATAGAGCGCTGCCCTCCGGAGGCAGAGGTCGCGCGTTCGAATCGCGCTGGGTGTGCCATTCCCCTGGGACTCTGTTGCCTGCCCCGCTATCACTAATCCAAAACTAAATAAATAAGCGTAAAACATAAAGCCACTATGATCGATAGTAACAATATATAGTTTCCTTCAAGTTGATTTTTAACTACTGCTGGTTGCGTTGTTTGTGGGAATTTGGCAGTAGACACGTTCTTAATTTCTTGCTTTTCTTGTACTATCGGTAGTTCTTGGGTTGCTTGCCCTTTAAAGCTGTGATGTGAAGACATAGATTGATTAATCACATGAGTCACTTGCTCATAATAAGAAGCTAACTCTATCTCTTTATTAAAGACGGAGTCAGCCAAGGTATTGAGCTTATTGCTGTATGTCTCTATTAACTGACTTTCTTGAGCGTTGAAAGGCCTACGTTGTCGACAAGAAACCAATATGATTGAAACATTATCACGTGCTCCATGATCTAACGTTTGATTTAACAGCTGGTCTATACTTTCTTGCGAGCATCCATATTGCCCGATGCAGTCATTTATAATTTTGTCCGATAACTCATTCGTTAATCCATCACTACATAACAGAAACGTATCATCATCAGAGTAAGACATTATAACGTGATCAAAATACAAGTCTGTATGAGCTCCAACAGCTCTAGTAATTACGTTTGACAGCTTGCTTGTAGCAGCTTCTTCAGCAACCATATGACCAGAGCGTACTAATTCGTCAACATAACTATGATCCCAACTTACTTGGCTCATTTTATTGTTATTTACTTTATAACAACGAGAATCACCCGCCCAAATCGTCGCACAGACTCCTTGGCAAACAGTAAATGCAACTATTGTAGAGCCAATCAACTGACCATTTAGCTCATTGGTAGAGTAGCTTTGTAATTCAGCATTAAGTGCACGTATACTTTTTTCAATTTGTAAGATGCGCTCCGATAATATATTGCTAAATTCAGTATCTTTAAAAAACCTGACAATAGCCTGACTCGCTTTGTCACCGTCTCTATGTCCTCCCATACCATCAGCAACAACCCATATTCCCTGAGCATCATCCGAATAAATAGAATCTTGGTTGACTGAACGTTTTTTTCCAACATCAGACACTGAAAAACTAAACCAGGCATTATTCATTAACTTCCTGCTCCTACTAAAAACGAATAGTAATTATCTACAGGGGGCATCCCTGAAAAGTATCGCTTTTGTGAATTGGCGCCCACAGCTCCACTCATTGACCATATTGAAATATTGATATTTTGCCTGTCCAACAACGTCTCTAAGACTGATTCATTACATGAACCAAAACCCTCTAAATTGACATCAGTGAGCGACGCTATTTCCATTACAGATGAAGAGGCCATTGAATTTACGCTTTTATATAATGGTTCATTTATTTCGCCATATATACCCGCTAATACTTCACCAATATCATCTAAATCAGGTCTTTGTTTTTCCAACAAACTCAGTACAAATTCTTCACCATTTTCATGAAGAGAGTCTGTTTCTCGTGCGAAAATAAAGGGATTAATAGCTGCATCTGACTGGCAAATAACAGTAAATGGATAACATCGTCCGCTCTTATCAACACTAGGCATTATCAGCCCTGTTGTCGTTAAACCATCTAATACATTACTTGCTATCACAAAACGCCAAATAGGACTGTTAAAATACCTAGCTCGCCAGTCATCACCTAATTGTGATCGTGATGCCTCTATTGACTTTAACAACCAGTTATCCCACTGATTTACAAAGTCAGGAGATACATTTCGCTGTATAAAGTCGCCGTAACCGGGTAATTTTCCAAAAAATCCTATTTTCATAGTTTCCCTTTACAGTTTAGATATACATCTAAAACTCGACAATTGAGAAAAAACAACAGGATTTACCGTACCTTTCCCCGAGAGTTCATAAATAGCTTTAAAATTATTCTTAGAAAATGTCACTTCAACTTTATTTTCATTAACTTGGTTAACATCGGCATTATCAATTAACCTAAAAAATGCAAATAAACCTGTTTTACTTTCAATAACCTCGCTACCGTCACGACGGACAAAATTAAACAGGCTATTGGAACTAAAGTTTTCAGGAGGCCACGTCACATTAGTAGTGGTTGGACGCCCAAATTGATAGCTCAAATTTCGCCCATGAATTGACATTTTAAATTTGGCAAGACGAGAATCCAAATAAACAGGTTTAAGCGAAAAATTCAGCTGCGCTCTGTTACCATCAGCAACAAAAAGACTTTCTCTAACGCGACTAATTTTTTCAAAAAAAGGTAAAACATCTTCGCTAAAACCATAAGTATCTTCGATATGATTTTTCCACTGCCAAGGATAAGCCTTACTCTTAATTAACGGCTGAATATGCTCACTAAAAAATTGGTAGACTGAACCAGAAGCGCCAAAAATAGTGGTTAGATCTCTCAGAGTAACATCTGTTTTAGCTGACTTTTCGAATGGGTATTTAAAAGCAATGGTGTCATTACACTGGGGTAATATATCCTGCTCCCATATTTTGGCCATTTTTATGCGATGGTTTTGATTTTGAACACTCTTAATATTACTCGCCAATTGAGATATCCAAAGGTTTAATGGCTCCGCCTGTACGTAAGCAAACGCCTCTAAAGAGTTAAGCGTACTATCATCAGTTTTAAGTTGCTCGCTTTTGATATTCAAATTTAATGCTACCGATATTTCTGAAATAATCGCTGACATTCGTTGTTGCACAACCGCCTTGCGGTCTTCTCCCATGAGTTCATGGAGCTTACTAAACTGAGAGGTAATAAAATATTCAGGCGCATCATTATTACGTATCGATGTATTGCTTAAAGCCCTATCTTTATTAACTGACAAGTCAACCAATTGCGACGTTGGACTAATATCAACCAACTTAGTTGCCTGTGCTACTGAATCTAAAAGTAAAAATAAAGGTGACTCCACACCACTTGTTAACATCAGCGCAGAATTCAAAGCGGCCATATTGTCACTTTTCTTAACGGATACAGAATTAAGTAATAATTGCCAATTATTTACATAATCTCGTGCGTAAATTGATTCAAACTTTTTGGTCAAAGCGGTTTTATTAATTATATTCGCTTCACCTAGCAACCATGATTCATTGTTTAGCTGCTCAATGTAAGTACCAATATCTGTCGCTAATACCTTGGTAAAAACCTCAGGCGTATATAAACGAGATATGGTAAGAATATCATCCTTATTGGTATCTAAAACCAAGCGCCAATCAGTGCCCGCCAGTTGTGCCATAGATAACATTTGAGTTGAATCATTCGTCTGCGCTATTTTAAATTGTTGATAATATATTTCGGCCACAGGTTGTGACTGCAAACTAGCACGAGCGTCCGCTACCAGTTGCTCATCTACAACATCAAATGACATATTATTTTGTACTAGGTTTTCAGCATGAGCCGATAACTGAACAAACTCTGATTTTGAAAAAAACGAATTGTTATTTAAGTTCTTATCCAACCAATACTTTAAAAACACTTTATCTCTATTTTTTGTACTACCTAACATTAAATAAGCTTTTAGCGCTTGGTATTGTTCATCTGCATTACTAGCATTACTCAGTTGCATCTCAACCTGACTTTTTACATAAGGTAGCAAAACAGTTTTTAACAAACGCTTATAACTTGCCGTTAGTGCTCCTTCCAATGAATCTGACTGCGCTAAACCTAAACCAGAAAATTGCGCTTTATTTTGATCAACTAACGCCGAAATATTGTTTGCAAAGTCATTTAAAGCGGGGATATATTTGCGAATGTCGCCACTTGCCTCAGAATTTTCATATTGTTTACTCCAGTTATCAACTGACAGCTCACTCAATGAAATATAACGAGCATTATTACTGTAACTAACAAATAATCCGATACATAGTGCAAGGGAAAAAACGCCTGCTGTTGCCATGACTATTTTCTTTATAACCGTCTTACGGTTTTCATAACCTGTCATCACACCAAACTGGTCAGACTCAGGAAACACCACATCTTGTAATAGTTCTTTTATAAAATAACTACGTTGATCGTTATTCCACAAGGCTTTGGCTGTACTTTTTAGACCAAAGGCCTGTGATACTTTAGCAATAATGCGATCAATTGGCGCGCCATGTTGTGTACCACTGGTAAAATATAGCCCCCGTACAATGCCCGTTGTAAGTCCATCATCTTGTTTAGACAAGTTTTCGATAATATTCGAGAGTGTAGGTTTTAACGAAGAAAACTGATCACTAAAGCTGTAGATAAGTGATTTACGGCTGGGGTCGCGTTCTAATGAAATACGTTGCCATTGTCGTCTGGTGATAGATTGCGTTAAAAGTTTAAATTCTTGTGAAAACTTCGCAAGTAAATCACCTAAAAGGCTTTCCTTTTTATCAAAAGTAATCCCAAACGTTTGTTCTCTTTCTTTATGTGAAAAGGTTTCATAAAACTGGCTAAAACCTGCAATCATATCGGATTTAGTAATAACAATGTATACAGGGAATTTTGTTGAAAAGAAGTCATTCACCTCTGCGATACGTTGCTTCATTTGCATGATTTGTTGGCTGAGTTCATATTCACTCAAGGTCATCAGATCAGACATACTAAAGCTAACTAACAAGCCGCTGATCGGTTTACGACGGTACTTTTTAATCATACCGAGAAAGTTATTCCAACCTGATTGATCTGCTTTTTGATGACTATCCTGCGACGTGTATCGACCTGCCGTATCTAGTAATACCGCTTCTTGGGTGATCCACCAATCACAGTTTTTAGTACCACCAACACCTTGAACCGCTTGGTTAGCAAACTCATTAAATAGTGGGAATTTTAAACCTGAATTTGAAAGTAAGGTCGTTTTGCCACTACCTGGCGAACCAATAATCATATACCACGGAAGTTCAAGGAGAGAACTCGGGCCAGCCTTATTATTTTTTAACATACTAAAGGCTTGATTGAATTTATCTTTTAACTCAGCAGACTCTGCATTTATGACCTCATCAAGCCCATTGTCTTCGGTGATCTCTTCCACCATTTGTTGCTGCTTTTTGGTTTTTAAGTGATATTTAACTAATTGCACTAAGCAATAAATTAGTAGGATTGAAATAATAACGATAATTCGACTACTCAGTGTTGCTAACGGGTAATAACCTGCAAACGCAATATATGGCCCTGCAAAAAAGATTAATAGAGAGAGTAATAAAATAGAAATTGCAGGAACAAACCAAACACTGCTAACGATTTTTTTTATTTTTTCCATTTTTAAACGTTATCCTTTTAAAACTAGAATGAGTTCAACTCTGCGATTAAGGCTTTGGTTGTAATCGCTGTCATCGTCTTTTACTAGCGGTTCAGTGTCCGCAACGCCACGAGTAGTGGTATTCATCAATTGAATGTTACTTTTAGTTAACCATTGGGCGATAGCCTCAGCTCTTTTTCGTGAGATTACCCAATTTGAATCAGCTTTTCCGGTTGAATCAGTATGTCCTATCACTAACACGCGATCGGCATAGTCTTTAATGGAGTTAACTAATAAATTTACGTCAGGTAATGCATCCTCGTTTACAATACTACTACCTGATTTAAATAAACTGGTACTAATAAGGCGAATAATCAATCGATTATCTCTAACATCCACGGCAATAATTTTATCATCAATGTATTTAGTTAATGTTAACTTTAGAGCTTCAGCAATAGTATTTACATCAAGGGTTTTGGGTTGGCTTTCATTTACTTGTAATACAAAATCATCCCACCCAATGGATTCAACTTTTTGATAAAGAGGTTCTACCTTTGCTTTTAAATTGGATAAAAAGCCAATATAAGCAGCAACAACAACAAAGCCAAACAATAAAAACACCAGCACTGGCGGAAACTGCTTGGTAAAACCTTTTTCGGCTTTTCCTGCACCCTGCCAGCTAGGTGATAAGTCTCGGTCAATAGGTCTAAATTGCTCTATAGGTTGATAAAGTTTTTGACTCACTTGCAGTAGTTCGCTTTCACCCTGCTTTGAAACTCGATATTTCCCACAAAACCCAGCGGATAAACAAACATAACATAATTCAATTAAATCAATATTTCGCTGAGGTTGTTCTAATAACTTATTCACAATCAAGAAGAATTTCTCTCCCCCTGATGTTTCATTGTGGTATTTACCCAGCAATGTCTGATGGCTCCATATACTATCGGATCCCCATGGCGTAGATAACACCAGTTCATCTAATAGACAACAAATCAGATAACGTGCTGTTAACGTAATCTCCTTATTGAGACCCGTTTTGTTTATCTGCTCATCAAACTTTGCAATGAGTTGCTCAATGTCTTGGCGTAGTTGCTCAATACTATTACTAGGTTCTAATGAACGAATATTACTGGCCAAAATTAAGATGTCACTTGCACAAGATAAAATTGGATTTTCGCCATCAAACTGAGCAACACTATGATAGGGAGTTGGGTTAATTGAATTAGAGGGCATAGGGGAAGGCGTAAAGCCCGTAGAAGTCGCAGTAGAATGATCTATGCTCGGCGATTTTCTTCGTCCACCGGGATTTGGAATAATTAATGTTTTAGATAGGTCGTCATCACTCATAGTTAACTACTCCGTATCGCCCAAAGTTCCATCGTCAAACCTGGGAAATTAGTGCCTACATGAAATGCTATCGCTCCAGATTCTGTCAACGATGTCCAATAGTCGCCGTTGGGGATTAATTCAAAATAAACATAGTTACGTTGATAAGGTATTTCTCTTGGAGCAACAGCCAAATTATTTAGTTGTATACCCGGCAATTGAACGTTCACCAATTCTTTGATCTGTTCAACAGCGCCAATTTTAACTTGTGGTGGAAAATATTGGCGGATTTCTTCCGTTGTAATATCCGCAGTAACCGCAAGAATAAAAGACGCGGAAGTGAATAACGTTTTATCGGAAATGGTACCTATACTAATGCCGTATTTTTTCTCATGTAAAGGAATATTAATAGAGTTTTGCTCTAAAACAACACTGAAAACTTGTCTTAGCTCATCAATTAAGAATGAAAATATTTCCGTCAAGTTATTGTGCTGGTAATGTGGTAAATCAGGCACTAATTTATCAGTTTTGATAAAAGTACTCATATCACCAATTAATTCAATAAATTTTATATATAAATCATAAGGTGATAATTGTTCGCTACGATCTAAATTAATCAATTGTGGATAATGTCGATTAAGGGTTTGTAACATTAAAAAATCGGTTACTTCCGTTGTAGTTGCTTTACCTGCAACAGAAACACGAGCCGCTAAGGCGCTGATCCTATGCTTGGCTAACTTCACCAGTTCACTCAAAAAACCATTGATGTGCGCATTGTTTTTTATATTTAGGCTAGGCGCTATAAAGCTTTCTTTTAAAGTAATACTGCCACTTAGACTCACATCTTCAATAAAAGCAACGGGGATACAACTGAATTCATTATTGTCGTCTTTATCACTACGTAATGAAAAACTAAAACCTGAAACTTCAATAGCTTGCTGTGTTGACGATGTGCCAGAAACATCTCTAGCTTCATGTTCAGCAATGTCATAACGACTTTGGGTGCTGTTATCTCTAAACGTTTCAGTATTACCATGACGCCTAATACTTACCGCCAAATATATTGTTGAATTTAACAAGTCTTCATTGATATCAATCGCCGCAGGAACATTATCAATATCAGGGAATTTAAAATGGCTGCCATCAGGTAAAATACCTTCTGCTGAAGATAGGCATAACTTGCCATTCTTCAGATGTGACTTGTCAATTTCGATAGAAGAAATGCCCCAGTAATGCGGACGACATAAAGCAATACTATTACGAAGTTGAGATTCATGGTATCTGGATTGTTGTTGGAAGTGCTGCGGTTGCAACATCATTCCTTCAGACCAAACCACTCTTTTTTCCCAAGCCATACAAACTTATCCTTTATTTAATTCGTGATAGTTAGCCGTTCCACTTCAATGTGTATTTTGAAATAAATCGGGTATCAATTTAAATTTTTATCACGCGAACTGACAGCTTCTCAACTTTCACTTCTAAACCAGAGTCACTCCAAAGGCTTCCTTCAGGAACCTCCATAATTGTGCGCCATGTCACCATATCGATACTGCGATAACCCACCACAACACCAATATATTTCGCATTTTCTGATATTTTTAAATCAATTTCTTTTTTGCTGTCAGGATCTACTAAATACTCATTAAGTGTAATATATTCAGTACCTAATGCATTATGATCGCTGTCAAAAAGTGCATCGTAGGTCGCATTCTCAAAGTTAATTTTATTGCTTAATTGATAAACGCGAACGATGACCGATGATGCTTTCCCTTGAATATCAGGGTTAATATCTGATGATGCACTTATCACATAACTAAAATCGACTTTATTCTCAGAGGTACTCATGCAAGCGGTCAACATGACACATATACAAACAATACCTACTTTTTTAAAATAATTTAACATGCCTTTTCCTTTCTATTTATTATTCTTAAAACTATTAATTTGTGCTTGATATGCTTCAGAAAAGTAACTACTGAGCACCTCGTTCAAGTTTTCTGTAACCTTTTTGGCCATTACTTGCTGTTTTTCTTTATAAAGTTGCCAGCATTTAGCGCCAGAATTTAACCCCATAAAACTACGTCCACTGTCGTTAACTTGAGTTTCTATCGCTTCCGGCTCTAATTGCCCTAAAACTCCGGTTAAAGTAGCCTGTAAGCCCGATAAAAAAGCCATTTGATGTAATTGAATATCATTTACGGCTTCCTCATAGGAGTCTTTTGCTGACATGTAACCTTTCTTTTTCTTCAGTAACAGCATTTCTAACGTATCGACAGGATCAATTGAAAATTTAATCGGATTATTAGACCGCGGTTGTACCGACGTTAACGACAGCCGCGACTCTTGTTTAAACGCCGTTCGGCTATTTAATAACGACATCAACCCTTTAGTTGTCGATAATAAAATGGTAACAATATCATCAGCAAACGTATCTGGGTCAATCGTTGACATATATTCTTTTGGCAATCCCAGTTTTTTATAGAGTGTATTTAAAAAAACATCTTCCTGTTTTTTTAACGAAGCATCACTTGTCGCAACATCAGATTTTTTCGGTACTGCAGGTGTGTCTGTGCGAACTTCTGCAACACTAACCGCTTCAGGTTCAGGTTCAGGTTCAGGTTCAGGAATATTATTCACACTAGGTTCCGCGACAATACTTTCTTCAAGTATGGGTTCAGGCTTAGGCTCTGGAGTAACGGATTTAGTTTCTTGTGGCTCACTTGTCTGAGTACTTTCTGGAACAAGTGGTACAACGGGCGTTTCAATTTTTGTAGTCGGTTGCAGCTCTACATCTACAGGAGTAGCCGATGTTACATCATTAGCAACATTTTCATTAACAACTATTTCCTCAACATCATTATTATCTGTAGGTGCTTTATAATCCGAAATCGCTGGCATTATGCCCGATAACTCCCAATCTTCAGGAATACTCGTATCGTTAGCCACATAATGTTGACTCGCTGCAGGCATTGGAGATGATTCTTGAGGTTTGACAAACGGCGGAGGTTCATTTGAACTAACACCTATCGAATTAACATCAAATGAACTCGCTTTTTTAATCTCTGCTGAACTGTTCTTTGTTATGGGTGAATTTGCAGAGCCTGATAATAATTCACTTAAACCTAACCCTTCATCTTTTTGCTGAGACGCACCATACTGAGCATTTTCTGGTATTTTTAGTAAAGGCTCTGATGCTTCATTACTTGAAACGTCGGCATCACTGCCCATCACCAAACCCAATAAACCACTGTCACCTGAAGAAGGCGCCGATTGGTGGTTAGCGTTATCCTCTAGCTCTAGACTTTCAACTTGTATGCAAAATTTACCGATGGTAATACTGTCTGACGTTTGCAATACATGTTCATTGTTTTTACCAAGCGCAGTCGGGGCATTATTAATGAATACGCCATTACTGCTAACATCCATCAATATGAATTTTTGATTTTGAAACGAAATAACTAAATGCTTACTTGAAATATATCTGTCGACATCTTGTAATGTCCAATCGCAATCATTGGACCGGCCTATTGAACCACCTTGAGGTGTAAAACGATAACTAGTGTTTTGGCCTATCGCAGCTTCCGATACAAGCTTTAGTTGTAAATATGGCATAAAAACAAACCGTTCCTTATTGTTATTGTTATAAATAACTTCCACAAAATTTAAGTCAAATACCTTGATTATACAAGCATGATATCAATAAAAGTTTCTTTAAGTAATAAGTCATTATCGAATAAATAAATTAAATTACTTGGGTATAAACTATATTTAGATTAATCTAAATATGCGGCTTTACATTATTTGATGACGTTTAAAACAATAAAAATTCAACTACTTATTAGAGACCAAATAAATCGAAATGGATAGTAATGCAATTCAAATAAATGGCTATCAAATCATAGATACCCTTGGCCATGGCGGCATGGCAACTGTCTACTTGGCAATACAAGAAAGTTTTGAACGAAAAGTAGCTATTAAAGTTATGGCTGAGCAGCTCTCTGCAGACCCAACTTTTAGAGACCGTTTTTTACAAGAGGCTAAAATTGTTAGTCGTTTAATCCATCCCAATATTGTTACCGTATACGATGTAGGTGTGATCAATAATCACCATTACCTGTCAATGGAGTACATTGAAGGGGTTGATTTAAAAGAAAAATTGCACAGCATCTCTTTATTTCACCTCATAAAAGTTATCAAGGAAGTAGCACTAGCATTAGATTACGCTGGCAGAAAAGGGTATGTACACCGAGATATAAAGCCTGAAAATGTTATGGTCAATAATGAAGATGGTCGTGCTGTATTAATGGATTTTGGTATCGCAAAAGCTTTCGATAGCATTAGTGAAATGACCCAAACAGGCACCGCAATCGGAACGCCTTACTACATGAGTCCTGAGCAAGCTAAAGGAAAAGAAGTCGACTGGCGCTCAGACATCTACAGCTTAGGCATTGTGTTTTTTCAAGTATTAACGGGTCAACTTCCCTACCAAGGTGACTCAGCTGTTGCCGTAGGTATCATGCATTTAACCGACCCTATTCCTAAACTTCCGGAATACTTACAAGCGGTATTCCAGCCTATTATTGATAAATTAATGGCAAAATCGCCTGATGAAAGGTATCAAAATGGCGAAGATATAATAAGAAAACTCAATGAGATTTCAGATGACGAATTAACAGTAATCAATACCGAATTTACAAAGGAAGGACATCGAGATAGCGGCGAAAACATAAACTATAGTGTATCAACGCCCATATCCAATTCAGGGTTAACAGAAGTTCAACGTAGTAAACTCAGTAACGATGACCAAGATGATGCAACACAAATAATTAACCTTGCTCCTGCTGATCCGTCAGGAAAAGGAAATAACAATAGCTCACGCACCTTACTCTTTATATTGATGGCTCTTTTTGCATTAGCTATAGGCGACTATGTGGTTAGAGGCGATGACTCTATAACAGCTCAATTGTTACCAATGTCATCATCTGAAAAGAAAGAAAATGATGACAAGTTAAATGCTTTATTAAAGTCTACCCAGTTAATAGAGCAGCAATTACTTAACAATAAAAAACTGGAAACTGAAAAATCTCTCGCCAAAGAGCAAGAAGCAATACTGATTCAATCAAAACTAGTAACTTTATTAGGCAAGGCCAATGTACAAGAACAACAATTAATAACTAACAATGATGTAATTGATGAGTTGTACCAAACATACCAATTAATTTCTTTACTCGAAAATGACCACCCTAGAGTTGTACGAGGTCTGGAGACTATTAAAGCGGCCTATATTGGGATGATAGAAGAGCAAATACTTAATCAACAATTAGCATTGGCAACTAAAACGTTACAGAAAAAACTCCGTTCATTTCCAGAGCTTAACAACGCAGAGCATATCCTTTCAATAAAAACGCGCATCACCACGCTCAACCAAGTCACTGATTTGCTCTCTCAGGCTGATAACCATCTGAGCAACAACAACCTATCAGGCAATGATGACAATAATGCCCACGCCTTGTATAAAAAAATACTGTCTATTGCACCTAACAATATAAAAGCTCAACAAGGTATTGTTACCATCAGTGAAAAACATCATGAAACTGCTAGCAAATTTGCCAAAAACAAACAATTTCAGGACGCATTAAAGCATATAGAACTCGGCGAAAATGCTCATCCTGAGTCAGCAACTAACTTTGTTGCCTTACGTGAAACCATTAATCAACAACTTAAAGAAGCCGAGCGTAATAAGGCACGGCAAGCAGAAGTACAACAATTGTTAGCTAATGCTTTATTACAAGAACAAGCAGGTAATATTGTACCGCCAACAGCGAATAACGCTTTATCACAATATCAAAACGTAATAATACATGAACCAACTAATAAAATGGCGCTCAGTGCGATAGCAAACATTGAAAAACAGCTATTATCAGACATACCAGCGCAAATATCCGCGAAAAGATACACTAAGGCACAAAAAACAATTAGTACCGCTCTTAATTACTTCCCAAACAGTAAGCTCGCTAAATCACAGCAAGTAAAGTTGAATACGGCAATAAAAACATATAAAGCATCACAAAAACCAAGGATATCGAACCTTCTTATAAAAGGGCAAGATTTCACCAAGATGACTAAGCAAAACAGCAACAGGTTAAAAGCGGAACGCACCATATATATTGGTTTAGAATTTACAAACTTTGGTAAACAAACAACTGTTTTACAAGCAATACTATATGCAGGTTCAAGAAGTGACAAATTGAGTACAACCCCCGTAATAATCACACAGAACAGGGGGGTGAAGTATTTTAAAATATCTCGACCTGTAGCTGGTTTTTCTGAGGGTGGTTATTACCTAGACTTCATACTCAAGAACGAAAGAATATCTAGCAATAAATTTTCTATTGAAAATTAATCGAACAAAAATACAACCAACAGTAAAGTACAAATAACACACGGAGAAGAATATGCGTTCAATTATCAGTGTAATAGCCTGCACATCACTATTAATAGGCTGTGGTTCTACCAATAACAAAAGTGATTTAAGAGATGTAGCAACAAACCTAGAAGGGCAGCTTGCCATTGCCAAAGAAAGAAACAACGTACTACAAGATGAAAACCGCGTACTGAAACTTAAAGTGAATAAACTCAGCGGTGTTGTTTCTGTGCTTGATACCGAAAAAACATCTCGAGTTAAAGAGTCGTCTGCACTTAGAAATAAAGTACGTAAATTTGTACAGCGTGAAATTACCGGCCTAAAAAGCTTTTTGATTGAAGGCGGCTTGTTAGACTATATTGGCGGGGAGTTAGTGCAACGAAGTAACGTTGAAGACACTCCTATGACCATTGTTGATTTACATAATCGCATCAACAGTTCAGGCATATTAACCAGTATTGGCGCTTATGTTATTAAACCCTCTACGGTAAAAGTGAAAGTACTTCGTTATATAGAAAGCAAACTCGTTGTAATATGGGAAAGTAAATCAATAAGAATGAATTTGGTTGGTCCCAACAGACATCAATTTGTTGACTCTGTCAGTGTAGAAAAAGGCGATGTTATTGCTTATGAATTTAGCAAAAACGTGGGCGTTGGTTTCAGTGAAGGTACGGCAGACAGTCGTTATTCTAAAAAACTAGTAATGCTAGGCGACAGCATTCATGTTAGTTCATTATTAGGTGCTAAGAAAAAACGCGCCTATTCTATTGGTGTTTACGGATTGTTGAACCAATAAGCAATACTTATAGCCGTTATCATTCAAAGTGGGTGATTTCGGTGAAGAATTAAAGGGATAAGAGTTTTTAGAATCTAACCCTTTTTACTTTTAATTGCTTTGCTTTTTGTTAAAAAATAAATTTATAACAATAGCGGTTTAAAGCCGTTTTTAGTTAATAAATGAGTTAGGAGAAAACAATGCCAGCAGATTATATCATGAGAACGTCAGACATGATTAAGGTGACCATTTCGCCACCTGCGGTCGTACCTCCACTTATACCCCCTATACCTTTGATTGGTACAAGTGCCA
This sequence comes from Colwellia sp., assembly GCA_013215655.1. Classification (GTDB taxonomy): domain Bacteria; phylum Pseudomonadota; class Gammaproteobacteria; order Enterobacterales; family Alteromonadaceae; genus Colwellia_A. The sequence goes on from JABSOX010000043.1 coordinate 40,431, forward strand.
ATTTCAAGGTGATGTCTATGGCGGTTTGCTTGGAAGGAGATGAGCTACCGCCAACGTTATCGGCGCCAATGCCTTATATATCTCCTCCTTATGTTATCCCCGGAATGGGAACACTTAGCGTTACCTTAACGCCAACTAATAAAACCGCAACGACTGAAAATGGTAAGAAAATATTGATAAAAGGCGGAACTTTTCAGGCTAAGTTTCAAGTGAGTTCACCAGCAATGATGCCAACGCCAGCAGGTCCGGTACCGGACCCTGTGGCAGTTAAGCCAGGAACTGCGCAGTTTATAACCACTAATGTTACAACCAAAGCCGGTTGATATTAAAAATCTGCTAGCTGGAGATTACGCAGCAGCTAGTTAAACTAAAAAAACATCATAAACAGATCTGGGATCGGCTTAAAACGCCTCATTGAGAGCCATTGCCTCATCTACGGTTACTACGCTGCCACTTTTTGCTGCCATATCTATTCCTTTAAATTTATTCCCTTGAGCCTAATTAATATTTACCGCACTCCCTTTAATTGTTGCAATACCGCCAGCTTCAAAGTTCCCCTTAGCGCCCGCTTCTATTTTAGCATTTGCTCCGGCTTTAACATCTATATTGCCTCCAGCATCCAATTCGATATCCCCACTACTCACAATTTTAATTCCTCCAGACTCTATTTCAATAGATGAACCACCAACTTTAATGGTAATTTTGTCTGTCGCTTCTATAGAAATATTGGTTCCCTTAACCGTACTATCATCAGTAACTTTCATTGAATGATTAGCTTTAAAAACTTCAGTCACATCGCCAGTTACCGTAAGCGACAATGTTGAATCAACACTCTTTTCTTCTTTCCCTATAATAGTGAGCTTGCGATCCTTGCCTATTTTTTCAATGTGGTCAGCTTTAACTTCTTCGTTACGATTATTTTCAACTAGCTCTATTTGATCATTTTTAATAATTAAATGCCGATCATTACCAATAGTTTCAAGGCAATCATTTTTTATATTAATCTCTTGGTCTTTTTCTCCCTGAATAAAAATTTGCTCTTCGCCTTTTTTATCTTCCATGCGAAATTCATTAAATCCGCCACCACCTTTGCTCGATCTTGATTTAAGACCCGACATAGTAGCATTAGTTGGTAGTTCATAAGGTGGCATGTTACTGCCGTTATAGACACTACCAATAATTATGGGTTGGTCTGGGTCGCCATGTAGAAAATCAACGAGAACTTCTTGACCTATGCGTGGAATTTGCATCGAGCCCCAGCCTTTACCCGCCCACGATTGTGATACACGGATCCAACAGGAGCTTTTTTCATCTCCTTCTCCAATTCTATCCCAATGAAAAAGAACTTTTACTCGTCCGTATTTGTCGGTCCAAATTTCTTCGCCTGCTTTGCCTACTACCATTGCCGTTTGTGGGCCAGTTATTTTGGGTTTTGTAGCAGTTTGTTGTGGGCGATAAACTACATTTGTAGGAATCGCAGTGAATTTACAAGTAAAAAGTTCAGTATTTTCACCGTTAGAACTAGATATGAATTCATCAGACTTTAATGTACAGGTGAATTTGGTGATCAGGTAATTATCATTTTGATCGTCACGATGATGATCTATCAATGTAAACTGACTGCCTGCAAATAAGGTGCGGAAATTACCTTCACAAGCTTTTTCATCGTAGTTAACGTTTTCTTTTTCCATTAATATTTTGGTGTAATCAGTACCTTTAGCTCGTTCTGAATATTTACCCGGGTAACTAAATTTTTGTAATGTTGATAATGAGTCTGTTTTAGGATCTGCCGTTACCGCAGCGAGGCTTTTGGAAGGTGTAATAAAATCAAAATCGGTTAAACTAATACCACCGGTGCGCAATTTTCGATAATTCGTCCATTTTTTAATACCTTCAACATCAACTTCGTAACCACCTTCTTCGACATCGTTATACGGTACTTCGCCAATATCAGGCAATACCGAACAATCATCAATCATGACTAAGGAGTGTTTACCGTCAGTATGAGAAAAATAATAATAGATACCTTCTTGTTCCATAATTCTGGAAACAAAATTAAAATCACTTTCGTTATACTGAACCACATATTCTTGGGGCGTATATGTACCGGTTAGTTGATCTTCATAATCAGAAAAACCGAGTTCATCAAAGACTTCTTTAATTATATCGGGATAAGCTTTCTCTTGAAAAACTCGACAATTTTCACTTAACGTCAATAACCAAAACCAAGGTCTTATCACCGCGCCGTAACAAGCATTACGGTCGATATTTTCTTTTTGAAAAAACTCAGTGATTATACCGTTAAAAAAGCGACTCTCTTCGTCTGTTTCTAAGCGAATGGTAACGTTTTGTCCTAGCAAATCATCTAACGAAATATCTTCATCATCGCTGATTAACTCAATATCTATAGAAAACGGTCGACCAAGTTCCTCATGCACCTTTGCTTTACGTAACAGTAACTCGTCATCACCTAGTGGCGTTGATATGGCAACCAAACGTTCGTATGCAGGCATTTTTATATCCTTTAAATTGACCAAGATAAGCAGTGATTAATATTATAAAACAGCTTTTGAATTTCAACCTAATAAAACTATCACTTACATTCACACCATGCTAGCTTATATATTTACTTGTTGAAATGTTTAGAGATAACTTCAGCTATTTATTCAATTAATGGTTGACCAGAATCAGTATTTGGCTAACATCACAAGTATCATAACTGAAATAGTAGTAAACAATTTACTGAATAATGCTTTTCATTAGTAAATTATTGCTCTACATTTATTCATAATAATAATTATCAATAGATAAAGGTTTCACAATTTAATGGATTATGATCAACTAATAAGTACTGCTGTTGATGTCGCTAACGAATGCGGTAGCAATTTAGAAGATGACTCTAGTTTTCAAAATTTCTTTTTTGAATCTGAAGGTACTCCCGAACGATATGATGGGCAAACAACCACCCCAGCTGAGCCTCCTGATTGGCGTTCTGTAAAAAAACAAGCCAATGAATATCTGAAAAAAACACGTGATTTAAAGTTAATTAGCATCTTTGCGCAATCGGTATTAAATACTGAAGGTATTATTAAATTCGAACAGTGCTTAAATGGCATTGCTCAATTAGTTGAAAATCAATGGACGTTAGTTTATCCCTTATTAGATGAAGATGATGGCGACCCACTAGAGCGTATTTCGGCGCTAGGGCACTTAACAGACACAACCTTTATTGTAAAAACTCTAAAATCGATACCGATAATTCAATCAAAGGTATTAGGTAATATCACCTTACAACTCATTGATAGAGCTAGTGATCCTAAAACCACTAAAAAAGATTCTGATCTGGATATTGCCCAAGTAAAAGGGATTTTTAAAGACAGTGACAATGACGAACTTTTGCAGATATATAATGCTGTTAATCAATCGGTAATTCACCTAAATACCATTAACCAAACGTTTATCGCACAAGCAAGCAATGAATATAGTGTTAATTTTGATGTGACTACAGATGTTTTAGTACATTTAGCCAATACCATTAAAAAGTATGGCAATGTACAAGAAAAGGTCATTGAAGTTGTTGCGGAGTCAACTATTGAAACGCCGCCATCAAGCACATCAAGTCAAAGTATAGTGAGTGAAACTACAATGAAGACACCCGCATTCAATAGTGTTGATATGAAGTTAACCTCACGACAAGATGTAGAGCGTTGCTTTGACCTTATCTGTAATTATTATAATGAGTTTGAACCCTCAAGCCCTATCCCAATTTTAGTTAATCGTTCTAAAAAATTAGTTAATCTAGATTTTCTAGCAATCGTCAAAGATATTTTTCCTGATGCTTTAGACCAAGTACAAAAATTGGGAGGTATTACGGAACAAGGGCAAGAAAGTGAATCAAGTTCAAGTACGGCAGACAGTTCATCAGATAGTTCGTGGTAAATAAGCGTAAGTTTAAAAGGTATTAACAACGATTAGTTCAGTAAAACTATTGACTAATGTTTAAAAAATAATAGGAGAAGAAACGTGTCTAGTGGTCAAAAATTTATCGGGCGCAATAGAGCGCCACGTGTACAAATTGGTTATGATGTAGAGCTTTATGGTGCCGAGAAAAAAGTTCAAATTCCTTTTGTAATGGGAGTTATGGCTGATTTGAGTGGTAATCCTGCAGAGCCTTTAGCACCCATATCGGAACGTAAAATATTAGAAATTGATGTCGATAACTTCGACGACCGTCTAAAAGCATCAAAACCTAGAGTTCAATTAACAGTGCCTAATACCTTAACAGGTGAAGGCAATTTAGCTGTTGAAATGAATTTTGAAAGTATGGATGATTTTTCTCCTGAAGCAATCGCTAAAAAAACAGATGGCCTAAGAGAGTTACTTGAAGCCAGAACTCAGCTATCCAATTTAGTGACCTACATGGATGGTAAAGATGGAGCCGAACAACTTATCGCAAAGGCACTCGCTGATCCATCGTTGCTAGCAACATTAAGCGCAGCACCAAAACCACAAGATGAAGACAACGGGGAGTAAGATAATGTCAGAACAAGAATCAGCAGAATTAGAACAAACAGCTTGGGAAGATCTTGATACCAGTAGTTTTGCATCTTTATTACAAAAAGAATTTAAACCAAAGTCAGAAAATGCGAAAACTGAAGTTGAAAAAGCAGTTAATACCTTAGCTGGTTACGCACTAGCCGACGCTAATATAATTTCTGAAGACACCGTTAATTCTATCGAATCTATCATTGCTGAAATTGATAAAAAATTAACTGAGCAAATTAATCTCATATTACACCATGACGATTTCCAAAAACTTGAAGGAACTTGGCGTGGTTTACATTACTTAGTGAACAATACCGAAACTGACGAATACTTAAAAGTAAGAGTATTTAATATTTCCAAAAAAGAGCTCGGCAAAAATTTGAAGAAGTTTGCAGGTACTGCTTGGGATCAAAGTCCAATCTTCAAAAAATTCTATGAAGAAGAGTATGGTCAATTTGGTGGCGAACCGTTTGGTGCAATTGTTGGTGATTATTACTTTGACAATAGCCCTGCTGATGTAAATTTATTGACTAATATGTCGAAAATATGTGCGGCTTCTCACTCGCCCTTTATTACGGCAGCATCACCAGGACTACTTCAACTCGATAACTGGAGTGAATTAAGTAACCCTCGAGATTTAACCAAAGTCTTTTCTACGCCTGATTTTGCCTCGTTTAGATCACTGCGTGAAACGGAAGATGCGAAATATATTTCGCTTACTATGCCACGCGTATTATCACGTTTACCTTATGGCGATGCAACGGAACCGGTAGAAGCATTTGACTTTGAAGAAGATGTTAGCGGACCTGATTCATCAAAATATGCTTGGACCAATGCAGCGTATTCAATGGCGGTTAATATTAATCGCTCATTTAAAGAGTACGGTTGGTGTTCTCGAATTCGTGGGATTGAATCAGGTGGTGACGTACAAGGTTTACCTGTACATACCTTTCCTAGCGATGATGGCGGCGTAGATATGAAGTGCCCTACTGAAGTGGCTATTAGTGACCGTCGTGAAGCTGAACTTTCTGCTTGTGGTTTAATGCCATTAATTCATCGTAAAAATAGTGATATGGCCGCTTTCATTGGTGCACAGTCATTACAGAAGCCTGCAGAGTATGATGATCCCGATGCAACGGCAAATGCCAGCATTTCTTCTCGCCTACCGTACATCATGGCTACAGCACGAATTGCTCATTACCTCAAAGTAATGGCACGCGACAAAATCGGTTCCTTTATGGAAGCCAAAGATGCCGAGCGCTGGTTAAACAACTGGATTTCGAACTACACCAACGGCAACCCTGATGCCAGCCCTGAGATGAAAGCTAAATATCCTCTCGCCGAGGCTCGTATCGAGGTACGCGAGAACCCGGGGGCACCTGGCTCATATAGTGCTATCGCTTATCTGAAGCCATGGTTACAGATGGAGGAGTTAACGACTTCTCTTCGCATGGTCGCAAATATTCCAAGCGCAGGATAAGGCGTAAAATTGGCTTCATCTATTAGATGGAGCCACTTTTCCCTCTAGAAGTTTATGTCGACAATATGCAAGAAAAACACCTCAACTC
>JABSOX010000044.1 GCA_013215655.1 Colwellia sp.
CATTGATTAGACTTAAATGAAGACTGCGGGTAGAGCCCATATGCTGAATGCTGCCAGTGATAATCGTATCGACGCCATATTTATTATAAATGCCAGTAATACTTGAGTCTTCAAGGTTTCTAATGTCACTGATTGGTAGTACCCAAGTTGTACCATCACCTTGTTGATAACCGACTTCGGCTAAATCGCTACTGAGCATAGTGGCGATACCGTCGCTAAATATTTGTAAAACCGGATCGCCACTAATATTGTCAAAGGGTAAAAAGGCGATTTTTTTTGATTCAAGCAATTGTCGGGCAATCAACTCTTGCGTACTAGGAGGGAACAATACGCTGCGAATACTCCAAGCTAATATAACCATCAGCGGCATGGCGATTACAATTTTCATAAGCCAATGTTGTTGTTGCCACCAATTTTTTTTATGATTTATCTTTTCATCAATAACGTTAAGTTCTTGCGCTAATTCTGCGGCGCTTTGATAACGTGCTGAGGGTTCTACTTGTAATAACTTATCAACAATGGCGATCAGTTCAGCTGGCACTGCGGTTTTACTCTCGGTCTTATGTTCAGCCTTTTGTTCGACAATCAGTTCGGCTAAAGACGTATATTCACCCTTGGTAATAGCTTGGCTAATTTGTTGAAAATTAAAACCCAAAAATGGTTTAACGCCAGTTAACATTTCGTATAAAACAATGCCAAGCGAAAACAAGTCAGAGCGGGCATCACTGGCCTGTCCTAAAATTTGCTCCGGTGCCATATATAGTGGTGAACCTGTAATGATAGGCTGCTTATGATCAGCTGAAGGCTCTTGCTTTTTTTCTGCTGAAGGCTCTGGTGCTGAAGGCTCTTGTTCTAAAGGTTCAATCAACGCGGCAATACCAAAGTCGAGTACTTTAATATGTCCGTTAACATCCACCATAATATTTTGTGGTTTAATGTCACGATGAATAATGAGTTGTTGATGGGCACAACTCAGTGCAGCAACTATTTGTTGGGTATACGCCAACACTTTCTTTAGTGGTAAACCCTGCGAGGGAATAACGGCATTTAACGGCTGACCATCAACCCACTCCATCACAATAAAATTAGCGTCCTCGTCACGAGCAATGTCATACACAGTAACAATATTCGGGTGGTTAAGTTTCGAAATGGTTTTCGCTTCTGCCAGTATTAATGGCCGTTGATCCTTACTAATATGGATCATTTTAATCGCAACAAAACGCTCTAATGCCAAGTCTTTAGCTTTATAAACCGCGCCCATGCCACCCTTACCTAAAATATCGATAATTTTAAAGTGCGCCAACCTGCTATGCTTGAGCTGCGTGGCTTGCTGATCATCAGAAAGCAACACTTGCTCATTACACAGTGTATCGTCTAGCGCGAGTGTATCGTTGTCTAGATTGTTTGGGTTCATTTGGTTGTTTTGGCTGAATTTTTTCAATTAATATCCATATCAAAAAAATAGTAGGTCAATACCATACCTTATAGGCAGGATTAACTTGGTGTTACGACTATTTTTACTTCTTATTATTTATTATTTATTATTTATTATTTAATGAAATTCATTATTATACCGCCAATAATCACATGGCAATGTCAAAATGTCGATAATTTTGAATTACATTAATTTCAGTAATTTTTGCGTCATTCGTACTTTAAGAAAATAATACAGCTAAATAGATGTGGTGATTACAGTATTAGTTAGGATATAGACAGGATTTTGACTTAGGTTTGGTTAGCGTGTTGATTAATACTATTGTTAAGATTTTAACTGGTCAAATTACGAGTATCATATTCAACCTCATCACCTTTAATAATACAAAAACATGTGGATGCTAAACGTATTTTCCCGACATTACGTTCGATAATATTACTGGTTTCACAGGTATTATTAAGTGCTTCAACAAATTGTTTACGAATGCGGTAAATGAGAATATTCAAATGGCTGGCATCAACTCCCAAACCTTTGGCAAGTAATTCTGAATAAACCCAGCCTTGTTCGCTATTAGCAAGGCCAGCATTTACATCTTTAGCTCGTTGTCGCGCTAAACACAGGGTGAGGTAATGGTGATTACGCACCAGCAAATCAAGTTTTTGTTCGCCACTTTGCATAAAAACATGAGTACTTTCTTCATCAAGGCTGGTTTGAAAGAGAAAGGTTAATTCGTTGAGCGAGGTAACACTCGGCCTGAGTATTTGCGTATCGGCAAGTGTACTGTTTATTTGCAATTGCCATTTTAAACCATCAATCGTTAAAACGTCTTTATTTTGCAATTCCACCGGGACTATTGATTCATTTAGATTATCATCAACTATTTCTTGCCACCAAGAGTACGTTTGGTTGTTATAACGCAGTAATATTTTGTGTGATTTTTTGCTTGGTAATAAATGGAAATACTCGAGTTCAATAGCATCACTATTATGTTCGATAGGAATAAGACAATCACAGGGGGCTTTTGTGTCATGCACTTCAAAGGCATTACCTGACTTGCTAGCAAAAGTGAGTACATCACCGACATTAAGTTGTACTACTTTTTCTCGTCCCAACTTATTACCGTTGAGCCAAGTGCCGTTACTACTAACATCACGCAATAACCAATGCTGTCCGTTCCATTCAATAAAGGCGTGGATCTTAGAGATATAAGCATCAGCGACAAAAGTATTTACCGAGTTCTTAAGTCGACCAAAGCTATGGTGTGATTGTAATAAACAACGTTGTTGGGTTTGCTTATTGATTAAAACGGCCATCTTTTCTTCTTATTTTTGTATCGGCTATTATCGAGTAGTTGACTAAAATGGGTAAAGAGACAAACGACAAGCTATCGCTTTAACTAAAGCTTCTCAACCAGTAACACCTCAATTGAAAGCATCAAAGTCACTAACACTTATCCATTCATTTTGCCTTATTTCATCTTATTTTGCCAAGCAATCGAGAAGTATTACCTAAAGGATAATTTTTTCAGTTCCTGCGAATATAAATATTTAGCTGTTATTTGATAAAATTTCTCTTTAGTCTTGAAGCGCTATAGATGCCATTTTCATAATGCTTTCCATTGATTTTGCACCGGCAATGAATAAACCATTATGACAAAACATAGCATCATCAATATCAGTAACTTCGCTAAGCGCTTTATTGGATAACCCAGCCCATTGTTTAGGTAACGGTTTTCGATCTTCAAATGAACCAAGTTCTGCAGGTACGGCATGAATTATCCATTCACCCGACAGCGAAGGGTAAACCATAAATAAAGCGTCTGCAGATAAGGTAAGAACCGTTTCTTTCCACGGAATATATTTTTCTAAAATAACTACTCTTGGATCTTTTGCCTTGGTAATCGCTTTAGTGACAATTTCTTTGGCACTAATATCACCGTCAGCAGAAGCGATGAACCGTTTCAAAATGCGCGATGCAAAATCAACCGCTTCATCAAAACAGCTATCAAAGTGACTGTCTTCTTGCCACGTAGGATTAAACATTGCAATCGTTTGACTGAGGCTAATGCCGTTATAAACACCTTCAACATGACCACAATCGACCGCATCAATCATTGATACTAGATTTACATCTACAGCATTTGCTACGTCTTGATTAGCTTGGCATATTTCTAAACCATATTTTTGCCAAATCAAACCAAATGAGGAATAAGGAACGCCATTATCTCGCTTACCAGCACCACCACGTTGATGATGATCAAAACGACCTGAATCTGGGTCATATTCACCACCTACATCGATCACAATATCAGCCTTGCCGATCAGGTCTAAGTCACGTGTACGTATGAGTTTAAAAGAAGGAATGATCTGCCGAAGAGCAGCGATACTAAAAACATCGTCTGCATGAAAATTACCGTTGTGAGTTGCTATTATTTTATCGTTCATTTGTATTCTTCATTTAAATAGTGTCATTTTGGAAAAGAGTAAAAAGGCATTGCTTAATACTTGAATGTTTTGGAAAGATGTAAGCCGTATAAGTCACTGGCGATTCTATACGAATATAACAAACAAAACAGCTAGTTTTAAATAATGGTTGCCAGCCTATGCATGCTACTTTTCTGTTTGGCCTGCTATTTTTAACGAGTCGTTCTTTATTGACTGCCACAAAAGTTCAACAGTCATAAAAACTCAATCTGATGCGATTACTGCTTGCCTGAATCTATGAATATGTTTACGCTCTTAATTAAAAAAAAATTGCGGATGAAATTCAATACTATACTGTTATGGATAAATCTAACTATACAAAAAATCTTGTTAATCAAGCTCGTCGAAAATTTTTAAAACAAAGTTTAGTGATGTGTTCTAGCGCAAGTATTGCTGCATGTGGTGGCGGCTCAACACCCACACAACTAGCTACTTCCCCTCTTCCTCCAACAACGAATTCTAACGATACGCCCGGTATATTAACTGAAACCTCAGCACCATTAAATATCGTAATAATTGGTGCTGGCATGTCAGGATTAATTGCCGGCTATGAGTTACTCAGAGCCGGTCATCAAGTGACAATACTCGAAGCTCGTGACAGATTCGGAGGTCGAGTCCATACTTTGTATGATACCTTTGAAAATGGACAATTTGCTGAAGCCGGCGCATCCAGAATCCCATCCAATCACAATTTAACGCTGTCTTACATTGAGCACTTTGAGCTAAATATTGATCCATTTTATCCGAGAACTAATAATTACTTTAACATTCAAAATAATGTCAGTTCCATTATCTCGGCACAAGAATACATTAATCAACCACCTTGGCCTGGTTCAGTCAATCGCAGCGACTTTTATAAAATTAGAGGTGGCATGGCTAATCTACCTTTAGCACTAGCAAATAGCCTTAGTGATAATATCGTTTATGCATCTCCTGTTGAGTCAGTGCAACAATCAAATGAAAACGTGGTTATTTATACCCGTAATAATGAACAATATTTGGCAGATAGAGTTTTGTGTACCGTGCCATTACCGGTATTAAATAAAATCTCTTTTACTCCGCCATTGTCAGATCAAAAAACATTAGCAAGTAATGGTGGCTATGACTATACAGACTCAACAAGACTCTATACCCAGTTCTCAGAGCGCTTTTGGTTAGCCGATAATCTAAACGGTTGGGGTGATACAAACTGGCCTGAAGAGGTTTGGCAACCCACTTGGGATAGTGGTGAAAGCTCAGGTATTATTCAAAGTTATCTTCGCGATACTACGGCTACAGAGATAGACTCATTTGACATGCTCCAACAAATTGAAAGTGTGCATACTCGCTGGCAACATGTTTTCCCTCAATTTGAAGATATTATTATTAGAAATCATGTTCATTCATGGCAAAAGGAAATTTGGACGGGTTCAGCATACGCATCCCCTACTAATACCCAAAATGTAGCCCTTGCCTCTCATATAGGGCTTGCAGAAGGTAGGGTACATTTTGCAGGGGAACATGCATCACAATTTCATGGCTGGATACAAGGCGCAATAGCATCAGGTATCCGTGCAGCTAATGAAATACATAACTTAACTAATCGCTAAAGTTAGTGTCTCAAATAGAACATACAATTAGTATATTCAAACCTAGACAAAAAAAGGGTTATTACACTTGCGTGTTATTACCCTTTTCTCTTTATAAATTCTAACTAAATATCAGTGATACTCACTAACATATTGATGAATGTACACTTTAGGAAAAAATTCAACCTCAAGTTTTAGGTTTTACCCTTGAGTTCAAATAGTGAATGTTATGCGATCCTTTATATTAGGAGGCGACTATTTTTCCACTAGGATCGCTTGTTATATGAATTGTTATATGAATTGTTATTTGGGTCTGAGGTTCTCAATAATCTGTGCATCTACCCAGAATATATCTCCGGTGTCACCGCCAAAAGATCGATGAAAGAAAAAGTACTTTCCATCAGGTGATATACTTCCATATGCTTCTGCGAATTCTGTATTTATCTTATCTCCTAAATTAATTGCAGCGCCCCATGAATCATCCTTTTCTCGAAAACTAATATATAAATCATTATCACCCTGTCCACCTTCTTTTTCATCATCCCATATCAAATAAGATTCATCCGGAGCAATGAAGGGGTGTGCCTTCATTTCCCCCATGTCAATATCCTTGTTCAATGATTTCGGCTTTTCACGTTTACCATCTATTAATCGCGAATAACGAATATTACCTATCCTAGTTGCCTCATCAAAATAGTAAGTTCCTTTAGATGAAACCGTAAGGCGCATAATAGGAATGTCTTTAAAAGGAGCACCAAGACTTTTCACCTCTGACCAGCCAAAACTTGTTTTCTCCCGATATTTACTTCCCAAATACAAAGTTTTACCGTCAGTAGAAATAAATGGCTCCCCCGCTCTGGGAGGCACAACAGACTCGACCCACCGATTATCTTTATATTGAATAACAACCAAGGTATTATTTTTATATTCCCCACCTCTTCTGCGAAAATAGAACTCTTTTAAATCGGGTGAAAAAGCAGCTTCGGCTTCCCTAAAATCAGTCTTGATAATACTAGGAGCAAATAATTCAGGGATTAAACCAGGTGGTTTTTGGCCAAGATAGTGGCTATTGAGCATGGGAGTGTCATTTTGACTATGGTTGGCGCAACTCGCCATCAATACCGACAGTAGTGATAACATTATAGGTAAAGTAGATTTCATGATTATTTCCTTATTTAATAAACGCAGGTATGATGGTTTTTGAAACCTGAGTCATTATTGTATCTTCGCTATCAACGCCAGTGATCACAATAATTAAATCAAGCTCTTGAATCGCAATTATGCGTTGTCCGCCACCACCCCAAGCAAATTTGGCGTCATAGCTTTTATCACCGACTGCTATATTCGCTTGATACCAAAAATAGCCGTAACGATAGGTTTCGGGCATCCAATCTTGGGTAGGCTTAATAAGTCCACTGGTCGCCTTAGCCAGATAATCTGCTGGAATAAGCTGTTCGCCGTTCCATTTGCCATTGTTAATGACTACGCTGCCCCACTTGAGCATATCACGAGACGTCATTTTCACGCGCCAACCAGCTTCCGGCAGGCCACTAACGTGAGTCTGCCAGCGATAATTCGTGATGCCCATTTTGTCGAGAAGTTCACGTTTAATAAAGTCTTTGGCCGTCCCCGGCACAACGGCCTCGATGACTTGCATTACCAACGGTGGATTGAAATTTCCATATTTATAGATCTGAGACTCTGCAGTAATAGGTGCGCTATGCTCAAGCAGGGCTTGAACGAAACCTTGACCTTTTAACGCAGCAGGATTTTTCTCAAGTTCTTTCCATTTATCGCTACTGACGCTAAGTCCCCCATGCATGGTCAATGCCTTATGGAGTGTGATTTTTTCTGCACCCTCAACAAATTTTGTTGGATCGAGATCTTTAAGAAAGCTGACTAAGGGCTTATCCAAATCAGCCATGGTCAAGTAACCTAACTGGATTGCGCGGCCCAACGTCAAGCTGGTGTATGCTTTGACGGCCGACGCTTGGCCGTGGGCCAGATTAATACGAGCACGCTGATAGTATGATTCAAAGAGGAGTTTTCCCTTATGAGCAATCAGCAGGCTGTCGTAGTCACCGTGCTTACTGTCACCAATCTCCTGAGCAAGATTGACAATCATGTCCTTATCACCGCCATCAATGCCTAATTCGCCAACGGCAATACCATCTTTTCTATTGGCTGGCTTTGAGTCAATATAGGCTTTTTTAAGAAAAGGCATATCCCAAAATGAGAGTTTGGCCTCGGCTGCTGAAACCTCTGGTGCTCGACTATTCGTTCCTTTGACATTTTTTTCGGTACTTGCTGCAACTGTATTAATAAAAACAAAGCTGCTTACACTGCTTAAGAGCGCAACGGTAATTAAACATTTAAATTTTAAATTGATGTTCATAGCTTTCCTATAGTCCTTTTCACTATCTGTACTTAATTTTATTCGAAGCAGTGCGTTTTCATATCTGCTCTATATCTGCTCTATATCCGCGATTTTGTTCTAGCTATGCTGCTTATTATTTAGGCCTGAGCGTCTCAATAATCTGTGCATCCACCCAATAGATATCTATATTTCCTTTACCAAAGTTTCTATTAAAAAGTATGTACTTACCGTCTGGGGTGACGCTTGCGTAGAATTCCGCTTTATCGGAATTGACCTTATCGCCCATATTGATCGCAGGTCCCCATGAACCATCCTGTTGTCGGTATCTAATATAAAGATCAGTTTCCCCATAGCCGCCTTCCCGCTCACTATCCCAAATCAGATAACTTTCGTCTGCCGCGATGAAAGGATGGGCAGTCCATTTACCCGTGTTAACCACGGAATCCATCTTTTTTGGGGGTTGGCGCTTGCCGTTCTTAAGTGTTGATATGCGTATTACGTCGTTGCTTTTATAATCGTCAAAAACATAGGTCCCCTTAGCCGATGCCGACAGTCGCATAATTCCCCAATCTTTCCGATCAAACATCGGTCCAAGGCTTTTACGTTCCGACCAGCTATCGCCGATGCGGTCCTTATAGCCTTTTGCCATATGCATGCGTTTACCGTCAGGCGAGAATACAATTTCACCTGTCCTGGGGAATTCAATATATTTCTTCCAGACATTATTATGCTGACGGAAGCCGGTAACGGTGGCGCTTTTTCTGTTTGAAGTGAAGTAGAACTCATTCATGCCGGGCGCAAACACGCCCTCAAGCTCCCAGCCTTCTTTGGAAATAATACCAGGAGCAAACGGTTCTGCTACTTTTCCTGGTGGCTTTTGCCCCATGTATGGACCTTCTAGTATTGGAAATTCATCCTGACTATAACTTTTGCTGTCGGTAGCTATCGCAACAAATAACACCGCGATAAAAATAACAATGGGTTTCATGATTTATTCTCTTATTTAAAATTAATTTTGATTTACCATTAATGGCTTACTGCTTAGTTCTAAGAGTCTCAATAATCTGTGCATCTACCCAGTGAATACCTGAATTACTTTTACTTATAGGGCTGTTAAAGAAAAAATATTTTCCGTCTGGCGTTACGTATCCTCCCCTTTCTGCACCGCTTGTATTTATTTTATCCCCCATATTAATGGCAAGTCCCCATGAACCGTCTTGTTGCCGAAAACTGATATACAGATCAGACTCACCATATCCATTGACTCTTTCACTATCCCAGATTAAATACGACTCGTCTGGTGCAATGAAAGGGTGAGCTGTCCACTTGCCGGTGTTTATATTCTTACTGAGCAGTTTGGGTTCTTCACGTTTACCGTCTTTGAGCCTTGAAATGCGGATTACATCGTTGCTTTTATAATCGTCAAAAACATAGGTCCCCTTAGCGGATGCTGTTAGGCGCATAATTCCCCAGTCTTCCCGGTCGAACATGGCTCCAAGGTTTTTTACCTCTGACCAACCTGTTTTGGTGCGCTCCATATAGTTCTTGCCCAAAAGCATAGTATTGCCATCTGGAGTTAAAATGGGTCGACCCACCCTAGGCCCCACCACAGACTCGCGCCATCGATTGTTTTCGGATTTAAAGACAACTAATGACCATTTTCCGTCTTTGCTTCTTCTCGTAAAATAAAATTCTTTCATATCGGGCGTGAAGAAAGCGTTACCATCACGATGTTCAATTGAAAGTACACTGGGGGCAAAAACTTTTGAGATTGACCCGGGTGGTTTTTGCCCAAGATAAGGGCCTTCAAGGACAGGAGCTTTTTCATGTCCATAGCTTTTGCTATTCATCGCTAACACAGCAAGCAGCAGAGCGATAAAAATATAACTAGCTTTCATTATTTATTTCCTTTTTAAATTTGATAACCAAAGCACATCGCATACTCCTTTATAGGAAATATGTTCAGGTGATTACCCTCAATCACTATTTTTAGAAATAAACATCAACGTGATTGTTATTAAAGTAAGAGCGCTAGTTTAACGAGTCGAAATTAAAAGACTTGATGTTATGATGATTTTTAGCTGACGTCTTGCTGATAGTTTAAAAATCAAACGTTATCAGATGGTTAAATAATTGGGTTTAGCTGTAGCCGAGGTTATGCTAAGGTGATCCACTTTATATAGACTCACTTTTGAGCACCCGTTTTCATCCGCAATAGAGGTTATATGGCAGAGCAATATTGGATTGGTGGTTTTTACATCGATTTATCCAGAAATCAAATCACTCAAAATATGCAATCCCAAGTAATTCCTCCTAAAGCTTTGGCCGTTTTAACCTATTTGGCTGAAAATCAGGGAAAGGTAGTTAGCCATGACGAATTGTTAGGACAAGTCTGGCAAGACACTGTGGTATCAACTAATACCCTACAAAGAAGCATCGCTCAATTAAGAAAAGCACTGGGTGACGATGGCAAAGTTCAAGTCTATATTAAGACCCATGCTAAACAAGGGTACAGTTTAGAGTGTGATGTCAGGTGGCATGAAATTGTCAACTCAACAAATACTGAATCAAACAACCTCGATGACCGCCAAGAAAATAGTGTTGACGAAACCTCTATTGATGAGGCTAATGTTAGTGATGCCAATAGCAATCTTAATACTGACATTACATCAGCAACTAATACCATAGATAAGCCAAAAACTTTGAGGTCGGGTTTAATATCAATTGCGACCATCTGCGTGATAATGATTCTGGGGTTTATTGGCTATCAGTATTTCACTCCCAAGCAAGCTTCACAATTCTCCTTTGGGGAGTTACGTGCACTGACCTCAACAGACAACAAAGAATTAGCTAGTATCTATTCGCCTGACGGTGAATACATTGTGTTTCACCGCTATTCAGAAGAATTTTGTATTAATAATGTCTGGGCAAAAAATTCCAAAACCCAGCAAGAGTTTCAGCTAACCAAGAATTTAGACTCATATGGCAGCCATAGTTTTTCTAAAGACGGTAAGAATCTAGTATTTGTTAAAACGGGAGGCTGTAGTAAACCTGTCGCGCAGAGGAAATGTTATAAATTGATGAGTTTGGATTTTAACAAGGCACTTGTTTCGCCTCAATCTCCAAAAGTATTGATGGAATGTAAAAATTCACAAATACGAACACCTAAATGGTTAAATAATAATAATATTCTTTTATTACAGAAGTTTTCGGATCGTTGGAAGCTGATCAGTTATTCGGTAAATGAAAATAAAAGCCAAGAGCTGTATGCACTCGAAGATGGCAATATAATCGATTATGACTATTCGGTCATAGATGATTTGATTGCACTAACCAGTTTTCATAATGATGGCCATTATTACATTGAAGTGCTCAAGGGAGATGGTCAGCTTTTATCGAGTCATCGAATCAAATATCCGCAAGAAATAGCAAATTTCAGACTTATCTATCCCAATTTTTCGCCGATAAAAAACCAACTCATTTTTAGCACAGGTAGACAGCTTTTTACACTTTCTTATGATGGCCAAATAACCAATATCAGCTTACCTATTGATGAATCCATGGGTTCTCCTACATTTCATCCTGATGGCAATCGAATGCTGGTAATTAAAGGGCACTTCGATAGTGACATCGTGTCAATGCCCCTTTCACAGATAAAGAATGCAGATGTAAAGAAGGCTCAGGTAAATAAAAATCAAATAGCACAAGCTCAAAACAAAAACTTCTCAGTTATTGAACGCTCGATACTCGGTGAAGACAACGCCATTTTACAGCCCAATGGTGAGTTAATTGCTTACAAATCGAAGCGTTCTGGAGAAGAACAACTTTGGGTAACTGACGGTAAAGGTTCACGACAACTTACTCACTTTCCTATGGATACTTATTTATCTGGAATGGCTTGGGCGGCAGACGGTAAAAGTCTTTTAGTTAACGCCAACAATGCTCTAACTCAGGTATACCTGGATGCAAAGAAAAAATCATTTCCATTGGAACATGCTGTTGTGCAACTTTTCCAATGGGATAGTAAAAACAACAGCGCTTTGTTAGTTGTACGCATCAAAGGTATATTGAAATTCGCCGAACTCAATTTAACTGACGCCAAGATTCGAATTATTAATGACAAGAGGGTTAGTTGGGGGTTAAAAAGTGAGAACGGTCTATTAGTCTACAAAGATCATATGAACAGATTTTGGCAGCCAGGACCCGCTGAAGATCAACGTATTGAAGCACTAGATGGTCAAGGAAGAAGTAAGCAGGGATTCGTGCAAAAAGACAATGTCATTTATGGTTTCAATGATGATTTTCAATTGTGGTCGTATGATCTTGTTGATGAACACTTTGAAATCATCGGAAAGTTACCTAACAATGTAGATAATTTGACCGACATAGATCAAACAAAGCTTTTGATGACAATTCGGATTTCCGCAAATAAAGAAGTGCTTGAACTCTTTTTAAGAGAATAAAAAACTTTGAAAAAGTTGATTGTCATCTAGGGCTCCCTAAAAACTAGGAACCACACTTATCTATTTTCTCCACTGAGGCTATATTACTAATTTGATAGCAACAAAACTTGATTATTTAACTTTAATCATCCTAAGATATAGTTGATTAAAAAAACAACTTATCTAAAAACCAGCCTAATTGATTGATGTATTTCTCTTTTAATTATATCTATCAAAGCAACTAAGATAAAAACAATATGCTTGAGCTGTCATGAATACATAATGCTTTGTTATCATTACCATTTAATATATTTAATAATCTTATAGGTATTAAATGCCGTCGAAAAACTTTACGCTCAGCAGCAACGAAATTGGTATGATTTTTATGAAAAAGCTAACCAGAGATGATTTCAAAATTATTAGCTATTAAAGAATAGGTCCGATCAAAAAGGGTAATAGCACTTTCATGTTATTACCCTTTCATCTAATGAATAAAAAATCAGTTGGTGATTCTCAGACACCATATTGATGGTCTGTTCACTTTAGGACAAAACATTTATTTGAGCTCATGTCACAAAATGTAATCACCCCATAGGTCATATTTAATCGCAGTTGGCTACACTGTCGAGTTGATGCCACTGTTGAAAATAAAAGACCTAACGTCTACTTGTCTGTTAATTTGCAGTAACGCTCATGTCTTATCTAGCAGCCTTTTCTTTAACCTTACTCCATGACTAAAACACTGACCTTTTCTTTAAAGCTTTAGCCTAAGATTTTCATTAACGTTTTTAATTATAATTTCCTAAAATAATTGGGATATTACCCTTTATCAAAGTGTCTTATATCATTAATTCAGATCAATGCCTTTTTTGTAAAATTTAATTTCCATAAAAACCGAGTAATTTTTTATACTGACTATACTCAATGACAAATAGATTCAACTTATCATTATATATACTTGTTTAATTTAGGGATTACTTTGTTAGAATACAAATGTAACCCACGGTATGATCCAAGTTTGATTACTTACAATTACTACTGTTTTTTTAAATTAACGCTTAATAACAGCCAACATGCCCGAGAAGTAGCACGCATTAAAAAGGATTGTAATTTAATGGGTAAAAGTACGTTAGAAAAGTTTAAACCTGCAATTTTAATTGTTGACGACGTTTCGGCAAATAGGTTTGCATTACGGCAATTGCTCAAATCAATCGATGCTGATCTTATCGAAGCATCTTCCGGCGAAGAAGCTTTAGTAAAAGCCATTGAATTAGATAATTTGGCCTTGATTTTACTCGATGTGCAAATGCCGATAATGGACGGCTACGAAACAGCTGAGTTACTGAGAGAAGAAGAGCAAACACTTCATATCCCTATCATTTTTGTCACTGCTGTGCACAGAGATGAACAGCATATATTAAAAGGCTATTTTTCCGGCGCCATTGATTATATTACCAAACCAATTCAACCTGAGATATTAGCAGCAAAAATATCGCTTTTCATGGAGTTATGGCGGTTGAGATTCGGGTTAGAACGAGAAATATTTAATAGAAATAAACTCGAAGATAAAAATAAATTTCTTGCCGATCATGACATGTTAACGAGTTTACCAAATAGACGAAGCCTTTTTCTTGAAATAGAACGAGCAGCTGCACGTTCAGATCGAGACAATCATGAGTTTGCGTTGTTATTTATAGATTTAGACGGTTTTAAGTCCGTAAACGATACTTTAGGTCATAAGGTAGGTGATGCGGTACTTATTCAAATCGCAAATAGGTTTAGTGGCTTAGTTAGAAAAACAGATACCGTTGCTAGATTTGGTGGCGATGAATTTGTTATTTTATTAACCGATATCAGTAATTCGCAATTCCTGATCAGTCGAATTACCGAAGTATTAGAAATTGCCAGAAAACCGATTTTTATCAAAAACGAAGAAATTTCCTTAAGTGTAAGTGTCGGTGTTTGTATTTACCCTGACCAAATAGACGACGTAGATAAGTTGGTTGATTATGCCGATATCGCTATGTATAAATCAAAAGAATTGGGGAAAAATACCTTTAGTTTTTTCTCTAACGACATGGATCAAGCAGCTCATCGACGATTAACCGTAGAAAAACAATTACGACATGCAAGAAAAAAGAACGAATTTTCAATTCATTATCAGCCCGTTGTTAATTGCAACACAGGTAAACCTGTTGGTGTTGAAGCACTATTACGCTGGAAAAACAGCGAGTTAGGCAGCGTCCCTCCTGACTATTTCATCCCAATTGCTGAGTCTAGCGGATTAATACATGAACTGGGGGCTTGGGTTTTTGAACAATCAATTGAAACAATTACTGAAATCAATAAAAGAATGCAGTCATTGCCTATCACATTAAAAGTCGCAGTTAATGCATCAACACTGCAATTCAAAAATTCACTTTGGTTTAAAACATTACAAAAGGCGATAAAAACCGAAAAAATATCTCCTGAAAATATTGAAATTGAAATTACCGAAGGGTTACTGCTAGAAGATTCATCTGAAATTAATAATCAATTATCAAAAATCAGAGCCTTAGGCATTAGCTTGTCTGTAGATGATTTTGGTACAGGTTATTCAGCATTGAGTTACTTAAAACGCTGCCCAATAAATACTGTAAAAATTGACAGAAGTTTTGTTAAAGGTATTCCTGAAGATAGAGAAGATATGGTGTTGATTCACGCAATAATTGCAATGGCGCATGGCTTAGGATTAGTTGTTATCGCTGAAGGAATCGAGACACAAGAGCAGTGGGACTTCCTTAAATCTGAAAATTGTGACTTCGCGCAAGGTTATTTTTTTAGTAAACCTTTGCCCTCACAAGAGCTTGAAACTTGGTTGGATAAACAGTTTAGTGGCAAGTAGAAAAAGTTATTTTTCAAAGGCTGCCATTAAGAAAAATAAATTTAAGCATGATCCCCTAGAAGTATTCGTATTTTCAATATTGATACTCGTTACTCGTTATTTGTTGGAGTTGATGATTTATGTCGATGAAAAATAATATTAATTTTTTTGAAAAACTCAGTACCCGCTTATTTACCCCGCTAATCGTTATTTTTATTTTTGTTATTATTATTCTAATAGTATACGTACCGTCAGTAACACAAGAACACACCATAAAATCAGCCATATCAACAGCAGAAAATACGGTAAAGCAATACAAAAACATTAGAAGTTATTATACAAAAAACGTAATTAAAAAAGTACTTGGCACCTCTGATGTTACGGCCAGCTATGATCATGAAGGTAAAAATAAAGTTATCCCTTTACCTGCAACGTTTATTCACGAAATAAGTGAAGAGTTTACTAAGCAGGGCATTATCTCTTTAAAATTATATAGCCCTTTCCCTTTCCCCAACAGAAAAAATAGAACGCTCGATAGTTTTGCCAATAATGCTTGGTCCGCATTAAAAGACAATAAAATCAAGACCTTTTCACAAGTCGATATTATTGATGGAAAAGAAGTTGTACGTGTAGCAATTGCCGATACAATGACTCAACAAGCATGTGTCGATTGTCATAACATCCATCCTCAAACACCTAAAAATGATTGGCAACTCAACGATGTAAGAGGTGTATTAGAAGTTCAAATTCCTATTGAGGAGCAATTAGTTAATGCTACTTCACTGAATGACGAAATCACCTTAATTGTACTCGCAGCAGTATCTTCAACAGTTATATTATTGTTTATAATGTTCAAAAGGCTAGTTTCTACTCGCTTAGCGAATGTTCATGACGCGTTGCAATATATTGCCAGTAGTGATGGAGATTTAAGCCAGAGATTAATAGAAACGCGTAAAGATGAAATTGGCCAATTAGCACAAGGTTATAATCAGATGCTACAAAGTATCAACGACAGTAGAAATACAGTCAAAGCCAGAGAATGGTTAGAAAATGGCATTTCAGAAATAAATAATATTATACGAGAGTCGCAAGATAAAACCCAAGTATCAAATCAGTTACTCTCTTATTTGGTACGCTATCTTGAATGTCATCTTGGCGCTTTGTATTGGTTAGATGAAAATGGATTAAAACCTTACGCCACCTATGCTTTAGAGCAGCAACTTCCAAAATTAAAAACAATTGCACTAGGTGAAGGGCTTGTTGGTCAAGTAGCCCTAAATAAAAAGCCGTTGCATATTACTACAATTCCTAATAATTACTATGATATCAGTAGTAGCTTTGGTGAAGTAAAACCTCAATCACTCATCATTTACCCTATTATTTATAATGATAAAGTGATTGCTATCATTGAATTAGCTTGGTTAACAGAGACACCAGATAAATCGTTAACCTTCTTAGAAATGGTAAGTGAAGTGCTAGCAGTGTCTTGTATTAACATAAACCAAAATGAAAATGTTTTGACGATGTTAAAAGAAAGCCAAGTGCAATCAGAAGAGCTGCAAACACAACAAGAAGAATTACGAGTCACCAATGAAGCTTTATCGGTTAAAACAGATGCAATAAAAAATCAGCAAACGATTTTAGAAAAAACCAATCGAGAAATGGAAGAAAAGGCAGCGGCACTTGAGGAATCGAGTAAATATAAAAGTGAATTTCTAGCAAATATGTCTCACGAATTACGCACGCCCCTCAATAGCTTACTTATTTTGTCGAGATCATTGGCACAAAACGATGATAACAATTTATCTGATGACGAAGTAGAGTCTGCTGAGGTTATTCAAGAGAGTGGTCGTAGCTTGTTAGAACTTATTAATGAAATTTTAGACTTATCTAAAGTTGAAGCAGGTCAGATGCAAGTGATCGCTGACACACTCAGTGTTGATGACTTTATTGCAACACTTAACCGTAAATTCACCCATATGGCTGAAGATAAAAAGCTTAATTTCAACATAAACTTAGCAGATAACGTACCAAACTCCTTTGTTGTTGATAGTAGTAAACTTCATCAAATAATCACTAACTTGATTAGTAATGCACTAAAGTTTACTGAACAAGGTGAAGTTAATTTAACACTTTCCTATAAGGAACAAGAGTCAAACGAATCTAAGTCAGAACAGCAGTTGATATTTTCTATAACTGACACAGGCATTGGCATTGCCAAAGAAAAGCATCAAGCGATATTCGAAGCCTTTCAACAAGCAGATGGGACAACAAGCAGAACATATGGTGGAACAGGACTAGGTTTATCAATCGCTTTAAGCTTCGCGAAGTTACTTGGCGGTGATATTACGTTAGAAAGTGAAATTGGCAAAGGCAGTCGCTTTTCCTTGAATTTACCTTATATACCTCACAGACCCGCTGAAGAGTCTTGCAATGCTGCTGAATCAATGGCAATAGCAACTAATACTATAAAACAAAATTTTGTTTGTTTACCCCCTCCTTTTGAAGATGATAGAAACAAGCTAGATCAAATAAAAAAATTAATTTTAATAATAGAGGATGATGTACCATTTGCACGCATTGTTTTTCATGCTTGTCACCGACAAGATTGTCAGGCTATAGTTGCTACTGATGGTGAGAGTGGCTTAGTTTTGGCTAGCCAGTATCCTATTGACGGCATTGTACTTGACTATATGCTACCTAAACTAGACGGAGGTGAAGTAGCAAAAAATATACGGTCGAATAAAAAAACAAAACATATTCCAATTCACTTAGTGAGTGCTTTAGATAATATCGATGCGATGGATATTGTCGGTATTAATGAAAAATCAACAAAACCTATTGCTCATCAACGGCTAACCGAAATTATTAAATCATTTGCTAAAGAACAAAAGAACCTGAATATACTCATTGTAGAAAATGATAAAAATGCTCTATTCGCGATGAATAAGTTATTGACTAAAGAAAAGGTAACTACTTTCGGTGTTGATAATGCTCAAGAAGCATTAACATTATTAAAAGAAAATACCTACGATGCAATTATTCTAGACCTTGACTTACCAGAAATTTCAGGCTTTGAATTTCTTGAATTAGCCTCATCGGACTCTACCGTTACACTGCCTACTGTTTTTATTTATTCAGGACGTGACATGTCTGAAGAGGATTTATCTCGCTTATCGCCCTTTACAGGAAATGTTATTGTTAAGTCAGCAAGGTCGCCAGAAAGGTTACTCGATGAAATTCATTTGTTTGCTAACCAAGTTGCCAACATTTCTGCTGATAAGGAAAAATATTATTCACCAAGTAATCAAACAAATGCAGCAACTGTTCCTGAGCCCATGCGCCAACCTGATGCAAGCTTTGAAAACAGAGCGATTTTGCTCGTTGATGACGATATGCGTAATACCTTTGCACTGGCTAAAGTACTTAGAAAGGAAAAGTTAAAGGTTAGAATAGCCTCTAGTGGTCAACAATCGATTGATATGCTAAATGAGCATTCAGATATTGAATTAGTACTGATGGATATTATGATGCCGGGAATGGATGGTTATCAGGCAATGAATAAGATCAGAGAACTGAATAAATTTAAAGAACTCGCTATTATAGCAGTAACCGCTAATGCAATGCCCGGCGATAAAGAAAAATGCTTAGCAGCTGGAGCCAATGACTATATGTCGAAGCCTGTCGATGTAGGTCAGTTATTAACTATGATGAAGTTATGGTTATAGCAACGGAAATACCTATTTTGGATGAACAAAGTATTACTGAAACCCTGCGGACTAAAAATATTGAAATTGACTTGTTCATTACCGCGATTAAAGAAAAAGTAGGCTACGATTTAAGTGGTTATGCAAGGGCGTCTATTAAAAGGCGTATTGAGCAATTAGTTATTGATGAAAACGTAACGTGTATTGCAGAGCTTATTCCGAAGCTACTCTACTCAAAAGAGTGCCAAGCGAATTATATTAATCGCCTTACTGTCAATGTATCAGAGCTATTCAGACATCCAAATTCTTTCTTGAGTCTTAGAAAATCTGTTTTGCCTTACTTAGAGAGCTTTCCCCGCCGCGACATTTGGATTGCAGGGTGCGCCACAGGTGAAGAAGCCTATTCAATGGCAATATTACTAGAGGAAGTTGGCTTATTAAATAATACACAAATTCACGCCACCGATATAAACACAGAAGTACTTAAACAAGCCAAAACCGGTATCTTAACTAAAGGGCTCAATAAAGATGACGCCGCGCGCTATCAAGCTAGCGGAGGAACATCAAGTTTAAGTAACTACTTCTCAACAGCATATAATAAACACAAACTATCTCAACACTTGTTAGATCACATTAGTTTCAGTCACCATAACATTTTACAAGATAAGGTTTTTTGTTCAGCTCAACTGGTTATGTGTCGAAATGTAATGATCTATTTTGATTTAAATACACAGAATAGTGCTTTGGCTTTATTTCATAATTCACTAGTTCAAAATGGTTATTTAGTTATTGGCGAAAAAGAAAGCCTAATAAACTCCCCTCTTATTAATCTACTTAAAACAATAGATGAACCAGCAAAGATATATCAACGAAAAAGCAGTGCTAATGTCTGATTTCAGGGTGTTTATTGGCGGTTCAGCTGGCTCGATTGCACCAATAAAG
The DNA here is from genome assembly GCA_013215655.1 of Colwellia sp. Lineage (GTDB taxonomy): Bacteria > Pseudomonadota > Gammaproteobacteria > Enterobacterales > Alteromonadaceae > Colwellia_A. Next base: position 19,818 of record JABSOX010000044.1, read on the forward strand.
ACCATACTATCAAGCTTGCCCACTGATTTTAATTTGATCATTACGTTAATAATCCACTCAAGTGGCGACAATAATACTTCGATGATAGAAGCTATAGCCAGTTGTTGTACATTAACAGTTATTGAAATCAGTGATAAAGAAATCGTTAAACCAAATACTATTTACCTTGCACCAGGTGGCTACCATTTATACGTAGAAAATATAAACAGTTACTCTCTCTCTGTTGATAAAAAAGAACATTACTGCCGACCTGCAATTGATCTGCTTTTTACTTCTGCAGCAGAGACTTTTGGCAAGCACTGTATTGCTATTTTATTAAGTGGTGCCAACGAAGATGGCACTGAAGGTTTACTCAATGTAAAACGTCACGGAGGTCTAACGATAGTGCAATCGCCTGAATTATCTCAAGTGAGTATAATGCCGAAAATAGCCATTGAACGTGGTGCCGCAACCAAGGTTTTATCGCCAAAAGAAATTAGTCATTTACTCTTGGAGTATAACGATTAAAATTAAGTTTACTTAACCTATTTGGAAGCTTAAACCATTTTCATACCATTCATAACAAGTAAAAAGAAAATGGACCTGATCCTCCTTCGATAAAACGGACACAAAAACCAATTATATTGCGAAAATTAATGGAGCTATTAGTGAAACACCCGTTCAAATAAATTTTAGTGCAATAGTCAATGGACACTATACCAATCCTAAATTACCATTCGGTCACAGTATTCGTTCGGTAAAGTCAAAGCAAACTAAAAGTAAAACTGAAGAACAAAGTACTATCAAAGCTCTATGATTTAAAAACAATAAAGATAATATACGCTACAAAACATCCAGTTAAAATCAACATACTATTGGCTAGTTTTGTAACAAAAACTTCGAACAAAAAAGGGTAATTACACTTGCGTGTTATTACCCTTTTCTCTTTATAATTTCAAATTAAATATCAATGATTCTCTGAAACCATATTAATGGTATGTTCACTTTAGGACAAAGCATTAATACAGTATTATTGACAAATAGGTTATTCAAAAGGAAATTAAAATTAATCTATTTGATATTGACCCATTAAGTTCTGTCACTAGAGTTTATTTTCTGTATTGATCATAGTCCTAAAATATAATGTGGTTTAGGCTTTAATAAGTAATTTACTTGTAACCAAGTTAAAATTTAAGTATGAATCCTAGCAAAAAATATTTACCAAAGAGGTGATTGAGGCAAAGGTTGAGGCATAAAAATTATACCTCTAGTTATCTTTCTTTAGCCTCATTGTAGCTAAATTCACCTTAAATGAGCTTACTTCGGCAATACATCCTCTGCCGGCTTCGGTCTATTAGGAAAAGGCTGTGCTTTTAAAGGCAATATAGGTGACTTTTTCATTTCGTCTTCTAAATATTTTATCGCTGAATCCAACTGGGCATCTTTGCCATTAAAAGTTTCATACGGCAAATTGTCCACTTCAATTGTCGGAGTTACACCGCTTGCCTCAACGATCCAACGTCCATCCATGGCATACTGAGGAAATTCAGCAACCCGCGCCATACCGTTATCCACTAATCGGTTCATACCACGAAGCCAAACACCAGCACCCGCCGTTTTCTTACCAATCACTGGCGCAAGATTAAGTGCTTTAATACCCGCAGTGAACGTTTCGCCATCTGAATAAGTATATTGATCCGCTAAAATAACAAGGTGACCACGGAAAGTCTGTTGCATATTAGTCGATGCTGGTCCTATTGGCGCTTGCCAAAACATCCAAGCACGACGCAATAGTTTTTCTATGATCCAGCTATCAATATTGCCACCACGGTTACGTCTAACATCAATGATTAAACCATGTTTATTATAATTGGCATAAAATTCACGGGCAAAACTAGCGATGTCACCTGCCCCCATGGCATATAAGTGTAAATAGCCAATTTGATCATGCGATTTTTCAACCTTTACCCGATTGTTATTAACCCAATCATTATAACGTAGTCGGCTATCTTTCCTCGATGATGTAGGTGTAACCACGGTTTTAACTGTTTTATCGTCACGTTTCAAAGATAGTAATATTTGTTTACCCGCTTGATTGCGCAATAAATTATTAAGATCGGCAATTGATGAAATATCCTTACCGTTAATCGCAAAAATCACATCACCGTTTGCTGCATTCACACCCGGTCGTAATAAGGGCGAGGCTTGGCTAGGTAATTCATTATCAAATTGATAAATATGCTCTATCAACACACCGCTTTTAGCTTGCGTTAATATTGCGCCTAATGATGCCGGTTTTGCACTATTACTGTCTTTGGCAAAATCACCACCGCGTACCTGTGAATGTAATGCATTTAACTCACCCATCATTTGAGAAAATATATCGTTAAGCTCATAACGGTCAGTAATGCGACTTAACAAAGGTAGGTACTTTTTCTGGGTTGCTTGCCAATCGAGGCCGCGCATATTTTTATCGAAAAATGAATCCCTGTGCATTAACCAAGCATCATGGAATATCTGATTCCATTCTTGTCTCGGGTTAATTAATAATTGCCAATCTTTGCTGATCACTTTCGATTCTTTAAGTTCTTTAGGGAACTTAGCACCTGCATCAACAATAAATAATTTACTATTACCACCATCCTGTTTTACCAACATTCTTTTGCCATTATCAGACAGGCTGTAAGTAGCAATACCTGTAGCAAATGTTTTAAGCTCGGGAGAAGCTTTAATTTTTATCGACTTTATACTCGGTTTACTTTTCGGCTCGGTAATTTTGTCTATCACATAAAGAAATTTATCATTCATGGTCAAGTTATCATAATTGCCAGAAGCAACTGGCACTTGCCAAAGGCGGTTACTTAATCCTTGCCAATCAACCAGATTAGTTTTCACTTCTTTTTCTGTCTTACTTTTATCACTTTCTGCTTTACCTTTTTTCTCATCCTTCTCTTTAGAACTTTCCATCAATTCATTAGGTCTTTGAAAGGGGAATTTTGCATCTTTCTTTAATGAATAAGCAAATATTTCCGTTCTACGGTCAAAAACCGTGCCTAAGTTTCTATCGCCCCAAGGTGATCTTGGCCCAGCGCTAAATGCTCTGTCTGATAGAAAATAAATCCAATTACCATCAGGGCTAAAAGCAGGTGAAAAAGAGTTATATTTATCGCTCGTTAACGTGACTTGTTTGTCTTCGGCTAAGGAAAACAATAAAACACGACTTCTTTCATCTTTTTGATGTGTTCTAGTGGTCGATAATAACTGGCTATCAGCAGACCAAGTCACTCTAGAGTAGGGATCTAAGCCCGCTCCTAAAGTCATTATCTTTTTATTTTTACCTGTACTGGTATTGAGTAACCAAAGATCGCCATTCATATCATCATGAGCAATCCATTTTCCATCAGGAGAAAGTGACAAGTCCCAACGAAAAATAGAACCGTCATTGGTCAGCTGTTCAGCCTTTTTAGAACCATCAGCCGCATACTTCCATAACTCTAATTCACCACTGGCATCGTTAATGGCATAAACCCATTTACCATCATGACTTAATATTGCCTTGCGCGTTCTCGACTCTGGATCAGTCGCCACTTCTACTAAGCGAGACTTATCAATACCGGCAACCGCAACCCTGCCACGCGCAGTAATAACCACTTTATCGAAATCTGAAGCTATACGGGTTGAGGTCGCATATTCTAGCGGATCGTTAAGCCAATGTTCACGCAGGTTTGGAAAATCAGAGGTTAATTCAATGGCTAATGTTTTACTTTTAGCACTTTTTAAGGCTAATAGTTTAATATCAGCGCCTAATTGATAAACAATGTTTCCTTCATCTAACTTGGCAGTGCGAACTGGCCATTCTTTATAGAAAGTAACTTGTTTTTGATTTTTACCCGCCAAACTCATTGACCAAATATTGTCGTTACCACTGGCATCACTGATAAAATAAAGTTTGTTTTTATACACCATAGGTTGGCGAACAGAGCCGATATGATCAGACGTTAATTTCTTAGCCTCTTTTTTAGAGCCTAATTTATACGACCATAGTTCGCCCTTCGCGCCACCGCGATAAACCTTGTTATTATCGGTGGAAACTTGTAAACCAAATTGAATGAAATATATATTTTTATTATTTTCATCAATTGTGCCTTCCACGGCATCCGCTAACGGAATTGATTTTGCGACTAACGTGTTAGGGTCAACCTGACGTAATGTCCAGTTACCCGTAGGGCCAACGCGATTGTTACTGCTATATAAAATGTCGCCATTAGTAGTCCAACCTTGTAAACGAACACTACTGTTTTCAAAACTTATGCGTTTGGCAATGCCACCATTAATGCCGATAACATAAACTTCTTTAGCACCTTCATAATTCGCCACAAAAGCAACTTGCTTGCCATCGTTTGAAATTGTTGCCTGTATTTCTTCAGCTGGATGAGTTGTTAACCTTCGCGCCTGAGATTGATTTACTTGGCTTACCCAAAGATCACCTTCTGCGGTGAAAACCAGCGTATCTTTATGAATGTCTGGAGAACGATAATAACCTGTTGATGCGTTAGTTGTAGCGCATATCCCTGGTAACAAGCCGATTAATAATGCGGCCGTGAATTTTAAATTCATTCTATATCCTTGTCATTTTTTATTTATTATATTTATCAATTTCTCTTAGATTATCCTAGTTCTTAATTCTCCCCTAGGATTAACTTGTAGGATTTATGAATGAAATTACAGTCCTGTAACTACTTTTTACTGGATAATAATTGAATTTTATTAGAGATGTAGTGAATTGGGGACGGTAGCACGCTCAAATAAAACAAAGCGCTAATGTCCGCAATGCGAATTTGAACATAAGTATTTATCAATTGGACACGATGTCCGATCAAAAAAGGGTAATAACATCAGGATGTTATTACCATTTATCATAAAATATATTTAAAGTTCAATTAGTGGGTTTCAGAAACCATATTAATAGTATGTTCACTTTAGGACAAAATCTTACTTTTCTGTTTTCTGTTTTCTGTTTTCTGTTTTCACCACAAAGCAACGGCACAGTAAAAATCAAGTTAAGACCTGCCTGGCAATTTGAGTTTATTCATATACTTTGCAAAAGCACTAAAAACGCAGTGACAAACAACTTAATCCACCATCCAACTTCTGAAATTCAGACATCGCCACTTCGCGTGTTTTATAACCTAATTGTTGAATCGCATGCAGCACTTTAGGAAATCCTTTAGGCACCAACACAGTGCCATTTATCCATACACAGTTGGCTGCATAGTCTTCATCCTTATCAATTTTTATTCGATTGAATTGGATAAAATCAACATGTTCATTCATTTCACCAAAAGTCAGTAGGTTATTATCCTCTAAATAACTTAACCCCGTTTTTAAATGCAATAATTCTGACATTTCAACCATAGAGCCAGACAAATCATATTTACCCAATATTTCGATCAATTGTTCAGCACCTTTAACATCTGTCCGATCTGACAAACCAATATAAAAATGACCACCCACCATCATAATATCGCCAGCTTCCACATGACCAGTTAATTCAATGCTTACTACTTCGGGATAAAATGCTTTAATCGCTTCCTCAATATGTTGAGTTTCTCCCCTACGGCTTGCCGCGCCCGGATGAGTTAAAATGGCGCACTTAGGTGTGAGTAGGGCTACATCTTCGACAAAACAAGAATCAGGGTAGTCTTCTAACGCTGGCAATTCGGTGATCTGTAAACCACATTCTTTAAGGGCGATAATATAATCCTGATGTTGCTCACAGGCTAAGGCATAGTCGGGTAAACCCATATTTGCTTCGGTTAGTCCTTTAAGCATAGCTTTGCAAGGTTTGCGTACAATTGCTCGAGTAAACATTTTCTCTCCTATTATTTATTGGAATAGAGCTTATTGATATAAAACCCATACACCTATAATTGCCAATAGCGAAAACAACGTCGCTAATAGAGCTATAGTAAGTTGCACAATATTAATTTTTTGGCCTTGTTTATGGTCTTGCCACTGTAGTTTTATACTCGCCAACCCTGTGCCTAAGTAAACAATCATCACAGCGAAAGTGGCAATAATGACCAAATACTCATAACTGCTGATGAGGGACTCACTGTTACTAATTAATAAAAGAATGGCGCCTAAAACACTTGAAAATAACAATGCGCGTACGGGAGTACCTTGTGCGTTTTGCTGGCTAAAATACTTAGGAAACATGCCATCTCTTGCGCCTGCGAGCAAGATAGTACCCGTGATCATAATACATACATTTAAAGTACCACTTATCGCAAACAAAGCGCCGATAGTGATAATGATGGCACCTGAGTTGCCCATAAGAATTTGTGCAGCATCAGCAAAAGGCGATGTTGATTGCTGTAACTCTGCCAAGGGAATAATAGACATCAAACCAAACATAGCAACCATATAGACAATTACTGCGGTTAGGGTGCCTAAGATAGAGGCTTTGGGAATGGTTTTTTTAGGGTCAATGGTATCTTCAGATGGCAAGGTAGCAGACTCGACACCAATAAAAGAAAACATAATCAATAAGCATAACGCCGCAACCATATGAAATAGCGAATTATTATCAGGATTAATCGCGGGAATTTCTTTGATCTCTCCAAACATAATGCCAGCGACACCTAAAAAGACTAAAGGTAGGATCTTAATTACAGTGGTAACAAGTTGCACCGTACTGGCCTCACGCATACCACGAATGTTGATAGCGGTGAACAAAATAATAAGACTAATGGCAAATGCGGCACTGAATAGTGAGTTATCGATAAATGGCAAATATGCCTTACTATAACCGGTAAAGGCAAGCGCAAGCGCGGGCACCGATGAAACTAAGGATATCCAATATCCCCAAGCGACAATGGCTGCCCATTTAGGGCCAAAGGCTTCTTGAACATAAAAATAAGGGCCGCCTAAACCGGGTTTACGGGATGACAAATAACTATAACTTAAGGCTAAGCATATGGCACCAAATCCGGTCACCGCCCAACCAAGAAAGCTATAACTGCCATAAGGGGCAAGTAAGGCTGGCATAGTCAAAATGCCTGAACCTATCATCATACCGGCCACTAGTGCCCACGAACGCCATATTCCGATTGTTTTTTTCACTGTAATTCTTCTTATAGCTTAGTGTTATTAGCAGAGATTCTACTGACAGACTAAACACTAATAATGATTATTTCAACTGGTATGAGCTTTTTGCATGGTTAAATTTAAAACATTTTCCGGAGCTTTAATAGCCTTTACAATATTTGGCTTCTCCCTTTTAAGACGGCACTAAGAATGTCAACTCACGCACCTATTCTTTGTATAAATATTAGACATAATAATTTATCATTTGGACACTATATCCAATTAAAAAAGGGTAATAATATTTTCATATTATTACCCTTTTTTAAAAATTATTTAAAACACTATCTAGTGAGTTTCTGAAACCATGTTCACCGTATACTTAGGTATTTCAACAACCAAATCTTCATCACCAACAATTGCTTGGCAGCCTAGGCGAGATTCTGGCTCTAAGCCCCATGCTCGATCAAGCATATCGTCTTCAAGTTCATCGCTTTCTTCGATGGAATCAAAACCTTCACGGATGATCATATGACAGGTTGTACAGGCGCAAACTTTTTCACAGGCATGTTCAACACCAATATCATTTTTAAGAGCGACGTTTAGAATGGTTTCGCCCTTTTCAGCTTGTACTACTGCCCCATCTGGGCATAAATCTTCGTTGGGGAGAAAAATAATTTGTGGCATTTTCTTTATTCCTAATTAATGCGAATTAATGCAATTTAGAGTTCGTCTACTGAATGACCAGCCAATGCTGTTTTTATTGATGAGTCCATACGACGTTCCGCAAAAGTAGCAGTACTGTCATTTAATTTTTCAAGCGCAGCTTCAATATCAGCAACAACATCACTTTGGCTAATGCTAGCTAATTCAGTAATTGCACTCTTGATAGTGGTTACTTCATCTGCGGATAATAAATGGCTATCTGCAAATAATGCTGCTTGAATTGATTCAATAACACGAGAGGCTTCTACTTGTTGCTCTTTAAGCATACGAGCTTGCATGTCACCTTCAGCATTAGCCATTGATTCCATCAACATCGAGGTAATTTGATGCTCTTCTAAACCAAATGATGGTTTGACCGTAATACTGGTTTCAACACCTGTGGATTTCTCCATTGCTGAAACTTCTAATAAACCGTCCGCATCAACTTTAAAGGTCACTCGAATATGTGCAGCACCCGCTGTCATCGCAGGAATACCACGTAGTTCAAAACGTGCTAATGAACGACAATCATCTACCAATTCACGCTCACCCTGTAATACATGTACCGCCATGGCTGTTTGACCATCTTTAAAGGTGGTGAATTCTTGTGCTTTAGCCACAGGAATAGTGGTATTTCGAGGTATAACTTTTTCGACTAAGCCGCCCATGGTTTCTAAGCCGAGTGACAAAGGAATAACATCAAGCAATAACATATCACTGTCAGGCTTATTCCCCGCAAGAATATCTGCTTGTATAGCGGCGCCAATGGCAACCACTTTATCGGGGTCAATTGACGTTAATGGTTGTTTGTTAAAATGCTTTTCAACCTCAGCACGCACTAAAGGTACACGAGTTGAACCGCCGACCATTACTATTTCAATGATTTCATCAATACTTATTTCAGCATCTTTTAATGCACGTCGACAGGCGCGTAGTGTTTTCTTAACCAGTGGCGAAATCAGTTGTTCAAAGTTTTCACGCGTAATTACCGATGACCATTCTTTTTTATTTTCTGTATCCAAGCTCCCTTCTAAAGTTAACTTCGCTTCAAAACGTTCAACACGACTCAGCTGTTCTTTGGTAAGTCGAGCTTGGTGTAATAATTGGCGTTCCATAGAGTTAGACAAAGGTCGTTGTAAATCAGACGTTTCAATAAAATAATCAACTAAAACGTTATCAAAGTCATCACCACCAAGGGCAGAATCACCTCCGGTTGCTAGTACTTCAAAGACGCCTTTATTTAAGCGTAAAATTGAAATATCAAAGGTACCACCACCAAGGTCATAAACAGCAATAACACCCTCTTGTTGGCCTTGTTGATCGCTATCTAATCCGTAAGCAACTGCAGCCGCTGTGGGTTCATTTAATAAACGTAATACATTTAAGCCGGCAAGTTTAGCTGCATCTTTAGTGCTGTGACGTTGTGCATCATCGAAATAAGCAGGTACAGTAATGACTACGCCTGTCAATTCGCCACCAAGGGCACTTTGTGCACGCACCGAGAGTGTTTTTAATATCTCAGCTGATACTTGCACAGGATTAACCGCGCCTGATCGTGTTTCAATTTCAGGATGATTTTCATCACCACTAAATTGATAAGGCAAAGATGGATATTTATTGGTGATATCCGCTAGTGAGCGACCAATTAAACGTTTGGCTGAAACAATAGTATTTTCAGGATCCGTGATCGCATAAGCTTGTGCAGCTTGCCCTACTAATACTTCTCCTTCTTGATAACTAACAACTGAAGGTAAAATATCGTGGTTATTGTCGTCAACTAACGTTTCCGCTAAGCCGCTTTTTACGCTAGCAATAAGAGAGTTGGTTGTACCTAAATCAATGCCTGCGGCAAGTCGATGTTCGTGAGGAACAGTACTTTGTCCAGGCTCAGCAATTTGTAATAAGGCCATTATAAAAGTCTTCTAAAGGTGATTAATCGTCGAACAATAGATCTTCAAGTTTGTCTAATTCAACATGAAGTTTTTGATAAAACTTTAGTTTTCGCAAGTTTTCACATGCTAGAGCATTGGCCGCTTCAGTATTTTCATTTAGCTGTGTTTGCATAGTTTTAAATAACTGTTCAAATTCAGCCTCAAGAACTTGTGTAACTTCAAGAACAGCAGCATCAACATCATCGGCATGTTTAACTTCAGCCAACATTTCACGCAATTCCATTTGCCTCATTAAAAAGCTATTATCACTAAATGACACTTGTTCACTCGGCATGTCAACATTTCTAAGTACTAACATATATTCAGCACGCTTAATTGGATTTTTAAGCGTCTGATAAGCATCATTGACTAATGTAGATTTTTTTACTGCGAGTAACTTTTCTTGTTCTGTGCCATGAGCAAAACGGTCAGGATGCACCGCTCTTTGGAGATTTTGGTACGTTTGCGCTAAGGCCTTTGTATCAAGATTGAACTGGCTGTCTAAACCCAATAATTGAAAATAATTCACAAACTATACTCTAGCTAAAATTGATAAAAGCAGATCGACTAAACATTAAAGCTTTCACCACAACCACATTCGCCTTTAGCATTAGGGTTAGTGAATTGAAATCCCTCGTTTAGACCTTCTTTAACAAAATCTAACTGAATACCATTTAAGTAAACCAAACTTTTTCCGTCGATGATAATTTTAACATCATCAATAGAGAAAACTTGGTCATCTTCGTTAAGGTCATCAACAAACTCAAGAACATAAGCCAAACCCGAGCAACCGGTAGTTTTTATGCCTAAACGTAAACCTATGCCTTTGCCACGGTTATCCATGAACGATTTTACCCGTTCAGTGGCGGCGGGTGTCATAGTAACACTCATACTTTTAGCTCCAACAAGCGTATTTACTGCGGGTTTTTACTGCGATAGTCTTCAATTGCTGCTTTAATTGCATCTTCCGCTAAAATTGAACAATGAATTTTAACTGGAGGTAATGCGAGCTCTTCAGCAATAGCAGTATTTTTGATCTTACCTGCTTCTTCAATTGATTTACCTTTTACCCATTCGGTAACCAATGAGCTTGAAGCGATTGCAGAGCCACAACCGTACGTTTTAAACTTAGCATCTTCGATAATACCATCTTCAGATATTCTCAATTGCAGTTTCATTACGTCACCACATGCAGGTGCGCCAACCATACCTGTTGCTACTTGTGGATCATCTTTATCCATAGAACCAACGTTGCGTGGATTTTCATAATGATCAATTACTTTTTCTGAATAAGCCATAACTTTTCTCCTATGCTACGTAACTGCTTTAAAATCACAGTTACGTAAATAATATTTAAGGTTGCTTAGTGAGCAGCCCATTCAATTGAGTCTAAATCAATACCATCTTTGAACATTTCCCAAAGTGGTGACATGTCACGTAAATGACCAATTGATTTTTGAATAATATCTATTGCGTGGTCTATTTCTTCCGCAGTAGTAAAACGTCCAAAACTAAAACGAATAGAACTATGTGCCATTTCGTCATTTAATCCTAAAGCGCGTAATACATAAGAAGGCTCGAGACTTGCGGAAGTACAGGCCGAACCTGAAGATACCGCTAAATCTTTTAGCGCCATGATAAGAGACTCACCTTCAACAAAATTAAAGCTAATATTTAAATTACCCGCATAACGTTTGTCAAAATCGCCATTAACAAAAACTTGTTCCATGGTATTTAAACCCGCCCATAAACGGTCGCGCATTTTAGTTACATGTTCTAAATCTTGTGCCATTTCTTCTTTGGCTATTCGGAAAGCTTCACCCATACCAACAATCTGATGTGTCGCTAAGGTACCACTGCGCATACCACGTTCATGACCACCACCGTGCGTTTGTGCTTCAAGACGGATACGCGGCTTACGGCGAACAAAAAGTGCGCCCATGCCTTTTGGTCCATAAATTTTATGAGCTGAAAAAGACATCAAGTCGACTTTTAGGTGTTGCATATCAATAGCAATTTTTCCGGCACTTTGTGCAGCATCAACATGAAAAACAATTTTACGAGCACGACATATTTCACCAATTTCGCTAATGTCTTGAATAACGCCAATTTCGTTATTCACATGCATGATACTCACTAAAATGGTATCTTCACGTATTGCATCATTTAATTTATTTAAATCAATTAAGCCGTTACTTTCAGGATCTAAATAAGTCACTTCAAACCCTTGACGTTCTAATTCACGGCAAGTATCTAAAACAGCTTTATGTTCTGTTTTGCAGGTAATAACATGTTTACCTTTTTTACTATAAAAGTTCGCAGCACCTTTTATAGCTAGGTTATTAGACTCTGTAGCACCAGAAGTAAAAACAATTTCACGAGGGTCAGCATTGATTAAGTCGGCAATATGATTGCGCGCAATATCAACAGCTTCTTCGGCTTGCCAGCCAAACTTATGTGAACGAGATGCGGGATTACCGTAAAAACCATCGGTGGTCATATACTGCATCATTTTTGTCGCAACACGTTTATCTACAGGTGTTGTTGCTGAATAATCAAAATAAATAGGAAGCTTCATGAGCTAACACTCTCCAACGTAAATTTTACCAATCTTGCATAATGCTTTGAGTAGCAATAATTTTACTTGATAATTTATTGCTACTACTTGTTTCTTTATGATTTCTATCTTGTCTTTCTGATACGTCTTTAACAATTCGTTGTTCAACTAATTCAGACAAGCTTATATTTTTCAGGAATTCTTCAATACGAGCGCTCAGGTCTTCCCACAAAGTATGAGTAAGGCATTGTTCGCCATCTTGGCAATTCCCTTTACCTGAACATTTAGTGGCATCAATGCTCTCATCAACAGCACTGATCACATCAGCAACTGCTATTTGTGCAGAACATTTACCTAAACGATAACCGCCACCAGGACCACGGATACTATTCACTAAACCATGTTTACGTAAACGAGAAAATAACTGTTCCAAATAGGACAATGAAATACCTTGTCGCTCAGAAATATCAGCTAAAGATACCGGACCAGACACAGCATGAATGGTAACATCCAACATTGCTGTTACTGCATAACGTCCTTTAGAAGTCAGTTTCATTGTTTACTCCTGTTGATTTTCGCGCAATTTTACATAACCTTGTAAAATAGTCAACTAAATACCCTAGTGATTTACTCAAGTATTTTAACTCAGGGAGGTTGAGAGTCAATACAAATACTTGACTAATTTACTCAAGTATTCGTATTGCACTAATAAATAAGAGGAAAGTTATTAACAACTAAATTTCAGGGTCAAATGATGCAACAACAGCTTCACGACGTTGCGCTGCAGCTTTTTCATCCTCAACAAATTCACCAACACGTAGTTCAGGTAAGTCTTCTTGGCAAACACTACCACCAAGGCTATTCACTTCTTTGCACAACGAAGATACCTTGCCATCCATTAAATGCATATGGTCAAGTAAACGACCAATAGCTTTAGCAACGGGATCTGGATTATCTGCTGATACCGCATAAGCATCGAAACCAAACTTATTCGCCGCTTCTTGGCGTTTAGCTTTATCTTTCGCATCTTTTTTACTGTTTACAATACGAGCTGGAATACCAACAGCCGTGGCATTATCAGGTAAGTCTTTAACCACAACAGAATTAGAACCAACTTTACCGCCATTGCCGATACGAATAGGACCCAGTATTTGTGCCCCTGCACCAATAACCACATTATCACCTAAAGTTGGATGACGTTTACCTTCTTTCCAACTGGTTCCTCCTAAAGTAACGCCATGATAAAGTGTACAATCGTTACCTATTTCAGCAGTTTCACCAATAACGATGCCCATACCGTGGTCAATAAAAAACCGTCGGCCTAAAGTTGCACCAGGATGAATTTCTACACCCGTTAACCACCGCGAAAAAGTTGATATACATCGCGCTAATAATTTCCAGTCCGCTTGCCACAACTTATGACTTAAACGATGGATCCAAATAGCATGCATACCCGGGTAATTGGTTAATACTTCAAAAGTGGTACGTGCTGCGGGATCTCGATCAAAGACACTATTAATATCTTCTTTGATACGACTGAACATATTTCTTCCTTATATTTGTTGATACCTATCCATACAAGAAATGGTGGGTATAACAATAATTACATAATACTAGTTTTTATTTTTTGCTGCTCTTTCTACTGACGCCAAAATACCACGTAACATTTTAACTTCTTTAACATCAGGACGTGCTCGATTAAGTAGACGTCTTAATTTAGTCATGATCAAACCGGGATGACTCGGCACAATAAAGCCTGTTGTTTTTAATGCATCTTCAAAATGTTGATATAAGCGCTCAGTATCTTCAATAATCGGATATTCATCTTCGCCAACATCCTCACTATCAGTAGCAACCACCGTTTGAACAGGTTTACTTTTCTTATAGTCTTGTTCTTGTGCTAACAAGTAACTAGTACGTACTTCATAACTTAATGTTTGCACCGCCATGGCTAAATTCAATGAGCTATATTCCGGATTAGCGGGGATTTGCACATGAAAATGACAAAGTTGTAATTCATCATTAGTTAAACCACTACTTTCACGACCAAAAACTAACGCTACAGGAAAGTTTTTCGCTTCATCAACAAGCTTTACACCACAACCTCTCGGTTCTAACATCGGCCAAGGTAAAGTTCGTGAACGAGCACTTGTACCTACCACTAAACCACATTCAGCAATAGCTTCTTCCAAGGTGGCAACAACTTTTGCATTCGCTAATACATCACTTGCACCAGCAGATAATGCTTGTGCTTGCCCATTAGGCATTTCCTGTGGGTCTACTAATATAAGCTGACTAAGTCCCATGGTTTTCATAGCGCGAGCTGCTGAACCCATGTTTCTACAATCTGAGGTATTGACTAAAACAATACGTACGTTATCTAACAAAGAACTTGACGTTGAAGCTGACATTATCTTTTTTACTCACTTAAATTATTGCATCATCAACCACGATAAATAGTGGCTAAATTTTCGGGCAATACTAGCATAGAACGATACCTCTGTACTGGGAAAATATCACCAAGTTTGTCATCAATTTTTAGTGTTAATCATTATGATTTAGTCAAATTTGATATATCTAGTTAATTTATCTCCATTGCCACTCAATGAATATCTCGATGAATTTGTATAACAATCAAACTTTTTTAGTCTACTGTTATTGGGTGTCGCTAAATGAAAATAGGTTTGCTATAATATGCGCGCTTGAATTTATACGCTCTGCGTCAAGCATTGTTCTTTTTAAAATTTGTTGTTTTTAGTTATCGTTTCTAAATAAGGTAGTCGATATGCATCCTATGCTTAATATTGGTGTGCGCGCTGCGCGCTCCGCTGGTAAAGTTATTATTCGCGCGTTTGAACAGTTAGATAAAGTTGAAATAGAGTCAAAAGGTACTAATGACTTTGTTACAAGTGTCGACATTAGCGCTGAAGAAGCCATTGTTGAAACGATTCAAAAGTCGTACCCAAACCATACAATTATCGGCGAAGAATGTGGATTAATTCAAGGAAGTGATAATGACTTTCAATGGATCATTGACCCATTAGATGGAACAACAAACTTTCTTAAAGGCATTCCTCATTTTGCTGTATCCATTGCCTTAAGAGTTAAAGGTAAATTAGACCAAGCCATTATTTACGATCCAATTCGTGGCGAGTTATTCACAGCAAGTCGTGGTAAAGGCGCACAACTCAATAGCAGTCGTATTCGCGTGAAAAATCACAAAGAGCTTAATGGCACTATTATCGCAACAGGTTTCCCCTTTAAACATAAGCAACATACCAACGCTTACTTAGAAATGTTCAAAACATTATTTACTAAAGCATCCGATATGCGTCGTGCTGGCTCCGCTGCACTAGATTTAGCGTACGTTGCAGCTGGTCGTGTTGATGGATTTTTTGAAATTGGCTTAAAACCTTGGGATACCGCAGCAGGCGAACTTATGGTAATTGAAGCTGGCGGTTTGGTTACTGACTTTGTTGGTGGTCACAACCAAATGAACTCTGGCAACATTGTTGCTGCTAGTCCTCGTTTATTAAAAGAAATACTCAAAAATATTCGTCCTCATTTAGGCGATTCTTTAAATAAGTAATCTCGCCTATAAGTCGAGCCTCGCTAGGGCTCGTATCGACCTACATTCATACCGTTGAGTGTGGGTCGAAATTAATACCCCCTCCAACAATACGGCTAAAACATCTTTATCTCGGCTTCAAAAAATCGTCGAGCCTCACTACGTTTGTATTGACCTACACTAACTGTTTCGCTATAAAATTCACTAAATCTTGTTCTGACAAAGGTCGGCTATACCAATAACCTTGTATTTCATCACAGCCGATTGATTTCAAAAATTCAACATGAGATAACTCTTCAACCCCTTCGGCGATAAGTGATAAACCCAAATTTTTCCCTAAAGCAACAATGGTATTTATTATCGCTCTATCTTCATGATTATTATGACAATCCATAATAAAAGATTGATCAATTTTTAATTTATCAACGGGAAATCTTTTTAAGTAAGAAAGTGATGAATAGCCCGTACCAAAATCATCAATAGACATTTGAATACCTAACGATTTAAGTCGATGCAAAACAGCTAGAGTCTGTTCTTCATTATGCATAAAGACTCCTTCAGTGATCTCTAACTCCAGATTTTTAGCAGATAACTTTGATGCCTCTAAAGCACTAATGACACTTTGACAAAATTTAGGATGGGAAAATTGTCTTGGCGACACATTAACCGCAACAACAAGTTCACTATGACCTAATTCAACTAAGCTTTTTGTAAATAAACACGCTTGATTAAGTATCCATTCGCCAATAGGAACAATTAGGCCTGATTGCTCAGCAAGTGGGATAAAATCAACAGGAGATATAATATTATCTTGATGACGCCAACGAACTAAGGTTTCGATACCTAGCACTCGGTCATTTGTTAAATCAAGCTGCGGCTGATAAACCAAAAACAACTCATTAAGGGCAACAGCATTACGCAAACTATCCGTTAAAGTAATGCTCTTATGTATTTCAGCAGAAAACTCAGGAGAAAATAGTGAAAAACTATTATGTTCATCATTTGCAGCCATAACCAGCGCCGTATGCACATTCTTCAAGAGACTATTACGCGTATCGCCATGCTCTGGAAAAATACCATAACCAAAGTCAATTTCGATAAAAAACTCTCCACAGTTTGTCACTACAGGTCGCTCAGATAACATGACAATATCTCGTGTTAACTCTTGTAGAGCATGAGATGAAACACTACGTAAACAAACTAAAGAAAACTGGCTCTCATTGAGTTGATAAAGACTGACACCGTCAGCCAAATTCTCGGCAACAAGTTGAGAAAAAACACAAACAATTTCATTGGCCGTATCGCCACCCAATGCAGTGACCAACTTGTTAAAACTTTTAATTTCGAAAATACCTAACGAAAAAGCAATTTTTTTGATGATCAATTTATCAAGATCATTATTTAATTTGTACTGATTAGGCAGATTGGTTTCTTGCACATAAAAAGCAATATGTTTTACTTTTTGCTCAGCTAATTTACGCTCGGTGATATCAACAATATGTAAGTCGTAACTATCAACTTCAGGCAACCAATTGATACTCACTTGTAAAATTCTATCTTGTAACGGCTGTTCAATCGTCATCGAAGTGCAATCGTGATTGTTTATTTCTTTTCGTAAGGCAATAAAATTAGTGGGTAATAACTTATTGATATCTTTTTCAGTAAGCTCCACCGAATGTAATAAAACTAAACAAGCAGGATTAAAAAATGAAATTTCGCCTAAATTATTAATACTTAAAATGGGATTAGGATTACGATTGGGGAATAATGCCAAACGGGTATTTTTGGCATTGGTTAAAATAAATTGTTTGGTATACCAAGAAACAAGCCCACCAAGTAAAACAATAGCAATGCCATAAACAACGACCGTCCAATGGGTTATTTCCATTTGTGTTAATGTTGCGGCATGCGCTTGATCAACTTCAACTTGTGTTTTTTTCTCAACAGAAAGAAGTGTTGGCAGTAGATCCGTTCGAACACTCGCTATTTCAGTTAAAAGATCGCGTAAATGATCCCAATTATCATCATTTAATAGCATTGCCTGATGAAACTCATTTGACAACCATTCGATATGCTTTTGTTTCTGAATAATTAAGTCAGCCTGTTCCCCCAAACCTTCCTGCTTCGAGATAGCAATATTATGTAGCGTAAAAGATTTTTTGTTTTTAGCAAAATTTTCTAAAAAAGATTGGCTATCTTGAGAACGGTAATATTCGTAAATAATACGTTCTTGCTCACTTAAGTCAGCAATAATTTGGTTAACGCTAGTTAAAACGGGAATACGGTTATTAACGAGGTCAATGGCATTATGACGCACTTGTTCTGTCGAAAGGTAAACAAGAATAGACAACGCCAACCCCATTAAAATAGCTAGGCCAGCTAATAATGAGGCGCGTAATAAATAAGGTTTAACAATGGAGTTCATACTCTATATGCCATTTTCTCGTTAAACTATTAATACCAACTGACTTAAAGAATTGTTCACTTGATATAGGACAGTGTTTAGTGATAGAAAATTACATTTTAAATATAGAACAATCAAGACAATATGCGATATTTACGCTTTATAAGTTAATTTAGCATCGCCAGCCTATTTTGTACTCCTTGCTCTTGCTCAACATAATGAAACCATTGCTTAGCTGTTTTTGCCGACTCTTTTAATTTTTTCGCCTGTGTAAATGCCATTAAAGAACGCTCAAATTGTTGGAGATTATATGAAGCCATACCTTTCACTAAATGCATATCACCTAAACGTGTTAAGCCACCACGTTTTATTGCTCTATCTGCGGCATCATAAGCTAATAACCATTGCTCAGTATTTAAATAAGCTTGTGCTAAATAGGCATCAAACTTTCCCGAGTCAGCAATTTTAGCCGCACTTTTTAGAACAGGTATCGCTTTATCATCATTTTTTGCAGCAATGTATGCCTGCGCTAGCAGATCTAAATAACGTACTTCAGCAACCACATCACCTTTTTCGATAGATTCATTTAATAATTTAGCCGCTTTAAACGGTACACCGTGATAAAGGTATAATTGTACTAAAGTTAATATATCATTCGATTTTGTTACAAACCCTGCCTGCCATGCGCTTTCCATAATGGCTAATTGTTTGTCTTCTTGACCCACTTCGCCATACATACCGCTAAGTTGTACCCAATAATTAGGTTTGTTGTAATAACGGACTAAATTTTCAATCACCTTCACAACTTCATTGGGTTGCTTTAATTCATAATAATTTGCTCGCTGTAATACTAACCAATTTTCTTTAGGTATACCGTTTTTTGCGAGTACAGAGTCAACCGCTTTGTTAACAAAACCAAGTGATTGCTGATACTGTTTATTTTGATAATAAGCCTGCGCAAACATCATGTATTGCTGCCCAGTTAAAGCTTTACTATTAAAGCCTTGCCATTTTTTTAAATGTTGAATACTGGCAGTATAATCTTGCTGCTGCATAGCCAACTGAGCAAGTGAGTATAATGTTGATAATCGTAATGATTCAGGAATAGCCTCTTCAGCAATGACATGTTCAAAACTATCAATGGCTGAGTCAAGATCATCATTACCGTAATACATGAAACCATAAAAATTCCACAACATCGCTTTTTCATAACTATTGAGGCTATCAATACGATCTTTGACCTCATCTAATACATCAAAACCTTCAAGTTTTACGCCTTCATCGGCAAGCTTTTGCGCACGTGCTAACTGTGCATAAACACGGTTTCGCATTGCTGGCACTTTGACCGATTGCTTACTTTGACTTTCTGCATAGACAATACCGCCCACAGATAATAACTTTATTGTTGGCGCGGCATATAAACTTGCGGCTGATAATATCGTTAACAACATTTTTTTGATCATAACCCTCTCCTTAACCATCAATTTGGAATGAAATTTTATTGCGAACACCACTTACCGCCATAGCTACACCGTCCACTACCCGGGGTTTATATTTAAATTTTAAGGCAGCATCCATTGCCGCACGATCAAATACCCCTTCCGGTTTTGACTCAACGATCAGTGGGTCTTGTACTGAACCATTAGCCGTGACCGTAAATTCAACAATGGCGTAACCTTCAATACCTCGAGATTGCGCGCGACGAGGATAAATAGGCGCTACCTTTACGATCGGTAAATAGTCACCGTCACCACTGCCTAGTGATAAGCCATTGGATAATCCTATATCAGTTTCAATATTCGCTGCAAAATTAGTGCTTACTGCATTTGCATTAGGGTTTGACTGTTGCATTTTTGGCTGCGCCATAGGAGGTGGAGGCTCTTTCGGTTTTACTGGCTTTTGTGGTTTACGTTCTTTTTTTACTAACTGCTGTTCTTTTTTGAGACGAATAAAGTCAAGCACATTGCCACGAGGAGCATCCGTCAATACATTCTTCCCTCCAGCAATCAGTGCTTGCATACTCCACAATAACCCCAAAGTAACCATCACAGAAAATACTAAGCCTAATAAATAACGACCGCTTTTGTTAATCATGATTAAATCTCTTGTGCCGCAATTGAGACATCAAAAACACGTGCGGCTCTTGCTGCATCCATCACTTTAATCAAGGTATCCGTTGTTGATTTTTTATCCGCTTGAATGACCACCGTACCTTGTGGGTTTTCCGCTTTTAATCGTTCTATATTGGCTTGTACCGCACGTACATCAATACGGCGTTTATTAATCCAAATTTCGCCTTTATCACTAATCGCAACTAAGATATTAGCGCGATTTTTTTTCACTGCTGTTGCCGCTTCTGGACGATTAACTTCTATACCGGCTTCTTTAACAAACGAGGCAGTGACAATAAAAAATATCAACAAAATAAAAACAACATCCAACATCGGTGTCATGTTTATTTCTTCAGCTTCTTCTTGCTCTTGTAAAACTTTTGCTAATTGAGAACGCATGTTTTTACCCTTTAATTTTAACTTTTATTTTTTAAATGGTGTTCAGTGATTCATTGGTAAACAGTCTTCTAACTGCTCTGTTCTTCGTTTTGTTTTACGTTGTAACCAAGTCACCATAAAGACTCCTGATAACGAACCCACCATACCTGCCATTGTTGGAATAGTTGCTCGTGAAACCCCTGAGGCCATCGAACGAGCATTACCACCACCTGAAATAGCCATCACATCAAAAACCTCAATCATCCCCGTAACGGTGCCCAATAAACCTAATAGCGGACATAACACCACTAAACTTTGTATTAAGGTGACATTTTGACTCAGCATTTCAGTGGCTCTTGAAACATGTGCGACACGTATTTGCTGTGCATACCATGAGTTTTTATCACTTCTATTTTTCCAACTTTTTACAATGCCAGCTTTAATAATGTTATAGCTACGTAAAAAGAAAAATAAACGTTCAAAAATCAATAACCACATCAAGCAAATTACCCAAGCAATGACGGTTAATACGATACCGCCAGTGTCGAGAAACTCACGAATGCTATTCATCATTTCGATGAACAAAATCATGATTTATACTCCTTGCTCAGCGAGTTCTTTTCCAATAGACATGGGATCTTCCGCAAACTCAGAGCTTCCTGTAGGCACAGAGTTTTCTGCTCGTTCAGCAATGATGCCAGCACTTTGTTGTTGCAAAATATTGATGATACTGCGACTGCGGGTATTTAAAATAGTAGAAATAAAGACCATCGGAATAGCCACCACTAAGCCTAGTACGGTAGTCACTAAGGCTTGTGAAATACCACCCGCCATTAATTTAGGGTCACCCGTACCAAATAAGGTGATCGCTTGGAAAGTATTGATCATGCCAGTAACTGTACCTAATAAGCCAATAAGTGGTGCAACAACTGAGATGATTTTGATGAAAGTAAGGCGTGTGGTTAATACAGGTACTTCTTTTAAAATGCGTTCAGAGAGTTTGAGTTCTAGAGTTTCAGTATCTGCATGCCGATTTTTATCTTGCACTAACATCACTCGACCCAACGGATTATCATCAACAGCTTTATTGCTTTTTAATTGGCGATTTACTTTGCTACTGATAATAAACAAGCTAATAAAGCGCTCTATCGCAATGAGTAAACCAAATAAGCCTAATGCCACAATAACGTAGCCAACTGGTCCGCCTTGTTCAATACGTTCTTGTATATCAGGTGCTTGTACCAATAACCCTAAAATTGAACCGCCCGTTGGGTCTAGAGCAAAAGGTACAATACCTGTTGTGGTAGTACTTAGCACTTCAGCACTTGATAAGTAACGCCCTGATGGCTGTCTAATTAATTCAGCAACAGAGCCCGTTTCATCGATATACTCTAAATATTTACCGTTAGAAACCAAGTTAAATCCGCCAATACGAATCACTTCACTTTGACTTTTTGTGCCATCCGCCAAAACAATTTCACGGCTAAACTTATGCACTTTACCGCTTTGTGTCATTTCCCGTTGTAGTTCAAACCATAAACGTTCAATTTCTTCAATAGAGGCTAATTTTGAAGATGAACCCATATTTTTAGCAAATTCATCTAAAAATTCACCTCGACCAGCAATTTGCGCTGAAACTACTGAAGTTTGAAATTTACTTTTAGTATCGCCAGACACCTGCTGTAAAACACCAAATAGCTCTTTTAACTCACCCATACGCTTATTTAAGGCATCAGTTTTATTGGTTAAAGCAACTTCGTTATCTTGAAAATTCAATTCTAATTTAGTACTTAAATTAATCGCTTGCTTGCGTTTAACTATTACCTTCTTAAGTAGATTATCTTGTTGATCTTTTTTCGCAGAAAACTCCGCTTCACGTTTTTTATTTTGTTTGTTTTGCGCTATTTTTCCTTGCTCAAGTTGTGATAATAATTCATCTAAGCTGTTGGCTTGTGCAGCACTGGCATTATTTGCCGAAAGAGCAATAAGCATTGCAGCAACAAATGTAGTTAACTTTTTCATCTGATTATTCCTAGTTATTCGGCCGAGTTTTGTGCAATAGGCACAATAATTAAATCTGGTGCAAGCTGTTTACGGGCGATACGTAGCCCTTTATTGATGTCTGAACGATATTCAGCAGGTAATTTCTGCCAAGATTTTGTTTGGTTATTCCATAAACCTAAGTGTTGACCATCACGTGTTTGATAAACCAAGCTCACCCGCCCTATTCTTAAAAAATCGACATCACGTTCACTACCTTCAACATCAATTAAGCCGCTGTAAGCTTCAATTGTACGACCGTAATCCACTTCAATTTGATAAGCGTCAAGCACACGGCGAAACTTCTCTGATACAGAAACATCAGCACGCTTCATCATCTCTTGTAACGACACAATACGTTGATTACGTTCATCCAATAAAAACTGCATATCAAGACTAACAAAAGTAACTAAGGTATCGATCATCCGCGACATTAAGGGTGAAACTTGACGCTCAATAATGCTAACTTGTTTCATCGACACTGCAATTTGCGCCAACTCTTTAAGCTGATTATCTATTTGGGTATGCATTTGTTGGTTGTAAATACCTAAACCATCCACTTCTTTATTAATGGTTTTAAATTGCTGCAACTTATTTTGAATTTGCTCACTGATGCTATTCACACGTTGCTGAGACTGATTCGCTGACTGATTAATGTGTTGCCCTGCCGTAACCACGTCTTTTAAGTTAGAATCTTGTGCAAAAGTAGAAAATGTAAGTACCGAAGCAGTAATAAATACACTTGCTTGCGCCAGTTTAGACAGCTTTAACTGTTTCATGTTGAAATAACCTTTCATGTTATTATTTACTAAATATTGTCGTTAATAAGCAGTAGCAATTAACGAGGATTAAATGGTAATGGGTATAAAATTTATGAAAGAGATTTTAAAGACTATTTATGACACTTAGGTTTCATTAATATTGCAGGTTTGTTAAATGACAAAACAATGACATTTTTCTTACAACAGAAAATTGGACAATAACGACCTCAACAAAAAAAGAGAACAAATGGAAAATATAGGGAAAATTTTTATTATAGGTTTGCCACGCACCGGCACCACCAGCGTCTGTGCAGCTATGCTAGATTTAAGCCTTAAAGTCGCTCATACCGCTTATACTCAAAAAACCTTTGAACAAGCGCAAGTTATTGCTGATACACCGATTTTTTGTGATTATCAAATACTAGACAGCTATTATCCTAATAGTCTTTTCATTTATTTAGAGCGTGCCACACACTTATGGTTACCATCAATAAAGCAACTTTTAGCACGCATGCAAAAAAACATTCTTCGAGCTGATGGCGGTTTTAATCCCACCATTAAACGTTGTTATCAACAGATTTTTACACCTTTTACTGAAGAAAATATTCAAGACGATAATTTTTTATTGGAATGCTATCAACAACACCAAAATAACGTTAAAGCTTATTTTGAGAAACGCCCACAAGATTTATTATCAATAGATATCAGCGAAGGGCATAGTTACGCTCAATTGTTATCTTTTTTAGGACTGGATGTAAAAGAAGGTGATTTCCAACAAATGAATATTGGCGGCAAGATTACCGCATGGAATGATTTGAAAGATAAGAATAAAGTCTCATCAACCAATAAAGGTAGGATCACCAAGCTTTATTATCTTCTATAATAAAGCTTGTAGAATACCTTTATCTCTAATGCCTCTCCATACAAGCGTTTGATAATTACATACCCGTTACCATTCAAAGTGCATGATTTCAGTTGGAGTTATAAGCACTTTAGGCAAGGCATTCATTTTAAATAATGGTCATTCTCGGCAACTGCGTCCTGCGTTGCCCTAATGGTCCACATCCATGTCGAAACCTTGTTACTATGAATAACGCGGCATAAAGTACTTATAAACCAACCCAGAGGGGACTTCTGAGCAAACCATGCTCGTCGTTGTCTCTGTTTTTAAGGGAATGACCATGAATAAAAAGAGACGTCTTGATCATGAATTGCTCAGGTGTCCTGAAACATGCATCTTGAATGGCAATGGGTATAGATACCTTGTTACAAGATAAATAATTATAGCGATTTACACTAAGATAATTTTTATATATTGTTGCCGCAAAAATCGTTAATACATCGTAAATAAAAAGGAATTATTTTGTCATTAAAGATTGAGTCACTTAATCATCAAATAGTTGATGGTGATAACCAACGCCATTTACTGGAAAATCTCTCCCTCTCAGTATCACCGGGTGAGTGTGTTGCTTTAATGGGAGAAAGTGGCAGCGGAAAAACGACCTTATTAAATTTAATTGCCGGCCTTGAGCCGATACAAAAAGGTTGTATTGAAGTCGCGGGACTCTCTTTATCACAATCAACGGATAAACAACTAAGTGCATTACGCAAAAAGCACATAGGTATTATTTTTCAATCATTTAATTTACTCAACAGCTTGTCGGTGCAAGATAATATTGAATTTAGTGCCAAGTTATCAGGTCGTTATGATCACGAACATGGCTTAGCTTTAGCTGACGAATTAGGGTTAACTTCCCTTTTAAATAAATACCCTGCCACTCTTTCTGGAGGGGAAATGCAAAGGGTCGCAATTGCCCGTGCCTTAAACGCCCGTCCATACTTATTGCTGGCAGATGAACCTACCGGTAATCTAGATGAAAATAATAGCAACCATGTTGTCGATCAATTGGTGAAATTAGCCAAGTCAAATCTTGATGGTTACCCATAGTGCAGATGTGGCTTGTCGTATGGACAAAATATACCGTTTAGTTGATGGCAACTTAACCTTATTTGAAAGTTAAACTCATGGAAAATTTACCTAAACCTTATAGTGAGTTTTTACTAGTTGGGAAAGCTCATCTTGCGGAATACTTGAATAAACCCTAATTTAATAACGGATTTATCTATAGATTTGCGAAACCAACCATTGTTTATATATGAATTTT
>JABSOX010000045.1:0-3601 GCA_013215655.1 Colwellia sp.
AAAATTCGAACTCGAAAGATCAACAGACCCTAGCCGTTTGTTGAAAAATAACCGTATTTTACGCTAGGATTAAGCATCATTACTTTCTTTAATAAAAATAACTAAAGGATTTTGACTCATGAATTTAGCCTTTGCTAAACATATATCCAAGCTGCGAATGCTTGTAAAATACAAAGCTTTATTGTTTCCATTGCTTTTATTGTTGCCCTATGCAGTTTTTGCTGATGGTACACGATTATTAAGACAACCTAGTATTAGTCAAACACACGTTGCTTTTGTTTATGGCGGTGACATTTGGTTGACAAAATTGGGTGCCAGCAAAGCGACACGTATCACCAGTACTGCAGCCGTTGAAAGTGATCCACATTTTTCTCCTGATGGGCAAACTATTGCCTTTACCTCAAATCGCTCAGGCGTTAGTGCTGTTTATACAGTGCCATTAGTCGGCGGCACGGCTAAAAGGTTAAGCTGGCATGCTGCTCCTGTGCTCACGAGAGGCTGGACACCAGATGGAGAAAAAGTACTTTATGCATCAAAGCGTGAGACCGCACCTAAATCATTTAACCGTTTATGGACGATTGCAAAAGAGGGCGGTGTTCCGAGTTTAGTGAGTAAGCAGTGGGGTAATAACGGCGCTTATTCTCCAAACGGTAAAAAAATGATCATTGATCGTGTTACCCGTTGGGATGTTGAATGGCGCAATTATCGTGGTGGACAAAATACACCGTTAGTCATTTTAAATTTAAAAAACTCATCAGAAGTTAAAATTCCTAGTGACTCAACCATTGATATTGAGCCTGTTTGGTTAGATGATGATGTTTATTTTCTATCAGATAGAGACTGGATTTCTAATATTTGGTTGTATTCAACTTCCTCTAAAAAGTTAACGCAAATTACCCATTTCAAAAATAGCGATATCAAACAACTAGCAACAAATGGTGAGATGTTGGCTTTTGAACAAAATGGTTATTTGCATACTTATGATCTTGCTACAAAAACGTCAACACAATTAAACATTAATGTGGTAGGAGACTTTCCTTGGGCAGAAACTAAATGGTTAGATGTTAGTGATAAAGCCAGCTCTGCTTCATTATCACCCACAGGTAAACGTGTCTTGATGCAAGCACGCGGCGAAATATTTACCGTACCTGCTGAACATGGCAATACTCGAAATATTACACAAAGCTCAGATACTGCTGATCGTGCGCCAATTTGGTCACCAAAAGGCGATCAAATTGCATGGTTTTCCGATCAAGGTGAAAAGGGTTATCAGTTGATGTTGCAAAATCAAGATGGGTTAACATCAGCGTCAACTATTTCTATTGGTAAATCAAAAATGGCGTGGGAACCCACGTGGTCACCTGATGGTGAGTTAATTGCTTTTGTTGATGATGATGTTCGTATTCGAGTCATTGATTTAAAAACAAAAAAAATCAAAACAGTGGATGTTGGTGGTAATAATTTAGAGCGCGGCTATAACGGCTTAAGATGGTCAACAGACTCACAATGGTTGGCTTATTCGAAAACTGCGAGTAATAGCTTTCGTCAAATTATTGTTTGGTCACGAGATAAAAATAAAGTGAGTGCATTAACCAATAAATTTGCCGATTCATTTTCGCCTTCATGGGATTTGGATGGTAAACATCTTTATTTTCTTGCCAGCACGGATGTTGCTTTAAATACCGGCTGGGCAAATACCAGTTCTATGACCTCAAAAGCCAGTTATGGTGCTTATGTCATTAATTTAAATAAAAAAGATGACTCACCTTTTATTGCCCGTAGTGATGAGGAAGAGATTGCCGATAAAGAAGAAGGAAAAAGCGATAAAAAGGATAAGAAAAAGAAGCAGGGTAAAGACAAAAAAAATAAAAAGAGCAAAGATAAAGAGGATGATGAATCAGAAAAAGTAGAGCCAGTGCAAATAGATTTTGCGGGTATTGAACGTCGCATTATGGCTTTGTCCTTACCTAAACGCAATTATAGAATGACGGTTAATGGCCCTAAAGGCAGTGTGTTTATCGGCGAACGTCCAGCTAATAGCAAAACAATGGTTTTACAAAAATTCTCTTTAGAAGACCGTGAAGCTAAAGAATATATAAGTGGTGTAAAATCAGCGGCTATTTCTTTCGATGGTAAGAAACTATTGGTAGAAACGAAAGATAATTGGCAAATACTTGACGCTAGTAAAGGTAGTGGCAAAGAAGGTAAACCACTTAATCTTAATCTACAAATGAAGCTTGATAGACAACAAGAATGGCGACAAATGTTTGTTGAGGCTTGGCGTTATCAGCGTGATTATTTTTATGATAGCAATATGCATGGTCGAGATTGGAATGAGGTGTTTTCACGTTATTCTCCACTAATTCCTTATATTAAACATCGCTCTGACTTGACCTATGTGCTTGATCAAGTAAACGGAGAACTATCGGTTGGTCATAGTTTTGTCTTTGGTGGTGACTTTCCTAATGTAGAGAAATCCAGTGCAGGTTTGTTAGGTGCAGATCTTGTTCAAGATAAAAAATATTGGCAAATTAAACGTATTTATACGGCTGAAAGCTGGAACCCAGAATTAAAAGGTCCTTTAGATCAACCGGGCTTAAAAGTAAAAGCAGGAAATTATATCGTTGGCATTAATGGTAAAGAATTAACCGCCAATGATAATCCTTATCAGTGGCTTGATGGCACGGTAGATAAACAAACGGTTTTACATATTAATAATAAAGCAAAGTTTAAAGGTGCTTGGCAAGTGATTGTCAAACCTATTGCTAGCGAAAATTCATTAAGACAGCGTGCCTGGGTAGAAGATAACCGTCGATTGGTGGATAAATTATCAAAAGGAAAATTGGCCTATGTTTGGGTACCAAATACAGCAACACCGGGTTATGTTTCTTTTAATCGTTATTTCTTTGCTCAGCAAGATAAACAAGGAGCAGTAATTGACGAACGCTTTAATGGCGGTGGTTTCTTAGACGACTATATGGTTGATTTGATGACTCGGAGTATAAGAGCCAGCTTAACCAATGAAGTGCCAAACGGTAAACCTTTAAGGTTACCAGCAGGAATTTTAGGACCTAAAGTTTTATTAATAAATGAACTGTCTGGCTCTGGTGGTGACTTTTTCCCTTGGGTATTTCGCCAACAACAAGCGGGCAAGTTAATTGGTACAAGAACGTGGGGGGGCTTGGTTAAATCTTCAGTTCATTATCGTTTGGTTGATGGCGGTGCATTAACAGCACCGGACAATGCGGTATTTGATCCGATTAAGAATCAATGGGTTGCAGAGAATGTAGGTATTGCACCTGATATGGATGTTTATCAAGATGCAAAATCTTTAGCTAAAGGTAAAGATCCACAGCTTGAAACTGCGGTGAAAGAGTTATTAAAGCAACTTAAAAAGCAGAAAACAAAAACGGTTAAACCACCAAAATTTCCAACACCAGCGATTAACCCTAATAAGTGATGCCTAATAAATAATACTTATAAGTCAGAGTAATAAAAAGAGCTAGGCGATAACATCGGCTAGCTCTTCTTTTTTTGGCAACAACTAATTTTTTATATATTATTTTGTATCTTCAATGTATCTTCAATGTATCGATCAATA
>JABSOX010000045.1:3611-23104 GCA_013215655.1 Colwellia sp.
AGCTCTTATGTTCAGGATGAACGGTATGTCACGATCACATGGATGTGAAGGAGTGACGATGTTCAGAAATAACGGTATAGCTACAACTAATTTTTTATATATTATTTTGTATCTTCAATGTATCGATCAATAAAGCGTTCAAGAATATCTAGTGGTACCGCACCATTTTTCAAAACTACGTCATGAAAGTCTTTTAAATTAAATTTTTCACCTAAGGCATCTTTTGCTTTTTGACGAAGTGCTAATATTTTCATCATGCCAACTTTATAGGAAGTAGCTTGTCCTGGCATAACAATGTAGCGTTCAATTTCTGAAACAACATCAGTTAATGCCATACCAGTATTTGCTTTCATATAATCAATGGCTTCTTGACGTGTCCAACGTTTTTTATGAATGCCAGTATCAACAACTAAACGCACGCCTCTAAACAGCTCTGCTTGCAAACGGCCAATGTTATCAAAGGGATCGCTTTGAAAACCTAATTCCCATGCTAATCGTTCACTATATAAAGCCCAACCTTCGGTATAAGCAGTAAAAGGCGACATCATTCTAAAGAAAGGTAACCCATCAAGTTCCATGGCAACGGCTATTTGAAAGTGATGACCCGGAATAGCTTCATGGTAGGCGAGAGTGCGCATGCTATATTTAGGCGTGGCTTTTATATCGTATAAGTTAGCAAAGAAGCGTCCTGGTCTACTGCCATCAATGGCTGGTTGTTGATAATAAGCACCGGGAGAGGTTTTTTCTTTAAATTTAGGAATTCTCACCACTTCCATTTTAGCTTTAGGGCGAATTCTAAAAGCGTCATCTAGATTGGCACTAATATCATCAAGAATTTTTTGATAATCAACCAATATTTGTGCACGACCTTCATCACTGTCTTCATAGTAGAATTTAGGATCTGCAGCTAAAGTTTCGATAGCAGCTGAAAATCCTTGTGAAACATCGTATTGCTCAGCCGCGAGAATGGTCATAATTTCAGCTTGAATACGATCTACTTCGCTTAAACCGATGTTGTGAATTTCATCGGCAGTATAGCTGGTTGTGGTAAATAATTTTAACGCTTGTTGATAGGCAATATCACCATTAGGTAAACGCCAAAAACCATCGTCTGAACCTGCTTTAGGTGCTAGAACAGTGAAGTAATCGATAAATAATTGATACGCTGGGTGAACAAATTCTTTAATGTTTTGCTCAGCGCTTAATAATATTTTTGCTTGTTGCTCGGCACTGATATCTTCAGCTTCCCCCATTTTCTTTTTAAGTGAAGTATAAAGAATATTCTCTTGCACCGGTGTAGCAACAAAATCAGTCATTTCGGTTAATACCCGATCAATAACAAAACGTGGCGGAATAATGCCCTTATCTTCTCTGATTTTTAAACCAGCCAAGGTTTGGTTAAATTTCACTTTTACTTTTTCTAAACGTGACAGGTAGTTCTCTGCATCTTCAACAGAGTTAACTTGATGTTGTGCTTCCATAAAACTTGGATAACCGTTTTGCACACCAAATAATTGATTTAACGGGTAGTTGTGGTGACGAAACTCTTTGGCTACTGATAAAAAATCCAATAAGTACATGGCGATTTCTTTAGAGGTTCTTTGTCCTTCATCTAAATCTTCATCTTGATAAGTTAACAAGGTTTCGCGAACTTCGGTCATGGTGGTAAATAACTCATCACCTTTTTGTGGACTGTCGTCATCCAACTCTGCATTGTGACTAGTAATACCGACACTTTCTAAAAAGCCTAACGATGTTAATGTTTCAGGGCTATCAAAGGCTATTTTTATGAGTGCTCTATCTAAAAATACCCGTAACATAAAGGGCTTTTTTGCATACCATTCATGTGAGGCAAAAATGCTTGCCAAAACAAGCAGAGTTAAAAATAGCCAACCTATTTTTTTTAATATTTTCATCAACTTTCCTTTTTATTTTTCTTTTTGAAAGGTTCAAAGGAAAGGTTAACACTGTTTAGTTAGATAGTTGATATTTTTCACGAACTTGAGCAATTAGTCGATGTCGTGAACTTTGTAAACGTTCATGAGGTGCAAATAAAGCGCTGACTTGATCTAATAAGTTCACAACGTTTTTTAATGTTTGCCGCTGCTCTGTGCTTAACTCATTGAGACTAATTAATCGATTAATCTCGCTAATCGCTAGTTCCTTGCTAGCTATATCTTCAGGCAAACCAGATTGAGTGCATAAGCCATAAGTACCATTAAGAAAATGCAGCCATTCTTCTTTTAGGTATTGAGCAATATCGCCATTGAGTTTTTCTTCTATACTATTAAAACCTTGTTTTTGGAGCTGTTTAAGTTGTCGTTGATAACGCTCAGAAAATATTGAAAAAGCATGTTCAGAGGATGATTTTTTAACTACTTTAAGCCATTCAACAGTTCCTTTAGCATAATACTCTGTTACTTCTTGGTTATCATAATCACCAAAAAACGAGTCACAGTTGACGGAAAACTTTATTTTGTACGAACATTTTGGTGTTATCTGCTGTGTTTGCAACCTGAGTAATTCTTCTGATGAGATGTCACACAATTTAAGCAATGTTTGTTTGGTGTGAAAATTGTTATTTAAATAGTTGATGAGTTCCATACTAGTTTTTGTTCCTTAATTAACGAATGTCGTCTGGCGTTTGAGCTCTATCGGTCAGGGTATAATCGCGAGCAACATCTGCTACTCGTAGGCGATAGTGATCAAATATCTTACTTTTACCCTTGTCTTGCGCATCGCGATGACAGCCTAGTGTACGCCATGCTTTAACTGCAGCCTCGTCGCGCCAAAATGACAATGATAATAATTTGTTGGTATCGGTTAAACTTTGGAAGCGCTCTATGGAGATAAAACCATCCATTTTTAATAAGCTTTCTTTTAAGCCACCGGCAATATCAAAGTACTCGTTTTTGTATTCTTCTTTAGGGCTTACTTCAAAAATGACCGCGATCATGAGTTTTCCTTATGTTGTTTTTTATAAGTATTGGCAACAACTTTTAAGAAACTACGTTTCTCTTCGATAATGAATTGTTCTTGTTGTGCAAAAATGAAGTTATCTTTACCAGCCTTGTCTGTTTTTAATCGTGCCCGATATTCTTCATAGTTTTTTAAACTATCAAAACTAATTAGCCCGTAGGCAATATAATTACTGCCTTCATGGGGAAGAAAGTACCCTAATAAATCACCACCACAACGAGGAATTATTTCCCCCCAATTTTGCGCATACTGTTCAAATTCAGCTAGTTTATGGGGATTTATTTTGTATTCTATAAAGCAGGTTATTGTCATTTTATTTGTTTCCATTGGATATTTCAGGCAGTCTAGCAAGCTCATAAAGTTATGCTTCGATGCTCATCGAACTATGGAGAATTCTTTCAGTGCAACCTGATATATCAATTATCGCCAACCTTATTGGTGACTCGACTCGTGCGAGTATGTTAACGGCATTAATGGGGGGGAAAGCCTTAACGGCAACTGAACTTGCTCTTGAAGCAGATATTACTGCGCCTACGGCGAGTAGCCATTTAAATAAGTTAGTTGCTGGGCAATTACTCATTGTTAGAAAACAGGGGCGGCATAAATATTTTCAACTACAAGGCTTTGAAATTGCAGAGTTATTGGAATCCTTATTAAATATTAGTGCAAAGGTTTCACAGACAAAAATAGCGACGGGACCTAGTGATCCTCGCTTGCGAAAATCTCGGGTTTGTTATGACCATTTAGCGGGAGAGTTAGGTGTTGCGCTCTATGATGCATTAGCCAAAAATGGTTATATAATTAATGAGCAAAGTGAAACTATTTTTACTGAAAGTGGCCGTGATTTTTTTACTTCCTTAGGTGTCGATTTCGATAAAATCAAGAGTAAGAAAAGGCCGTTATGTAAGTCTTGCCTTGATTGGAGTGAACGCAAAAATCATCTTGCGGGCATTATCGGACAATGGATCTTAACGGATATTTATCAACAAGGGTTTGCTAAAAAAGACATCGATTCAAGAGCTGTATTGTTTACTGATAAAGGATTGAAACACTTCAATAAAAAATATGAACTATTGAATACGAACTAATTGATATGAGTTGACGGTTATTCGCGATGAATGACATATTTACTACTTTCATTTCGACTACAATAAGCAACTTTCAAATATTGGAAAATTAAATGTCAACTAAAGTACTTGCACGCATTCCCTTAACACTAGGTATTTTCACTCTTCTAGCATTAGTTGTTTTTCTTAATATACCAAAAGATGTCACACAAAAATCAGCAAAGAAAAAAGCGGTTACTGTGGTGGTTACACAAGTACAACAGCAAGAATATCATGATGTTATTGAAGCGCTGGGTACGGTCAGAGCCAATGAAGAGGTCACTATCTATCCTCGTTATGCAGGTATTGTTGAGTCTTTATATTTTGATGATGGACAAGTGGTTAAAAAAGGAAAATTATTAGCCAAATTGGTGAATAAACAAGAACAGGCCAATGTCACTGAGTTAAATGCAAATTTAATTGAAGCCAAATCACAATTCACCCGACTCAATAATTTACGTAAAACCAATTCAACCGCTATTTCATTATTAGATGAACAACAAGCTAAGGTCTCTGCAATTTCAGCGCAGCTAGGCGCTGCAAAAGCAAAACTGGCTGAAATGAATATAGTTGCTCCGTTTGATGGTGTTTTAGGTCGTAGAGAAGTTAGTGCGGGCGCATTTATTTCTACCTCAGACATGTTGACAACTTTAGACGATGTTAATGTTGTCAAAGTAGATTTTACTGTTCCAGAGCGTGATTTTACTACAGTAGTTCAAGGCCAAAATATCGCCGCACAAAATATCGCTTATAAAAGTCGTACTTTTTCGGGCACTATAACTCATGTTAATTCAAGGTTAGATACTATTACTCGTGCTGTTCAAGTTCGAGCCGAAATGAAAAATATTGAGATGTTGCTTCGCCCCGGTATGTTATTAAATATTCGCTTAGAAAGAAGTAGTGAAAATATTATTATGATCCCTGAATCGGCGATTATACCTATTGAAAATAAGCAGTTTGTTTATGTGATTAGTAACGCAGTAGCAGAGCGAAAAACCATTACCATTGGTCGCCGTATTCCTGGATATGCGGAAGTATTATCAGGCTTAAATTTAGGTGAACAATTGGTTATTGAGGGCACAATTAAGTTAAGCCCGGGTGCAAAAGTTAAAATTAAAGGAGTTTAACTATGATCCTTTCTAATCTTTCCGTTAAACGTCCTGTATTTGCCACCGTATTAAACCTGTTGATTATTATCTTTGGTATTGTCGCTTTTACTGATCTGCCATT
Source organism: Colwellia sp. (assembly GCA_013215655.1). Classification (GTDB taxonomy): domain Bacteria; phylum Pseudomonadota; class Gammaproteobacteria; order Enterobacterales; family Alteromonadaceae; genus Colwellia_A. The sequence goes on from JABSOX010000045.1 coordinate 8,927, forward strand.
ACGTGAATATCCGGATATAGACTCACCCATTGTTTCAATTTCCACCAACTATTCTGGTGCTTCCGCAGCCATAATTGAAACTAAAATAACACAACCGTTGGAAGACCGAATCAGCGGCATCAGTGGTGTGAAAAATATAACCTCCACCAGCCGTAACGGTCGTTCTAATATTTCCATTGAATTTGAATTATCTCGCGATATTGATGCGGCAGCGAATGATGTGCGTGAACGAATTTCTCGAGCAATAGATAACTTGCCAGAACAAGCCGATACCCCAGAGGTTTTTAAGTCAGATGATGATGATAACGTTATTGTTTGGTTTAATTTACGTAGCGAAAACATGTCGGTATTGGAATTAACGGATTATGCAAAACGCTATATTACCGATCGATTTGCGGTGGTGAACGGCGTTGCTCGAGTTCGCATTGGTGGTGGTTTAGACTATGCGATGAAAATCACCTTAGATCGAAATTTAATGGCAGCACGCAATATCACTGTTGCCGATATTGAAAAAACCTTACGCGCTGAAAATGTTGAATTGCCCGCTGGAGAAGTTAAGTCTATCGACCGTGTTTTTTCGGTCCGTGTCAGTCGCTCTTATTTACGCCCTGAAGATTTTAACAGTATGGTTATTGGTCGAGGCGATGATGGTCATTTAATTCGTATTGGTGAAATTGCGCATGTTGAATTGGCTGCCAAAGAAAAGGAACAGTTATTTAAAGGCGACGGCGTTAATATGGTTGGCTTAGGCGTAATTAAGCAATCTAAAGCTAATACGTTACAAGTCGTTGCATCAGCACGTGCCGAAATGCAGAAAATTCAAGACTCCTTGCCCGCCGGTACCTATATTGTTGATTCCTATGATTCTTCCGTTTTTATTCAGGGTTCAATTGATGAAGTTTATAATACTTTACTGATCGCAATGGCTTTGGTGGTATTGGTTATCTATATATTTTTAGGTAACTTTAGAGCGACACTTATACCTGCCGTTACGGTACCCGTGGCGCTTATTGGTTCTATGATGGTGCTATCTGCTTTAGGTTTTTCAATAAATTTATTAACCCTATTGGCTTTGGTCTTAGCCATTGGACTGGTCGTTGATGATGCCATTGTGGTACTCGAAAATATTTACCGACGTATCGAACAAGGTGAGCCTGCTTTATTAGCAGCCTACAGAGGCGCTAAAGAAGTAGGGTTTGCTGTAGTGGCAACCACCTTAGTATTGATATCAGTTTTTATTCCACTCATTTTTCTACAAGGAAATATTGGCCGATTATTTACCGAATTTGCTATTGCCATATCCGCAGCGGTGGCTTTTTCGAGCATAACGGCATTAACGTTGTCACCGATGATGTGTTCGCGATTATTGAAAAAAAGTGGCAAAAAAAACTCATCACAAAACTCACTACAAAATAGACGCAGCTGGTTAGGACAAAAGTTTGATCGTGGTTTTTCTGCTCTTGAAAATAACTACGGAAATTCCTTAAAACATAGTATTAAATCGCCATTGTTATTGGTGGTGCTATTTGTAGTAACGGCTGCCGCTATTTTCAGTTTATTTGACAAAATACCCAGTGAATACGCACCGAAAGAAGATCGCGGAAATTTCTTTATCTCGATGCAAGGAGCAGAAGGGGCAAGTTACACTAACAATGTTAAAAACATGGCTGCAATTGAAAAAATACTGATGGCTTCAAAGGACAAAGCAGACGTTAAACGTGTGATCATTCGTGTACCGGGCTTTGGTGGTCGTGGCGGCATTGCTATTGTCGGCATGCCCGATTGGGATAAACGTAACATTGATACCTTTAGTTATTTAAATGAACTTAGACCCAAATTAGCAGAGCTTACTGATGTTCGAGCTTTTGCGATTATGCGCAGTGGTCTTGGCGGACGAGGACAAGGACGACCAGTACAGTTTGTACTGCAAGGAAATAGCTATGAAGAATTGGCGCGCTGGCGCGATATCATTATTAACCGAGCTAAAGAGAATCCCAATTTAATACGTATTGATAGTGATTACAAAGAAACCTACCCACAATTTATGGTTGATATTGACCGTCAACGAGCTGCTGATTTGGGTGTTTCAATTGGTGATATTGGCAGAACAATGCAGACCATGTTGGGTAATCGCCGTGTGACTACTTATATCGAAAGAGGTGAAGAATATGACGTTATTCTGGAAGGTGATGAAACTAAATATGCCAGCCCTCGCGATATTGATGGTATTTATGTACGTTCTTTGTCTACACAAAAACTTATTCCACTTTCAAATTTAGTGAGTCTTAGTGAAAACGCGACCTCTTCTCGGTTAAACAGATATAACCGCTTACGCAGTATTACTATTAGTGCCAATTTAGCTGACGATTACCCTCTTGGTGAAGCACTTACTTATCTTAATGAGTTAGTACAAGAAGAATTGCCTGCATCAGCGATGGTTGATTATAAAGGACAGTCACAATTGTTTGTTGATAGTGGTAGTTCAATGGTGTTTGTATTTGCTTTGGCATTATTGATCACTTATTTAGTACTTGCTGCTCAGTTTGAAAATTTCATTCAACCCTTTGTGATTTTATTAGCAGTACCGATGGCAATTGTTGGGGCAATGTCGGGGTTGTATTTTGCGGGGATGACATTAAATATTTATAGTCAAATTGGTTTGGTGATGCTCATCGGGTTAGCTGCTAAAAATGGCATTCTTATTGTTGAATTTGCTAATCAGTTACGCGATAGAGGTAAAGGTTTTGAAGAAGCATTAATAGAGGCGTCGCAACATCGTTTGCGCCCGATTATTATGACATCATTTACGACGGTAATGAGTTCTATCCCGTTAATTTTAGCCTCAGGGCCCGGGTCTGAAAGTCGAATGGTGATCGGCGTAGTTATTCTCGCCGGTGTTTCGGTGGCAACATTCCTTACCTTGTTTGTGGTGCCGGGAGCGTATTATTGGTTATGTAAAAATACTGGTTCGCCACTTAAATTAACTCGAGAGCTAGAGCAGCTAGAAAACGATAATATCAAGTCATAAATAACCAAAGAATTATAATAGGGAGTTAATGGTCGGCTTCCTATCTTTATTACTGTACTAAACCCCAAACGCGGCAATGACACTCAAGCTTAAAGACTGCCTACCTAAAAGCGACACTTCAAGCGACACTTTTTTTTTCATGTTTTACTTAAGGCGATACTTCATACCTGATGTCAAAATCGATAACGGCTTATTGAAGTGTTCTTTATTATCCGTCTATTTATTAATTTGCATATTTATTAAATAAAGTTGAATTTTTAAATTTTCCAACATCTTCTTTTAACTGTAACTTATTGAAAATTATAAATAGTTACACATCTCTTTAAAATAAACGAAAAAAACATAAATAGATATGGCGGATTATTTACTACTAGCTGTTTATATATACTGAGCACACTCAACAAAATAATAAAACTAAATAAGTATTAACTTATAAAAACATGCTAAGAGAGAAATAATAATGAATAAAAAACTAGCCATAAAACTCGCCATGCTACCGCTGATCTTAGGATCAGCTAGCCAAGTTGCATTAGCACATGGCGCTGCAGCAGAAGATGAAGAACCTGAAATCATTTCAATCATTGGTTCACGTAGTGCTAAACAACGTTCTGTCGCTGACTCCCCTGTACCAGTAGATTTACTTTCTTCAGATGATTTAAATTCCGTTGGTGGTACTGCCGACATGACAGATAACTTAAAAGCATTAATACCAAGTTATACCGCTACTCCTGCAACGGGTGACGGTAGTGCTTTTGTACGTCCAACGTCATTACGTGGTACATCATCAGATCAAACATTAGTTTTAATTGATGGTAAAAGACGCCATCGTTCTGCATTAGTACAGTTTTTTGCACCTGCTGCAGGTAACGGTGCACATGCGGCTGACGTTGGTATGATCCCTGCAATTGCGCTTAAACGTGTTGAAGTACTGCGTGACGGTGCCGCCTCTCAATATGGTTCAGATGCTATTGCTGGTGTTATTAACTTTGTTACTAAAGATGCATCTGAGGGTGGTTTAGTTGAATTACAATATGGTCAACATTACGATGGTGAACAAAGTGTTAAATTTGCTATCAACAAAGGTTTCGAGTTAGGAGAAGATGGATATATTAACTTAAGTTTAGAACATGTTGACAACGAGGCTCTATCGCGTGGTGTGATTCGACCTGATGCACAAGCGCTAATTGATGCCGGAGTACAAGGTGTTGGTGCTGATACTCCTTTTGACGATGCGCCATTTACGCAAACATGGGGTCGTCCTGAAACTACAGCAACTCGAGCATTTATCAATGCTGGTATTGAACTTGATGGCGATAAAAAATTGTATAGCCGTTTTAGTTATGCGGATACAAGTGGTCGTTATCGTTTTTTCTATCGTAATCCAGGACATTCAACGTTATCAACATTGGGCGACTTAGGCTTCACCGGAAAACAAACTGAAGTCGGTTTTACACCTTATCTTGATGGTGACCAAACTGACTACAGTATCATTGTTGGTTTAGAAGGTGAGTTCGCCAATGATACTGCATACGATTTTAGTATCAGTAAAGGTTCAAATGAGCTTGATTACTTTTTAAATAATACGATTAACGCAGGTTTAGGACTAACTTCAAGTTTAGAAATTCCACAAATGGATTTTAATGTTGGTGGTTATAAACAAGAAGAAGTAAACATTAATGCTGATTTTTCAGTGCCGGTAGGCGATAACTTTAACGTTGCTTATGGTGTAGAGTGGCGTGAAGAAACCTATACGGCAATTGCAGGTGAATCTGCTTCATATTCTAATGCTGATGGCAGCGTTGGTGGTGGCTCAAGTGGCTTTAAAGGTATTACTCCACAAGATGCGGGTGAGTATTCTCGTGATAACTACGCAGCTTATCTTGATATTGAACAAGATGTTACTGACGAGTTGTTAATGCAATACGCATTACGTTATGAAGATTTCTCTGATGTTGGTGGCACGATAAACTGGAAAGTTGCCGGTAATTATTCATTAACAGATGATACTTCACTTCGTGCGGCAATTTCTACTGGTTTTCATGCGCCAACGCCGGGTCAATCAAATGTTAGAACAACGATTACCACTTTTGATGGTGTTACTGGGGCACAAATTGAAGAAGGTTTGATCCCGGCAACTGATCCTCGTGCAATTGCTGCTGGTGGACAAAAACTTAAAGAAGAAGTATCAACCAACTTCAGTATTGGTGTTGCCACTAGTCTTGGCGATGACACCACACTAACGCTTGATTTCTATAAAATTGCTGTTGACGATCGTATTTATCGTACAGGTGATATTGCACAAGCCGATGGTAGTTCAATTTCATTTTATACTAATGCTATTGATGTAGAACATTCAGGTTTTGATTTAGTAATTTCTTCTGAATTTGATTGGAATCGTTCTATTACCACTGATGTATCTTTTGCTTATGGCTACAATAAAATTGAAGTGGTTGATCAACGTATGGTTAGTGGGATCCAGCCGGTATCAGACAGTACTGTTGAAGATATTGAAAATAACTTCCCTAATTCTCGCTTTGTCTTAACCACCAATACGCAATTTACCGATGATTGGAGCTTAATGATTAGAGCTAATTATTATGGTTCTCATTATGATGAACGTGGCACTATTGGTGCAGCAGAAAATCCAAGTGCAGAAATTGATTCGATTGTTTATATGGATGCGCAATTGAACTATCAAGTAAATGATGCGATGAAAGTTAAGTTAGGATTTACTAACATCTTTGATTCGTTTATTGGTGAAGTTGATGCGCCAAATGCTAACCGTCAAAGTGTTGGCCTACAATATCCACGTAGAAGTGCTGCAAACTACGAAGGTGGTAGCTGGTACTTAGGCGTATCTTACGGATTCTAGGAATCCCAAAGAGTACAATTGATAAATTAATATAAGTAAAAACACACGTTGAATAAAAGGTCATGTTTCCGCAAGGGACATGACCTTTTTATGTTCAGGACGAGTAGGTCGAGGTTTACCTACAGGGATGTAGGTACTTAGGTTATGTCGGGAGCATATAACCTGTACCTCGACAAATAATTCAACATCGAAATCAGTTTTCAGAACATTTGTCGAGCCTCACTACGTTCGTGTCGACCTACAAAACCAATCCAAACTTTTATTTCTTTGTAGGCCGAGGTTTGCCTACATGGATGTAGGTACTTAGGTTATGTCGGGAGCATATAACCTGTACCTCGACAAAGAATACAACGTAAATATCAATCTGCAGAATCTTTTGTCGAGCCTCACTACGTTCGTGTCGACCTACAGCTATATAGAGATTAAAGAGGGTAGTTTAATATATAAATACCTTCTGCTATGTATTTGCTTTCTTAGAAAAAGACTACTCATTAGTGATGAAAGTTAGGTGGAGTGGTACTCATTGGTATTATCAATTTGGATAACATATTACTTCACTAAAATTGATTATTGATTATTGATTATTGATTATTGATTATTGATTATTGATTATTGATTATTGATTATTGATTATTGATTATAAGTTGAGATGATTTTGGCAACAGAACCATCATTAATTCGTTTCGTTAAAGCGTGATCGAACTGATTAAATAATTTTTGGCAAGATGATTTTTTTGAAAAAGATATGCGAACTGAATAATGATTAATAGGGGTATCAAGCATAATTACATTCTTATTTTCATTTTTTTCCAAATAAGGACGAGCAGAATTTTGTGCCATAAGCACATAATCGGCACGTCCTTTGTTTAACATCTTAAAAATCTGTTGATGAGTATTTACCTCTATTAAGCTAATTTTTTTACGGTATTGCTCAAACGATTTTCCTACGGCCATTCCCCTTGGCATAACGCCATACTTATCTTTTAAATCATCCCATTTGTTGAACTCGAATGTTCTAGATTGTAAGGTGAAAACATTCAAACTTTCACGAGCTATTTCTCTGGACATTAGCAGCTGTTTAGCTCGTTGAACGGTCCAGTAATTAGCAACCAAAATATCTATTTCCCCTTGGTTTACTTCTCTGATTGTTCTAATCCACGGCAATCCAACTTTATATTGCAACGGCGTTTTTAAATCAGAAAAGACTAACTTCACAACATCATAGCCAATGCCTTTAGGAGTGTTTTTCTCATCTACGTACGCGTAGGGATACCAGTTATTAGCTCCGGTAATGACGGGTTTTGTGCAACTTAATGTATCTTTTTGTGCATTGACTACCTGACTGAATGCGAAAAAAGATATCGTTGTTATTAAGTAAATTATTTTTTTTAGCAATGAAACTGAAATCATAGTTCGCCAATATTAGCTGGTGATAAGCCATGTATTGACTTTTCTGCAGTATAACACTGATGGGATCTTTAAATAATAATAGGAAAATAGATAAGTAGTATAGTTTGGTATTAATTTATCTAGCTGTAAAACACGGCTTAAGTTGAAACATCTAATTGGCTTAATAACCTTTCATGATGTTGTAAATTATTCACCGCCGTTTGACCAAGTTCTATAGCGGTGAGCGATAATAAACTTTCAGTAAATAAGCAATTTACCACTAAGCTATTGGCGTAATATTGTCCTGAACTGGGAACTTGAATGGTTACTGCCGCACTGTTATTAAGTGGAGAAAGTACTGAGTCGGTAATCGCTAAAATTTGGCATTGTTGTTTTTTCGCTAAAGTCGCTATTTTTAAGGTGATATTGGAATAGGGCGCAGAACCAATCAGTACTAATAAATCATCTCTTTTTAGTTGGCCTAACGCGACAGCAACACCATGATCTGCTTGTACTAACAGTTGTACATTGGGGCGTAATAAAGCCAAACCATAACGTAAAATGTTAGCAATGGCAGAAGACTGTCGATAGCCAAAAATAAAAACACGATGTTTCTTAGCAAGTAGTGAACTTGCTTGTAGTAAATCAGTTCCACTTACTTGTTCAATAAATTTTTCAGTATTGGTGATTGTACTTTGTAAATGCTCTTTAAATAACGCCTTAGGATCCGACTTGTCTTTGCTAATCAGTTTTTTAGCTTTTTCGCTATAAAAATTAGTAGGTATTTTATTTTTTTGTTTAAATAAATTCTTTAATTGATTAAACCCCTGAAAACCTAATAGTTTCGCTAAGCGGGTAATTGATGCTGGGCTAAATTCAATTTTATCTGCCAATTCAACAATATTAGAAGTGGCTACTAGTTCTGCATCGTTAAGCATCACTTCTAATGCCATCAGGCTTTTTTTTCCTATCGGTAGATCAATTTCACCTTGCCGAAGTAAGATTGTTAATTGACGTAAACTTTCAAAATTACTGGGAGGGAAATTCATTTTATTATCCATAGGTTATGAACACTTATCGTAACAATAATAGTTTTATCATAGCGAATAATTACATCTTTTATTGGTCATTTTCATTATTTTTCAAAGTACGACAATTAATACCATTTTTAGTCTTTATTCGATGTATATAACAAAAAAATGAAAAGATATTTTTATATTGGCTAATTGATTGTTTGCTGTTTAGTATTTGTTCATTCTCGTTGTGTTCCCGTCACATAAGCAGCCAAAGGCATTAGCATGAACACAGTAAATACCATCAACTCTTATCTTAGAGAAAGTAAACATTCAGAAACCTTATTGATTAACCAAATGTCATTAACGCGAGCTGAAAATAATCAAACGGTTTATAAGTTTGGTTTTGGTCAAAGCCCATTTCCAGTGCCTAAATTAATCACACAATCCTTAGTTGATGCTGCACATCGTAAAGAATATATGAATGTTCAAGGTCATCTGCCTCTAAGGCAGGCTATCGCAGATTTTCATCAAGACAGGGAAAATAAGCAGTGGCATAGCGATGATATTATTATTGGTGCTGGTAGCAAAATATTATTATTTTGTGTGATGGCGGCTTTTGAAAAAGCGGAAATTCTGTTGCCTGCACCAAGCTGGGTATCGTACGAACCCCAAGCTAAGCTAGCCGGACATAAGGCAACTTGGTTAACCACAAAGTTTGACAATAAATGGCATTTAACACCTGAGCAGCTCGATCATTATTGTAATAATAGAGAAGAGCCGGATACGCCGCTTATTTTAGTGTTAAATTATCCAAGTAATCCAACGGGGCAAACATATAACTCCGCAGAATTAGCAGATCTTGCTGGTGTAATGCGGAAACATAATGTCATTGTTATTGCCGATGAAATTTATAGCTTACTAACGTATAAGAAAGGTTATGCGTCTATTGCTGACTTTTATCCCGAAGGTTGTATTGTCTCATCAGGTTTATCTAAATGGTGTGGTGCAGGCGGCTGGCGTTTAGGTTTTATGCATATTCCGCCACAGTTAGGTAATTTAATGCAAACTGTTATTGGTGTTGCCTCTGAAACCTATTCTTGCGCGCCAAGCCCTATTCAAATAGCGGCAACTGCAGCCTATAACAATCTTGAACTTGCGGATAAGTTTATTGGCAAACAAATTAGCTTACTCAATGAAATTAGTGAATATTGTAGTGAACAACTGTCCATAGTCGGCGTAAAAGTGCATGTCGCAGAAGGAGGTTTTTACCTTTTTCCTGATTTTAGTAATTTTACTGAACGGTTGATTGCTCGTGACATTGAAACCAGTGAGCAACTAACCGCGGCACTAATGGAAGAAGTCGGAGTTGCATTATTACCCGGTAGCGCCTTTGGTATGAGTGAATTTAGTTTTACTACGCGCCTTGCTTTTGTGGATTTTGAAGGTGCACAAATAATCAATGATGTTGAACTCAAACATGATTTTGAAAAAGTAAAACAAGGTATTAAAGAGTTATGTGATTGGCTTATTGCGCTATAGAGTATTGATTAAACCTTGTCGAAACTGCTCTTTATAAAGAGCAGTTATCATTTTCTATTTGACGTCTAATGCTAAAGCATATTTATTAAGTAAACCTTCTAAATTTTTATGATTATCCGTGTTTAAAACTGTTTGATATACCCAAGTATAATATTCATTAGTGGCAAGATTTATTCTCGCTTTCTCCTCACCGATCAGACTACTCAATACTTTATATTCCAAATAACAAACAATGATATGAGAAAGTGTTCCACCCTCAGTACCACTACCAAACGGGCGCTCAAATTGTACTTCTGGAAATTCGGCTTTTATTGCTGCTCTAAATTCTTCTTTAGTACCCTTGCCGTTTTTAATTAGATGCCAATGAAACTGCTCATGCAAAAATGTTGATAGTAACTTTATTTCGCTATTTAAATATTCAGCATTAGCATTCATAGTGACCGTCGGATAACTACGCGGCGTTTTAGCTTTTTCATCGACCTTAACTTCCGATTTGTATGACCATCGGTGCAGTTCATATTGTTCATAAAGTTTTGTTAGTGTTTCTTTTATTTTTAATTCGTTAGCTGTTTGATGAATAGTGGTAATTGTTACTTGTGAAAATGATGAACAGGAAAATAATAGGCATAAAATTGATAGTAGTTTACTTGGCATTTTTCTTCTCTAGTTACTTTTTAACAGCACCTTAACACAGACCAATAATATGCTAAGTTGTTAGACTTAATATTCATTTTATTCATAGTATATTCTAGCTTTATTCATAGTTTATTCGTCAGTATTCTTAACCTAATTCCCATTTTGTACTCTAAACGGTAATGCTTGTTGGCACTGTTGTTGGTAAGTCAACATATGTTGTTGTTCTTGTTTGCAAAAGTTTTTAATTGCGACTTTAAATGCAGGATGTTTAATCCAATGGTATGAGTAGGTTAATATTGGTTCAAAGCCCCTTTGTATTTTATGCTCACCTTGTGTTCCAGAATGAAATGACTGTAAGCCCTTTTTAATACAAAATTCGATACCTTGATAATAACAAAGCTCAAAATGTAAGTTGTTAAACTCTTCCGTAGCGCCCCAATAACGGCCATACAGTTGCTTATCATCATAAAAAAATAAAGCACATGCGACGTCTTTTTCTTGATGATTAGCAATAATCAGCAAAATACTATCTGCCATGGTAACCATGATTTGTTGGAAAAATGCGAAGGTTAAATGAGGTGTGTGACCTCTTTTTAAATAAGTGAGTTGATAAGTTAAATAGAAAAACTCGAGCTCTGCCGACGAGATATCACTGCCAAGTATTTGTCTAACGTTAATACCTTGTTGTGTTATGGAAAGGCGTTCTTTTTTTGTGTTTTTCCGTTTTCGTGCAACAAAGCTATCTAGGTAATCTTCAAAGCTGGTATAGTTTTTATTAAACCACTGAAATTGTACGGTATTACGTTGGTAGACATCTTCGGGTAATTCAGTTTCAGCTATTTTTGGACAAAAGAGTAAATGCCAACTATTGATTTCTTGCTGTTGGCAATGGGTACTTAAGACCTCGAATAACTGATTTTGACGGAATTTGTTTGATAAAAGTTTATCACTAGTTACAGGCGTAAAAGGTAAGGTCGCCACCAATTTAGGGTAATAAGTTAAATTGTTTTGTTGATAAGCTTCTGCCCAGTCCCAGTCAAAAACATATTCTCCCCAAGAATGGCTTTTAAGGTACATCGGCATAATGGCTTCGACGTTATTTATTGCAAAACGGTTACTTTCAAAACCACTACTTTCATTATCATCTGATAAAACCAAATGATGAGCTTGCCAGCCTCGCTCAGCACCTGCTGAAAGACTTTGCTCTAATGAATTAAAAAATTCATAATTTAAGAAAGGGCAGCTAGATGAATTTAGTCGTTGCCAGTCAGCGCTGGATATTTGCTTAATGCTGTCAAAAAATTGTGCTTTCAAATTTTCACAAATGTACGGCTAGGTTATTGGTGAACAACAGTTTGGATTAAATTACGATTAGGTTCAATTGATTTGAAGGACTTTGACCTATGTAGCTAATATTCAACTAATTAACATGGTTTTATCTGGTCTTGCATTTCAGCGAAACTTGGCTGATGTTTAACAGGAAGATCATTATTATCTATTGAAATAAAAGTTATATAGGCCTGACAATTTTTAATAAGTTTTAATTGAACTCTCACTAAATAAAGTTTAGCTTCGTTAAATTTTTTGATGTCTTTTGCTTGTTGAGCTAGTGCTATTGCATTTATTAGGTTTTGTTCTGTTAGATTATATTGACCCAAGGTAAAATGAATATCGGCTAAATTATATAAAACGACCGCCATTTGTTGCTTGTTGCCGAATAATTCACTCCATTTTTTTGTATTCTGCCAATGTACAATGGCCTCTTCATATCTACCCAATTGATTTGAAGCATGAGCTAAGTTGCCATGTAACTCCATCATAAATTGTACATCAGGACTATTAGGATATTTAGTGACTAATTTTGACAACAATTGATGAGCCGCCTCAAATTCCTTCAATTGCATTTGTAAATTAGCCAATACAACCAAACGCATTGGTGATGGTAGCGCTTCATTCATTAACGCAATCATATCGCGTGCTAATGCATAATATTTTTTACTACTTTCTTTATCGCCAACAAATAAAGAAGCCTTTGCATAATAAATATAAACAGAAGAACGAAACGCAATGGGAGTATCCGTTTGATTCAACCAAGGTTCAGTTTCTCGTAAAAGTTGTTTTCGACGTTGTAAATTAAAGAGAGAATCAAACCTGAATTGCAATAAACGATAATATACTCGGCTATTCTTTTCCGTTTTAGTTAAAGCGTCATCTACACGCTCTAAGCACATAGAGGGGGAAATTTTACATGTTGTTTCGATTGTTTGAGATACAGAAAATGTTGATTGTTTTATAGGTGACTGAGCAAGTAATGAGTTTACAAAAATACAGCATGAAAGTAGGAATAAGGCAGCGATTTTACTATGAAATTTTTGAACCATAAAACTAGAGGATAATCTTGTACGACCAGTACAACGATACTACGGGTATTTAGGACATATGCAAGAATAAAGACTTATCATTGTTAGGAACGTTACTAGGGTCTGTTGAACTTTCGAGATTGTTTTTGCAGCTATTTGTTGGGTATTTATACAAGGCAGAGCCTTTGTCATGTGGTTGTTCCACATAAAAAGGCGATAACGCCGTAAAAATGACCAACAAATGCTGTCCGAAGGATTCGGCTAAAAGCGTTTTACTCTTTGTTGCCTACAGGACGTAGGTACTTAGCGTGAGCAGTATTTGCTTAGAATTACTAGGCTACACACTACTCGCCGCGATTAAAACGCTTTATTCTCTTGTAAAAAAGACGAACAAAATTTAACCGCGAAAGATCAACAGACCCTATTATTTAAAGGTAGATATATACCAATATTAGCTCTGATAAACGTTTTGAGAAATGAGCACCTGTCATTTAAACAAAGTTGATTTAACAGTGCTATGCTCAATAATAGGCAAAGAATACTGGGCAATTCAATTGAGAACGTTGGTACTGATATTATTACTTTCCTTAATTAGTCACTCTAATGCCGAGAGTGATGAGGATCTTCTTAATCGTCTTAGTGCACTAAGCGAAGCTACTCCTTTAATCGCTATAAATGAAATAGAAACTGAACTTCAAAAAAATACTCACTCTGTTGAAACAAAACTCAAACTCAAACTAAAATTGTCCAGAGCATACGATGTTTCAGGGGATTTTCTTAATTCCTTAGCCATTGCAGAAGAAGTACTTATAAAGGCAAGTGAGATAAAAAACGCCGCGATAGTTGCAAGAGCGCAATTTTCCATAGCAACAGAGAACTTTGAATTGGGTAAGTATTCAATAGCGCTTGATAAATATAAATTAGCATTAAAAATCTATAAGAAGCTAAATCTTCCAGCAAAAGTTGGCCGTGCATTGATGGCAATTGGTAATACTTTATCTCAATACGGGAAGTTTGAATCTGCATTGGAATATCATATGAAAGCGCTAAAGATTTTTCATGAAGTCAAAAATTATAAAAATTTAGCATTACTTAGCAACAGTATTGGTGCCGTTCACTTTTGGTTAGCTGATTATAAAAAGGCAATTGATTTTTATCAGCACGCTGTAAAGTATTCAAAAGAAGATGGCAGAAACATAGGATTAATTACCTATTATGCAAATTTGGGCGAAGCATATACGCTGTTAAGAGAATTTGACCATGCAATAAAATCGTTTAATCAAGCACTTCTATTAATTGGAGATTCTGGCAAAGAGAGTTACAGAGCGGTAATTAACT
>JABSOX010000045.1:23114-44744 GCA_013215655.1 Colwellia sp.
ATATAGGTAAGTTAAGGTTTGATCAGGGTGAACACGCTGAGTCGATTAGTTATTTTGAGCTTGTCCTAAGTTTTGCAGAAGCTGCAGGCTCTGACGATTTATATATTGAAGCATTGATCGCTAAAGCACGGGCCATTTTTAATGTTGACAAAAATAAAGCGTTAGTAGCTGGTCTCCGCGCACTGAAGATGTCAAAAAAGATCAAAAAGCAGATCCTAGTTAGAGACAGTCATCAACTATTAATTGATATATATTCCTCCCAAAAGGATTTTGAAATAGCGTTACTTCATACTAATTTGTTTCATCAAATTGAGAATCAACTGTTTGAGAAAAATAAACAGGAAAAATTGGCAAAACTCACCAGTGAAATTGATGTTGAAGAGCAGAAACATACTATCGCCTTACTTGAAAAAGAGAAGGTGTTACAAGCATCTTTAGCCAAAACGGCTAAATCAAAACAAACGATGTTATACATCATTTTTTTAGTCGTTATTTCCTGCATTTTTATTCTCTACTGGCGGCATCAAAATAGAAGAAATACTTTTAATTTGGCTAGCCAGTTACAAGCACAAACAAAAAAACTCAAGACACTTCATTATGTTGGCAAAGATCTCAATGCTCATTTAGATAACAAGGAAATATTTAATCGACTATATAAACACATCGGTACAATTGTCGATACTCATGTATTTGCGATAGGTCTATTAAACGAAGAAAACACCAAAATTGATTTTGAGTTGTCGATTGAGGCAAATAAAATGTCTCCCGCAAGTGTGGAGTATCTGAATGATGAGTCACGATTATCAGCAGCTTGTATAAACACAAATAGTGAAATTGTTATTCATAACAAAGAAGAAATTAAGGAGTACGTTTCCAATATTGAGCTCCCTACCGTAGGAGATATGATGGAATCAATTATATATCTGCCTTTAAAAACGCATGATCAGAGATTAACAGGATGCATGACAATTCAAAGCCCGATAGCTAAAGCATATTCCGAAGAGCAAATCGATATTATTCGTACACTCGCTAGCTATACAGCCATAGCGCTCGACAATGCCAAAACGTATCAAAAATTGGAAGAAAAAAATAAGGAAATAATTATGGCACAACAACAAGTTGTGCAGTCTGAAAAAATGGCATCACTTGGTGTATTAACAGCAGGTGTTGCTCATGAAATTAATAACCCAACTAACTTCACTAACGCTGCCGTGTTTATGATGAGTGAAGAGATACGGAGCATTAAAGAATACTTGGTAAATTTAGCTGGTGGTGAAAGTGCTGATGCCCAGGTATTAAAGTCATTTGATGACAAATTTGAAAAGCTTATTGAGTTAACACAAACGGCAACAGAGGGAACAACAAGAATTAAGAGAATTGTTGAGGATTTACGTTCATTTTCGAGAACGGATGAAACGGAGCACTCAGATGTTCACATATCAGAACTAGTCAGTTCAACAGTACACTTAGTATTAACACAATACGAACATATTGAAATAACGACAACGTTTGAATATGACCCGCTGATAAAATGTTTACCTTCTAAACTCAATCAAGTATTTATGAATGTCCTTGTGAATGGCTGTCAGGCGATTGAGGAAAAAAGAAAAAATACACCAACTCATCAAGGAAGGATCGAAGTGCAAAGTGCTGAAGTTGACTCAACACTTGTTATTACTATCAAAGATAACGGTTGCGGTATGAATGAATCAACAATTCAACATGTATTTGACCCGTTTTTCAGTACCAAAGATGTGGGTAGTGGCACAGGATTAGGCATGTCGATTTCATATGGTATTATTGAAGAGCATAACGGCACTATTACAGTAGACTCAACGGACGGTGTTGGCTCAAAAGTCACAATCGTATTATAGACAGTAAAATGAAACAGTTAACAATAGTAATAAACCCTTTTTATACTAATATTACATGCTCATAGATAAACAAGCCTATAATAAAGTGCCCTTGCACTAGCAAATATAAAAGTTAAAATGTAAATAAATAGTCTTAAAAATCTTATTAAATACTTCTCATTTCGAGCCTTTATTATTGTTGCTTTTGTTTTACTGTTTTTATTTGTTGTTAGGCCTTTCTGTATGAAGCTCGATAGTTTTTGGCATGTCTATCTCTATATGGGGTTAGGGTTAGTATTGTTTGTTAATTTACACATTAATCAATACGTGCTTTACCCTATTTTACAAAAGCTCTTAATGATAATGGGGAAAACCAGAATAAAATTTTTGTCGGCTATATTTAACCATTATTAGTATTTTGACCATATTTGCATATTTGTCATATTTTGATGTTTATATTGGGATTTTCAATGTTAAAAACACACAAAACTGAAATCGCTCAGTGGCTTTAAATGTAGGTGAGTCTTAAGTGTTTTAAGTGTTTATAGGCATTTAGGGAGGCGAATTAGACTCGTTTTTTCATGTGCTAATAGGTGCTAGGTTATACTAGCACCTATTACTTTACCGTCTTTGCATTCAACTTCGCGGTTCTATTCCCCCAAACTTGCTAACTCAAGCGCCTCAAACAGAAATTGTGATAACAATGTACGTAGAGCAACACCATTTTCAATCCAGTGGTCTAACTCATATAATGTTTCGGCGTGACCAATACCATCAAGATGATAAACGACATGTTTGATACCCGCTTCCTTTGCAGCAGCTTCTATCACATCAACTCCTTCATTAATTTCTAGAACGCCGTGAACAATAAACAAGGCAGGGTCTTCGGAATCTATATGCTGTGCTACATTAATATAAGACCCCGCTAAATCGAGTACAGCTTGTACTTTGTATTCTTCGCCTTGATCAGCGAAGGCCGCATATAGAGACGCAACAGCGCCAGCGGAATATCCACCTAAAACGATTCTGTTTGGATCAATACCCAAGTCTTCTGCATTATCCTTCATCCATTTAACTGCCATCAATGTGTCTTCGATAGCAGCTATTGTTGCTCTCAATATAGGTGTGCCACCTGAAGTATCAGGATCATCACCTGTTAAACGATAATCAATTGATACTGCGGTATAACCTCTTTGTGCAAATTGCTGGGCATTTTCTGCTTGTTTGAGTCTATCGCCAACTTCAAAGCCACCACCATGAACAAGGATCACACCAGGTCTTAACGCAGGCACGTTATCTCCTACAGGTTGATAGATATCTAGCAGTAAGGGTTTTTCAGCAACTTCTGGACTTTTAACTGCCCCTGTTCCATAAATAACGGCATCTGTTTTTTCAAATGAGAATAATGCATCAATAAATAGACCGCTTGATGGTGTACTCGCCAAGAAAGGGTTCGCTGTGATTAAATGTCCACTAGATGAATATTTGTTAAGTGGATCGATATATATCACCCCTTCGGTTAGTGTGATAACCAGTTGCTCATTAGTAAGGGTAATATCTGTGATCGGAGCATGAGAAAACCCTGCGTCATCATTAGTCTCAGCAGTAATATCGACAGAAAACTGCCCCGTCGCCGCATCCCAAGTGTAGCTACCAAATTCCATACCGGGCATTGTTTGTGAATTTTCTATAAGTAAGAATGTACCATCGTCAAAAAAGTTAATGACAGTACTTTGCCCTGACTCAGGAGCTTCTTCATTTGGCAGTACCCAACTTCCTACAATTGTATTGTCTGAGTTGGATAAACGACTCAATGGAACATGTTGTTCTTCGCCATTATCAAATGCAATTATTTCAGCCGTATTTGTTCCTGTGATAGTAAAGGACTCGATTTCTACATGTGAAAATCCCCATGTTCCGTTGGCATCTGAAATCATTTCAAACGATAGGGCATTTGTACTGCTATCCCACGAGTAGCTCATATTTTCAACGCCCGTATATCCATCATCCTCAGCTTCGCCGTGAATAACTAACATCAAATTGCCCGCGCTATTAAAGGATAATGCTATAAATTGTTCAGAATCTTGTGATTCTATTTTCCATGTACCAACGATGTCTAAAGTATTAAGTGATTGAGATAGGTGTGCGATTGATTGTTCTTCACTAATTATCGCACCGGTAGCACCACCAGCGGCGCTAAGGAAAGTGGTAACTTCTGTTGATTCGGCAAAGTCCTCTGGTGTTTGTGTAAAGTCTAAGGGAGTTGCAACATCTTTAGCAATATCGCTAATACTGATACCATTTGTCGCATTACCATCAGTGTCCAGTGATTGTAACAAGCGTGACATGTTTACTACGGAATTACTCAGCGGATCAGTTTCCCCCATTATATCTAACAGAGTAACAACATTTTTAGCCGAAATTGTCGGAAATATTAAGCTCCCTATAGAAAAAGTGACTTGCTCGTCCTCAACATATTGAAATTCACCGGCTTCATTCGTTAAACCAGACAATGTTTCCGTTGCATAGTCAATATTACTCACCGCGCTATCAATGAATACACCAGTGAGTGACTCAACTATTGGAATTGTAGGAGTAGGTGTTTGATTGCCTAAAGTTGGCTCTTCAGAACTATCACTTGAGCCACCTCCGCCACAAGCCAAAAGAGAGCAAGAAATTAACGTAAGTGTTAATTGTTTGAAAAGTGAACTTGGTAACATGAAAATTTATCCTTAAATATTAATGAGAAAAACCGAACGTTAATTGTTTAATTTACATTTAGCTGAGCAAACTAGAGCCGAGAGTTATTGAGATTTTTAACTGTGTGAGCTTACATTGAATATTTTGAAGCAGATATACCGCAAATGAGGTATTTATTGGAATAGATAGTAAATTCATAATGGAATAATAGATCAAACCGCTGAAAACTTCTGTAATATCGAAGATAAAAAAAACAATTTTTGTTGTACTAACTATTTGTTTTTTTTATAAAGTTAATACCATGAAAAAATCATATACGGAAAGTAAAATTCTTTTAGGCAATTCGATGAAAATCTATCAGCTTGCCAAGTTACAACAAACTCAACCTGATATTAAGTTTTTAAAATGCAAACCTTACTCTGGTTAATTTTTTATTTGTAGTTGATAACTTGTAAACTTACTGCCAAACAACTCAGTTTCATATACAGATTTTGCAATTTTCTTTAAAAACTTATAGTCAGGGCGAGTATGTAAAAAATTTATATACACTTCAGCATGATTGAATTCTTTTGCCCAGAACATCATATCCTGAAATACTTTTTTGCCTAATCCCCAATACTTGTCATCAATTATAATTGCAATCTCATATTTTTCGTCTTCAAATTGAATGCCACACCATCCAGCTAATTCACCTTCACAAACAATTCCCCTGACTTTACAACCAGAAGTAGCGTCGACTTCTATTTTGCTATTCATCCAAGTGGTTAAAGTATCGACAGTGAACAGCTCATGATCTATCAAGTGTTTCCTAACCTTTTGGCTATTAAGCAAAGGGAGAAAATCACTCGGTTCAATGTCATTGAATCTTAAATATTCTATGTTAATCATGATATTTGTTATTTTTATAGGAATGAGCGATTTTAATTAGACCTATAATGAACGATTAATATTTCAATATATGTACTAAATATATTGAAATATTGTCGGAAAAATTGCCGTTAGTGAAACAAAGGCTGACAGCAGGAATGCGGTATGAACTTAATTAGTAAATGCTTAAATTTAAGCTATCCAAATTTTTGTAATTATTTCTACATTGCTAATGTAACTTTAGATTGTCGTCATTATCTTTGCATGCATATTGATAAAAGAGGATATAGGAAACGGCAGTTACAAATATTTTGGGGCAATTGCTGTATTGGATTATTAAAGTAATTTATTTAAATGTTTTTCATGATCTTTTCAAATGTAATTCAACTCTAGCACCAGATAAATTGGATAATCACAAATGAATTTTTAATGGGTAACTTAATGAAAAATTTGAGAAAGTGGTGGCCCTTCAGTGACTCGTCTTTGTGCTGTAACTATCTGATATTATTAGCTTGTTGGTGTGGTGTTTGCTTGTAGTGTTACTGTTGGTGTTACTAAAAGTATAAGTCAATAATTTCAAGTTTATTTAACAACGATGTGAAACTGTAGATTGAAAAACGATAACTTCCAGTAGTTCTCAATGACTGGCGCACAATAATAATATTAGATTATCTTCCTTTTTATGTTACTAAAGTTATAAGAGTTAGTCTTCCCATGTAGTTCAGTTTATTGCACCTAAATCAATTCATGCTAATGACTTCTTAGTGCATTGTTGACCTTAGCTATTGGCTGTTCTTTAGGTCAACTGATCGCTATTAACCGACATGCTCAGAATAATTTACAATTAAAAAGCTGCTATTAAAACCAACTAACATTCACATAAATTTAGAATGTTAACACTCGAACTAACCTTTGCTCAGTTAGTTCTTGTGCGCTTAATTATTAGAATTAACTTTCTCTAATGATATAATCAAATGCTGAAAGTGATGCTTTTGCACCTTCACCCATTGCAATGACAATTTGTTTATAAGGCACTGTAGACACATCACCTGCAGCAAATATGCCTGGCTCAGTGGTATGACATTTTTCATCAATAATGACTTCACCATGTATAGTGCGTTCAACAACACCATTTAAAAATTGACTGTTTGGTAATAGCCCTATTTGTACAAAAATACCCGACAAGCTTTGTTGTTTCATTTCGCCGGTCGCTCTATCTTCATAAGCAAGTGCAACCACTTTACCATTTTCAGCGATGATTTCTTTAGTGGCGACATTTGTAATTATCGTGATTTTGTCATGCGCTTCGGCTTTTTCTACCAATATCTTATCTGCTTTTAATTGTGGTAAAAATTCAAAAACAGTTACATGATTAACCATACCCGCTAAATCTAACGCAGCTTCAATACCTGAGTTACCACCACCAACAACAGCAACATCTTTACCTTTGAAAAACGGACCATCACAATGTGGGCAATAAGCAACGCCTGAGCCTATATTTTCTTTCTCTCCGGGGATACCAAGCTCTCGCCATTTTGCCCCAGTAGCAATAATCACCGTTTTAGATTCAATAATCTCACCGCTTGAAAGGTGTAATTTTTTCGGTGCTTTACTCTTAGGGTAGCCTTTCTCTATTTTGTCGACACGTAAAAACTCTTTTATCGTTATATCGTAATCATCCAAGTGAGCTTGCATATTACCTGTTAGCTCTGTACCCGTTGTTTTTGGCACTGAAATTAAGTTTTCAATACCCACAGTATCTTTAACTTGGCCGCCAATTCGGTCGGCAATCATAGTGACTTTTAACCCTTTACGCGCAGCATAAATGGCAGCCGCAACACCTGCGGGACCTGCACCTATGACGGTAATATCTTGTAGTGGTAATGGTTCATTCTCATCACCACCAATAATATATGGAAAACGTTCGATAAGTTTATCAACTAACTGTGCCGTATCTATTTTACCGTTTGCAAATAACTTACCGTTTAAGTAAACACTTGGCACACCTTGAATATTTCGTTCATCAATTAACGCTTTAAATAGACCTCCATCAATCATTTCACTGCTGATGTTTTTATTCAGTAAGGCAAACTGATTTAACGATTGCACGACATCAGGACAGTTATGACAGCTTAATGAGATAAACACTTCAAAGTGTAATTTTTCCGTTATTTTTTGCACCATTTTAGTTAAGGTGGTATCAAGTTTAAGCTCAGTACCTGATGATTGTAGTATCGCTAATATAAGTGAATTAAATTCATGACCACTTGGGATACCCGAAAAATGAACACCGTTATTTTTGCCTTCAACCTCTAAATAAAAAGTAATTGGGCTACGTAAATTTTCATCACGTTCAACTAAAAATAAATTTTCTGATATTGAACATAATTGTGTTAAAAAGCTTTTTAATTCTGGACGTTTTTCATGTTCACCAGTCTGTAAAACCAGTGACACTTTGTTAGTCATCTTTTGTGTGTACGTTTTTATTGCGTTTATAATATCATTGCTTAACATGGTGCTACCTTATTACGTTGATGATTTACTTTAATTAGACAAGTCATCTGAACGGGCGAAATAAGGCGGAAAGGCATCGCTAAAACGCATGCCAACTTCCGCCAATGTAAAGGGATAGTGACTTATATTTTGCCGACTAAGTCTAAACTTGGCGTTAAGGTTGCCTCACCTTGCTCCCAAGCTGCCGGGCATACTTCACCGTCGTTTTCACGAACATATTGTGCTGCTTTTACATTACGCACCATGTCTTTAGCACTTCGGCCAATACCACCTGCATGAATATGAGCCACTTGAATAACGCCATCGGGATCAACTAAGAAAGTTCCGCGGTGTGCCATGTGGTCTTCTTCAATCATCACATCAAAACCACGCGTAATTGTGCCTGTTTGGTCGCCAATCATTGGGAATTTTATTTTGCCAATCGCCTCTGAAGAGTCGTGCCATGCTTTATGTGAAAAATGGGTATCTGTTGATACCGAATAAACTTCAACACCCAGTCTTTGTAATTCTTCATACTGGTTTGCCATGTCTTCTAATTCAGTCGGACAAACAAAGGTGAAGTCTGCCGGGTAGAACAAAAATATTGACCATTTGCCTTTAGTACTTTCAGACGTTATTTCAACAAACTCGTTGTTATGAAATGCTTGTGCTTGAAATTCTGGGATAGTTTTGCCTATTTGAGCCATGTGTCTTTCCTCGTTACTTAAAGTAAAGTTAAATTGAAATGTTGTATTTCATTGGGTTTTAAAAGCATGTTTGCTTTCGATGTGGGTATAGTAGAACCATTAGAGTGATAAATAAATTTGATTAAATTGATTTTAATGTTCTATAAAATAGAACTACTTACTGAATTGTAATAAAAGAAAAATGGGGTATATCTCTAAGCAACTACGAATAAAGTCACTAAGGCTCAATGAAGAGTATTAGTGACTTGAATTTGGCCTGTTCTCAGTTATTTTAAATCGAAGCGATCTAATTGCATTACTTTAACCCAAGCTTTTACGAAGTCGTTGATAAACTTAGTATCAGCATCGTTTGAGGCATAAACTTCAGCAATTGCGCGTAGTTCAGAACTTGAACCAAAGATTAGATCAACAGGTGTTGCTTGCCATTTTAGCTCACCTGAAACACGGTCGTGGCCTAGATAAACACCAGAGACAGATTCATCTTTTGTCCATACGGTAGACATGTCTAATAAATTAACAAAAAAAGCATTACTTAATACCCCTGGATTGTTAGTAAAAACACCTAAAGTAGAACCATCATAGTTTGCGTTCAATGTACGCAGACCACCAACAAGCACGGTCATTTCAGGCACACTTAAACTCAACATATTCGCTTTATCGATAAGCATTTCTGCTGGAGACATATAACTGTTTTCATTAAAGTAGTTACGGAAACCATCAGCACTCGGTTTTAAATAGTTGAATGACTTAACATCTGTTTGCGCTTGCGTTGCATCAGCACGACCCGGCACGAAAGGTACTTCAACTTTTTTACCCGCTTTTTTAGCTGAACTTTCTATTGCTGCTGCCCCACCTAATACAATTAAATCGGCTAAAGACACTTGTCTTTTTGACGACTTTTTGTTGTATGCAGATTGAATAGATTCAAGCTTATTTAGAACTTTATTTAACGCTTTCGGATTATTGACTGTCCAGTTTCTTTGAGGCTCAAGATTAATACGAGCACCGTTTGCACCACCGCGCATATCTGTTACACGATGGCTAGAAGCTGACGCCCAAGCTGTTCTTACTAATTCAGCATTGGTTAAACCAGCGTTAAGTATTTGCTTTTTAAGTTTCGTCGTATCTTTGTTTGTGATTAATTTATGATCAACAGCCGAGATAGGGTCTTGCCATAAAAGTACTTCACTTGGCACATCAACACCAAGGTATCTTGCTCTAGGTCCCATATCGCGATGCGTTAATTTAAACCAAGCTTTAGAAAATGCTTTTTCAAATTCACTTGGGTCTGCTCTAAATCGTTCAACAATTTTGCGAAATTCAGGGTCTTCTTTTAATGCTAAATCCGTAGTAAACATAATCGGCGCGTGACGTTTATTAGGGATATGCGCATCAGGCACTAAATTAGCCGCGGCTTTACTATCAGGTATCCATTGAGTGGCTCCTGCTGGGCTTTTGGTTTTTACCCAAGTAAAGTTCATTAAGTTGTCTAGGTAATTGGTTGACCATTGTGTTGGAGTAACAGTCCAAGCGCCTTCTAAACCACTACTTATCGTATCAGCACCAACACCGGTACCACATTTGTTTTTCCAGCCTAATCCTTGTTGCTCAACAGGAGCACTGGCAGGTTCAGCCTCAACACAGTTTGTAGGTTTTTTCGCACCATGGGCTTTACCAAAAGTATGACCCCCAGCACTTAACGCGACTATTTCTTCGTCATTCATCGCCATACGACCAAATGATAAACGAAGATCGTCAGCAGCTAAAAGTGGTTCAGGTTTACCGTGTGGACCTTCAGGGTTAACATAAATCAACCCCATCTCTACCGCGGCAAGAGGTCCTTTCAAACCGCCTTTTTTGTCTCTGCGTTTGTCAGTGAGCATTTTATCTTCAGAACCCCAGTAAACTAAATCTGGTTCCCAGTCGTCAGTTCTACCACCGGCGAATCCAAAGGTTTTAAAGCCCATTGACTCAAGGGCTACATTGCCTGAAAGCACCATTAAATCAGCCCATGAAATTTTACGACCATATTTTTGTTTAACTGGCCATAATAAACGACGTGCTTTGTCTAAATTTACGTTGTCTGGCCAGCTGTTTAGTGGAGCAAAACGTTGCTGACCACCTGATGCACCACCGCGTCCGTCATGTACTCGGTAAACCCCCGCGCTATGCCAAGCCATACGGATCATTAAAGGGCCGTAATGTCCCCAATCAGCAGGCCACCAAGCTTTAGAATCAGTCAGTGTGGTTTGAATATCTTTTTTAAGTTGAGTCATATCTACACTTAAAAATTCTTCGGCGTAATTAAATTCTTTGCCGTAAGGGTTTGATTCTTCACCATGCCGGCGTAATGGATTAAGATTGAGTTTTTCTGGCCACCAAAATTGATTCGTTTTAGCTTCATTGGCTGCAAATGATTTTGCGGGTAATACCATTGAAGATAAGACAACTGAAATTACCGCAGCAATTGGAATTGTTTTCTTTAACATGTGTATGATCCTTAACTCTATTATTGACTTTAAATAAACTGACATTCAGTATAAAAGTGAAGAACCCTTTTTAAAATTTGATTAATTAGAAGATAATGTTCTATTTTTTTGATGGAAGTGAAGGTTGTTAATTTCATAAAATTGATTAAAATAATACTTACGTTCAATAAAAGTAATCATAAAAAAACATGGTCTCAATAAAACAACTGCACTATGCACTAGCCATTGAAAAGACTTTACATTTTAAAAAAGCAGCAGAGGCTTGCAATGTTTCTCAATCAGCCTTGAGTACGGCAATCAATGAGCTTGAAAAGCAATTAGGGGTGATCGTTTTTGAGCGTAATAACAAACAAGTATTAGTGACCCAAAAAGGGCAATTGATACTTAATAAAGCAAAAAAAATAAAATTAGAATTAGACGAGTTACTTCAAATATCACAAAGCGATAAGCTGCCTTTTTCCAGTCCTATGACCATAGGTGTTATTCCGACCATTGGTCCCTACCTTTTACCTAAAGTATTGCCCGAAGTCAGACATCAATATCCAAGCTTTAAATTAAAAATCCTCGAAGAGCAATCTCATACACTCGTGGATATGGTGCGAACCGGGGAGCTTGATGCAGCAATACTAGCTTTGCCTTATCCAATAGACGGATTAATGAGCTTTAATTTTTGGCAAGAAGACTTCTATTTGGTATGCCATAAAGATGAATGCCCAAAAACAATGAACGAAATTAGCAGTGAAGAGTTAGAAACTGAAAAACTGATGTTATTAAAAGATGGTCATTGCTTGAAAGAACATGCATTAGCCGCTTGTCGACTGCAAAATCAGAAACAAGATTCTGATTTTGGCTCTGCGAGCTTGCATACGCTCATTCAAATGGTCGCTGGTAAATTAGGTACAACACTAGTACCACAAATGGCATTAGATCAATTAACTTATAATGAGTCTGAACTCAGAGCTATTCACTTAAATGAACCTGGGCCACATAGAACGATTGCTTTAATCATTAGGCCCAATTATGTCAGAACCAACGAATTAACTATGCTCAAAGATATTTTTACAGCCCAGCTCATTAATAAGTGTGGTTAGGGTTAACTTTGCCATAATTTAGTTTTATAGAATTATATGTTTGATTTTATCAATTTTACTGAATCAAAATAATAAGTCACAATCATTTCATCTTAAATCAAGCAGGTGAACAAGATGAAAAATATTATTAACAATATAAAAGCAATTTTTAATTCGACTAATGGTAAAAATGAAGTCGTAAAATGTAACTACTCAAACAATTACTATGGCGATCAATATTGCCAAATAAAAGGCAATGAAGTAAAAGATAGATGAGGCTGACTTTCGCAACAGAATAGCCACTAAACGGCGATTTTTTAAATTGGAAATAAACTATTAAATGCTTTAAGTTATCATGAAATCTTTTAAATATTATTTATCCATAAGATAAAGTGTTTTTTTGGTCATTCGTAGCTATATAGCGATAGCACACAAAAATTATATAAGCTAAATAAGTGAAGCGTCAGCTATCGTATCAACAGTGACCAAAAAACGCCTTCAAAATTTACCGTTGCTAACATCTTCTCTGTGGTGGTCTCTGCCCTTAATATCTCATTTTAAAAATTGGTGAATTCCAAATGAAACAGCTCTTTTGTTAAGGGCTTCTTGGTGCGCAAAGTTGACTTAATGAGTTATTTTACTAATGGCAGCTCTTCCGAAGCAGACATTCACTAGATAATGCCGTTGTTCAAAATTTTTATCTCGAAACTTGGAAACTAATGCTCAAATTTGATTGAAATACTGAAAGCGGACATTCGATTAATATGATTCACATGCTTTTTAGGTCTTACAAATTCAATAATTCTATGGCGGAAGAGGGCACTTTGCGCCTTAGACTATTCACTCTAATTTAGATCGCTTCGTGCGCTTTGAAGACACTAGCGGTTGTTATGCTAACGGCAGCTTCTCCGACAAAACGGTCATTAGGATAGGTGATTTTAAGGTCAGTTCTCACCATAAAGCGGTCTAAAATTTTACACGAGAAACTTAAATATAATGCTCACTATTTCCAGATATAGCAGACATAAGTACTTTGATCAAAAGTAGGATTACTTGATTTATAAGAAAGCTTAGGAAGTCCTGTATTCGTCTCATCAAACAGTAACGGTTTAAGTTTGATGAAAATAGTAAGCTCAACTATATTTATAATTATGTTTAAAAAGGACAAATGATAGGTAGAACTAAAATCATTCCTACAATTAAAAACACATGGTTGTGGTACGTAGTATTTTTCCTAAGTTATATTCTTTCTGGTCACTTGCTTTCAGCCATTTCTTTTCAAAGCCAAGTCGTCTCTATTTGGCTACCTGCTGGTATTGCCCTTATTGGATGTTACCTATGGTGGTGGAGGTTCTTTCCTGCTGTATTTTTTGCATCGTTCATATTTAACTTTTCCATTATTCCCAATTTTGAATCTAGTCTTATTTTCTCTCTTATTGGTATTCAAAATGCAATGATAGCAACAGGAAGTATGCTACAGGCCATAGTTGGAGCAGGCTTATTGCGATATTGGTTGGGCAATCCTTTGGAGCAATGGAATAATGCAAAAACAATCTATTTTGTGTTAATTGTCGGTATTCTAACTAATCTTATTTCCTCAAATATAGGTGTGTATTCCTTAAGTATTTTCAATTCATCATACCGTATTGAAGAATTTCAACTTAATATGATCTATTGGTGGTTGGGTGATTCTTTAGGTGTTTTATTTATTACTCCTTTTTTCTTTAGTTTACTTCACTTTAAGCACTTAAAAATTAATCAACGAAAAGCAAGAATTACTATTTTAAGCTCTGTGATTGTACTATTCACTGTTACTGTTTTAATTACTCAATTTTTTGTTACTAAGTTAAGTATTAATTCACAGAAACTTGTGAATAAAGAAACCAAGATTATAGAAAATGGTATTCATCGCCAAATAAACGGTGGGATCAACCAATTAAGAGATTTAGCAATATTTATTCAAAACACTCCCAACATAAATAAAGCATCATTTCACAAACATGTAAGCAACATCTATGAAAATTCACCGGCGATTAAAGCAATGTCGTGGAATCCAATAATTACTCAACAACAAAAATATCTCCATGAAAATGGACTCATGCAAATTCATTCAGATAATGCTTCAATCAAAGGAAAACCTTTATTAATAGACGATCCTATTATTTATGTAAAATTCATTAGTCCAGAGAAAGGCAACGAAAAAGCAATTGGATTCAATGTGTACTCTAACCCGTCTCGTAAGCAAACACTTAAAAGTGCTATGGAAAGTTATCAGCCTAAAGCGACACCAATTATCCAATTAGTGCAATCAGATAAAAAAGAGCCTGCATTCTTATTATTCTACCCGGTGTTTGAGCAATATAATGACGAAAGAAATATAAATAATAAACGCTTAAAAGGATTTGCTACGGCTGTGTTTTTAGCAGAGAAAATGCTAATAAATGCTTTTACCAAGCAACAACAAAAATTATTCTATTATGAGGTTTTTGAACAAGGTAAACAGCAATGGTTCCTCACAAACACCGAACATACTGAGAGTAAGGCTTTAACATTACTCGATGATTCAGAACATATTACGGATACATTTTCCGTTGCCGGCCAAAAATGGAATTTTAATCTGCTTGTTAACAAAGAGTTCTTAGTTCACAAGCAAAGTGAAGAGTTTTTAGTTTTGTATTTATTTCTTGTAGTGATTGTTATTACGATAATTACTTCACTTTTACTGATGAATAATCGTCAATTAGCATTAGACAATCTCGTGAACCAACGTACCGAATCTCTGAAAATAGCAGTTGAAGATGCAAATCATGCTAATAAAGCAAAAAGTCAATTCTTAGCGAATATGAGCCATGAAATTCGTACTCCTATGAACTCAGTTGTTGGCTTTGCTAGGCTGGCACAAGATTCTACCGATGTAAAAGAAATTAAGTCTTTCCTTGATAAAATTTCAATATCTTCAGATTTACTATTACATATAGTGAATGACATCCTCGACATATCAAAAATTGAGTCTAGTAAACTAATACTCAATAAAGACGTTTTCGATCTACATTTAGTATTAAAGAGAATTTATAGCATCTTTGAAGTTCAAGCATCCGATAAAAACCTTAGCTGGCACCTGAATGATAACTTACCTGAGCAAATATTTGTTAGTGGCGATCAAACACGTATTGAGCAAATATTAATGAACTTATGCGGCAATGCAATAAAATTTACTCAGCATGGCAGTGTTACGTTAACCGCGGAACTATTGAATCAATTTGACAATAAATCGCATATTCAAATTCAAGTAAAAGATACAGGGATTGGTATTATTGAAAAAAATATCGCTAATTTATTCGATCCTTTTACGCAAGCTGATGCTTCAACATCACGAAAATTTGGCGGTACAGGTCTAGGTTTAACAATATCTAAAAAACTGAGTAAGTTAATGGCTGGAGACATTAAAATTTCAAGTATTGAGGGCCAAGGCTCAATATTTACTTTTACCTGTCATTTATCCATTGCTAGTCCTCCTTCTACTCTAATAAAACCTAAAATAAAACAAGTAAAAAGGTGTCGAGAAAACATGTCCAAATTAAAGGTTTTAGTCGCAGAAGATAATAGAATTAACCAAATATTAATTGACACAATATTAAAAAAAATAGGTATTGATGCCACCATAGTAGAAAATGGTCAGTTAGCTATTGATCATATAAAACAAGAACATGTTGATGTAGTGTTAATGGATTGCCAAATGCCTGTATTAGATGGTTACCAAGCAACGAAGATAATTCGTTCATTTCCCGAATTCAGCAATTTGGCTATTTTTGCTTTAACCGCTGACGTTGATACACGAAGTAAAGAAAGGGCAAAGTCACTTGGATTTGATAAACACTTAACTAAACCAATTGATGTCGTTGAATTAACTGAGAGTTTGCAAAGCGTACTAGAACAAACTGAATTACAAGATACAACAATCAATTAAACTAATGACAGCTTATTAGTCTTAAGTTGACATTAATTTTTTCAAATAGTTACGTCAACAATGCGCACTTGGTGCGCTTTGCGTTGACGTAAGGGGTTGAAAATATTAATGTCTCCTTAGAGCGATCAACAGCCTTTCCACAGTTGACTAAAAAGGCTCACTTAGTGAGCTAAGTTGACGTAAGGTATAACAAATTTGTTGTACTTTTTCTAATGATTACCATAATGATGAAATATAAACTTCTCTTATCAGGTCTCGTTGAACGTCTCTATTCCTATAATAATTACACAAAGAGAAAATAATAATTATGTTATCAGCACCTTTTAAACTGATTGCCTTATCTGCAATGCTATTTATCGTCAATACAATCCCCACTTTTGCCAAAAATGTTACATCTGAAAAAGACCAATTAACGAAACAACAAACAAATTTATTAGATGGTAAAATCGATAAAGTACTTAAACAATACGGCATTGTTGGTCAATCAATTGCGCTACTTCATAAAGGGCAGTTAATTTATCGTAAAAGTAATGGTTTTAAAGATTTAGAAAATGAGACTAAGGTAGATAATAATACAGTTTATTCAATATATTCCGTCACTAAGCTATTTGTTGTCACTTCCGTGTTGGATTTAGTCGACAAAAATAAAATTGAATTAGACCAAACAATAGGTCACTACTTAAAAGATATTCCACAAGCCTGGCAGTCGTTAACTGTCAGACAATTGTTATCGCACACTTCAGGATTACCTGAGTATTTTTCTATTGAAATTGAGTTACCCGAAAACCAAGATGATGTAATCAATCAAATGGCCAATCAGCCCTTCCAGTTCATTCCTGGAAGTAGAAGTAGATACATTCAAACTGGATTCTTGTTAATTAAAAAACTTATAGAACAAAAAACTAACCAACCTTTTGTCAGCGCGATTAATGATTTGATCGTTAAACCACTGAAACTTAAGCATACTTCTTTTGGTGGAGGAGATGTTGATATTGCTGATCGTACTAACCATTACTACACGCTCGAAAAAGGAAAATTTATTGACCGCGGGATCCATCCATTTCCTCGTTACACTTTCGCTGGTAGTGGTTTAAACAGCAATATACAGGATATGACTGTATGGTTTAATGCACTAATCTCTGGTGAAATAATTTCAAAAGCAACACTTTTTGAATCATGGAAACCAATCCATTATACCAATGGAAATGTAGGTAGATATGCTAATGGCTGGCAATATAGTAACGACGGAAGAATCACAACTATAGGCCATTTGGGTGGCGATGATGTAAATCTAAGACATATATTTTTCAATAGTGATCCTGAAAATTCGGTGACAGTTATTCATTTGACTAATGGTCGCTCTAAGCCCCTATTCAATATGTTGGAATTCTCTGTTAGCTTGGCGAACATAGTTTTACCTGGGTTACAAGAAAAAGCATTTGCACTTAAAGAAAATATGGCCCAATTGATTGCTAACGACAAAATAGATCAAGCGATTGATATCTATCATAGTTTCAAACAGTCACCAAGCACACGAAATATCAACACAGAAGTAGTTATTAATAATCTTGGTTATGAAGTCATGTACAAGCGGGGGAATTCAAGTGAAACTATTGAATTATTCAAACTTAATACCTTAGCGTATCCGAAATCAGCTAATTTATATGATAGTTTGGCTGAAGCATATCTCAATAATAAAAACGATAAGCTTGCGATAAAATATTATAGTAAAGCCTTTGAAATGGATTCAAGTTTGGAATACATCCCCGCAATTTTAAAACGAATAAGTAGTAGAGAGAAGTAACAACAAGAGCTTAGCGTTTTACTTAAATAATAAGCTAATACGTAGTTGGGACATTACGGATACAAGAACTAATCTCAATTACGATTAGAGCGTATCCTCTTAATGTCTATAATGTGGTGATTACTGCCCTTATAGCCGACTATCCTAATGACTATATTGTCGGAGAAAACGACAACTAAGATAAAAGAGATTAAGGGGCGCTTTTGAGCACAAAGCGGTCGTTAGCAAGATATCCTGAGATGATCACTTTGTGCAAAGCGGAAGTGAACAATAATTAACTTTAACTTCCGCAGTTGAATCTAAAGCTGTCATTGTAGTTCGGATTGCCCTTAACCAATTCCTCCCTTCAGTCCCTTCCGCAAAGGATTATGCTAAGGCGCCTTCAAATAAATGTAAAAGACGGTTCCAGGCTTTTTCCGCTTGTTTTTCATTATAAAGAGTATAAGAGTCCAGTGTGCACCAGCCATGTAAGGTGCCTTGATAAACCTCAATTTCGGCAGGCACACCTGCGGCTTTATAAGCAGTTCTTAAAATGTTTTTGGTTTCAGGCGCTCTTTTATCATCATTTTCAGCAATGGCATGAAGTACATGTGCCGGTGATTTTGGTATCAGAAGATGAGTGCTATCAGGTCTATCATTAATACCTAATCTACCTCCATGAAATGAGGCCACAGCTCCAACACGATTTGGAACGGCAGCTGCCGTTTCTATGGTCATACCACCGCCCATACAATAGCCCATGGTGCCTATTTTTCGATCCAGGTCTACGCTGGCTTGAGCATCAAGGAAATTGATATAGGCTTTCGCATCAGAGGTTGTGGCTGCTGGTGTAAGCTTAGCCGCCATGCCTCTTAAAAATTTCATGGTGGCGGGGTCACCAGTACTTGCATTTGGCCCAACCACCGGCGCTTTAGCATCCCGGTAATAGTGATTTATCACTAAAACTGAATAACCAGCTGCGGCCAATCTCTTCCCCATGACTTTATAGGCAGGCCTCAACCCCCTAATATCTGGCCACAAGATAACACCAGGGTGTTTACCACTAGACGGGTGGACAAAATAACAATCAGAAATACCATCAGACGTAGAAATTTCAACAGTGGCTTCTATCACAGTCTCCGCAAAAACGATTTTAGGCAACATGGCCGTCAATAGGGCTGCTGCCCCAATTTTACTAAAATCGCGTCGATTTAATTTCCCACCATTTAAAAGGAATTGTTTACCATCTTTTTCTGTTAATTCATCGCACATGCTCGTCCCCCTGTTGATATGTTTAGTCTTAAAAATTGCAGAGTTCTATCCCATGCAAGCGTTTCCATTTTTTTTTGTCAAACCGACCCGTATTGTTGTTATGAAAGCCGTATTTATCAGTACTTCTTAAAATAAGTGTTTTTTAATTTGGAGATAACTTCTCTAGGCTAATATAGAACCTCGTTTAACCTTTAAATAGGCATGTTATGTAAAAAAACGAGGCATAAAAGTTTACAAAAATTTACATTCGGCTTTTCTGAAATCCTGCAGTTTGAACAATTTGGCGTTTAACCCTATGGAAAGAAGTTGAATATTTAACGGAAAATGAGGTAGCGCGAATGTCAGTTTCAAGGAACAAAACAGCCATTCAGAATAAGCGTTATTATATCAATAAAGGTCCGGCTTTGTGGTGTTAACTGACCTTAAAACCAATTATCCTAATGACTATATTGTCGGATAAAACGACAACTAAGATAAAAGAGATTAAGGGGCGCTTTGAGCACACTGATCTTGCCCTAGAATGATGGACAGTTAATTTAGCACTTTTGTTTTTTTCGAAGTCTATGGGACTTTTGAAATCAAGATAACTGTGCAGCCTCCTTTTATTATAGAAGCATTCGATGTATTGCTCGTTCATACAAGACTATGAACTTCGACAAAACCCATAGCGGTGAACCCAAGCACTTATGACTTCGGCCACGTAACAAGAATCTTCTTTATTTGTGAGCATATGATCTGCCCCGTCTAAACTTATAAAACTTTTTGGATGTTTTGCGGCTTGATAAATTTGACCTGCATTTTCAATACCTACAATGTCGTCAACTTGGCTGTGGAATATGAGCAGAGCTCTATCTAGGTTTTTGATACTGTATTCTTGTTTATGCCATTTTAAATCATCAAGAAAAGATTTTTTCATGCGAAATGGACGACCACCAATATTAACTTCTGCTTCGCCTGTGTGTTCCATCACCGTAAGAGCATCACCAAAGTGATGAGTAACGTGAGCTGGATCTGCTGGTGCTCCAATTGTGCACACACCACGAACTTCAGGAATATGTTCTGCGGCCGCTATTACAGCTGCTCCTCCTAGGCTGTGACCAATTAAAACTGCGGGGGCTTTTTTTTCATCTCTTAAATACTTTGCTGCGGCAACCAAGTCCTCTACGTTAGAAGAAAAAGTTGTATTAGCAAAGTCACCCTCGCTATCACCAAGTCCCGTAAAATCAAAACGGAAAACTGCAAAGCCTCTTAGCCACAAGGACCTAGCAATACGCTTTGCTGCTAGAACATCTTTTGAACCTGTAAAACAGTGAGCAAATAGTACGTATGCTCTGGGTTCCCTGTCATCTGGGGTATCAAGCCTGCCACATAGGTTTTCACCTAGTGCTCCATTAAATATAATTTTTTCTCGTGTCATAGATTTACTATAAATTAGATTAAAAAATTGTATTAATAGATTAGCATATCTCTTTTATTCTCCCAACATCTCCACTTTCTAACCTCACCTTGATCCCGTGAGAGTGATAACTAGACTTTGTTAAAAGATCCTTTACTATCCCTTCTGTTTGGATTCCACTGCGCTGATCTTTCTTCAGAACAATCTTAACTTTTATTCCAGGCTTGATATCACCTCTATTTGTTCCATCCATGATTACTCCTTATATTATTAAATTAATCTACAAAATATTTCTTTAAAGCTTTAACACTAAAGTACTCATTTGGCTCTGGGCAAAAGGCTGTGAGCTTTCCGCCCTCGTAGCAGATGTAGCCTTAATCCTGTACTCGTTAAACCAAAGTTTTTGGCAAAAGTATCTGAAGTTTGCAGACATTGACTTTATCTGTCAACAGGCAATAGATAGTAGTCAAGTCGCTGAAGTATTAGCCGATGCAAAAAGCCCAATGTTAACCCTTTATGCTTATATCCAGTGCGATATTTTGTACCCGCAAAAGTCGTGCAATGCATTGAAAGTTTAGAGCAATGGTTTGCTGACAAAAAGTAACCTTGATGTTTAATAAGTTTGATCTGCTAACGAACTTCTTTAATCCACTGATAAAAGGCTGCTATTTTTATTTCTTGTAAACGGTTTGCCGGGAACACTAAATAGAAATTAAATTTGGAATATATGCTAAGTTCGAAAGGCTGCACTAGGTTTCCCTGCGCTAAATGGTTAATGACAAAACTTTTTCGAGACAGGCATATACCTTTTCCTTGAATCGCGGCAGCTAATTGCAAATTCACATCATCTAAATATAAACAATCTTTTGCCGTGTAGTTTAATCCAGCCTTAGCTTGCCAACGATGCCACTCATCATATGGAGACGAATCGACAATTAACCTCTGTTCTTTTATGTCAATGATAGTGTTTAACTCACCGGCTATGCTAGGCGCACAGACTGGGATAAGTTCATCTTCTGTCACTTGCAGACTA
>JABSOX010000005.1 GCA_013215655.1 Colwellia sp.
GAGATACCCTTTTCCTGATCTGAGCTCATATATGCGTCTATAGGCAGAGGGGAGCCTCCACAATTGCCACCCAGTACCGTTGTGATACCTTGGCGAATACCATTTTCCATATCAGGGTTTCTAAGAAGATTGTGATCAGCATGGCTATGCAAATCAATAAAACCAGGTGAGACCACCATGTTTTTAGCATTAATAATCCGCTCTGCAGAAGCGGTGTTCAGTTTTCCGATGTGCATGATTTTGCCATTTTTTACAGCGATATCGGCAATAAAACCGGCTTTTCCACTGCCATCGATCACTGTTCCGTTTTTTATCAAAATATCATAATGCACTGACGGGTCGTCAGTAGTGCCAGAACCGAGTACAGACTCAGGTGTAGATATAGAAGAGTCGTAATGATCATCTCTCGGTAAATAATCTGTATAGCTTGCCGCCTTGCTGGACATGGCAGCAACAATGTTGAGTAGTAAAATAAGTGTAATACACTGGAAAACCATATAAGTTCCTTTAAAAGTCCGGCTAAAATAACAAACAATGAGTTTGTTCTTTGTGCTAAATTCTATTAATTATCCAAGGGTAGCCGTGTGTCTTTATTTCTCTTTTAGCAAAGAATAATGCAAATTTAATTTTGTCAAACCATTGATTTATCGGCCACAAATTACCGATAGCAAAATATAGGTAGATAAATATGGTCCACTCAATAATTTACTTCCTAAAATTTATGAGCGACTAAAAAAGGGAATGAGGAAAACTTACCCCACCCCTTGGGATGTACTTCGTTAGAAACTATATGATGCTTTTAAATAAAACGTCCTTAGTAGATGATCAACATATCGAGAATCATAACCCACGACACCAGCACCACCGCTCGAACGAATTGATAGTGGCGGACTTTGATTAAAGACATTATTAACACCAAATACCAGTGTCAATTCGTCAGACTGTTGCCATTTTGTGACATAATTTGCCGTTAAATAATCAGCTACTTCGCGCTTAATTGCGTGTTCATATCGTCTTAAGAAGTCATCTGCATAAAGAATTCGACTACTATTTGCATTCCATTCTTGGTCTGTGTAGCCGCTTTTCCAGCTAAAATTCAGAGAATGGGTAAAATCACCAATAATAAAGGTATTGCTGAAGTTAATTTTATTTCTAAACGTAACATCTGCATCTATGCCAAATACACCAAGATTACTGTTATAGGTTAGAGGATCTCCTTCTACTTCCGGCTCCTGTGAACGTTTATTTTCAATCATGTAAGTACCTCTTAACGAGGTTTCATAACGACCAAAGTCAAAATCGGCTGAGAGGTTAAATGCCCAGTCAACGCCCTTGTGGTAAGACTTATCGATGTTAATACTTGTATCAATAAAAGTCAGTAAGTCACGTTCTTGGGTAGCATTATAAAATAAGCCAAAAGCTTCGCGATATTTTTCAGGGTTAACTAGGAATGCTTGCTCCTCGGTCACACCGCCAAGCCTATCTTCAATGGTTATTTGCCAGTAATCGATATTCATATCAAAACTTTGTGAGGGTGAATAAACAAAACCGACCGACTTTTGTACTGAAGTTTCCGGTCTTAAATCTGGATTTCCTCGGAAGGCAGTAGGGTATTGAGTTTGACCATCACAACCAACGTTCAAGGGGTCACTAGAGCTTGGGAATGGGCATACAAAGTTACTACCAGTTGAACCACCAAGATCTAGCGGTGCCGCTAAGGTATCCATAGAGGCTGTTTTAAACCCCGTTCCTTGAGAAGCACGAATTAATAATTCGTCGGTGGGACGATAAGCAATACTTAGCTTGTAAGTGGTTTCGCTGACATCATCATTGATTTCTGAATAAGCCTCCCGTTCATTATAAACCCATCCAGAACCGTTATTTTCAGGAGGCTCAGTATAAGAAGAGGTAATCGCACCAATATTGTCATAACGATAAGCCGCAGTAATCTCTAGGCCGTCAATAACCGGTATCACGGTTTCAACGAACATACCATAAGTTTCACGAGATAAATCATACAAGGTACTGGCAGATTGACCTTGCATGACTTCTTCCAGGTTATCTTGGTTAGCACCGGTTACATAAGAAACTTCACGATAATCAAAACCCGTGGCAACATACATTTCACCAGCGGGAAGCTCGGCAATAGCGCCCGATAATTGCCCTTGTATCGCTAAAGAGTCGGTATCAGTAGTAACATAGTCTTGTGAATTAAGATTTATTGCATCAATCGCTGCAACGGCTGCTGATGATTGTTGACCAACAGGAAGAAAGGGG
Organism: Colwellia sp.; assembly: GCA_013215655.1. GTDB lineage: Bacteria > Pseudomonadota > Gammaproteobacteria > Enterobacterales > Alteromonadaceae > Colwellia_A. Next base: position 2,278 of record JABSOX010000005.1, read on the forward strand.
TTGATAATCAATGTCGGGCTGTTAAGCAATTCACCAAGACCTTCCGCTTCGATATAGCCACTTAAACGGTTTTGGCTTCTGGAACTATCAGAATAAGTAACCGAAGTATCATAATACCAATCAGTTCCCACGGCATTAAAATCTCCGTTTGTCCCTAGGGTAAAATTGAAGGCGTCGACGGTAAATTCTCTGGTACGAGGTCCACCTGGAGCAATACGCCAGCGTAGTCTCGCTCTATTTAAATTATCGCGTTGCTCTGCCGTCAATACCTCTGCACCCGGAGTATCATTTAACAGCAACTCACTGACAATCGCGGAATCCATATCTAGGGCCATGCCACTTACGAAATTGGCCGCTGCCCGAGAAATACTTTTAGTTTTTGACAATAAAAGTGAAGTGTAGAGTTCCATATTATCACTGATAGTATACGCGCCGTTAACGAGGAAGGTATCAACTGACTTTTCAGGAAAAATATCAACTGCTTCAGTAAAGTCGTAAAGACAACGTTCCTGAATTCTTGAGGAAGTAGCAGAATCTTGCGGTATGTTATATTCTGCACATTCACCATTACCCTGTAGCGGATCAGCTCGGTAACCATTCATTCTCCACTCTGGAAGGTCACCATCAAATCTTAAATCGAAGTTTGCAGGTGCTGCATTGCTTGATAGTCGGGTAAATACTAATTTTTCTCCGCCATAGTCAAACCCAACGATACCTGTCTTACCATAATCTCTTTGCGTAGACTTTAACTGCGCTTGTGAGTCATGGCTATAAGATAAAACAAAATTATAGTTGTCACCATTAATACCATGAGTAATGGCAAAATGATTACTCTCACCACCATCTTGTTGTGGTTGCGAAATTTTCGCTTCAACTTTAGTGCCTTCAAAGTTTGTTTTTAGAATGAAATTGACAACACCAGTAATCGCATCTGCACCATAAATGGCAGAAGCACCATCGGTTAATACTTCAACACGCTCAATGGCTGCAATAGGAATAGAGGAGATATCGACGGTATTACTGCTACTGTGAGACGCCATACGTTTGCCATTAAGCAAAACGAGTGTGTATGAAGCTCCTAAACCACGCAAAGAAGCGGTTTCTTGCCCTGAAGTATTATTCATTGCTGCACCAACAGCCGTATATCCTTGCATCGCAGGGATTTTACTGATCAGTTCACCCGTGGTATTAATGCCTTGCGCGGCGATTGAGTCAGCATCAAAGACCATAACTGGTAATACATTTTCCACGTCAGTTCGTTTAATTGCTGAGCCAGTGATAGCTATTCTTTCAACTTCTTGCAGTTCTTCTGCATAAGTCGGTACAGAACTCAGTGCAGTTATGATGGCAATAGCTGTTGTTGACAGTGATAATCTTGATATCTTAGATAGACTAAGTTTGTCAGTTTTCATTTATATTTCCCCTAATATCGATCAGACACAACGTCCGTTCATTTTCAAATGGGCTTTAATCCCATAACTTCTTTACACTCACCAACTATCGCGATTATTTCTTTATTTTCATTACGATTTTTCTGTGGTGCAGCTTGTTTTAAATGATCGGTAATCTAACTACAATCTCGAAAAAGCCTTTTAATTCTCGTTTATAGATAATTTTTATATAATTTTTATATTGTTTATTAAAACAATGTGTTAGTGGTTGTTTTTAGAGGTAAAATAAGAGGTAAAATAAAAATAATGAAATTGATAACTTGGTTTGTTACAGTATTAGTATTGGGAATACAGCTAGTCAGCTATCTAAAATTAACAGGATAGGTTGAGCCAGAATACAACTAAGAAAAAGTTAATTAATTGTTCACGAATAAATAATAAAAATACAAAAAATACAAAAAATAAGAATTAATCGTAACTAATGAGAAAAGATACAACCTATTTTATAAGAGACTGTAATGTTATTCCGGATGAGAATTGCCTGCTGTTCAAAGGCACTTCAAGGGAAAAGTTGCAGCCTAAAGTTATCGAGGTATTAAATTTACTTGCCAAGAATTATCCTCGAGTTATCTCCCGTGAAGAAATAATCCATGAAATTTGGGATGACAATGCTCCTGTAGGTGAACAGGCTTTGACCAATGCCATATGGAATCTCCGACAAATTTTTCGTAAGTATTATGGTGAAATACCATTCATTAGTACTATACATAAATCTGGTTATAAATTATCAGCCAAGCCTGTTTTTCATAATATAGATACTGTTAAAAAAAATTCACGGAGAATTGACTATCGATTAATGATTATCATCAGTATTTTTGTAACAACAATTCTTTTAATAGCGACATTTCTTTATCCGAATAAAATACAAGAGCCCGAAAAAATTGTTGTTGAATCTATTACTACTGAATCTGGCAGAGAGGTATTTCCTGCCTTATCTCCCGATAATAGACATGTAGCATTTAAATGGGTTCGGGCAGGTTATTCTATTGATCTGTATATGAAAGATCTGACACAACCAGATTTACCTATAAAGAGACTTACTTTTGATGATGAACCAGAAGGTGCGCCCGTTTGGTCTGCCGATGGCAAACATCTCTACTTCCAGAAATTCTCTGACTCTTCTAATAATGCAGATTGCAAAATTGTTGAATTAACTTTACTCAATGGCGCTGAAAAGACCATTGCTAATTGTGCAAAAGTACAGTTTCCTCATATTGCCATATCTGATGATGGAACTCAGCTCGCTTATCTAACCCTCATAGAATATAACCCACATATAGGTATTGCAATTATTGAGCTCAATGACCTGGCAAAATCGCCCAGAATCATTGCCTGTAATTCCAACTGTAAATTTATAAATCGTGATTTATCCTTTTCAAAAGATGGGCAGAAACTCGCTGTCGCTAGGCGATTTAATGAATATAACGAAAATATATTCATTATTGATTTGAAGTCAGGTGCGGAAACCCAAATCACCAATGAGTTTTATGACATTGTCGGTTTAACTTGGCATTCAGATAATAGACACATTATCTTTGGTGCCCAGTATTCTGATTTTAGAAAGGGATTTATGGTCAACATTGATTCTAAAGTTATTAAGCCGTTGGGCATTGATGGATTCGCTTTTCCAAATATAAACAAAAACAACGATTTTTTGCTCTATCATGATAGGGCTAGCAAGTCGCATATTGGCTCTTTATCACTTGCTAAAGACAAAAAGTCTACATTATTCCCTTTGATATTATCGGATTACAGTCATAAAAATCAGGATTATTCGAAAATTCATAACAAAATTACTTATACCTCAAACCAATCTGGATCACATGAAATTTGGGTATCAGATATCTTAGGCAAAGTAAGAGAACAATTAACATTCTTGGAAAAAGAGCTCACTTCACCAAAATGGTCAAACAATGGTAAATTGATTGCGTTCAGTGCACCGAATGAAAAACATACAGGGAATTTAATCTATATATTGAATGTCGAAACAAAGAAATTTTCCGCAATATCCACGCCTTTTAATATTCATGGCCGACCTACTTGGAGTTCTGACGACTCCGGAATAATTTCTTATGCGATTAAAGAGGGTCAGAAAAATTTATTTCTTTTCCCACTTGCTGGGGGAGAGCCGACACAACTCACCGAGAATGGTGGCATTGTTGGAAAATTGCATTCAAATGGAGATTTATATTTTACTCGTCAAGATAGTACCATCTGGGTTAAATCTTTGTCGTCCGATGTTCCTGCTCTGCAACTGTTAAAATCCGAAGGTTTTGCTGCTCGTTATTTATGGGAACTTACAGAGAAAGGAATTTATTATTTCATTGAAATGGAAAACCGTTATCAAATAAAATTCTATGATATCGCCACCTCAACGACCTCAGCCGTTATTGATTTACCTTGGCTTGCCGATAATAAATACCGTTCATTTTCTTTTGTTGAAGACGAGGAACTATTGCTATTAACTGTCGAAGATTTCCCTCAGGCTGATATTAAAAAACTTACCCACTTTTTATTAAAGGAGTAATTAACTTTACAAGCGAAATGTACATTTCATATTTAAATATTTATGTCTGCTTATGTTTCGAACGGAGACCTATTTTTTAGCGATTGCAGCTAATAGCTTTAGTCTGCTTCGTGGTGTTTGCTGACCCTTTGAACAAATGATTTAATCGGAAATTATTTGCTTCGATGAAAGGATCACTTTGTGCGCAAAGCGGAAACTTTTGGTATCAACATCATACCTTCCGCAGCTAGCCAATAGCTGACGTTAGCATTGAAATTACTAACGGCTTCTCAGAGCCTAGCGCAGTTGTCAAATGAATTTAAAGTACCTTTACCCCCAAACATTCGTTAACAACGGATGAATACTCAGTTAGTTAGGCGAACCACGTTTATTCTTACTACATTCACGGTTGATTTCACCAATATTTAATTGTTAGTTTTTCATATTAAACCAACAACTTGAGCACTTAGTTATAACAAAGGATAAAAGAGTAAACTAACTGTTCACAAGTCAGTTGCTAGGTGGTGAGTTTGAATTGTATTTACTGCTCTGTAGCGGTGTTAATGTGATTAGTTACAACAATTAGCACCAGTGAGTTTTAATCAATTACATTACTGAAACTGTCATTATAGATAGGTAATGCGTGATTATATCAATGATATATCTATCGTTGTTAGTCCATTTTAAGCATTTAATTGTGTAAAAATACTGAGATCAATTTAGATGAACATTCGTAAATTTTATGTAACATATTCAACTGGTTGATAAGAGCTTTGGTGTCGGGTTATTTTACAGTATTACTTTATTTAAAATTGTTCAATTTATCATCATATTGAAATTGTTTAATATTTAAGTTTTGGTATGTTTTTTGCTGAACAGGTGAAAAGGGAGTAATAACTTACTATTTTAACTATTACCTACCAAAAAAACTGAAAGGGACTAAAAAGGAAAACAACATGAAATTTAAATTTTTAAATATTATTTGGATAAGTTTGATACTGTCTGCAAGCTGTTTGGTTAACAATGCAAATGCTGGATTAATTCAGGATGGAGAGATAATTACTGACACAGAAACTAATAACGAATGGTTTACACTTACGAGCACACTCGGCTTTTCATATAACGAAATGCTTTTAAATTTTATGGATATTAATAGCAAGTTTTACGGTTTTTCATATGCAACATTTAGTGATCTAGAAACACTTATTAATGGTCAAGGATACACTGGTAATTATGCAATGCCTGATTATAATTCAGGGAATATGTCTGCCGCACAGTTATTACTCACTACTTTTGGGCAGACAGGTAGTAACGTAGCAGCAAGATCAGACGGTATGTTCCAAACTGACAGCGTTGGGTTCGCTAATTGGTTGGTAGTATTACCCTCGTATAACTGGAACGGACCTGGAGCAACTGCTGTTATAGCATACGATGCAACAGGGTGGGGACCTCATCGCGCTGTTGCTGGATGGGGTAACGGTAATGATATGGGCAGTTGGATCTTTAAGGCTGACGAACCTATCACAGGTACAGCAAATGTTCCTGAGCCATCTACACTCGCTATTTTCGCATTAGGAATGATTGGGTTAGCATCACGTCGATTTAAGAAACAACCTTAATATAGTTTTTATTATGTGATTCTAGAAAAACATCAATTGTCATGATTGGTGTTTTTTTTGTTTCTGGTGATTGGTTAATTAGGTTATTTCACCTTTAAACCACCACCCTAAGATTAAGTATCCTTTGCTATGCCATATTTGTAAAAGACTTCAGACACTTTAACTTAATATTCAGCACTGCTACGTCATTTTTATAATTTTGGCAACATTTCATTCACAAAAACCTATCCTTTTGCGAATAGTTGTCGCAATCATTGCAGTTAGATAAGCCAAGCCTAACGTCCGGTTTCGTATCAAAGGGGTCGTTAGGAGGGATGATTTTTACACATGAATTTAGACCGCTTTGTGGTGCTAACTGACCTTAAAATCAATTATCCTAATGACCGTTTTGTCGGATAAATCGACAATTACCATAAAAGAAATTAAGGGGCGCTTTTGAGCACAAAGCGGTCGTTAGCAAGATTTCCTGAGATGATCACTTTGTGCGCACAGTTGACGTTAACTACTGGCTATTCTTTGGGACTACTGATCGCTAAAAGGGGACGTTTACATTGTCAGAAAGTACATCAAGCATGACTAAGCAGCAGACATTGAGTCATTATAAATTATGGAAATTTTATTGACCTTTGTGCTTGGCATTAGAAAATAGTTTATTACTCAACTTGCAGCAGTGATATTACCCACTTTTGGAGTGCATCTTCATTATAGCGTGGATGCCAGGCCGCAATCACATCAAAATTATCAGGTGATTGTTCAAGGTTTATTTCTATTAAATCTAAGTCAGTTATCGCTCTGGAAGGCAAAAAAGCTATTGAATCCGTTGTATCTAGATACATAGGTACGATAGAGAAACATGGTGCAGATACCACTACATTTCGTTTTAAACCAAACGTCTTGAACCAGTCATCAATAGAGCCTTTAAAATTTGGTCGTGAAGGCGAAGCAATAATGCTTGGATAACGTGCAATTTCTGCAAGAGAAGGATTTTTAAGTGCGATTGATGCCTTTGGTGAGGCAACGCAAACATGGTGTTCCTCAAAAAGTTTTACGATTGGATAGTTATCTGGAATATAGTCAGGAAATGCGATTGCTAAGTTTACTTTTCCACTTTCCATTAATTCATGAATTTTATCTAACTCAAAGTCACGAACGATTAACTTTAACTTAGGGGATTGCTCTCTGAGTAGAGAAATTAATGACGGTAATACTACTTGTTGGGCATAATCGGTTGCTGCAATAACAAAAGTGCCTGTGATTGTTTTAGGATCAAAGCTTGTCGGTGATAAAAGTGCGGTAAAATCATTTAGTAGTTTGTCTACGCCTATAGATAAATCTTCAGCAAATGGTGTTGGCACAAAACCATTCGTTTTTCTAAGAAACAACCTATCATCAAAAACATCACGTAATTTTTTTAAGTGCTCGCTTACGGCTTGTTGGGTTAGGCCCAATTGATTGGCCGCTTTTGATGCATTTTGTTCTTGTATTAGGGCCTGAAACACCCTTAATTGTTTAAGATCTAATCGGTCTAACTTACTCACATGTATCGCCATTACTTTTGCCTACAGTCTACGGCAATTTAACACATAACCAGTTATTCTTGTATCACTAACAATAAATGATTGTTTCTAATTGTTTTACCAGTTCTTTACCATCTCTCCATCAAATCAATTTAACCAAATTGGTATAAGTTAAAAAGAGAGAATCAAATGAAAACAGTTATTTTAATCGGCGCGTTAGGGAAAATGGGACAAGCGGCATTAACAGGTTTAGGCAATCACAAGGTAATTACAGCAGGACGCTCTGGTAATGTTGACCATATTGTTGATATTACCAATGAGCAATCTATAAGAGCTTTATATGAGACTGTTGGTCATTTCGATGCTGTTGTTAATACTGTAGGTTTTTGTGAATACGCTACGTTCACTGAGATGACAGAAGCGCAGTGGATGACAACGGTGATGAGTAAAATGATGGGACAAATAAACTTAGTGCGAATTGGTCAAGAGTACATTGCTGATAACGGCTCATTTACGTTAATTAGCGGTATTTTAAATCAGAAACCAATTCCATTTGCCATTGCTGATGCAACAACAAGCGGTGCTATTGATACTTTTGTAAAAATTGTTTCGTTAGAAATGCCAAGAAATACTCGTATTAATGTTGTTAACCCAACGGTATTAGCTGAAGCATGGGACGTATACGGTGAAATGATGCCTGGTTTTCAGCCTGTTCCTGGAACATTAGTTGGAAAAGCTTTTGAACGCTCAGTAGATGGCTTTATTAATGGCGAAGTTATCTTTGTCGATGCATAGTATTTATAATTGAAAGCCTATTTAGTAGGCTTTCACATAAATTATTGACTGACCGCTTATGGGCACTGGTCAGCCCGCTTATCAAAAAATCATAAGATCTTCTTTCGTATCTAAACTGCCCCTTAGCTGAGGTGAATTGTGTTCATAAAAAGCGATCGATTGCCCTTTTAGCCGACTATCCTAATGACCGCTTTGTCAGATAAAACGACTATTGCCATAAAAGAATTCAAGGGGCGCTTTTGAGCACAAAGCGGTCGTTAGCAAGATTTCCTGAGATGATCACTTTGTGCGCATTGCGGAAGTAATACTCTCAATCCTTGAGGGCAGCTCCTCACGACAAAGCAGACTTAACATTAATTATTACTTTTTGATTGTTTAGATCGAATGACAGAAATACTGGTAATACGAATTAAGCAATACTGCTCCTTTTTCTGAAAATTCGATGAAACAGCTCTAACAGCTAACCGATTCTGATCTCAGCTTAACTTCCCTTTTTGGATTATTTAACTAAAAACGGAAGTAGAAATAGTCTGTTTTAAGGAAATGTTTACAATATTGATATAAACATTGCTGTTCAATTAACATAACCAGCCGATTACAGACGTTTGGCTCTAGAGCTAAACAGGCTGACCAGCCAGCTATTGTAAAAATACCAATACTTATTAGCCATTATGCTAAATTTGCCAATGTATAAATAAAACAAATAAATTTAAGTGATATCATAAGATATGCACCATTTTAAATAGCACCGACCTATGTGCTTATGATTGCAGTCAAGTCATATTTACTGACTTGTCAGGGCTACGTTTTCACTCAAAACACCTCCCACCCAACGGTCAATTTTATCTATTACTTTTTCATCTATAGTGGTTTCAATTTCCCAATATTCTTCGGGTCCAATACCTTTTATCGCAGGTTGAAATAGGTGATTCAATCCAGAGAAAGTGTAGGATTCTGACTTAGGGTGCTGTAGTAATTCTCTAGTAGACGACTCATTTTCCTTTGACGATACCAGCATATCTTTAGAACCAAATAGCGCCAGAATGGGACCATTATGATCTTTGATAAGCGGCTTGGGATCTTGATGAGTTTCATTAAACCACCAGGCGGTACCGTAAGTATCTACCACTGACTTAATATGTTCTTGATCTGTGACTCCTGCGTCCAACACATATTGTTTTATTTTTTCCCGAACTTCGCTGAGATCTTTTGACTGTGGATATATGGCAAAAATATCAGTTAATTCTCTGACTATTCTGTTGGTTTCAGCTTGTTCAATACCTTTCGCGTCATTAATATCTCGATTTTGCTGGATGATAGTTTCAGCGATAGTTTGCGTTCCTACGCCGCCTAGACCAATAACATAGTCAGGTTGTTGCCATTGGCTTGCAACCAGCGCTTTGATACCACCTTGTGAATGTCCAATATATCCAGAAGATGAAATGGCTACGCCAGATTTATTATTTAACCACTCAAGTGCAGCCGCCGCATCTGAGGAATACTCAGTATCCGTTGCGCTGAGAAAATCACCACCACTTTCACCAACCCCACGGGTATCGTAACGTAAAACTGCATAGCCGCGCATCGTTAGCAAATGAGAGATCACTAAAAAATAATTGTGTCCGGTGACATGGTTGTCTCTGTTTGGTGGAGGATTACCAGATTGCCCGGCGATCAGCACAAAAGCATTAAATATTTTACCATTCGCCGGGTAAGTCAGTTCTCCCGACAGCTTAGTACCGTCACGGGGATTGATAAATTCAACCGGTTTAACAATGTAAGGCCTTTCTTCTGGTTCTTGTGGATGTGGAATAGTGCTAAACAGAAAGTCGTCAAATTTGCTGTTGCATGAAGCGAGAAGCGCAGCTAGCGGAAAGAGTAATATTTTAAATTTAAATCGCATAGTGTATTCCTATTAAATTTTTTCGAGTCAACGAAGGTAAAATTAGAGGATACTGTATTATTAAAACGTACTGTGTAAGAGACTGTAAAGATCAGCAAATTAATAGATCTAGCGGCTCGCAGACATAAGGTCTAATGTCCACAGAGAGCCTAAAAGTTGCCTTTATCTCCGTAATTATTCATGTCACCTTTGTAGTGCTAACTGACCTTAAAATCAATTATCCTAATGACCGTTTTTTCGGATAAGACAACTATTGCAATAAAAGAAATCAAAGGGCGCTTTTGAGCACAAAGCGGTCGTAATAAAAATCCCCTGAGATGATCACTTTGTGCGGATTGTTGACGTAACTATCTGAAATATTTCAGGTCAACTAAGAGCGACACAGCAGACCTCAAGGATTAACTAATTAGGAGCACTTTATGCTGAACGTAACCTTTGAACAGTTGATTTACTGAGATTTATAGGTCGCTTTCTGATAACGTTGACTTAACCAATGATATAATTAAGTCAACGTTAATCTCTATTCATGTCAGATAAAATCTGAGCTATTTCATTATTTGCTGAAGCATTCTTCTGTTTCGACCATCTTATTTTGCGTTTTGAATTCAAAATCACTCGCATCATGGCGCTCATGCAACTGCTCGTTCAATTCACCCCAAGTACGATTGACCATTACACCACGTTTAACCGCTGCCCGTTGTCCAATTTCTTCAGTCCAGCGTACTAAGTTTTTATAAGATTGAGTTTGCAAAAATTCTGCAGCTTCATATACTTTATTTTGTACCAGCGCCCCATACCAAGGCCATATGGCCATATCAGCAATTGTGTATTGGTCACCACACATATATTTATTATTAGCCAAATGTCGATCTAGTACATCAAGTTGTCTTTTTACTTCCATGGTAAAGCGTTCGATTGGATATTCGAATTTTTCTGGTGCGTATGCGTAAAAATGGCCGAAGCCTCCACCTAAATATGGCGCACTACCCACTTGCCAAAATAGCCACGACAAGCACTGTGATTTAAGTTGCGGATCTGTGGGGAGAAAAGCAGCAAACCTCTCTGCTAAATGCATTAATATCGCGCCAGATTCAAAAATGGGCAATTTCTGATCAAAGCTATTATCCACTAAAGCAGGAATTTTAGAGTTTGCATTGACCTCGACAAACCCTGAGCCAAATTGATCTCCTTCCATAATATTAATCAAATGTGCATCGTACTCGGCTTCTTTGATATTCAAAGCTAATAATTCTTCAAGTAAAATAGTTACTTTAACGCCGTTTGGTGTGCCCATAGAGTAGAGTTGTAACGGATGTTTGCCAACAGGCAATTCCACTTGATGTGTAGCCCCTGCTACAGGGCGGTTAATATTGGCAAACTTTCCACTACCTTGTGAATTCCATTGCCAAATTTTGGGTGGTTGATAAGTATTTTCAGACATTTCAGCTCCGTAATTGATATTCATATATTCAAAGTTTTCATTAACTGGCATCGAGATTGTTTACTGTATTCTTAGTTGAGCACTACAAATCCATCACATCATATTGGGGGATTTGTTATGCTTTATAAATAGTTGATTGTGTCCAGAATAAGATTTTATAACTCTTATTGCTATTCTACTTCCACTTAATCGAACATCCTATACTTGGATGTTGTGAAGCAGGCCCATGGCCGGTCTTAGCTATCTGAAGCAATGCATCAAGCAACTCAGTTTTTCGATTGGTTGCATCCCCCATGACTGCATCATCAAGTCGTCCCCGATATTGAAGTGCTCCCGCTTTATTAAAGCCATAAAAATCTGGTGTGCATACTGCTCCGTAACTTTTTGCAATAGCTTGCTCTTCGTCTACCAAGTATGGAAAGGTAAAACCATTAGTTTTAGCAAATGCTCGCATATTATCTGGACTGTCTTCTGGGACATAACGGTAATCATTAGAGCTAATGGCAACGACATTAATTCCTTCTGCTTGTAATAACTTAGCGTCATGAACAAACCGATTTATGATACGTTTTACATAGGGGCAGTGATTACAGATGAAGGCTATTAACAAACCATTTTCACCTTGTAAATCGGATAAATTATAGCTATTGCCATCCGGGTCTAACAATGTAAAAGGCTTGGCATTCCATCCCATTTCAGCTTTTGGTGTATCTAACAACATGATTTAATTCTCTAATAGAGGAGCAATAATCGATGAATAAGATTATTGCTCGGAAAAATCATTAAGCGCTTACCGTTTTAGCAGCAGACCAAGCATCTGACTTAAAAGCGTCATCAAGCGGCGTGTTTATCAGGTGATTAGTGTAGGTCGACATGACTTTAAGTGAAGTGCCAACAATAACTTCAAGCGCTGTTTGTTTGTTATAACCAACAGCAAACAATGCGTCTAAATCACTCTGTTCAACCCAACCTCGAGTTTCATTAATTCGTACTGCAAACTGATGAAGCGCTTCAAGTTTAGCATCCGGGATTTTTGTTCCATCACGTAGCGCTTGCAACACATCGCTTTTAACGCCAGCACCTTTTGCAATAGTCGTGTGTGCAGCGACACAATAAGGACAGCCATTTAATCTATTATTGGCAATCATAATCACTTGACGTTCAGTTTCAGTTAGCGCTGTTTTATTAAAGATTTTTGCCAATGACAAATAGCCTTCGAGCAGTGCTGGTGCTTCGGCTTGCCCTGCATACAAGTTAGGTACAAAACCATACGCCTTTTTGGCACCTGCTAATAAAGGCTTACTGTTTGTTGGTGCACTATCTTCGGTGTGTAATGTAAATTGCGTCATAAATGTATCTCTTAAAAAGTTAATAATAAACGGTGTTTGTACCGACTGGTTCAAACTATAATTTGTTTAAAACGATCGGTCAACACTTTTTTTATGATTTATAAAATGGCATTTAATGAATTGTTTTAGAGGTATAGCTGAAAAGCCATGTTGATTAGGCCTTTGACAGGCAAGAATTACCGTAAAATACTTTTGCTCTTTTTATTGCTATTATAAAAAAAGAAGAGGTGTTTGTAATGAACGGTATAAAACATTACACTAGGGACATAACATAAATGAATGTGAGAGCCATATGCCTTGGGAAAAATCGTTTGATGAAGAAGCTGCCATAGAAAACGCGATGCGGGTTTTTTGGGAGAAAGGCTATGAAGCAACCTCAATTGCAAACCTTATTGAAAGTACGGGTATAAATCGTGGGAGTCTTTACAATGCTTTTGGCGGTAAACGACAATTATTTACCCTGTCATTGCTTAAATACGACACCGAAACTCGAAGGGCTTTTATTGCTCAATTAGAAGCGTTAGATAACCCCAAACTGGCTTTTAAAACTTTGTTTGATACCTTGGTGCAACAGTCTAAAAAGGATATACAACCTAAAGGTTGCTTTTTAGTCAATACCTCAGTAGAAATAGCCTTTCATGATAAAGAAACTAGGGATATTGTCACTCAAGGTTTTATTGAATTTGAGGCGTTTTTCCGCCGTGGCATTGAGGTTGCTCAATCTCGCAAAGATATGCCATCGACACTTGACGCTTCAGCTACCGCTAAAATGCTATTTTCGTTAGTTGTTGCTATTCGTGTATTGGGGCGAGGTGTTTATGATGAATTATCTCTACAAGTTATAGCCGATCAAGCTGAGAATTTAACCTCGTAATATCTACCATTCATATGAACTTCATAGGTATTTCGGCTAGAAATGAGAGCAATTAAAATTCTTATAGCCATTCAAATACCTTTTACGTTTTGCTTATAAACCTATTAAATCCAATCAGATTATATTTATCAGAAAAGCCTTAAAATGGTCATATATTTAAATTTCCCTTATGATATGAATACAAACAGAGTATAAATATTATGTCCACTTATATACTAATAGCACACCGATTATTGAGTAACTTCAGCTAATAGATATAGTCCTTTTTGTGGTAATACTGCCCTTAAAGCTAACTATCTTAATGACCGCTACGACAATTACCATACAATAAATTAAGGGGCGCTTTTGAGCTGTGAGATCAATTGGTCAACGCAACACTATACTTAGAGAAAGTAGGGGCGTTACCATGAAACGAAGAACAAGAATTTACTATAATGCACAACAACGTGCATTGATTTGGGATAGATATCCTGAAATGATCACTTTGTGCGCATTGCACAAGTGAACAGTCTAAAAATAAAAACTTCAACTATCTGTTGGTAAGCTGTCATTAATAACTGGTTAGATGGAGCACTTTACGGACTAATTTTTTAATATAAAAATGGTCTTCTAACAGTCCTCCTATATATCAATATAAGTTTGTATTTATGGGTTTTACTATCTTTGCAGTAATTTACTCAATTACCTTTAAATGAATATTATGAGTTTTAAAGTAAGATTCCAGTCCACTCGGTTCATTGATTATCAGGTCTTTGAAAGCCCAACGCAATCCCCGCGCCCATCCCTCAACGTTAGCACTCCCGTGCCGTTCACCTTCAATAGTGTAATTAAGTAATTTTAATCCGTTATATTTTCTTTCAGCTATTTTTTTCTGAAACAGCACTATATTTTTCATGAACTCTGTATATTCACTACTACCGTAACTAATAAAAAGTCGACATTGTAAGGGGATATTTTGAGCCGCGTAGCTATTGTCTTTACGAAAAATATAACCTGAATCCCAACTAACCGCAGGACTTAATGATATGTAACTTTGAAATAATTCAGGTTTTTCATACATCGCATATAATGAAAATAAACCTCCAAATGAAGCACCTCCCAAAACTCGCTGGTTTGGATTTATACGATAGTCAGACTCTACTCGTGGGATAATCGATTGTTCAATAAAATTGAGGAACTTTGGAGCGTCACCTGAACCAGTTACATCTATTCCATCATTGGTGGGTGATAAATCGCGACCGCGCAATGCGCCATAGTTCACATTTTCGCCTGGGTAGGAGATTCCTACGATTATAAATTCCGGCATTACGCGATCGTAGTTTGATTTACCGCGAATAGATTCAACAAGTGACAAATCCCATTGTGCATCAGTCATATAGAGTACTGGATAAAATTGCTCTGTAGATTTATCATAATTTGCTGGGAGAACAACGGATATTTCGTAGTCACGGTTGGTAGCTATAGAATGTAATTGAATAAATTCTGTACCAATTGGAGCTGTATAATGAGCATCAGAGTAAGTAAGCTTGTTGTTTATATTATTGTTCTTAATAGCACAAGAACTAAACAAAGTTGACATCAATATAATTACGATTAACCGCTTAGGTCTATTCATTCACAGTATTCCTTAAAAGTTATCTAATTCTAGTAACTGCTTGTCTAATACATATAAAACTATCATGCATATTGGAACCTGCGTTTTCAAGGCGGTTGTCGCCTAAATTGTTAAGCAGCCTCTTTGCGTTGCTCTAGTTTGAAATACACATCACCTATTGGCTGCCCGTTTCTTTCACTTTTTGACCATCGTTCAGAATGCTCATTTGTTTTTTTTTCGATATAACACTTTCCGTTTCGCCAATATTTCAACATCAAGACCTTCAAGCTATTGGTTTTGCGTAGTAAAGCTGATCCTGCTATGGCTATTCATTGTTGTATAAGAAATTAGCTTAGTAGACAACCGGTGACTCATCAAATGATTGTAATCCTCAAGTTAAATTGGTTTCGATTCGTTAGTTTTTTGAGAAATGAGTGATGTCTGCTCAAATCGCAACAAAAATAATTATAGTTGGTGTATTTGAATCGAGGATCTAGACTGTTTTGTGGTACTTGTGACGATTAAACCGTATCCCCAACTTGTATCAATATTGGCGCTAAAAATCATTTATCGTTAACGACTTCTTGGTGCGCATTAGAGATATTGTCTAATTAGCTTAATCAATGTCTATATATGAATGAACAACAGACATAATATTTAGCATAGTAAAGCAGCAACTATGCAGCTAATATGTTTGATGCTTGTTCTAAAAATTCTTGCCATAATATATCATCAAGAGCGAGTTTTTTGAGTAAGTCCGCTACTTGTTCCTCACATGCTATACCTTTTTCATACAACAAATAGACTTCGCTCAATATATTTGCATTGAAAAGGATCTTAGCTAAAGCCGTTGTTTTCTTCCCCCGTTGTTGCCGAAGCGCCTCAACATATGTAGGAGGGAGTTTCCACTCGACGGCAACAAAATATGAAATGTCTATAGACATTTCTGACATTAATTTTTTAAAGACTGATCCTCCTGGTGAGCAATCAATATCTGCCGTTTCAAACGCTTTGCACAAACATTCAAAAATAACAATCTTACCAACGTCATGAATTAGCCCAAGCAAATGTGCATCAAAAGCATTTTCATTGTGGGCAGGAGCTAATATTTGACACATGGAAGCACAATATAATGAATGTAACCAAATTTGCTTGCCAAACATTTTGTGATAAATGGGTTTTTGAGGCATTATATTTTTTACCATAACCGTACTAGCTATGCTTGAAACTCCCGCGACCCCAAGAACGCCTACAGCTTTACGTAGTGAACTAATAATCTCGTCTTTTCGATTATATTTTGCTGTATTCGCAATTTTTAATACTTGAATAGCTATTGAAGGGTCTTTCTCAATAATAGCAACGATGTCTAAAAAGTTAGATTTAGGACATTTTAGAGTTTCAATAAGCTCAACAAGTACAATAGGTAGTGGGGGAATATGTGAACATAATTTATCTGGACTGTTTAATATGTCTCTAACATTAATTAAAGTATTATCTTCAATTCCGTTTAAGCCTTCATTGACAACCGACTTTCCAAACATCACATCATAAAAAGCAGTGGAGATATTTACAGACATCTTATAATCCTTCAAAAGGTGTTGTTTCTATATGGGAAACTAAAAAATCTACTTAAGCTAAGTAAGTAGATTTAAACATTAGTACAAAATATAAAGAAATCCATGTCTTTTGAGGACATATTGTTGTTTATTATAGATGTTTCAATAGACTTAAATATAAAGATTGCTTGCAGTTATTAACGGTCAAAATTTTGTTTTTTTATATCCCTATTCATGACACTTTATTGAAAAGTAAGATGTATTTTCTATAATGTACTTAATTTCTAATGATTTTAGCTAATAAGCTTGGTCTCCTTTGTGGTGATTACTGCCCTTATAGCCGACTATCCTAATGACCACTTTCTCGGATAAAACGACAACTAAGATAAAAGAGATTAAGGGGCGCTTTTGAGCACAAAGCGGTCATTGAACTTTTGTGAAACCATCAACATGTTTTGGGTAATATTAACCGTAATTCGCTGCTCACTTGTTAGGCGGGTTTAAGCTCATAGTTGCCGTTCATATTCGGTTCCTGAACGTTCTTTGAGCCTAAAGCCGTTGTTTGTGAAAATGGAATTTTCGCCCAAGTTATAGATGAGTTAATGATTTCTGGGCGGATTACTTAACGCCACCGGTTGCATACTTCATCAGCCGTTCCCAGTGATCGAGGGACTTATAAAAACCTTTTACTCTGATCTTCTCATTGAGGCCGTGGGCATTCGAGCTATCACCAACAATGCCAAGATATCCACCGACTCCATAAACAGGAATACCCAACGCCCGAAACTCTTTACCGTCGGTGCCACCCGCTGACATATTAGCTGTGATCGAGATGCCTTCATAATGAAGTGCGTTGGCATAAACTACTGCTGCCACAACATCATTGCGCATAGGGGAGGCAGGTGCAAAACCTGTAAATGATTTAATTGCAACCGTCACCCCAGCCCCCACAAGATCTTCAAGCTGCTTGTGTACAATAGCAGGATCTGTGCCCGGCATAATCCGACAATTGATTGTCGCTTCGGCTGATTGCGGTAGTGCGTTTTCCGCGTGCCCTGCATTCAGCATTGTTGCCACACAGGTTGTGCGGATCAGAGCATTAAATTTGGTATTATCGGAAAGTATTGCTATGGATTTTTCATCTGTCTGATCTTTGAGAAAGGCCATGATGGCAGCTGCCATTTCAGGCTTTTCGCTCTTGCTCTTTTTCTTCATAAACAATTCAGTGATTTCATTAAGTTCAGGTTTGAAACTATGCGATTCTACTTTGTCGAGGGCTTTAGCCAATTGATAAATCGCATTGTCCTTGCGTGGTCTGCTACTGTGGCCACCTGAATTTGTCACTGTCAAGGTCACTGTATAATAGGTTTTTTCCGCTGCTTGAATGCTATAAATCAGGGGTTTTCCTGTCGTGGAAATACGACCGCCGCCAGCGTCACCATTAAAAGCAAACTCTATATTCAATTTCTCCAGTGCCATTTGCGCCAATTGCTTCGTCGAAACCATGCCGGTTTCTTCATCATCAGTGAACATGATTACCATATCGCGTGTAGGCACATACCCCTCACTTTTCAATTTGATAAATGTGGAGAGAATGCCCACCACACCGAGCTTGTTATCGGCGGTACCCCGACCCATGAAATAGCCGTCTTTTTCAGTCAGCGTAAACGGATCTAGCACCCAGTCTTTTTTGTAAGCGGTGACTACATCCATATGGCCAAGAAAAGCGATGCCCTTTTGATTACTGTCACTACCTTGGTAACGCACGATTAGACTTTGATGGCCTTCAGCTGTATCAACAACGGTGATATCGTCGTCAACAAATCCTGCTGCCTTTAGGCGTTTGATGAATTTAGCCACTAGCTTGGGCGTTCCCTTACTATCGGCATATGTGGGTGTCTCTACTGCTTCTTGATAGATGACGCGGCTTAGTTTTTGATGATCTGTTAATTCGCCCGCAAGCGAAGTGCCGCCTATGATCACTGCACAGATTGTACTGACGAGTATAATTTTATATTTTCGCACCTATTTTCCCTCTTTGGATTTTGAAAAAAACATTGGCTTAATTCATTGGCAGCGTCCAGTATAAATTTCTCACTAGAGCTATACCTCGTTTTTATTAAGTACCTACTATAGCTTAGGAATAAAAGGAATTACCATGGCATATTTCAAAATCAACAAGAAAAAGGGTAAGGTTAATTGGTTGAAATGGACAAAAATATTAGCATCAGAACTGATTTAGAACCTGCAGAAGGTTATTGTCTTTTGCCACTTCTTTTTCTGTATTTTCTCAGCTTCCAGAACCCAAAAATCCCAATTAAAATTTTAGAAAAACTTGGGTGAAAGCCTATAGTTAAAGTGTTCGTTTTTAGGTTTAACTCGAAGCTCGTAACTGTTTTCCCGCCGTATGTACTCTAAGTCACCATTATTCACATTAAACCTAATGTCTTCTTTTAGCGGTCTGGTCTTGCCCCTTAATTATGGGGCAAGATCAAAGTGCAATTTGAAGTCATGCCAATACAATAAAGTGAGCGGCAGGTTTGGTGGCTAAGCGGACTAATTATTGTGATAAATACGTGACTAAATTACGACGGCTTTGTGGTGAGAACTGACCTTAATATCAATTATCCTAATGACCGTTTTATCGGATTAAACGACCATTACCATAAAGGAATTTAAGGGGCACTTTGAGCACAAAGCGGTCGTTAGCAAGATATCCTGAGATGATCACTTTGTGCGCTAGCGGAAGTGAGTAGTAATACGCTTTAACTTCCGATGTTTAGCACAAAGCGGTCGTTAGCAAGATTTCCTGAAATGATCACTTTGTGCGCATTGCTGCATTAAACTACGTTCAAATCCAAACTGCTAATGTTTAGTACAAAGCAGTCATAACAAATAGATTATCCTATTGTGTTGTCGTTCAAAAATCATATTAGATCAGTTTAATCTTTCCCCCCTTAACTAAAAGTTAACATCAACTGAAAATTGTTTCGATATTTTCCCTGCACGCTCAAGCCTATGATGACCACTGATAAACAAACGATTTAAAAGAAGTCAAACGAGGAACGGCAGATGAATAATGAAATATTAGTAATTGGTGGTACGGGTCAGGTAGGTAGTCATTTGGTGGATTTGTTGATCAACTATGACAGCAACTTTAAGTTATTGGCAAGAAGCCCGGAGAAACAAGAGAAACTTGCCGAGCAAGGTATAAATTCTATTATAGGTGCAGTAGGTGATGAGGCTTCTTTAAAGTTTGCCCTTGCAGGCATCGAACAAGTCTTTTTATTAACCAGTAATGATCCTGAAATGTTTGACAGTCAAAAACAATTGATCGATCTCGCTATTGAGACTGGAATAAGAAAAATCGTTCGTCTTTCAGCAGAGCCTGCTGATGCAGACTGCGATATGGGAATGTATAGCGAACATGGAAAAATTGATAACTACTTGATCGAAGCTGACATTGATCATGTGATCTTGCGCCCTACTTATTTTCTACAAAATATGGCTGTCATGCATGGTGGATTCATTAAAGAAAATAATATGTTTGCCCAGTATTTAGGGGAAACAAAAATTCCGATGATAGACACCAGAGATATTGCCGAAGCGGCATTCTACTCCTTACGGAGTGATCAATTTAATAATGCTACTTACTACCTGACAGGCCCAAAAGCAGTAAGTTTTGGCGACTTTGCTACCGCTTTATCTGACAAACTTCAGCGTAAAATTAACTACCAGAATATATCTTATGCGCAACAGGAGGCTGGACTTAAAGGTGCAGGCATACCTGATTGGGTCTGCGATACCGTGATGAAGTTATTTAAAAAATGGGCTGAAAATGAAGATCATGCCGTCACTGACCATTTTGAAAAGATCACCGGTAAAAAAGCTATTGGTATAGAGCAATACATTGCCGACCATGTGACTGCTTTCTAATTAGTTATCACAAAAGTACGTTTATGTTCACTAAAAAAATGGCCATGAATAGTGTGGCCAATTATTAGCAGTACCTAACAGTCAACTTATCTCATATAAACATAGAGAACTTTACCATGCAAAAATCAAAAATATTCGACAGCGGCTTTTCTGATTGGACACCAAACCAATTACCTGACCTAACAGACAAAACTTTTTTAATTACGGGTGGCAATTCTGGCATCGGCCTAGAGGCGGCAAAAATGCTTGCTAAAGCAAACGCTAATACCATCATTGCTTGCCGTAATCCCGCTAAAGCGCAACAAGCGGTGACGGAGATCGCGACACTGGGCTCCGGCAATGCCGACAGTGTGCAACTTGATCTTGCTAGTATGGAATCCGTTCGTTCTGCTGCCACTGAAGTTCATGCTCGCTACGCCAAACTCGACGGTCTCATCAACAACGCTGGTATTATGGCAACACCGCAAACCAAAACAGTCGATGGCTTTGAATTGCAGTTCGCGACTAATCATCTCGGGCACTTTTTATTCTCTAGCTTACTTTTGGACATACTAGAGAAGTCTTCCGGTCGCATAGTGGTGGTCAGTAGCATAGTGCACAAATCGGGTGATATTAATTTCGATGATCTAATGCTGAGCAAAGCGTATAGCCCCAACAAAGCATATAATCAGGCCAAGCTGGCTAACCTGATGTTTGCCCTAGAGCTTGATCGAAAACTGAAAGCTGCTGGTAGCTCAGTATCATGCATTGCCTGCCATCCAGGTTTCTCCGCAACTAAATTGCAGACTACTGGCCCGCAAGGTCCGATGAAATTTGTTTTTAAAACACTTAGCTTCCTTATGGCGCAATCACCGGACAAAGGGGCTATCCCAACTGTGTTGGCGGCGGCTGGTGTTGAAGCCGTACAGGGCGCTTACTACGGGCCACAATCTATGGACGAAGCGCGTGGCAAAGTAAGTGATGCCATAGTATCGAAACAAGCTCAGGATCAAAAAGCCGCGGCACGACTTTGGCTTGAAAGTGAAAAGTTAGTGAAGCAGAAATGGTCATTCTGCTCTTAAGGATCGCATAGTTATCTGGGTAAAAAGCAGTTAGAAACACAGCCATATTATTCACTGGAGTGTAACGTCTAACTGTTCCGACTAACTATGGAACAAGTTACTAAGAGATGGTTTTGAAATCGCCATTAATTACAGAAAAACTGTTGGTTATATTTTCTGCTACCAGTAAGTTGATGGTAGATTCAATCATCAGTTGCCTCTGATATTTCCTGTAAACTTTGCCAAAGCAATGACGCTACAGGGCCCAGCAATTTATTTTTATTTTTTAATAGGCAGTAATTTAGATGTTGAGCATTTTTGCTATCAACTAATTCCAATTGTATTAATTGTCCTGAGTCCAATTCTTGTTCTATTAAATGTTTAGGTAAACCACCCCAGCCCATCCCACTCAGGATAAGCATTTTCTTAGTAGCAAAGTCATTAACATACCAACATCTCTGACCTGTTTGCACGCCAAATGATTGTCCTTTGCTTTGATTGCCTGAATCTTGAATTACTATTTGATATTCTTTCTCAAGCTGGCGAGCTTTAGTTAAATTTTGGTGCCTATTTAATAATTTTGGTGCCGCGACGCTGAACACAGAGCCTTGGTGAATGTTCAATAGATCATATTTTTGATTGGTGATTGTCTCATTGATCACGATAGATATCGCCAAATCAGCTTGTTCCTTGTCAAGCGCTTCAACGGCTCCTGTTATCTGCTCTTGACGAATAATCACCTGGGTATCAGGGTATTCATTTTGCATTTTTTCTAATGCGGGCAAAATAATAGTCAAATCAAAAGTGCTGTTAACGGCTAAGGTTATAACGGCTTCATTACCTGCATTAAGGTGCTGACTAAGATCTTCTATTTCTTGGGCCTTCTCCAATAACATTAAAGCCAGTTGATAGATTTGTTGACCTTGTATTGTTAAGCTCATGCGATAACCTTCTCGGTTAAACAGCTCTATACCTAACTGACTTTCTAGCTGTTTTATGCCTTTACTCACTGCGGCCTGAGTCTTGAAAAGTGTTTCGCTAGCCGTTTTTAACGTGCCTAACTCAGCAACAGTTTTTAGCATTCTTAATTGTTCAATTTTCATTTTTGACTCAAAGTTTCAATCGATAAGAACATATTAATAGCTTAGTCAGTTCTAGTTAACTTAAAGTTGAGTTCACATTAAATAAATTTCGATATTTTTAATAATTCGATTGATTAAACTATTCATTATTGAGTTTATATTTTGTAAATAACAAGCCCGAAGCTTCAGGAGAATAGTGTGATACGAGAATACCCCCAAGCAACACCTCACGGCGAAATCAAAGAGATTTTTGACGATGTATTTCTTGTAACAGGTAGTGTTGTTATGGCACCCGGCATTCAACTCAGCCGTAATATGATTATTGTTCGAGAAGACACATCACTAACGTTAATTAGTACCGTAAGGCTTGATGATAAGGGATTACAAGCGCTTGATACACTTGGTGATGTAAAACATGTTGTCAAACTTGGCGCTTATCATTTAGGTGATAACAATGGTATTGACGACCCATTTTATGTCGATAGATATAATGCCAAGCTCTGGGCAATGCCAGATATGAATCATCGTCAAAGCCTTTCGACAACAAATTTACTAACACCAGAAGGAGAACTACCTTTTAAGGACGTTTTGCTATTCTCGTATGAGACCTCTAAAAAGCCAGAAGCATTACTTCTAATCAATAGAGCAGGTGGTATTCTTATTTCTTGTGATAGCCTACAAAATTGGCTGGAGCCTGATGAGTATTTTAGCGACGTTGCAGCAAATGTTATGGGAAAGGCTGGTTTTTTCCGTGCCGCAAACATAGGCCCTGAATGGCTTCGTGCCTGTGAACCAAAAGCGTCGGACTTTTCACGTGTTCTAACATTGGAGTTTAGTCATCTTTTGCCTTCACATGGTAGACCAATAATTGCTACAGCTAAGCAAGAGTTCACTACTACCTTCAGTGAATTTTTTAAGATGTAAAATACGGAGGAAAATGGCAGTTAAGCTCTATCGTCGAATACGATAGAGCTTTCATTATTTTAATCACAACTAGGAGTAAACAATGCAGTTATATGGAATGGGTATATCGCGGTCTTTCCGCACCTTATGGGCAGCGGAAGAAACAGCAGCGGATTACGATTATATCGAACTAGATTTCGGTAGTAGTGGTGACAACGGCTCCCAGTCTAAGCATTATAAAAAGCTCAATCCACAGGGGAAAGTGCCAACATTGGTCGACGGTGAGCTAGTGATCTGCGAAAGTGCCGCCATTTTGAACTATTTAGCGGCCAAGACACCGCAGCACAATCTTATGCCGAAAGACGGCACCGCAGATCGAGCTAGATATGATGAAATGTGTTTCTTTATTTTGTCTGAACTAGAGCAGCCTTTATGGACTACCGGAAAACACAAGTTTGCCATTCCTGAGCAATACAGAGTGCCAGAAATATTGAACAAAACTACCGCGTTTGAATTTGCCAAAGCCCAGTCCGCTTTGTTGGCTCTTAAAGGTGATCGTGAATATGCCGTGGGTGAGTATTTTACCATGGCCGACATTTTACTGGCTCAGACATTGGGTTGGGCCCAAAGATTTGAATTTTCAATTGATGACAGCTTGGTTGAATATAAAGAGCGAATGACCAAGCGGGATGCCTTTGCCAGAGCCATGAAAAAAGCCGGAAAATAAAATATATACTTATTTAGGAATGACTAAAATTGACAAAGTCCTGCACTAAACCGAAGTAAACTGGCTAAACTCCCTAACGACTGCTTCATAGTATTATGTGAGTGTCTTCTTTGGTGGCTAAGCTATCTATCTATTAAGATAAATTCACGTCTAAGTTTGGTCGGTTTTGTCGGATAAAAAGACAATTACCATACAAGAAATCAAGGGGCGATTTTGAGCACAAAGCGGTCGTTAGCAATATTTCCTGAGAGGATCACTTTGTGCGTATTGCTGACGGAAGCGGTTGCTTTACTAACGACAGCTCTTCCGACAAAATTGACATAAAACCTCTTAGCTAGTATGTTAGTTTTTTCCGCTAAATAGACCGAGTTTAGGAGTCAAAGCCAACCAGTTTTATGATTACTTAGAAGTGTAAATGAACATTTTAAATGTTTGATGAAATATTTTCATTAGTCGAATAAGCTATTGAAGTGTGGTAGATTTCTTGGATTATTAATTCGACTTTAGAACAAGAGAAACATGTTTAAATTATTTGGTTTTATTTTATTTTTATTCCTTTCTATCTCATCAAATATTGTAAGTGCTGAATCAAACTCCTTTTCTATTCCTCGAAGTGAAATCGTTGAGATTAGAGATTTAAAAAACGAACGAATTTATCCATTATTTATAAAGTTGCCTCGATCATATAACCGCAATACTAGACAACATTATCCTGTAATTTATTTAACGGATGCTTGGTATTCATTTCAAATCATTTCCGGTGCGACACGCTTTCCAATGAACACAGGCAAAATGCAAGAAGCCATCATTGTCGGTATTTCCTATGAAAAAGGTTCGAAAGGAGATACAAGTAGAGTTCGCGACTATACCCCCGATAAAGCCAGTGCTTGGAAAAAACAAACCGGAGGTGCGCCTAGCCATGTCGCATTTATCAAGAATCATGTCTTTAAATATATTGATGAAAACTATCGGACTGATAAAGTAAATAGAACATTTGTTGGTAACTCGTTAGGCGGTCTATTTGGTTCTTATATTTTGTTAACAGATCCCAATATGTTCAATAATTATATTTTGGGTAGCCCATCATTTTGGTTTAACAACAAATCATTATTCAAAACTAAAGCATTAATGCCTGCTACTAATCTAGGTCAGCCTATTAATGTTTTTGTTGGCATAGGAGAGCAAGAAGCATTCAATTTTGGCAATCAATATGACATGGTTAATGATGCAAAGGTTTTTATAAAAACGATAAATAAAATTTATGGTAGCAAAGTTAATAGCAAGCTATTGGTGATCCCTGAAGCCGATCATTATACAGCGTTTCCTACAACCGCCGTGCAAGGTCTTGATTGGATATACAGGGTTAAATAACAAAAATGAATATTATTTATAAAGCAGGAATATTTTTAATTTTCTGGCTTACATCGTCTACTGTATTTGCCGAAGCGGATTTTGTTGCTCGAAGAAATGTCGATTTCATTCATTATAAAGCCGAATTAGCCGCTGATTTTAAAGCGCTGTCTGTTTCAGGGAAAGTACAGATTGAATTCGTCGCCAAAGTTGAAAATGTAGAGCAACTCACCTTTTCTGCCAAATATAAAACAATATATTCAGTGAAAATCAATAATGTTACTACAGCTAATCTTATTGAGGACGAACGTTTAATAGTAACGTTCAAAGAGCCATTGCAGGTAAATAAAACTTATCTATTAACGGTAGAATACCAAGCTTTACCTGAGCGAGGCATGAAATTTTACGATGATCACCTCTTTACTGTTTACCATACAAAAAACTGGTTAGTATCACATGATTCGATAGCTGATAAAGCCAGCTTTGAATTGTTACTTACTCATGATGCTAAGTTAACCTCAGTTGGTAATGGTCGTTTGCTATCAACAGGAGCCAAGTTTGGTAATAAAGTTATCTCCCACTGGTTACAAGATTCACCAATACCAATCTATACCTTTGGATTTGCACTAGGTGAGTTTGAAGAGGTAAGAGCAACACACAAAAACTCACAGTTATCTTATCTCTATCGTAAAAATTCTAAATCAGGCTTAGATCCCCAAAAAATAAAAGATGTATTTATCAATGTTCCTGACATGATTGATTTTTTCGAAAATAAAGCTGGATTTGTACTGCCCAATAAATCTTATCAATATGTCGTTGTTGAGGGCTATATGGCACAAGAAGCAGCTGGTTTTAGCTTAGTTGGAGAAAAATATGTACATACAGTGCTTGCAGATAAAAATGAAAATTGGTTTATTGCCCATGAACTGGCTCATGAATGGTGGGGCAACAGTATTACTTGTGCTAATTTTTCTCACTTTTGGTTAAATGAAGGTTTAGTTCAATTTTTAGTTGCTGCATATAAACAACATCTGTTTGGCAATTCCGCTTACAAGCAGGAAATAGGTGTTGCTATTGCTAGGGTCAAGCGAGCCGTGCAAAAAGGTAAAATATCACCAGTTGCATTTAAACATCAGATTAAAGAACAAAGCATAAATAGAACAATGGCCTACAGCAAGGGAGCGCTTATTTTTTATATGCTCCGTAATAAATTAGGTGAAGAGATATTTTGGCGAGCATTAAAACACTACAGTATAAAAAACAAACAATCATCAGTGACCACAGATGATTTAAAAAAAGCATTTGAAAAAGTGAGTAAACAAGATTTAACCCATTTTTTTAACCGTTGGGTCTACGGAAAAGAAATCCCTAAACTGAGTTTATGAGCCATCAAACATTAAGTAAAGGGTCGGTTTCTAGCAGCAGAAGTTTAAATTGGGAAGCTGCTTATTTCCGCATTACGCACCAAAGAGCTCATCAATAGCAAGCCTGCTTATGACAGCTTTAGGCTCATTGTGACTGCTAGATATAGTGATTTCGGCTCTTAATTTATGACCGCTTACTGTCCATTATTCTGGGGCAAGATCAAAGTGGTGATTACCGCCCTTATAGCCAACTATCCTAATGACTATATTGTCGGATAAAACGACAACTAAGATAAAAGAGATTAAGGGGCGCTTTTGAGCACAAAGCGGTCGTTAGCAAGATATCCTGAGATGATCACAGTACATTGCGGAAGTTAGCTAGCCGCCCAACCTAAGGTCCGCTCTATAGTCTCATAGTTGACCTAACAACATGAAAAGCTTAATGTCAGCTAAGAGGTATAACGGACATTCGGTCTAATCAAATCGAGCGCCGGCATCAATTCATTTTATTTCATTTGGTAATACAATTTAAGTCTTGAATGAATACAGCCCCCGATTCTTGACCTTGAGCATCATGATTGGGTGTGGCAATAATGGCAACGCCATTAGATAACCCAACGTTCCATCCAAATTTATCATCTGACATGCTACTCTTGGCTACAAACTTTGATGTATAACGCCAACCGCCAGAGCCTTTCTTGTATACATACAGTGCTCCAGTATTGGAACCGTTAGCATCATGGTTCATTGCACTTATAATTGCAGTATCGCCGCTCAACGCAACGCCACGCCCAAACCTATCGTCAGCTTGCCCATCGGGTGAAGTCAGCTTAACTTGTTGTGTCCAAGTACTGCCATCTCGCACAAAAATATATGCAGAACCTGCATCTATCCCTAACTCTTCAGTATCGTCTCGTCTTGCGGAAACTAGTGCGGTATTCTTTGACAGTGCTACTCTGACGCCAAAAATATCAGTTTTCCCGCCATCAGACGCCATGAGTTTAGCTTCTTGCTTCCACTTATTTTCCTTTAGAACATACACGTATACGGCTCCAGCGTTTTCCGCTTTTTCGTCATGTAAATCAGCCCCAACAAGAATGGTATTGCCGTCAATGGCAACGCTTATGCCAAATAAATCTCCCGCTACACCATCACTCGCTGTTATTTTAGTTTGATAGTGCCACGAATCGTTTTCTCGTTTGTATATATATGCGGCTCCTGCGTCGTTACCCAACGCGTCGTTTCGCGGAGCGCCAATGATAAGGTGATTTTTGGTGAGTGCAATACTCTGACCAAAAGCATCTCCCGGTTTTGCATCAGGTGCAGTGAAAATATGACGTTGCTTCCAAGTATTCACTTCACGTTCAAAAGAGACAACAGCGCCCGAATCTTTCCCTTTATCATCCCTTCTCGACACACCTAACATGGCAACATTATTGTTCAATGCCACGTTGCCACCAAGTGTATCTTCGGCGAAGGCCGGCTCAGCAACGAGTTTAGCTTGTTGACGCCAACCGCTCTCGCCTAACACATAGACATAAGCTGCTCCAGCATCTTTTAGACCATCGATATCTGCTTTATATGCACCGATTAGTACTGTCGTGCCATCTATAGCAGCACTAAAGCCAAAAGAATCTCCTGCCTTGCCATCGTCCGCTAAAATAATATTTTGCGCCGCAAAGCTATTCGCAGCGACTAATGTTAGAATCGCACATATGTGGCGTTTGACCTTATGTATTAATTTCATCAATTTTCTCCTATCCGTTTCAAACTAATAACAACCAAAATGTAAATATGAATAAGTCTTTCTGCTTCACAAATAACTACTCGAGCAGTCCCGTTATATCGTAGTAATGTGTAGTAACCATTCTCTCGGTGGTAATAAATGCCCAATTCCATTTGTCTGTATACTTATTCAAAGGATCTAAAGCCTTGATAGCCTCCAAAGATAAACCTTGGTCAATTAGTGCTTTAATGATGTTGTGTGTTTCGTTCAACATGGCGATACTTGCTTCTAAGTCACCTAGCGTTGCTATTGGCCCATGTCCGGCGATAATTTGCGTATCTGCGTCAGCGGCTTCAATTATTGCCTTGAGACCTGCAATGAATCCTGCTATCGAACCACCATTATCAATATCTATGAAAGGGAAACGCCTGGTAGAAACGAGATCGCCTCCATGGATTATATTGGCCTCCTTGAATGCAACAAAGAGGTCACTGTTTGTATGGGCATTCGGCGCGTAATAAAGCTCAATGCTTTGTCCGTTCATTTTTATCGATGTATCTTCTGTGACGTCAATTGTCGGGAAATATTGTGGTGTGAACTTGGGAGCTTCGCGGCCTAACGCTTTGAGTGCCCCTGGGTTTTCAAGATACCGACGCACATTTGGGTGAGCCATAGTTATAGCCCCACGCTCCTTGAAGTACGCATTACCTCTGACATGGTCTCGGTGAAAATGTGTATTAAGGATAAGGTCGACATCGCGGTTATTGGATAGTTTTTTCTGGGCACCATCAATAAGTTCGGCCAGGTGCTCCATCTGTGTATCAACCATGAAAACACCGTCTTCACCAATTAACACGGCAACGTTGCCCGAGCGGTCCGTTCTTAGCTCGAAAATACGACTGCCAAGATCAGTTACCTTGATATCGAAACCTTTGTGTTGGTCGTGGTTGTGCGCAACTGCAAAACCACACCAACAAAAAATAGCGATAAGCTGAATCATCTTTTGCATTATCAATAACCAGAATTACTATTTTTATGTAGTGTGGCTGTTAAGCCAAGTAGGTAAATTATTAATGTGAGGGCTGTTTTCATCTTTATACTCGTTATCTGTGTTCGACTATTCAATTCATATTAAGAGAGCATCGACATAAAATATAATTTTATAATGACATCACATTCATTTCTAAATATGATGAATAGATTAAGATGATAACTTATACATAAAATTATATGATGAATTAAAGCAATAATTAAGGACGTTAATTATGCGACCCCATGAATTAAAATTATTGGTTATTTTTGATGTAATAATGACCGAAAAATCAATAACACAGGCGGCTGAGCGATTATCAATGACTCAACCCGCTGTTTCAAATGCTGTGGCCAGAATGCGAGTATTATGGAAAGATGAGTTACTCGTTCCAGATGGCCGAAAAATACAGCCTACAACCTATGCAAAAAACCTTTGGGAGCAAGTACGAGACTCCCTGCATAACATCAATCAAGCTGTAGAGCCTGTAGCTTTTGAGGCAAAAAGTGCCAAACGTACATTTAGAATTGCTTTACCTGATATTGCCCTTGATGCACTTGGGTTGGATATGCGGAAGTTATTCGAGCAAGAAGCCCCAGGACTAAACTTACACGCGGTTCCTTATACCATAGCGTGTACCAAACCATTGTTGGATGACGCTGATGTCGATCTTGTTATAGGACAAAGCAATCGCTCATTAGAAAATATCTGCTCAGATCACTTATTTGATACTAGTTATGTCTGTGCCATGCGTATAGATCACCCTTTGGCAAAACAAAATCTAACTGTTGAGGAGTTTGCCTCTGCGCAGCATTTGTTAGTTTCATTATCAGGCGACAGTACTAGCCCTACAGACCAAGCTTTACAACAATTAGGCTTGTCTAGACGAGTAGCTTTTACGGTTAATAAATTTTCCTCCGCTGTCCCTATTATTAAAGAGAGTGATCTTATTGCAATTTTACCTACTGATCTTCTTCATCATTATTTAGGTTGCGGTGAGCTTGCAATTACTCATCCTCCACTAGATATTCCTCATACTTCCATTTCAATGTTATGGCATAAGCGACAAAGTGCCGATAAAGGGTTAATTTGGTTGCGAAGGCACATAAAGCAAATATTCATTAAACGAAGAACACATCAGGTTGAAAAAGTGCTGAATTTTATTGATTCATAGTTTTGCATTATTAAGTGCCTATCACGCCAGAGTCTTCTTAGTCGGATTAAACGACCATTACCATAAAGGAAATCAAGGGGCACTTTGAGCAAAGCGGTCGTTACAAGATTTCCTGAGATGTTCACTATGTGCGCATTGTTGACTTAACTATTTTTATTATTAATGCCTTGTTTGCAGCACTAAGCGGACTTTGGCTCGCTATGTAATTTTCAAAATGGCACGAATATCTTAGTCTATTTCTTTAACTCTTTGTTTTATTAGCTATGTTTTGTTTTCACTTTTTACATATAGAGCCATTTTAAGGCTCACATATCTCAATGCGCATTTACTCCAAGTAGATTGACCATTGAAAATGTAAATGAACACTGGTAACTTATTAAAATTATTATAAAAATTTAGTGTGTGAGTTAGCAATTTTAAAAATTGTCGACGGTTTAATTCGAAATGCGCACTAATACACTGTTAGCCTGTTTCGATAAACTGGTGTCATTAAAAGGGTTTTAGATGTTAAATAAATATATGGTTGTTTTCTCAATTACTATTTCACTACTTTCAAGTACGGTGAAAGCTGATAGTAAGGATGTTTCTGAAAATAGCTTTAAAACACTACTAGAGTGTATGAAAACAGTCCCTATTGATGTGAAAAAATACAAAGGAGTTGGCTCATCACAAATTGTTTTATTAAGTGTTCTAAAAAACATAACTCAAAGCAGTGCTTCAATAAAAGACTTAGATATAGATTATTCTGAAATATATAAATTGGTTGAGAGCAGCTGTCCTAAAGAATTAAACGTAGTTAAAAAGTTGAGTGCGCAAAAACAAGGCTAACAAGGCCTTCAATCGGACAAAATACAGTTGGCTATTTTCACTCCGTTCAATATTTTAGCCAACTATATTTAGCCGCTTAAGGTGGCGTTATATGACTAAGAAAATTTATGAGAATACTTCTTTGTTTGGTACTTTTAAGCACTAGTTCTTTTGCTAGTGTTGACCTAAATGTATTTACCAAAAACTTGAAACTTCCCCAAAGTAGTTTTCTCTTGGTAGAAGATCCGAATCTTATGACGATCAACTGTAAAGATACTCAGCATCACCTAACATTTTCTTATTTAAAAGATGGTGAATTTGCTGCGAACAGCTTTCTTGAAAAAGCAAAGAGTGAAAAATGACTGGGGGATTGAACTTATAGATCATAAGTTTAAAACCATTGGTATTTATAAACACTTTTACACTCATACCAAGACTGATGGGAAAGATGAATTTACGTACATTTTGTGCGATGAGATGATGTGTTTCTATATTGATACACATAATAGAGAGTTTATTGGTGAGGTTCTTTCTCAATTAGAAATAACTCCAACATGGAAGAGTTAACGTCATATAACAAGCGTTTTAATCAGGACAAAAAACAGTTGGTTTTTGCTCCTGCGTCGCTTATTTTAGCCAACTATTTTATTGCCTATTAAACGGGCGTTAGGCGCCATTTATATGGAGAACACTTTGACTACGGAAATAAAATCTAGGCCTTATTCATCGAATGATAGAGAATCCTGCATGTCTATTTTTGATGCTAATTGTCCTAAGTATTTTGCGACAAATGAACGTTCTGATTATGCTCAATTTCTTGATTCCATGCCTGAAGAATACGATGTTTTCTTATCGAGTGGCGTTATTGTTGGGGCTTTTGGCTTAATTGGAAACGATAGTGAATATAAAAGTATAAATTGGATTTTAATTTCACCTGATTCACAAGGTCTAGGAATCGGTTCAATATTTATGAAACGAGCTATAAGTTTGGCAAATAATGCAGAAATAAAGCACATAAAAATAGCTGCGAGCCATTTATCAGCCCCATTTTTCTCTAAATATGGGGCCGTTAAAGTACTAGAAATAAAAAATGGCTGGGGTCCTGATATGCATAGAATTGACATGGAACTGATGGTAAGCGCCTAACAAGGGTTTACAAGTCGGACTCGTAATAGCTTGCTCGGTTCCACTTCGTTTCACATTTTAGCAAGCTATTGCTCGCCGCTTAAAACGGCGTTAGTAGTACAAGGAGAGTTTGGTGAAAATACTCACGAATATATGCACGGATGACTTATCTCTAACTAAACAATTTTATATCGAACTACTAGGTTTACATGTTAAATATGATAGTGAGTGGTATGTTCAGCTTTGTTTACCGGACAATCCTGAAATCGAATATGGACTCATACAAAGAAATCACGAGTTAGTGCCCAAAGAATATCAGCAGTCACCTAGTGGAATGTACGTAACTTTTGTAGTGCCAAATGTAGACCGTACTTATGAAACCGCTTTAGAATTAAACTTACCAATTGTGCAAAAGCTAAGAAATGAGTTTTATGGACAGCGCAGATTTCTTACTAAAGATCCAAGTGGTTGTCTCATAGATATTTGTACTCCATTTTAATGACTGTAAGGCTTGGTAGTAAAATACAACTTACAAGCGCATTAAGAACGGACACATAACAGCTTGCTGTGTTTCGCTTCGCTCAACCATTTTAGAAAACTGTTATTTAGCCGCTTATGCGGGCGTTAGCAGCAAAAAACGTATATTGATTATTCTGCGAGGAATTAATGACTTTAGGAATGTGTAACTGTGGTGAAGTAGTCTTTGAAATCACCAGTAAAATAAAAGACGTTTATTTTTGTCATTGCTCTATTTGCCGCAGTAATACAGGATCGAATGGCATTGCTGTGGTAGTAACTGGCAACGAAAACTTCCGCTGGATTAAAGGTGAAAAATACATTAAAACATGGATTAAACCTAACCATGATTGGCAAACTAGTTTTTGTACTAATTGTGGCTCGAGTTTACCTGGGAAAAATGATGACTCTCGGATTTACATTCCAGCGGGTTTACTGCCCAACGACAATGAAAACCTAAAAGTTAGTCACCATATTTGGGTAGGTTCAAAAGCTAGTTGGGACGAAATTGGTGAACATGGCATTCAACATCTAGAAGCCTTTGGTAGTTAATTTCAAATATGCAGCTAACAAGCTGCTAAACAAGGACAAAATACTGTTGGTTTTTGCTCCTTCTTCGCTTATTCTAGCCAACAATATTTGGCCTGTTAACAGGGCGTTAGTTGCACAGAGCTATATCGAGTCATTGATGAAAGTTAATATGCATGCACGACTTCTAAAGTACAAAGAAAAAAGCTTCACTTTGAGTGGTCAATATAAGAGGCATGCGCCGTTAATTATTATGCGGTTTGTTGTTATGTTTGCTGTTTTTTTTTAGTGATTCATTTTTACCCGTAGCGTTGCCTGATGCCATTAAGTTTTTCTTTATTGGTGTAACACTTGGTGCTCAAGTACAGGAGTTTATTTGGATCTATAAACATCAGCAAACTTGGAATATTCTTATAGATTCAACTGACTGGAATAAAATAAAGAGTAGGTGCAACTAACAAGCGTTTTAACAGGGACAAAAAACAGTTGGTTTTTGCTCCTTCGTCGCTTATTTTAA
>JABSOX010000046.1 GCA_013215655.1 Colwellia sp.
AGATGGACCACTCTAAAATGGATATGAAAGATGTGGTTGCTGTCGCAATGATGAAAAAATGTATGAAGCAAATGAAACATACTAAAGCAGCTAAATCAAAAATGGATCACAGTAAAATGGAGTTGAAAAAAGAGCAGAAAAAAGAAAATGATCATCATTAAGCCATAAATGAAACGCTATACAAGTTGTTATTGTTGTATGGCGTTTATCTGATAAGAAGGTGTTGAAAATGAATAAGATAAAGGTGTTGTTGCTTATCGTTGTGATGGGTATTGGTGCTGCGGTGACGGTGGTTTATTCGGGAATTGTTAATGTAGCAGCCGATGAGCCTCATGGTGAGCTAGTTTATTGGTTGTTAGAACAAACAAGAGAAAATTCGATTGCTATTGCTGCAAAAAATATTGAAGTACCTAATTTGGATGACCCAGACTTGCTGCTTAGTGGTGGTAGTGATTATCAATTTATGTGTTCCAGTTGTCATTTAGCGCCTGGGCAGAAAGAGAGTGATTTAAGTATTGGCCTTTATCCTGCGCCGCCAAACCTTACGGTTAAACATCAAGAACATGGTCATGAAGGTGGAGGTCATGATGATGTAAATCAGCAGATTAAGAAAAATTTCTGGGTGATTAAACATGGCATTAAGGCTTCTGGCATGCCTGCTTGGGGGAAAACACATGATGATAAACGTATCTGGGGCATGGTTGCTTTCATTAAACGTTTACCCACATTAACGCCAACTGAATATCAAATTCTTACTGCCATTGATTAGATAAAATTCTGAAAATGAGGAATGTATGAAAAGCACATTAAGCATCATTATGACATCGTTATTATTGGTTTTGTTAAGTACAAAAGCATTTGCCCATGATAATTCAAAAAATAAATTACGAACATATCCAGAGAAATCTGGTGCCGATACAGAAGCAGGTAAAGTCATTACACAATTCCATAAGGCACTAAAGTTAGGTCAAAAAAATACGGCGAGATACCAGTTAGCAGATGATGTCATTATTTTTGAAGGAGGCAAAGTGGAGCGGTCAGCAAATGATTATGCAAATAATCATATGTTAGCAGACATGAAATATT
Organism: Colwellia sp.; assembly: GCA_013215655.1. Taxonomy (GTDB): domain Bacteria; phylum Pseudomonadota; class Gammaproteobacteria; order Enterobacterales; family Alteromonadaceae; genus Colwellia_A. The sequence goes on from JABSOX010000046.1 coordinate 1,087, forward strand.
TGGCAGCCATTAAAACAGAGATTTTAGAACACAGCGTCAAAGTGGTTGGCGATATTGCTTATTCGATATCGCGCACTAAGTCTACGGGCCAATTGAAAGGTAAATATATAAATCAAGATTCAATGGAAAGCATGGTTTTGATTAAAAAGGCAGGTCGATGGAAAATCAAACAAATTCATTGGTCAAATTAATAACAAAATATTGGGGAAAGAAATGATCAGAACTATCTTGGTAGCATTTTTAATCGTGATTAGCTTGACGACACATGCGCACGACGACAAAAAGAAAAATGAGATTGATAAACAAGCAATTGTAAACATTATCGCCGGCATAAAATTCGGTTGGGAAAATGGCGACGGTAAACCATTTAGGAAAAATTTTTTAGATTTTGAAGGAGCTAGGTATATAGAGTCCGGTGGTCAAAATGCAGGTTTAGATAGTTTGGTAAACCATCATGTAGAGCCTGAAAAAGACGCGATGGAATACTTAACAATTGATTATGAAAATATTGAAGTTAATTTTGAAGAAGGTCGGAAGTTCGCTTGGGTTATCGCAGATTCTGCAGTGGCTGGGAAAGTGAAAAAGAGTGGTTATGCATTCGATAAAACAGGCTATCAAACGTTTTTATTTCGAAAGATAAATGATCATTGGAAAGTTGTACATACTCATTCGTCTACTCGTAATAAACGCCCAGAAAAATCAAATAAACACTGAACATTATCACAGAAAATTAATTGCTTTCATGTTTAGTGCTTTGATATTTAAATAGATGACTACACTTACGCTCAATACCGTTTTTGCCGATGAAAACTGCATTTTAAATGATTAAAGGAACATTATGAAAAACATATTGTTATTACTTACCACTGTATTGGTTTTTAATAGTGCGCTAGCGGATACCTATAATCTTAGTATTGTCGAAAAAATTGTTAATATCACTGGGACTCCAGCACAGGCAACCGTTATTAATGGCACTATGCCAGGGCCGCTACTCCGTTTTAAAGAAGGAGAAGAAGTCGTTATCAATGTCACTAATAATCTAGCTGTCGTTAGCTCAATTCATTGGCATGGCTTAATTGTTCCTTGGCAAATGGATGGTGTACCAAACATTAGTTATGACGGAATAAAACCAGGAGAAACATTTACTTATAAGTTTACTCTGCAGCAAAATGGAACTTATTGGTATCATAGCCATAGCGGTTTTCAAGAGCAAACTGGCGTACATGCCCCGATGATTATTGAACCAGCTGAGCCTGATCCAGTGCAATATGATCAAGACTATGTGGTTATGCTCGCTGATTGGAAAGATGAATCGCCAGAACAGGTATATAAAAATTTAAAGAGTGATGCTGAATATTACACCAACCCCAGATCAACAGTTTTTGATTTTTTCAATGATTGGTTTAATGCTGACAGCGGAGAAGCAAGTTCTCAGGTAATCAAAGAACGTGCAGCCTTTGCAAAAATGCGCATGGCGCCAACGGATATAGTTGATGTGACCGGCTATACCTTTTTAATGAATGGACAAACCGCGGATAAAAACTGGACGGGCACTTTTAAAGCGGGACAAAGAATTCGATTAAGGTTCATTAATGCGGCAGCCGCAACCTACTTTGATATCAGCATTCCCGGTTTGAAAATGGAAGTTGTGCAAGCTGACGGACAAAATATTCAGCCAGTAATGATTGACCGATTTAATATTGCCATTGCAGAAACTTATGACGTTGTGGTTACACCCAAAGAAGATATTGCTTATACCATTTTTGCACAGGCAATGGATAGAAGTGGCTATGTACGTGGTACTTTAGCGCCCAAACAGGGTATGACAGCAAGTATTCCTGAGATGTTACCACGCAGGGTATTAACCCTTAAAGATGTTATGCCCGGCATGACAATGTCAGGCATGACGATGGATAAATCACCTGCTCAGGATATGTCAGGCATGAAGATGGACAAAACATCTGCTCAGGATATGTCAGGGATGAAGATGGACAAAACATCTGCTCAGGATATGTCAGGCATGACGATGGATAAATCACCTGCTCAGGTTATGTCAGGCATGAAGATGGATAAAACAGCAGCTAAGGATATGTCGGGTATAAAAATGAGTAAATCTTCTGCTATGAATATTCCAAAAAAGGACTCTGTTAAGTCAATTAAAATGTCTGACATTAAAATGAATATGCATGCTTATGAGGACATGGACCCCAAGGTATTAAGTTATGCGGATTTAAAGTCACTTGAAAAAACCAGCTTTAATGCGGTGGCTGACCGTGAAATAACCCTACGTTTAACAGGGGAGATGGACCGTTATATCTGGTCATTTGATGATAAAAAATTCGATATGTCAGAGCCGATATACTTTGAGTTTGGTGAGCGTGTACGGGTTAAATTTGTTAATGAAACTATGATGGACCACCCCATTCATATGCATGGATTATGGCAAGAGTTGCAAAATGGCTCTGGTGATTATGCCCCAAGAAAACACACTATCAATGTGCCACCTAAAGCAACCATCATTGTTGAAGTACCCGTCGACAATGTTGGTAAATGGGCATTCCATTGCCATATTCTATTTCATGCGGCAGCTGGGATGTTCCGTCAAATTGAAGTACAGGGTGAGGAGCATTAATGATGACTTTATATTTTAGGACATTTAAAGGCGCTTCGACAATACGACCAAGTAAAATGCTAAATAAGCCGATGTTTAAAGCCTTGTTATTTAGTCTTTTAGTTATGTTTTCAGTGAATAGTTATGCTGCTGAATCATCAGCAACCTATTTTAGCTCTGCAAGTTTTCTAGAATTGGATTGGGATCAAAAGGATCAACAAGATAATTATACCTTTGATGGTCAATGGTTATACGGATCCGACTACAATAAATTGGCAATACTGGCGGAAGTCGAATTCATTGGTAATGATACCGAAGAAGCTGAAGTACAACTGTTATACAGTAAATATCTCGCTACGTTTTGGGATTTACGGTTTGGTTTAAGGCAGGAGTTTAAGCCAGAAAGTGAAACAAGTTTAGTTATAGGTATCGAAGGTTTAGCTCCTTATTGGTTTGATGTCGGAAGTTCACTCTATATTTCAGAGAATGGTAATGTCAGTGCAGAAATGGAATTAGCATATGAAATTCAATTATCGCAAAAAATAGTCATGGAACTTTATACAAATGCTACTTTTAATGGTTATTCAGATCAGAATGATAATATAGGCGAAGGATTAGCTATGGCTGATTATGGTATGCAAGTAAGGTACGAATTTAATCGTCATTTTGCTGTTTATTTTGATTTGAATGAGTCGAAAGCCTATGGGGATAGTAAAAAATATTTGCAGGCATCAGGTAATGAATCATCTGAAAGCGTTTTTAGGTTAGGCGTTAAGATCTTTAATTTTTAAAAGTCACTGGCTAAATGTTATTGATCATCATTATGTTTCACTGAACAAGGCTTCCAAGGGAGAATAGTTGGTACGTCGCCCTTGGTTGATGTCATTACCTCAATAAATTAACTAGAAATATTAAAAGAAATTAATTTTGTTAAAGTGAATGTTTGCAGACACTGCTTGCATGGACTGTAAAGAAAGCAATGGTATTGAACGAGTATCCGCCTTATTGTTTGAGCGAAATACAAGATATTCGCCGACCTTTTTATTAACCCCTGTTGTTAGTGGAATACCAGTAAGGCAAACATTATTTTGTAATGTTATTTCGACTTCAATGCGGTATAGGCAAGCGATTTCTATATAGTCGTGTAAATCACATTTTAGCAGGGGTTTATTCATTTTGTCTTATCTCATTGAGTATTTGTTAAGGGCAAGATGTAATGACCTTGACGTATAATGGTTGTCTGAACTTCTGGATTGGCAATTTCACTATGACAAAATTGACAACTATTAAGCTCAATCTGTTCAGGTTCTATGCCCAGAGCTGATATATATTGTTGAGCATATTGTTTTGCTTTGTTGACATGAGCATCGTCGACAAAAACATCAAAATGTACATAACCACCTGTTTTCGTTTTTACATGAGTATCATAAACGTGAATTTTCATTTTGTTCTCCAATCGTTATTACTTTATTACTTTATTAATTGTTTTCTTTATTGCCAATAGTTATTAGCGGCGGCGATGGTCTGAAACTCGAGAGCGACAATATGTCCTGCTTGCATCAAAAGTTCGGGCTTTTCATCATACTGTGGTCTTACTTTTTTACGTATTTCTGCATTTGGCTGTATGGCTACAATGGTTTTTCTCGCTAATTTCATTGCTAACTCTCTGCCTTCAGCAGGAGTAGATGTTGTAAAGGTTGCTATCACTTCGTTAAAAATTGACATATATTTTCCTTATTATTTTTACTTAGGCTTAGCCAAAACTTGACTAGGGCTTAGCCTAAGTTGTAGCTACGTAGAGCTTAAGATTAATTGTCCCCCTCATAACAAGGATGAAGAGGGGAGTCATTACAAATAAAATGATGACTCTTTAGAAAGTATTAATAATCAGTTAATTTTTTTGAGTTCACCGCGTAAGGCAAACTTAAATCGCCAGACAATACATCAAAGACTTTGTTGACTCTTAGTACTGGACCTTCGCCTGATAGGTCAACATTCATTGCTGCGGTTAAACTATCGAAATTAAATTCAGTCTCGCCATTTGTTCTTTGCACGGGCACGATTACTCGTAATAAATCACCTTGAGCAAAAGCATGAAAGTTTGGTGAGTCAAGGTACATCGCCATAGGTGCCGTTGGTGGTCGGTCGTCTTTATTAAAGGATGATGGTACTGACAAACCAGCAGCTGAATTTTCATCTTCAACCAGTGCGACCCAATGGGTATGGTAAACAACGCCGTCATCTTGATAATTGTTATTACCGTTTTCATCCCACAGTGGCGTATCATCAAAATCAGGATGGGTTGTTACTGCTAATGCGAGTATTGCATCGGGTATATTTTTAAAACCAACGCTTACCGGCGCTAAGGTTGTTGGAAATACATAGCCTAGTACGGGGGCGCCATTTACAGGACCGCCATTGGCTTGACCTATCGGGTTGACCGTTTTAGTTGCCGCGTTACCGACGGTGTAGACCGAAAAAATTAAGCTGGCAATTTCTTCTACATAAGCTACAGATGCACTCGTTAAGGCTAAACTTTCATCATTGCCATCAACTGTTGCAATTGGCCAATTGTTTTCAGGATTTAGCTCAGTTTGTGCAACATCTAACGTTATTGGGAATTGGTCATATATGCGTTCTAACTTTAGTAGAGGAGAATCATTACTTATACCAACTTCTAAGTAGGCAGTGAGCACATTTGCAGTAAAGTCGCTACGCCTTTTAACGGCGTTAACGGGTACTACTACATGTAATTTGTTGCCTTTTTCAAGAATTGTAAAACCTGGAGAATCTAAATACATTGGCATAGGTGAAGTCGGTGTTAATACACTTGATTCATTTGCTTGTACAACGGCTAGACCTGCAGTTGCTTGAGCGTTTTCTTCTAGTACTACCCAATGTGAGTGATAGACAATACCATCATCGTCATAATAATCATTATTGTCTTCATCCCATAAAGGCGTGTCATCAAAATCTGGATGACTAGTAACAGCTAAAGCAACGGTACCTTCAACATTTAAGTAACCAATATCTGCAGGTGCTAAATCAGTAACAAAAACATAACCAAGTACTGGCGCGCCATCAACTTGACCAGCTGCGATAGGCACAATTGATGCTGCATCAGCCTTTGTTTCAATAGTAAAAAGGTAAGCATCGAGTGCAGGTTCATATTTTATTCCGGCTGACTGTATTTCGAATGATTGATCTGCATAACTTTCTCCCGGTAGCTCTTTTGTATCTACTGATATTTCTGCTGTTAGTGCTAGTGTTTCATTTGAATATGAAGGACTGTTATTACATGCACTTAGTGCGGCAAAAATCACTCCAGTAATTATGGAATTTCTAAAAGGGTTATTCATTATTATATTTCTCTTTAGGTTATTGGTTTCGAGTCGAAACGAATATTAAAGGGTATTTTTATCCTTGTCAAGATTGTTTTTAGTCGATACTATATCTGAATGAAAACAAATCAAATATACAAATTAGTGGAGCGACTTGGCGAGTTATTGAAAGTTGATGCTCGTCAAACAGGGGCTGAACATGGCTTACTACCAGTACAGCTAGAGGTATTGCACTATTTATCGTCATGTAATAAATATTCAGATACACCGATGGCAGTGACTGAATACTTAGGACAAACCAAGGGAACGGTATCGCAAACGATAAAAACACTTGAAAAAAAAGAGCTGGTGATAAAAATAGCGGATGACCATGATAAAAGAATTTCGCATATTGACGTCACACCAAGTGGGCATAAACTATTAAGTCAAAGCATTCCAACAGCCATGTTTGCAAGGACTTGTAGTAACCTATCACAACCGCAACAGCAAGAAATTAATGCTGCCCTGCAACAATTGCTGGTAACGTTTATTAAAAGTAATAAGATGAAGTCTTTTGGTATTTGCCAGACCTGCAAATATAACCATAAAAATGAAGACGGTAGTTTCTATTGTAATTTAGTTAACGCGCCTTTAACGGATAGTGAAATTTTATTAATTTGCCGTGAACATGAAAATCAAAGTTGTGATTAAATTCTCAACAATACATATGGGTGATTAAGAGTGCTGACTAGATTTAGCTTTCAACACTCTATTATTATTTTAAAGGTGTTTTTCTAAGAATTTAGCAAGCTCTTGCAAAAATAATACGCAATTAGATACTTTAGATATCCAGTGACCTTCATCAACAAGTCTGTTCTTTGTGAGTAATAATTAAATCAGATAAAACCAATCTAACTTTCTCACCATAAAAAAGCGTATTAAATAATTCTCATGATAATCGAGTAAATCTCGACACCATAAATACAACTATTTCACTTTATAATTTACGTCTAGTTAATAATATCAGTGGCTTAGCGAATAACAATGTCCAATTTACCTGCTATAATTTTTAGAGACACTTTGTACTAATATGAACTTTTTATATGAAGCTTATATATTTTCAAATAAAAATAGCATGGTTATTGCTATTTGTGTGCTTTGGCTTATCCGCTGAAAAAATCATTGATGTTGTCACATTAGATGAAGCGAAAGCACATTACTTGTTGGAAGTAATAAAACATATTGACCGAAAAACAGAACCTGAAGATATTGTCATAGGTTTACTTGGTAAAAATAAGTCACTTCTTAAGGTCATTCAACAAAAGATATCAGGAATAAGAATTAGACAAAAACGAGTAATCGTAAGTAGCATTCCTCGTCACTCTAATACAAAGAATTACTATTCAGTTGTGCTAGTGACTGACAAAAAGCACAATGATATTCCAGCAATATTTAATAGATTTGGCCCTGTTTTAATTGTTGTAGATGGCCGTGTTAAAAAAAGCGCTCAGTTAGTTAGTTTGATAACAAGAAGTGGACAAATTAATGTTGACCTTAATCGCGATAATTTGGTGCAACGTGGGTTTGAAGTAACTAATAGTTTGCTTAATTTCGCGGGTACAAAAGAAGATCTTTCAGGGCAGTTAAATGAGCAACAAAGTCGACTAAAAAGCTTGATCAAAGATGTCGAGGAGAAACGTGAAACAGTTAATATTATTAGTCAGGCGCTACTAATAAAAAATTCTGAACTGGATGATGTAAAAGAGAAATTGAAAGACAAAAATAATGCACTTTCCGAAAGTTTATCAAAGTTCAGTGAGAGCGAAATACAGCTTGAGATGTTGCAAGAGCAAAAAGGACTGGACCGGGAGATAATAGCAGTAAACAAAATACAGATGTCGCTGCATGAAGTACAGCTCGAAGACAAAAGTCTTGAGCTTTCAACAAAAGAACTCAGCCTTAAAAAGTTAAATGAAAGTATCGATAGAAATAAGGAAGTCCTTGCACAACAATATACAGAGTTGCAAAAAAAGAGCGTTATTATCAATGAAAAAGAACAAACTATTAGCGGGCAACGGATGTTACTAGTCATCGCGATTGGTGCCATTTTAATTATTTCGTTTTTTGTCTATTCGACGCTAAAACTCAGTCGCATGCAGAAAAAAGCAAATAAGGAATTAAGTCGATTAAATGAGCAATTATATGAACTAGCAACCACAGACAGTATGACGCAGTTATTCAATAGGAGACATTTTATCGAGTCAGCCCAACGACAGATTAGTCAGATACAACGAACGAATGTTGATGGTGCAATGTTAATGCTAGACATTGATAACTTTAAAAGTGTTAACGATACTTTTGGTCATGCTATAGGTGATAAAGCCATCATTAAAATAGCTTCCATACTTAAAGACAATCTGCGTGAATATGACATTGTTGGTCGAGTAGGCGGTGAAGAATACGCCATGTTATTGAGCCCGTGTGAGTTTGATGTAGCAAATAAAATTGCTAAACGCCTCATTGATAAAGTAGCTAATTTAGAGATTTCGCATCAACAGAACTCGATTAAACTAACAATAAGTATTGGCTTAACAATGGTTAAAAAAGAAGACGAAGATATTGATAAAGCATTACGTAGAGCTGATATTGCCTTGTACAAAGCTAAATCAACTGGAAAAAACAAAGTTGTGTCAGATTAGGTGTGTACTTTAAATAATATAGAGGCATTATTTAAAGTACAGGGTTATACCAATTCCATTAAATTATTGCCCACTTGAGCTGATTAAAATTCCCCACGGCGGCGTCGCTCTATATCCCTATAGCCAGCTATTGCTCAATCGAGCGTCTTGCCCTGATTTATTTTTCCCCACGCACAACAAGATCACAAGCTTAATGAAAATGGTATTACATAAAAAATGACGTTCATGTCAAATTCAGCTTTCTATTGGGTATATGACAGTATTCATTGTTAACAAGTCGCGCCATTTCGAAAACACAAAAATATGGACAAAGCTCTATTAAAGATGTTTCTCTAAGAATTTAGCGAGTTCTTGCGAAAATAATACCCGATTAGATACTTTAGATATCCTGTGACCTTCATCAACAAAGCGCATGTATTTTACCGGGACGTTATTATTTCGTAATACTTTTACGATAGCGTCTGACTCTGTAACAGGGTCACGAGGATCATTGACACCATGTTGATAAAACATCGGAGCTTTGATTTTATCTGCGGTGTTAATAGGAGAATTATTCGCGTAAAAGCTCTGCCATTTTTCGTCTCGAATATCTCCATATTCTATGCGATCAGAAGCCTTGAGTGATGGCGAAGCGGTTTCTAATGCACGAACCCAGTTAGATACACCAACAAAAGATGCTCCAGCTTTAAAAGCATCAGGATATGCACCCATAACCGCATTGACCATATAGCCACCATATGATCCGCCCATTACTGCGGCTCGTTCAGCATTGACACGATTATCTTTTTTTAAATAGGCAAGGGTATCAATAAGATCTCTTACACTATCAAGACGTTTTTCCTGATTATCTAAACGAGCTAAGTCTTTGCCAAAGCCGGTAGAGCCACGAACATTAATATCAATAACTGCAATGCCTTTGCTAATTAAATATTGTGTTAAAGGTTGCCAATTAGGTTTAGCTTGAGAGGATGGTCCACCGTGAATATCAATAACTACGGGTGGTAGCAGCCCTTTCTTGATATTTGTAGGCAAATAAAGCAAGCCTTGTAATGGGATGCCATCGCGAGAGGTGAATTGTATTACTTCAGGCTGTTTAAGTTCATTAGGATTTATTCCTGCCATTGCAGGGGCTAACAGTAATTTGGAATTTAATGTCGTCAGGTTAACAAGATATACTGAACCGGGAGTATCCGCCGCTGATACTAAGACAGTCATAGCGTCATTTGTACTGCTACAGGATAGTTGATAAACCCCTTTGTGCATTTTAATTTGTCGTTGTTTTTTACTGTGCAGATCTAATACCGTTAGCTGATCATAACCATTGTTATTTTGAGCCCATATGAGGTATTTATCGTTATTACATAATTTAACTTTGGTTAAATTCCAATTATTACTGGCAACAATACGGGTTGTTTGACTTTTACTGTCGTAAAACAGTACTTGGTTCATTTGACTTTGAAGGTTTGAGGAAAAATAAAAGCCACTGCCATCTTTTGTCCATACCATTGAGTTAATATCTGCAGCAATTTCAGGTTTGAATAATACTGTTGATTTTTTTGTTTTTGAGTCCAGTAAATATAAATTAGCGGCGTCTTCGCCACGTTGTTCAAGCATCAGTAAGTTTTGTGTTTGCGGTTGCCAATTAGCGGGATAAAAACCAAATTCGTCTTGATAGATCATGGTAGAAACATTGTTTTCTATATCGTATTGATAAATATCAAAATCCCTACCGTTTCTTTCTGTAGAGGCGTAACTAAAATATGTACCGCTATGAGTAAATGCCCCAAAAGCTCGGTAGGCATTTGAATGAGGCAGTAGCACTTTTTCTTTTAATCCATCAACACCTATTAGAAAAAAAGCTTCACGTTCGTCGCCGTTATTGTCTGCAGCATATAAAATATGTTGTCCGTCAGGATGCCAATAAAAATTGCTTGCACCATTACCATAGGTCAATTGTTTTTCTTTTCCTGAGTTAATCGACTTTACCCAAAGTTGAGTTATTCCTGTTATGTTACTGGTATAAGCGATATAGGATGCGTGGTTATTTAGTTGAGCATTCATTGCGCCTCTAGCGAGTAAAAACCGAGAAATATCAATAGGTCTTTCACCCGCCATACTAATGGATAATGATTGGCTCTTAGGGATATCTTGTGGGTATGGCCAAAACTTGTTCTCATTTGCATGTGAATAGACGTTTGTAGCTAAAAATATTAATAAAAAAACTGATGTTTTCATTTGTTAATTTGTCCCTAATGAAACTAAACACAAAACTTAGATTTACATCATAGTTTATCAAGGAGAAAACACCAAGGTCTTGCTATAGATTGAAATATAAGTGTTTTTACACAATGTTAGCTATGTTAACGTGATCAAAAATTTATACTGATTGTTGAAAATCGTAGAGAAGGAGATATTTAATGCGTCATATATTGTGTTTTGGTGATTCCAATACCTGGGGATATGTACCCGGTACAGGAGAGCGTTTTGACGAGGAAACTCGCTGGACGGCGTTAACGCAACTTCTCCTAAACAATGAATATACTCTTTATGAAGCAGGTTTAAGTGGACGAACAGTTAACAGTGATGACCCTGGAAGAGATTTTCGTAATGGCGCCAGCCTGTTAAACCTTTACTTGGAAAGTTGTCGACCACTCGACTTGGTCATTATTATGCTTGGTACAAATGATCTTAAAGCCAGTTTAAATAATTCGATTGAGGACATTAAAGCGGCTGTAAAAGTACTTTGTCAGCAAACAATAGATTTTGATTATTCACCCTATGATAAACCAGAGATCATGCTAATTGCTCCAGCACCTTTTGTTGACTCAGCAGACATAGATGACGAATTTTCACAAAACATCACCAAATCGAAACAACTGGCGCCTGCGTATTATCAGCTGGCTCAGGAATTAAATCTTTTGTTTTTAGATGCAGGAAGGGTCATTAAATCGTCAACTATTGATGGTATTCATTGGGATGCAATGGGGCATAGAGACTTTGCTACTCATTTGGCTGCCACACTAAAACAATATGAATGATGGGCTCGGTGCCATCTTCAGTAGTAAGCGCTAATTATATTGTTCTTAAAAGAATACTGGTTTCACTGTTAAGCACACCATCTATCGTTCTAACATCGCAAAGTACTTGATCAAAATCCAATAAATTGGACGCTCTTATTTCGGCAACTAAATCCCAAGAACCATTTGTCGTATGTATTTTATCAAGTTGTGGAATGCCGCGCAGCTTATTGATCACTTGCGCAGTTGATTTGCCAACGACTTCTATCATCATAACAGCTTTAATTACATCAGTTTCTAACTGATCATGTGCTCTAACTGTAAAACCTAATATGGCACCAGAACCAATTAATCGATCAAGTCGGTTTTGTACGGTACCACGCGAGACATGTAATATTTTTGCAAGTTTTGAAATGGAGGCTCGAGCGTCAGTACGTAAAATAGCAATGAGTTCTTTGTCGAGAGAATCATATAAGTATGTACGTTTATTTAGGTTATCTTCAAAAGTCATTTATGGTGCCTAATTATCATTTTGATAGAATGGTGTAGCAAAGTGCTAATTTTTTGATAAATTTTTATAATATTTTACCATTTTGATTGATAGCATAGCCAGTTATTATATAGAAAAGCAATTCAATATCTTTGCAAGTAATTTACATTACAATATGAGAAGGACTTGATTGGCTCCTATGAGTAAACAACGAAAGTGAGAAATTATGCCATTATTTCCTCAGGCACCATCAACAGTTGTAATGATCCGTCCGCATCATTTCTGTCCAAATAAAGAAACAAAGCGAGATAATAGTTTTCAAGCCAATACACCTTTTGACAAACAACAAATTAAAGTTCAAGCCTACCAGCAGGTAAGCCGGGTTGCCGAAATACTTGAGGCTGAAGGTATTACGGTACATATTTTTGAAGATGAGTCTACAGATACACCGGATTCAGTGTTCCCTAACAATTGGTTTTCTACTCATACTGGTGGTCATATTGCCATTTATCCGATGTTTGCAAAAAACCGACGTAAAGAACGACGCAGTGACATTATTGAAATGCTCAAAAATCGATATCGCGTTCAAGATGTTATTGATTATTCAGGATTAGAATATGATGGTATCTTTCTTGAGGGAACCGGAGCGATGGTATTGGACCACATCGAACGTATTGCTTACGCTGCACGCTCTAAGCGTACAGATTCTCATGTATTAGAGCGATTTTGCTCACATTTTAATTATGAACCTATGCTTTTTGATGCACAAGACAAGTCAGGTACTGCGGTTTATCATACTAATGTATTGATGTGTATAGGAACTGATTTCGTCTTGGCAGGATTCGATATGATGCCAGATATCAAACGTAGAACGGAGATCATCCATCGTTTTGAAAGTGCAGGAAAGCGTCTTATATATTTGACCGAACAACAAATCAATGCATTTTGTGGTAATGCGTTAGAGTTGCAAGGCAATTCAGGTCGCTTGCTCGCTTTGTCTATTACTGCTTTTAAGGCGTTGACTGATGAACAAATACAAATACTTGAGCAAAGTGTACGTTTAATTCCTCTTGATGTCTCGGCTATTGAACTTGCAGGTGGTTCCGTGCGCTGCATGTTAGCCGGAGTGCACTTGTCAAGGCGCTGAGACAGCGCATAAATATACGCTGTTGGCCGTAATATAAAATTGAAAAGGAATAAGATAGATGATGAATGAAATTGTTGCTTCTATAAATAATGTATTGTGGGGCGAGGGGCAAGTACTCATTTACCTGCTGCTCTTTACTGGCCTTTGGTTTTCATTCAAGCTTGGTTTTGTGCAAGTACGTCATTTTAAATACATGTTCACTGTAATGAAGGGCAGTACAAAATCAGATAAATCAGGTATTAGTTCCTTTCAAGCATTATGTACTGGATTATCTGCTCGTGTTGGTACCGGCAATCTTGCTGGTGTCGCTATGGCTATTTCACTTGGCGGTAGTGGCGCGGTCTTTTGGATGTGGCTTATCGCTTTGCTGGGAATGGCTACAGGATTTGCGGAAAGCGTTTTAGGTCAGTTATACAAGGTGCGTGATGATCGCGGCGAGTTTAGAGGTGGTCCCGCTTACTATATTAGAGCAGGCTTAGGTAAACCTTGGCTGGCTGTTTTATTTTCACTATGCCTTTTTCTCGGATACGGTATAAGTTTTAGCGCTATGCAGGCTAACACGATATCTGATGCGTTAAATAATACCTTTGCTATCCCTAGTGAATATAGCGGAGCTGTCATTGCAATATTAGCAGGTAGTATTGTTATTGGTGGGCTACGTAGCATTGCTCGTTTTGCAGAATTAATCGTACCGTTTATGGGGCTTGCCTTTATTTCGGTCGCCATTCTTGTCACTTTAATGAATATTCAATTATTACCTGCCATGTTCATGGATATATTTTCTTCGGCATTTGGATTAACTGAGGCTGGTGCAGGAGCGCTGGGGGCGGCAATGAAAAATGGTATACAGCGTGGTTTATACTCAAACGAAGCGGGAGCGGGTAGTGTCCCACACGCAGCAGCTGCTGCCTCACCAGTCCCTAACCACCCCGTTGCTCAAGGCTATGTACAAATGCTTGGTGTGTTTCTCGATACTATGGTGCTTTGTACCTGTACAGCAATGGTTATTTTACTTTCTGATATTACGATTAGTGGCGAAATGGAAGGCATTCGAATGACACAAGATGCGATGAGTAGTCATTTTGGCGCAGGCGGAAATTATTTTGTTGCAGCCGCAATAACACTCTTTGCTTTTACGTCAGTTGTGGCCAATTATGCCTATGCTGAAAGTAACCTACATTTGTTTAAACTAGATAATAAAGTAGGTCGTTTTGTTTATACCTCTCTTTATCTTTTTATGGTTTATTGGGGAGCTAGTGCATCTTTAAAAGAAGTGTGGAGTATGGCTGATATGGCTTTAGGCTTAATGACTTTGGTAAATGTATATGCCATTGTTCTGCTAACACCCACTATTGTTAATCTCACCAAAGATTATCAAGCGCAGTTAAAAATGGATAAAACACCTTCCTTTAAAGCGTCAGATGTTTCAATTCAAGGGAAAACTGAACCAGGAGCTTGGTCATAAAAACGGAATAAACCACAACAGAAAAATACCTATACCCAAGTAATTTTAAGATACTCATTTCAGATGAATCCTGCATTTTGAGGATTCTTGGGTATTGGGATCAGATATTAATTTTAAATTCAAAAGAATCTTAAAGACAAATAATTTGAAGTCTGATCCTTAGGTAATAACCATCTCAAGAATATATCATTAACACTCACCTTCATTGATAAGTATAATGCCGCAAACTTAATTAACCGTGATTGTATTAAGTAAATTATATTAGTAGCCCTTTTCAGAAGACCTCATTATGCGTTTATTAAAATCGACCATTGATCCTGACATTAGCGACATGTCAGCAAAAAGTTCCACGCGAAAAGCAACTCGAGCCATTGTATTAAATGGCGATAATATTCTTCTTCTTTATACCAAACGCTATCATGATTACAGTTTGCCTGGTGGTGGTATTGATGAAGGAGAAAGTCATATCGCTGGCCTTGTTCGCGAACTAAAAGAAGAAACGGGTGCACACAATGTACAAAACATTAAAGAGTTTGGCTTATATGAAGAATTTCGACCTTGGCATAAAGCCGATTTTGATATCGTTCATATGTTGTCTTACTGTTATGTCTGCACTATTGATGATGAGTTACTTGAACCTGAGTTGGAATTACATGAAATAGATAATGGTATGCATCCCATTTGGATGAATATTCATCAAGCTATTCGTCATAATGAAGAGACCATCAAAAATAGTACAAAAAAAGGACTTTCTATTGAGCGAGAAACCTTTTTATTAAAACTTATCGTTAGAGAGTTGCTAAATAGTAAAGCCTAATATCATTTATGAAACTAGCTCAAACTATAAAGTATATACGTTGCTACCCGAACGTTTTTGTATTTCGCCATGGTCAACCAGTCGGTCGAGTGCGGTTTGTACCTGTTCAATATTGTATGAAACTCTTTCATTGGTTAACCATTCGGAATATATACCTTTTACAGAAGCTGATGCACTAGGGTGGATTGAAAGGTAGTTAATAATACCTGCTTGAATTTCGCTGTGGAGCTCTGCCATTTTCATTTTAGTAGACCATATTTTAGGGATTCTATAGCTAAGCATAGTTTATGCTGTTTTATTTTTCCTTAATCAACTTAAAGTTTGATTGGCTATATTTTAACCATGCTTGTTCATGTCATATAAAATACAGGGTCTGGCATAGTTTAAACATTCTTTGCACAGAGTTACCCACAAAATTTGTGAAAAGTATTCCATAAGTGTTGTCTACTCTGTAAACACTGTTTGCTTAAGTAGTGAACACATATACAGTTTATTTAGCACTTAACCATTTTTTTATTTGAAAAATTCATTTTATGTACTATAGTTTGTCCACCGTTTTTAGTGGTCTCAAGATTTGTTTTTACTTTAGAAAACTTTTCCACAGGCGATCATTTCAACTTTTTACTCGCTAATTTACTACTTTTTGTTATTTCCCCAAGACTATTGTCACAAAAAAGCCGATAATTCACACCATTAAGTTCAACACGCTGATTGATCGTTTTAAACCTTAAATAAAAGGCTTAAAGCATTTGCAATCAGAGCACATGACTACGGAAACTATTTAATGGAAATTAAAGTTAATTTTCTCGACAACCTCAGACTTGAAGCTAAGTTTGATGACTTTACTGTTATTGCCGACCAACCTATTCGCTATAAAGGTGATGGCTCAGCGCCGGGACCATTTGATTACTTCTTAGCTTCATCAGCAATGTGTGCTGCATATTTTGTTAAGGTCTATTGTAATTCTCGCGATATACCAACAGAAAATATTCGTTTGTCGCAAAACAATATTGTTGATCCTGAAGATCGTTATAACCAAATTTTTAAAATTCAGGTGGAATTACCGGAAAGTATTTCAGAGAAACACCGTCAGGGTATTATCCGATCGATTGATCGTTGTACGGTTAAAAAAGTGGTACAAAATGAACCTGAATTTAGAGTAGAAATAGTTGAAAGTCTTGAAGATGATGCCCAAGCGATGCTTATGGGTCAGGCAGAAAGTGATACCAGTACTTACATTTTAGGTAAAGACTTACCTCTTGAGCAAACTATCTCGGATATGACAACCATGCTCGCTGATCTAGGTATGAAAATCGAAATAGCATCTTGGCGTAATATTGTGCCCAATGTTTGGTCATTGCATGTTCGTGATGCGGCATCACCCGCGTGTTTTACTAATGGTAAAGGTGCAACTAAAGAGAGCGCACTTTGCTCTGCGTTAGGTGAATTTATTGAGCGTCTTAACTGTAATTTCTTTTATAATGATCAGTTCTTTGGTCAAGACATAGCTAACAGCGACTTTGTTCATTATCCAAGTGAAAAATGGTTTTTGTTGGAAGATGACGACAAGTTACCCGCAGGTATTTTGGATGATTATTGCTTAACTATCTACAATCCAGATGATGAATTATGTGGTTCACATTTGATTGATACAAATTCAGGCATGACCGAACGTGGCATTTGTTCAATTCCTTATGTGCGTCAATCGGATGGTGAAACCGTTTATTTTCCTTCAAATTTAATTGAAAATTTATTTCTAAGTAATGGCATGAGTGCGGGCAATAATTTACTTGAAGCGCAAGTACAATGTCTGTCTGAGATATTTGAACGTGCGGTGAAAAGACAAATTATTGAGCAAGAAATTATTTTACCAGACGTACCACAAGCCGTATTAGATAAATATCCAAGTATTGTTGAGGGTATTAAAGCTTTAGAAGAACAGGGTTTTCCAGTAGTCGTTAAAGATGCTTCTCTAGGCGGAAAATTTCCGGTGATGTGTGTAACGCTGATGAATCCAAAAACAGGAGGGGTATTTGCCTCCTTTGGTGCCCATCCTAGCTTTGAAGTGGCACTGGAACGTAGCTTAACTGAGTTATTACAAGGTCGAAGTTTTGAAGGCTTAAATGACGTACCTCGACCCACTTTTAATAGTCTCGCGATCAGTGAACCCGAAAACTTTGTTGAACACTTTATCGACTCAACTGGCGTGATCTCTTGGAAGTTTTTCAGCACTAAATATGATTATCAATTTTGTGAATGGGACTTTTCTGGTACTAACAAAGAAGAAAATGAAAGCTTATTAGCGATATTAAAAGAGCTTGGTAAAGAGGTTTATATTGCCGTATTTGATGAACTTGGTGCTAGTGTTTGTCGTATTTTAATACCTGATTATTCTGAAATATACCCAGTAGAAGACCTTATTTGGGATAATACCAATAAAGCCTTGAATTATCGTGAAGATATATTAAACCTTCATTCATTAGATGATGAGGCTTTAACGAGTTTAGTAGAGAGATTAGAAGAAAGTCAGCTAGATAATTACACCGATATTATCACCTTGATTGGTATCGAGTTTGATGAAAATACCGCTTGGGGACAGCTGACTATTCTTGAATTAAAAACACTTATTTATCTTGCCCTTGGTAGCCTTGAAGAAGCCATTGAGCTGGTCGAAGAATTTTTGCAGTTTAACGATAATACCGTAGAACGCGGCTTATTTTTTCAAGCCTTACATACTGTACTTGAGATTACTTTGAATGAAGAGTTAGAACTTGAACATTTCATCAATAACTTAAATAGAATGTTTGGTAAAGATAACATGGAAAATGTGGTTGGCTCGATTAATGGTGAAGTGAGATTTTTTGGCTTAACCAAAACCAGTATGAAACTAGAAGGCTTAGATAAACATTTAAGACTTATTGATAGTTACAAAAAGCTTCATCAAGCTCGCGCCTTGAAAGTAAACGTTTGAGATAAAATAATTCGTTTTTGAGAACAAAGCCAACGCTATAGATGTGTTGGCTTTTGGGTTTAAAGACCTCAATTTTTGAAGAGTAAAAATATACCTTGAACATCGTTATGCTCTTTTTGCTAACGGGTAATTTGGCGAAATCTTCTGTTCATACCAATTTAATGCCGAAAATATACACGCTTTATATTCATGTTCAACTTTAGAGTCTATTTCTAGCCCTTTAGCTTTATTAAATTGATAGTTGTCATGCTTAGCATGCTGATTAAACGTTCTACTAATATTGTCAGCAATACTTCTTTGGTTGATATTCAACTTTAATACTTGAGAAACTTTCAGCAAAGACTCTGAAGGGTTAGTTAAGAGGTTATCGTACGACAATTCAAAGTAATCGTGATTGATTTTATTCGATTTAGCTCGTGCAAATAGTTCACTTTGAATATAATGAGTGATTAACGTCATTCTTGCTACTTTGTCGATGATGTCTAACTTAGCCGATTCAACCGAATTAATTAGGTCAGTAAATTCTGGATATTGTCTTTTTAGATGGAATAACAAATTATAAATATAGGTAATTCGATCTTTACCACCACGAAGAACGGCTATTAAAAATCTATTTGGACAAATAGTCATAAATATCGCTTTTGAATGTTTATTCGCCTCATGTAAGTCGGGCAATATAGAATTTACCCAATTGGAAGGTTTTATCAGTGAAACTTCATTTACAGACCATGACTTTTGTACTTGTTGAATGACTAATTTAACCAAGGGTTGCCAAATATCTTGATTGTCATAATACATATGTTGTTCAACTTTTAGCTTTGCCAAATCAATTAATGCCTGCGGTTCTTTATATGAAATAACTTTATTTATGATATCGCATGATCTTGCTAACAGCGTTGAACCACAAAAGGACATATGATGAATAAAGCGACTCGAATAGTTTTTATCGGCTTTATGTGTAAAATAACTCAAAGCAGCATTAATATTTGTTGAGTAGATAATACCGTCTATAGACAAATTAGATCGGCCATCGATAAACGCAAGAGAGGAAATTAATTTCCTGGTCGTTTTTACAAAATTTAAGGTTCCTAAAATAGGGTCAATCTGCTGGAGAAAAAACTGCACATCATCAAGCACCATTTCAGGTGAAACTTGCTTTATATTGGAAGTTAACATTAGTTATTTTATTGTTTTTATGTAATAACTAGATTATTAAACAATAAAACCCGCTAGTTACACTTGAAGATGTAAGAAGGCGTTTCATATGCCTGCTTTGAACATCCTTAGTTACATTAAGGGTTGAAACGACACATTTGTACATCTATTGTTTATATTTAAATAGTAATTTTGGACGATTTCTCAGTGCGCACCAAAGGCGTTAGTCTAAAATTATTTGCAATATAGTTTTTAATTAATTATTCGTGTCATATTGCTGAGAAATCTACATGATATAGGCTTTTACGATTTGCTAAACTCATTTAATAGCTGAGTTAGCCTTTTTATAAATTGCTATTGCGCCAATCTAATCATTACTATTTCATCATCGGGAGTTTCGTCCAATTGAATTACAAATTTGAGATGATTATGATCATAATTGTATACACTAGTTATTCTTGCTTTAATTGCTCTAACAATTCTTTTTGTAGTTTTTCAGGATTCTCCCGTAACATTTTAATAAACTCTGTTGGCACCTCGGTTTGGCTGTCATATTCCTCCGCCCAATCAATCATAGCTAACATCATCGGCATTAACGCAATGCCTTTCTCTGTCAGATTATAGATATACTTTGAACGTTTTATCGTATCTTGATGTTTACTTACTAAGCCATTGTATTCTAAATCAGCTAAGCGGCTTGCTAGTATATTGGTAGATATTCCTTCACCAGCCTCTAAAAACTCATTGTAGTATTTACGGCCCTTAAACATTAAATCTCGTATGATCAAGAAGCTCCATTTGTCGCCAAATTGACTCATGCCAAAGCGTACGGGACAACCTGCCCAATTTTTCGTTTTTTTATCAACCATAAGTGAATAATACCGCGAACAAATTTAACTTGCAAAAAGAAAGTTAAATAATTAAGCTGTATTTAACTTGTAAAAAGCAAGTGAATTTTAATAAAGGAGAATAAAATGAAATTATACGCTATTGTCGGTTCACCTAATTCGCGCAAAGTACTTGCTGTTATTAATCATCTTGGTATCGATGTGGATATTGAATATCTCGATCTTTTTGCGGGAGATACTAAAAAGCCAACGTATGAAGCATTAAACCCAAATACTATGGTACCAACACTTGTAGACGGAAATTTGAAACTATGGGAATCAAATGCCATTAATCAATATTTATGCGATAAGTCGCAAGATAACCGTTTATTTCCTTATGACTTTACCATCAGAGCCGACATTGTCCGTTGGCAGTGCTGGGAGCTAGCTCACTTTAATCAGGCTTTTGGCACACTTGCTTTTGAAGCTGTTGCCAAACCTAATTTTATGGGGATGCAAGGTGACCAAGCCGTGATCGATTGGAGTAAAGGGCAGTTAAATCGCTTTGCCACCGTGTTAAATAATCACCTGCAGGGACGTATATTTATGGTGGGTGACTCTATTACATTGGCCGATTACGCCATAATTCATGCCGAGTTTTTCAAAGAAGCTGTGCCTTTTGATTGGAGTTCGTTTCCACACCTTAATGATTATTTTGACCGTATGCGTCAATCTCCATCTTGGGCAGCGACAGCGCCAAAAAGTCCAGAAGCTATCGGGCGGATACCTGAAGACTCAGTAGCGAATGTCTCCCAGTAATCATGATTTAACCGATATAACTTCTTGGTTTACTACTTCACAGGTGTGTTGACCAAGGATGTTAAATTTTAATTTATTCTTTTAAATCCATTTTAAAATCATTAACTAAGAGTCTTGTCATGACACCTGAAATAACCTTAATCTTTGTTGCTATATTTGCACTTTTTCAAGTAATAATTACTAACCTTGTTGGTTTTGCCCGTATTAAAAACGAAGTACATTTTTATGATGAAGGCGACATTGATCTGCGCCGTCGTCAACGTGCGCACGCAAACTTTACCGAAACAATGCCAATGACTTTACTGGCTATGGCTGGTGCTGAAATACTCGGTACTGCGCCAACAATTCTTTGGGCAGGAGGGTTAATTTTACTGATTGGGCGTATGTGGCATTACTATGTTATTAGAACGGTCGGTTGGAGCAATGGTCGAGCGGCGAGTATGATGCTAACGTTTACCGCTATGGCTGGTTTTGCATTAGCAATACTCTGGCAAAGTTTCATACAATAAGTCATCTTTCGGGTTATTTTAATTTGCTTTAAACCTTTTTATTTCTTCTTGCAACTAACTAACTAACTAACTTTAGAAAACAAAAACATGAAATAAAAAGGAAAAAATCATGAAATACTCTTTATTTATCTCGTTAGTACTAGCCAGTGGTTCGCTATTCGCCCATGACTATACAAATAATTATGAAAAGGTTGATGTTAAATCGTTATCATTAAATACAACTGAGTTTACTCAGTTTGTAATTGAGGTAGGTTCTGGCAGCTTAACGATTGTAGGAAGTGATCAAGACACTATTGATGTAAGTGCTGATATCTATCAAAGAGAGTCAGGAAGTAAATATTGTTTAACGTTAGCACCAAGTGCAAAAAATGCAGAAGTTGCCCTCTTAAAAGCCAATACTTGTTACCACCATAATGATACAAGAATAGATTTAAGCATAACAATGCCTAAGTCACTGATCACACGTATTAATGACGGCTCTGGTTTTATACAAATTGAAAGTGCGAGCATTCAAACCATTAATGACGGCTCTGGTAGAATTGAAATAAACAATAACTACACATCATTAACCATAAACGATGGTTCAGGGGCTATTGAAGTTACTAACAATAGGGGAGACCTTGTAATAGAAGATGGCTCTGGCAGTATCGACATTGATGATGTTTCTGGAAGTGTCAGTATAGATGACGGTTCAGGAAGTATTACGGTTAGCAATGCCGAGAAGTTCACCTTGTTAAGTGATGGCTCAGGTAGTGTTAATTTGGAAAATGTTAACTAAATCTTAAGTAGTTTTGGTCATTTTTGAGAAATGGAGAAATGAGCATTAACTCATTTCTCTTTTTTTTATGATTAAAATAAAAATTATGATTTATTGTTGCCTTTAAACTGTACTTAGCTCTGCGGTGAGTGTCGTAAAAACAGGTGGATAATATTCAAAAGTTAAGTCCTTAATATTATGAGCATTTTATATACTTCAATCATACAATCTGCGATATATTACATGTGGACGTTAGTATATACGCAACGTGGAATGGTTAGTCGTAGTAATTCTAATGCACTTTTTTTGTTTACCTGTTCCTGTCTCGCCCCATAAGAAAAGAACCTATTTCAATACCTCGTACATCTCCTTCAAGATATAATGCATTGGATAAAGCATGATCAGGGAATTGTTCAGTGGCTATATGTGGCAGCATTTTCCCAGCATCAACAAATATTTCATGTCCACTTGTTGGATATTGAATCGGTATACCTGCTTCTCGTCAGCGAAAGTCTCGGTTATACCATTTAATTGATTGATTTAAATAAAACAAACAAGGTTCATTATTGTTCACGAAGGTTAAAAGTATTGATATTAATGTAACCTCAGCCAGTGATTGTTATATTGTGATAGATCAATATTAAAGCTACTTTACTCAGCAGTAATGCCGATAATATCATTTTTTATGCAGCGGTTTTTTATGCAGAAGTTTAAAGGCTCAGAAGACAAATACATGCTTTCCTATAAAAGGTATCAGTAAATAGGATACAATTTCGACAATGATCATTTAGTGCTTTTGTGAATAGCACATTTTCCTAAAACACCTTAAGGTTCCTTGTTCAATGCAATTTCAACAGTTAAGTGCTTTTAAGGCGGTATATGAATTAGGCACGGTCACTGCCGCCGCCGATTTTATTCATATTACTCAACCCGCAGCCAGTAGATTAATTAGCAGTTTGGAGAGGAACGTTGGCTTTAAATTGTTTCAACGCGTAAAAGGGCGATTGAAGCCAACGGAAAAAGGAAAAGCATTTTATCTCGAAGTATCAAAAGCATACTCGGCACTAGAATCATTGTCCGAAAGTGCAGCTGACATAAAGCAAAGCAATGTGGGGAGCTTACACATCAGTGCATTCCCATTATTATCAGTTTGTTATTTACCGCAGCTGTTAGCTAATTATCTAAATTCAAAAAATAAAATTAAACTATCGCTAAAAACGTACCGATCAGAGGAAGTTCAACGCCGAACAGCATTGCAGGTGTGTGATATTGGTTTCTCTGTCTTACCTCCTATTACGGAAGGAGTTGCTAGTGTTGAAGTGAGTTGCGAATGTGTCTGCCTTTTACCACCTAATAGTACTCTGCAAAATAAAGAGGTTATAACCCCAGCAGACCTGATTGATTCACAGCTTATTAGTGGTGAAAAGGACGATGTACAGCGATTAATTGATAATGCATTTAAAAGAGCTAAAGTGAAGGTAAACGAAGTTATTGAGGTTTCATTGGCTAGTTCCATCGCCTCTTTTGTTGCAGAAGGAGTCGGTATTGCCATTGTTGATCCCTTTACAGCGCATTATGCCCAGCAACTAGAGGATAAGGTGAGCTATAGACCTTTTCACCCTAAGGTACTGTTTACGTTTTTTATTCTTTACCCTTCCTTAAAAGGACGATCTGAAATTGTTGACGACTTTATAACATCATTTTTTTCTTATGCAAATAAACAAGGCATAAAATTGATGAGTAAAGGGTATGACTATCCGGCATAGCTATGTGGTATTTGTTTTATATCTCATTGTTTTTAAAGGATGATAATTAAATGTAATCTATTTCTTGTTTTTAATGTATAACATTTAAACATAGCTTCTATTAAAACTAGCATTAGACAGATTTTCAACGCCACCGTAAATTAACCTTAATTGAAATCGATTGTAGGTGTCTGGTGATTAAAAAAACACGTTGTGGATCTAAAGAATTAAAAGTGTCTGTTTTTGGTGCTGGTAATGCGGGATTAACTGCAGCATATCATTTTACACAAAATGGTTGTGATGTCGCACTATATGGAGCGCCCGGATTTGATCAACAAATTCATGCAATATCAGCAGAAGGCGGTATTCGTTCGTTAAAGTCATTTCATGATGCTGAGTTGGAATTTTCAGGCTTTGAAACTATCACTATGGTCACAACTGACATTCAAAAGGCCGTTGATTTTGCAGAAGTACTTGTGCTTCCGGTACCATCATTTGCTCAAGAAACGTTATTCTTAGAGATGTTACCTTATTTACGTGATGGACAAACATTAGTTTTAATGCCGGGTAATTATGGTTCACTAGTATTAAATAAGTTGAAAGATGATCATGGTTTTTCAGAGCTACAACTTAACTTTATTGATGCTATATCGATTCCTTGGGCGACCAGAGTTACTGGCAATGCGGAAATTGCAATATTAGGAATGAAAACACATTTGCCTGTTGCTGCATTTCCGGGATCAAAAACGAATGACTTAATTAAACTTCTCCAACCTATTTTCCCATTACCTCTCACAGCATTGGAAAATGTCATTGCTGTAGGGTTTGAGAATATAAATTTTGGTGGTCATCCATTGATGACCATGTTGAATATAGGTTTGTTAGAGAACTTCCCTGATAAATTTAATTATTATACGGATTGTTGTTCACAGGCTACTGCCAATGCTTGTGACGTACTCGATAAAGAAAGGTTAAGTGTAGGCTCTGCACTGGGTCTTAGTTTAAAAACGGAACTTGAGGCAATGAATGGGCTATATGATATGCAAGCTCAAAGTGTCTATGAACTTAATAAATCTTCTACTACACACAGTAATGTAAAATCAGCGCCTTCTTCTTCTTCAAGTAGATATATTACCGAAGATACGCCATATTTATTAGTGCCTTGTGCTGAAATTGCACAGTTACTTGATGTAGATATTCCGATAATGAATTCAGTTATTCATATTACGAGTGCCATGAATAACGAGAACTATTTTGATTCTGGAAGAACATTGGCCGATATGGGTCTTAAGGGTTTGACTATCCACAATATTATAGATTATGTGAGCTAATATGAACAAAATTAAGTTACCATCTGTTTATAGTATTTTATTTATATTGACGGCAATCATTGCTGGACTGACTTGGATTATTCCTGCTGGTCAATATGATGTCAGGTTCAGTGAAACTATTGGAAAAGAAGTACCAATAGTAAATACCTATAAAGAGATAGAAAGCTCACCTCAAGGTATTATCGATGTATTGACTTCACCAATCAAAGGTTTTTATGATCCTCAAACTAATCAAGCAAGGGCAATAGATGTCGCACTGTTTGTATTAATCATTGGTGGTTTTTTTGGTGTGGTGAATCAATCTAAGTCAATAGAATGTGGCATTTTACAAATAACCTATAAATTACAAGGCAAAGAGATCTGGCTTATTCCGATCCTCATGGCACTTTTTGCATTGGGTGGAACTTTATATGGAATGGCAGAAGAAACTTTGCCATTCTATGCCATTGTTATTCCGATCATGATTGCTGCAGGATATGA
The DNA here is from genome assembly GCA_013215655.1 of Colwellia sp. Classification (GTDB taxonomy): domain Bacteria; phylum Pseudomonadota; class Gammaproteobacteria; order Enterobacterales; family Alteromonadaceae; genus Colwellia_A. The sequence goes on from JABSOX010000046.1 coordinate 27,247, forward strand.
CTCTCTTACGGGTGTCGCTGTCGTTATGGTTGGAGCTGGAATTGGAACTTTAGCTTCGACACTAAACCCTTTTGCAACGATTATTGCTTCAAATGCCGCTCAAATTAGTTTTGCAGATGGACTAGAATTAAGAGTCATTTTATTATTACTAGGCTGGGTAATGTGTGCACTTTATGTGATGCGTTATGCGAAAAAAGTAAAAAACAATCCTGAGCACTCATTAGTCGCATCCCAGCAAGAAACTGATAAGGTTTACTTTTTAAAGCAAGTTGAAGAGTCTACACAGCAACAACTTTCTTTACAGCAGAAATTAATCTTAATTTTAATACTATTTACTTTTGCTATTATGGTTGTCGGCGTTTCTATTTTTGGTTGGTGGATGGCAGAGATGTCAGCGTTATTTCTGGGCGCTACTTTATTTGTTGGTATTGCTTCCAAAATGGGGGAGAGCTTAATAGCTAAATCCTTTATCGAAGGAGCAAAAGAAATGCTAGGCGTCGCTTTTATTATTGCTCTTGCACGTGGACTCGTAGTGATCATGGATGACGGCAATATTACCCATTCATTACTGCATTATTGTGAAGTTATATTATCAGACTTACCTCCGGTGCTGCTGATTAATGCAATTTATATTGTGGAAGCCCTATTGTCATTTCTCATACCTTCCTCTAGCGCTCTCGCGGTATTAACTATGCCTATTTTAGCGCCATTAGCTGATTTTTCTGAGGTACCAAGAGAGTTAGTCGTGACCGCTTATCAAGCTGCATCAGGATTACCGAATTTAGTTACACCAACGTCTGCAATCGTTATGGGCGGTTTAGCATTAGGTCGTATTCCTTACGGAACATGGCTGAAATTTGTTATGCCATTGATCCTTACTTTGATGGCTATGGTTATGGTATTGTTAAGTATTAACTTGTTATTTTTTATATAATTATTGATATTCGCTTATGTGGTAAAATTTTAAATGAATCTTCACCAACCTTCCTTATTGCATACTGAAGCTGTAAATAACTTACTAAACAAGTGTAATGTACCGGCATCATTAACAATTGAGCAATGTGCTTCTTCATTGGCGATGAGTATGACTTCTTTTCGTCGTAAACTTGCCCTAGAAGAAACAAGCTTTAAACTTATTCAAAGCAAATTTTTGAATGAACTCTGTGTGGAAGCTTTGCTAACCGAAAGCATAAAAATTGACGATTTGGCTATTAAGCTGGGTTATTCTGAACGGGCAACATTTGAGCGAGCATTCCGTAAAAAATTTGGTGTGACGCCGTCGCAGTTTCGAGAGTTTTCCTTGGTAGGCAATGTAAATAGTAGTTATAAAAAGTTAACTGAAATTGCTGGGAATATGCCTCCCATGTCTGGCAGTTGTCGACAGCTGCTTGAGGAAAAAGACCGAGGTAACCTAGATTTACAACGAGTTATTGAGATCGTTAGTAAAGATGTGGTCTTTTCTGCTCGCCTTATGGGTCTAGCCAGTAAAGCCATTTATGGTAAAACACCAAAAAACTTACAAGAAGCGATTAGTCGAAATTTGGGCATCGGAACAGTTGTAAATTTTGCTATTGTTTATGCAATGAAAGATGTGCTGCAAGATCATGTTGAACCAGCAATAATTGAGCAATACAGCCAAGCATTTTTAATAGCACCAAAACTTTTCCAGCAAATACGTAAATCACTTAGCAGTGATGTGAAATTTGATATAGCGTTAACCGAACAAATTTTGGTATTTGCCTTATTAGGTGTGTTTTTACTCAGTCATAAAAGTGCTGATAAACACGAATTTATGCTGCTTTCATTAAGAGGCATCGATGATCTGCACTCGCTTAATCATCATTTAAGAGAATCAATGGCGATTAGTATCTTTGCGTCGTCATCATTAATGTTGTCGTTATGGCATATTGATGTCAGCTTAGTTAAGCAACTTAATCATTTGGAAAAAGTGAGTCAGTTACAAGTAAAAGGCAGTGAGCAAGATGAACTTGTTTTATTTATGTTGTCTTGTTTATATTCTTCTGCAGCAGGGCACATTGATTTTAGTGGCTTAGAGCAAAAAGCTGAATTGCTGAATATTAGAGCTTTTGCTGAAATTAAAACGTTGTTTTTTAATTTCTAAACGAAGGTTTAACGTATAAACGAGGGTTTAATGGAATTATGAACTTTCTCAGCTAATAGAAATAGGGGGCTTGCTATCGGCTGAGAAAGCCATAAAAATCGAAGTCGACTAACCTTGTTTACGTTTGCGCCAAACCATAAATGTTATTGCCGTTAAAAATAAAATAAACATTGAAGGCTCGGGCACCGCTGTGACTTGCGCTAAAGAAACATTGTCAATTAAGCCGCCTCTGCCATTTTGTCTACCAAATGAGGCAAAACTTAAATTCATTGATTTTGCTTGTGCGGTAATTAACATCGACTGTAGTGTCCAGTTAGGTGTTAAACGACGGGTACCATCACTAACCAGTACCTTGTTTAATCCAAAGTTAATATCAATAGCAGTGTCATGCCAGAAAACATTTATGCCATTGTCATTTCTTCTGTTAGTACGTGGTTTATAATAAAACTCTAAAAGATAATCAGCACCAATAGTTAATGACGTTAATGTTTGGGTCATTACTGAGTTTGATGCACTGTGCGGGTGAGAGTCTAACTCAACGTGATGTGAACCATTTTGAGAATGAGTAACAACATTTTTTTGCAATTCGATGCCATTACCGTATGTAGTTTGCCAGCCAGGCAAGTTATAAAATACATCCCAAGCACGTCTTTTTCTCTCATATGAAGCTAAGTTGGTATTAAATATTAATCCTTTTGATAGCGAACGGTCCTCAAAAAGTGTTTGTTCAAAACTACCGTTTGTAATTAATGATGCATTAACAAAAGCACTTAGGCTTATTAAAGAGAATGATAATAAAAGTTTATTAATAAATTTGGGCATTTCGATGTTAACCGTTTTTTGTTTTTCTTAATTACGCTTATTGTACAAAGCTATGAAAATTAGAAATATGGCTAAACTGTCCAATTTTAGTCAAAGTGTTATTTTTTATGCGATTAACGGTGACTGCTGAAAAAACAACCAAATAAAAGCAGTATTCGATAGGGTTCATCACGTTATTGCTGTATAATGCGCGACTTTATTTTGATACTTGATTTGATATTCGACGTTGTAGTCGATATTAACCACTACTTTAGTCGCCATTAGCGAATATATTAGTTGCCATACTTTAGGAAAAGCCCTTTGATTACTACATCGAACATTACCATGCAATTTGGCGCAGAGCCGTTATTTGAAAATATTTCGGCTAAATTTGGCAACGGTCACCGCTACGGTTTGATTGGCGCAAATGGCTGTGGTAAGTCTACATTTATGAAGATACTCAGTGGTGAGTTAGTACCAAGTTCAGGCAATGTATCGGTCAGTACAGGTAATAAAGTCAGTACTTTGGGGCAAGATCAGTTCGCGTTTGAAGAGCATAACGTTATTGATACTGTGATCATGGGTGACATGCCGTTATGGAAAGTAAAACAAGAGCGTGATGCTATTTATGCACAAGCTGAAATGAGTGAAGCCGATGGCATGCGTGTTGGTGACTTAGAAAGTGAATTTGCTGAAATGGACGGTTACACCGCTGAAAGTCGAGCAGGTGAAATTTTATTAGAAGCGGGCATTGATGAGTCTTTCCATTATGGTTCAATGCAACAAGTTGCACCGGGCTGGAAACTTAGGGTATTACTTGCCCAAGCACTATTTGCTAACCCTGATATTTTATTACTCGACGAACCGACCAATAACTTGGATATTCATACTATTAGTTGGTTAGAAGGGGAGTTAAACAAACGTAGATGTACGATGATTATCATTTCCCATGACAGGCATTTCCTTAACTCTGTTTGTACCCATATGGCTGATATTGATTACGGTGAATTACGTATTTATCCAGGGAACTATGAATATTTCTTAGCGCAATCTTCTTTATTACGTGAACAATTATTATCAGGTAATGTAAAAAAAGCTGAAGAAATTGCTGAGCTACAAGACTTTGTTAACCGTTTTGGTGCTAATGCTTCAAAAGCAAAACAAGCAAGCTCTCGTGCTAAAAAGATGGATAAAATTAAGCTTGATGATGTGAAGTCTTCAAGCCGCATTACGCCAAAAATTGCTTTTGCACCGGGTAAAAAAATGCACCGTCAAGCATTAGAGCTTGAAAACCTTAGCCATGGTTTTGATGGCGAAGTATTGTTTAAAAATGGTGATTTATTACTTGAAGCGGGTGCTAAGTTAGCCATTATCGGCGAAAATGGTGTGGGTAAAACAACATTGTTACGCTGTTTAATGAGTGAATTAGAGCACACTGAAGGTGTAATTAAATGGTCTGAAAATGCTTCTGTAGGTTATTGCCCACAAGATAGCGGTTCATTTTTTGATAATGACTTAACATTGATGGACTGGATGTCACAATGGCGTAGACCTTGTCATAACGATTTAAGTGTTCGTGGCATGTTAGGTCGTATGCTCTTTACTGACGATGACGCTAATAAGAAAGCTCGTAATTGTTCAGGTGGTGAAAAAAATCGTCTATTATTTGGTATGTTAATGATGGGTGATATCAATGTATTGATTATGGATGAACCCACTAACCATATGGATATTGAAGCGATTGATGCGTTAAATAGCGCCCTTAAAGACTTTGAAGGTACACTTATTTTTGTTAGCCATGACCGTGAATTCGTTTCAAGTCTAGCGACACGTATCATTGATATTAAAGGTAAAACCTTGGTTAACTTCCAAGGAACATTAGATGAATACCTTGATAGCCAAATGAATGCGAAGCAAGTTGCTTAGCTGAATAACTTATTAGGCATACTGTAAAGTATGCCTAATGAAACTGAAAATACTGATTTGAACTACTTTAGGTAATAAACAGCATTTCTTCCTAAGTCCTTGGCAATATAAAGCGCTTTATCTGTTCGAGAAAATAACTGTTCAAAACTTTGATCGTTTGGTCGTAGACAAGAAATACCAATACTCACTGTCACATTGATTTCTCCTTGCCAATAACCAGTTAATGACATTTTACTCTGTCCAACCCTGATTCTTTCGGCTACTTCTTTAGCGGCTTGTAGGGTAGTTTCAGGTAATAAAATTGAAAATTCTTCACCACCAATGCGCGCCAAGATATCTTCATTACGAATATAAGAATTTAAGCATTCACTCACCTCAATGAGTACTTTATCGCCAGCAGGGTGACCATATTTATCATTGATGTTTTTAAAATAATCAATGTCAATTGACATCAGTGCAAGGTTTGACATGTGTCGTTGTGCACGATTAAATTCTCGTTCGGCATGTTCAACAAAATACCTACGATTAAAAAGCTTGGTTAAAGGCTCGGTATTAGCTTGTTTTTTAAATTCTTCTTTTAAGTTAAAAAGCTCGGTAACATCTGTAGAAAAACCAATTAATGATGGCAATTGGCCTTGTTGTTGTAAAGGGATTTTGGTACTAATGAAGTGATGAATATCACCATTTTCATCTTCTGAAGACTCTTCAATGGTTACTTTTTTACCACTATCAAATACCCTTTGATCTGATTCATTGAAATGCTCTGCAGTTTCTAGCGGTAATACTTCAGTATCTTTTTTTCCGATAATATTTTCAGCACTTTCACCAAATAACTCAGCGACTTTATTGTTAACATACTTAAAAACACGCTGGTTATCTTTCATATAAATATATGAGTCGATATTATCAAGCACCGCATCAAGTAAGTGTTTTTGTTTATTAATGGTGTTTTGTAATAATTTTTCTTGAGTAATATCTGTTGAAACACCGCAGACACCAATAACAACGTTATTTTCATCAAATAAAGGACTTTTTACCGTTCTATATATTATTGCTTCTTTACTACCTTTTATATAGTTAGTTTCTTCACTTACTAGTGATTTTGCTTCGCGCATTACTTTTTGATCATTGTCTTTAAGTTGTTGAGATAAAGCCAAATCGAAAAAGTGGCTGTCATCAAAACCGATAACTTCTGCATTCGTTTTTTGAAATAGATCAAGTACCGACTGATTTACATAGGTATAACGACCTTCAAGATCTTTACTGTAAATATAAGCCCCAACGTTATTTAAAATGCCTTCAAGTAAATTAACTTTATTGGATAGATGTTTAATTTTTGGGGTTTCTGGGTTGACCATATTGCTAAACCACTGAGTCAGAGAGAATGGTGAAATAAGAAATGTTATTTACTAATGTATTATAGCATTTTAAAAGTGTGAGCAGTTTTTATACCAGTTCACTTGCAAACATTGGTCTAGGATATTTGTAGATAGAAGGATATTTTTTGGTTTTAATTATGAGTTATTTTACGTTTGATATAGGAATTTTTAATGTTTCTCTTTTGAGTAACTTTGCAGCAACTTCAGCAGATACTTGATAAAATTCATTAACGTATTTTTGCGCATTTAAATACGTTTTTATTTGGCTTTTTATATTGCAGGGATTATCACATGCTAAGGAATAAACCAGGGTATATTCGCCGGGCCTATTTTCGGACAGTGATTTTGCATACGTCTCTGGATCATCAGGTGTACAGCCTATTCTGATCACGTCAGAGAAAAATGAATGAGCCATCACATAAACATTGCCTACTGAAATATCGTCATGTGCAATTTGTGGATTTGATTGTTCCATATCGATTCGCTAATCCAATTTTAAATTTTAAGATGATATTAAGAATAAAAAATGTACTAATGTACAAACTATTATATCGTTTATTTTTTTTAAAAGTATATTAAATCAAACATCGCGAAGAGATAACAATTGTTACATAACTTCTACGCCATACGGTTTACTGCTATACTCCGCGCCCTTGTACTTCCCCTTTGAATTGTACTATGTTTGAGGTTCAATCTGTTTGAGCTTCAATATACCTGAGGTTTTAAATGCCATTTTCAACACTTGGATTATGTGATCCATTATTAAAAGCCGTAGCTGATTTAGATTACAGCAAACCTACTGCGATTCAAAAACGAGTAATACCACTTATTTTATCGGGCAAAGATGTTATTGCCGCTGCGCAAACAGGCACAGGTAAAACAGCGAGTTTTGTTTTGCCTTTACTTGAAAAACTTCATCAAGAACATGTTGAACATACGTTACGGGGTAAACGTATTCGAGCACTTATTCTGACTCCTACTCGCGAACTGGCAGTACAGGTTGAAGCGAGTATTCGTCAATATGGTAAATATCTAGAGCTAAGTTCTATGGCGATGTATGGCGGTACTGATATTGAACCGCAAAAACAGCGTTTAATATGGGGCATCGATATTATCGTTGCTACCCCAGGTCGGTTGCTAGATATGGCGCATCAACGGGCGTTACATTTTGATGAACTTGAGGTGTTGGTTTTAGATGAAGCCGATAGAATGCTCGATATGGGCTTTATCGACGATATTAATAAGATAATTGAACGTTTACCTCAGCAACGTCAAAATTTGTTGTTTTCTGCCACCATTTCCGATGATGTACGTGCTTTAGCTAGAAGAACAATTAGTGATGCGGTAGAAATATCAGTATCGGGTGACATTGCATCAAAACCAAAAATTGACCAATGGTTGATTACGGTAGATAAAGGCAATAAGTCCGCTTTGTTAAGCCATTTGATTAAAGAGCAAGTATGGACACAAGCTCTTATCTTTATTGAGACTAAACACGGCGCTGCAAAGTTAGTAAGTCAATTAGAAAAACGTGGTATTGCTGCAGAGTCAATTCATGGTGGCAGAACACAGGTAGTTCGTGAACAAATTCTTGCTGATTTTAAATCAGGAAAGATTCAGTTTTTAGTGGCGACAGGTATTGCCGCTCGAGGACTTGATATAGGTGATCTTGTGCGTGTGGTAAATTATGATTTACCCGATCAAGTAGATGATTATATTCATCGCATTGGACGCACCGGGCGTGCGGGGGCTGCTGGTGAAGCGATATCCTTTGTTGCAAAAGATAACTTTAGAAACCTTTGTGCGATTGAAAGTCGTTTAGGTCATATTATTAAACGAAAAGAGTTTGATGGTTTTCCGGTTAAAAAAATTGTGCCACTTTCTATTTTGAATTACGTGCCTAAAAACAAGCGTACTTAAGAACAAATGCCACTTAAAATAAAGCTGTTCTTCATTTTCAGATAAACTGACTAACACCTATCTTAATGGAGCTGGTATAATGCTGATATATAAAATGTGCTTTGCTCAGGCAATTCAGCTTTGATAAAAGTGCAAACACAATTAATACCATTTTCATTAAGTTTGTGCTCTTGTTGTGCGTAGTAAAAATAAATCAGGGTAAGGCGCTCGATTGAGCAATAGCTGGCTATTGGGATTGAAAGCAACGCCGCCGTGGAGTATTTTAACAAGCTCAAGTGGGCAATAATTTAATGAAATTGGTATAATTATCTAGATAATAAACAGCTTTAGGCAATTTAATGATAAATAATGATATTCTTCGTCGCATCTGCACTATTTTTGATTTTAATGATGAAAAAACACAAGCTGTATTTGCTTTAGGGCAATGTGAAATTAGCGCTGAGCAATTGGCCAATTTTTTTACAGAAAAAGATGATAGTGCTTATTTAGAAATAGCAGATGTTGAACTTGCTAGTTTTTTAAATGGTTTGATCATTGATAAAAGAGGGCCAAGTGATGGTCCGATGCGTCAAACAGAGCAAGTACTGAGTAATAACGCTATTTTTAATAAGGTAAAAATTGCCTTATCATTAAAGGCTGATGAAGTTATAGCTACGCTTGAACTCGCTGAGCTGAGCTTAAGTAAATATGAATTAAGTGCATTTTTTAGAAATGTTAATAATAAACATTATAAAGAATGCTCAGATTCAGTATTATCAGCGTTCTTAAAAGGCTTAAAAATTAAGTCTGAGCGTTAAATTCTAAAGCTCAGTGACAATAGTGAAATTGTCTCTGAGTTTTTAGCCGTCGGCTAACGACTATTTCTTTATCTACAGTTTAATTTTTTTCTCTATATTTTTTAACGATCAAAATAATACCTAAAAAGAACAATGCACTAATTATTGGGTTTAAAAAAGATACACTAGAGCCTGAACCTCCCGTTACAGATCCGCCACCACCTCCTCCGCCACAAGCACTAAATAACAAAATGCTCGCCATGGTAGATAGGTAAGTTTGAATAAATTTGTTGAGTCGCTTAATCTGGCTTAATTTGTTTTTTATTATTATTGTTAACAAGACTTTTCTCCTTCTTATTTACGTAATGGTTTAAAAAATAAAATACGGTTAAAGCAAAAAGAAAATTCACCAGTTGCCAAATGTACAAATGATATATTTCAAAATTATTAACAGGTTCTTTTATTTCATAAAATAAATGAGTGATTCTAATGATATTTTCAAATTGAATGAGAATAATTGCACTCACGGCCATTAGCAGTTTATTTTTGATTGAGTGAAAAAGAGAAAAAATGCCGGCTAATAATGTGGCAACTAATGAAAGGCCTGTACATTGTGAGTCAACGACAACATAACGACCTGTATCTGGATGTATGAGTAAATTGTTATCGACAATGATGTTGTTCGAAATAATACGATAGAAATTACCAACAATATCCGCAAGACTATTTTGGAAAGCATTAGCCAGTATAGGTGTTTGATGGAATTGCCAAACAATGATTTGTAGAACAACAGTCCATAATAAAAATGCTTTTGAAAAATGGCTGAGGCTCTTAACATTCTTATCGTTCAAAATATTACATTTTAACTTGAGTAATTGCGTGTTTGTACAATACTTGGTTTTTTTGTTTAGGTCTAGTTATTGATTTAATTGTTAAAATTATGATGTTCAATGAATATGATTGATCATTATTTTAGATTCATGAACGAAATACGGCGTGTTATTTTGATAGGGGTAAAAATGTGTAGCTAATGAATATTAAAAAAAGCTAATCGTAATAGATTAGCTTTTTTATTTTCTAACTAAGTTGTGCTTAGAATTGATAGCTTACATTAAAGTCCACTGTCCTTGGCAATATATAACGGCCATTTGAGGACAAAGAATCTCGAGGGTCGCCCTCAGTTAAGGCATTTTCGTCAGTTAGATTACTTACCGATAACTGCATTTGTACTTCGTCAGAAAGACTAAATATGATACCTAAATCTATTTTTTCATAGCCCGATAAAGTGACTGTATTTTCGTTATTAGCATAACGGTCACCTACAGCTGAAATATTTCCGTATAACGTTGCATACATGCCATTATCAAATTCGATATCATAACTAGGTGTTACACGGATTTGCCATCCCGGCTGTCTTTGAGCTTCATTCCCTTGATTCGTTGGGCTTTGTGTTATTTCTGTTTCTTGTATTGTTGAATTTAGGTTGATTGAAAAACCATTGTCGTTAAAGTAGTTAAAATCAATCTCAATGCCATAGGCCTCGTTAGTGAGGATTTCAGCTGGAGCTCCGGGTTGAGAAACAAAGGTGTCGCCTTTCACTTCGTTGAAAAAAGTTGTCGCGTACAGTTCATAATTATCACGAGAAAGCTTATAACCAAACTCATATTGGGTAACTTTTTTGATTAAATCTTCACCGTTTTGGTATGCCCCAAAATTATCTCTGAAATCATCGAAGAATGGCATTTTACTACCATCGCTGACTCTTGCAAATACACCTTGATGTTGATCAAACATCCAGTTAATACCTATTGTCCAAGCTATTTCAGTTTCATCATAAGATACTGCCTTGGTTATTACACCATCTAAACCTTCGTCAACGGTATATTCAATTTGATGGTTCTCATTGCGAATACCACCGTCAATTGTCAATGCCTCGGTAATTTCAAATGAAGCGGCTATATACAATGCATTAGTGGAGCCGTCGCCAATACTATTTATGTCATAATTCCAGCCACAACTATCTTGGTTATCGTTACAGTCAATGCCTGTTAACATTTCACCGCCCGACTCAACCACATGATAAGCTTGATTACCTAAAGCCCACCAATCTTTTGCTTCAAAAGTTGAATGATAAAAACCGGCAGTAAAAGTAGCTCCTTTAAATGTTTTAGTTAGCGCAAAATCATTGGTAAATGCTTCAATTTGTTTTTTTACTACCCAGCGACCTATTTGTTGGACTATCGTTGAGCCACTATACTGGTTGCCCGTAACAGCTCCGAATGCACTGTCTCCGTTGTCAGCAACTTCACTTAATGTGGTTGCATCACCGTTTGGAACTAAACCAAAGGTATTAGCATCACCTTTGGTATATATGAAACGATTAACTAAATCCCAATTATTGGTAAGTGATAAGTCGATACTACCGCCTGATACGGAGCCATTCCAACCTCTACCTTGACCAAAGTCTATAGTTTCACTGGTAGTATTTGCGCCATATTGAATCGTCGCATGACGGTTGTTTGTACCTATTTGGGTATATTCATTATCAACGGTATCTACATTGAGTGGCGAGGGTAGATACCAAACACCATGGTCATTTGTATGACGTGTATAGAGGTTGATTTTACCATTATCTAATTTTTTAGTTATGTTAACGGTAAACTGGTTACCTTTTTCTGCATTAAATCCAGCATCACGAACTCCAGGTGAGCTTTTAATGTAACCACCAATCATAAAATACAAATCGTCGGCTATGGCACCACTGATCACGCCATCAATACGTTGTAATCCATAGTCAGAAGTAGAGTATTTTACCAAACCTTCTGTATCATCAGTACCTTCTTTTAATAAGAAATTGGTCGTTAATCCTGGTTGACCGTTTGAAAGTACGGGGTTTGGTCCGCCTCTAAGAGCTTCCATAAATTCGACGGTTTCATCTAAACGAAACAGTGTTGAGTTTTCTAAAAATGAAAGGGTTGGTGGTGGAAAAATAGGTGCTCCTTGCAACTGTACAGTCAAAAAAGGAGCGTCTCCACCACCAGGGAAGCCACGTACAAAAACATTAGCACCAGAAACTCCGCCTGAGCTTTCAGCCCAAACACCTGGAATAGCTTTAAATAAATCCGCAGTGCTTTTTGGAGCCAACTTTTTAATATCTTCTTCAGAAAAGGAACTGATAGAGAAACTTGCTTCTTCTTTGGCGACGCTTTTACCACTAAAGGTACCAGTAACAATTATTTTTTCAATGTTGTCTGATTTACCTTTTGTTGCTGTTTCTTCCGCTGCAAAGCTTTGTGTCGACTGGCAAGTAAATGCAACGATTATTGCAATAGAAGAAAGCTTAAGATTATTGTTCATGTTTTATGTCCTCTGCGCTGATACAGTTAATTGCCCTATCAGCTAATAATTATATTTATAGTCATTTCCTTCCCCACATTCAATATATCCGGCAATGCAAACGTTTGCAAGATGTATTTGCAAACGTTTGCATTTTTGTTGCGCTTTCAATTGCAATACTCGCTACATATGCAATAATTCTTAGAACGTATAGATAGGGCAAAGTTAGGAAGTAAGCTAAATTGAGTAATGAAAATAAATTAACATTGGCGGGATTGGCAAAATTAGCGGGTGTTTCAACTTCTACTGTCTCACGGGCGCTGAACGATAACCCTTTGATAAAAAAAGAGACTCGAGAAAGTTTGCAGGCATTGGCTAGAGAGAATAACTTTAGTTTAAATCGTGCGGCGAGTCGTTTACGTACGCAAAAAACCAATGTTATTGCGGTAATTTTAAACTTAATTGATGATACTGATCAGAGTATAAGTGATCCTTTTTTGCTCAAAGTTGTAGGCGATCTTAACCAAGTACTGAACCAAAATGGTTATGAATTATTATTGTCAAACTCGCATATGACCCACGGTGATTGGGCAAATTATTTTATTAGTAGTAGTCGAGCTGACGGAATAATTGTTATTGGTCAGGGTAAAGACACCATTGAATTAGATAAAGTAGCAAAATCTGGCGCACCATTGGTGGTTTGGGGAGACCCTAACGCTGAGTCAAACTACGCTGTAGTGGGAAGCAACAATGATTTAGGTGGATACCTTGCTACTAAACATTTACTTGAAGGTGGCTGCAAACGTATTCTCTTTCTTGGCGATCCAGAACATGCTGAAATGGGTGAACGTCATAAAGGCTATACTAGGGCGTTAAAGGAAGCGAAGTTAGGCAGTAATAAGGATTTAACTTTACCTTGTGATATTACCAGTAAAGTCGCTTATGAAAAGGTTGGTGAGGCAATATTAAACAAAGGTCTGTTTTTTGATGGCATTGTTGCAACGAGTGATATGGTTGCATTAGGAGCACTAAAAGCATTAAAAGAAAGATACATTAATATTCCTAATGATGTCGGCATTATTGGTTTTGACGATATTGCAATGGCAGAGCTTTTTCACCCAGCATTAACGACGATCAAACAAGATACCAAGTTGGCTTCAAAAGTAATGGTAGAACAACTACTTAAACAACTTAATGGGCAGGCTGCGGAGTCTGTTGTTATGGACGTCGAACTGATTAAGCGTAAATCTACGCTTTCCAATTAAAATAAAATACGATTCAAATGACATACAATCCAGTAATGCAAACGTTTGCAATTTGTGCGCGTTGATTATAGACTAATATCATTGTTAGAAAATATGAGCCAAAATATGTCACGATTTATTACCATAAGTGCTATTGCTGCAAGCTATTTTGTTTTTGCAATCTTACTTAATAGTGTGGGAACAGTCATTCTTCAGTCCATTCATAGTTTTGATATTAGCAAGCCACAAGCAAGTACTTTAGAAGGGTTTAAAGATCTATCCATTGCTTTTGTTTCTTTTTTTGTTGCATCAGTTATTCCAAGAATAGGTTATAAAGTTGCATTACTAGTAGGATTGGCCATTGTCGCAATCGCTTGTTTATTCACACCATTAGTAGGTGGCTTTTTAGTCATTAAACTTTTATTTGCTTGTATTGGTGCATCATTTGCCTTGGTTAAAGTATCGGTCTATTCAATAATAGGTCAATTATCAGATTCGATAAAATCGCACTCATCATTGCTAAATACCATTGAAGGTATTTTTATGGTCGGCAGCTTAGCGGGCTATTGGCTGTTTAGTATATATATTGACCCAGAGGCGCCAAAATCAATCAGTTGGCTAAACGTCTATTACCCATTGGCTGGTATGATAATTTTGACGTTATTATTAGTGGCATTTTCTTCAATTGAAAAAGCTGAACAGCCAAGTTCGCCCAATTATTCAAAGCCAAATATATTGGTTGGCTTCATTGATATGATCAAATTAAGTTATCAAAGACTGGTTTTGATTTTTCTCGTTTCAGCTTTTCTTTATGTATTAATTGAACAAGGCATTGGTACCTGGTTACCTACATTCAACAGTGAAGTTTTAGGTTTACCGAGTAATGTTAGCGTGCAAATGACCAGTATCTTTGCTGCAGCTCTTGCTATTGGACGCTTATTAGCAGGACAAGTCCTACGTTTTATCAATTGGTATAGCTTTCTAAATAGTTGTTTAGTATTGATGGCTTTACTTATTATTATTATATTGCCTCTAACTAGCGAGACTTCGACGCAGAATGTGACTAGTTTTCTTGATGCTCCTCTAGTTGCGTACTTATTACCCCTGATTGGCTTATTGATGGCGCCAATCTACCCGGTATTAAACTCAGTTATGTTATCGAGTTTAGAAAAATATCAACATGCGTCGATGACAGGGTTAATTGTAGTTTTTTCAGCATTGGGAGGAACTACAGGCTCCGTTATTACTGGTTATTCATTTCAAGCGTTTGGTGGGCAACAAGCATTTTATTTGTCACTGATACCTATGGTACTAATTTTAGTTAGTCTGTATTTTTTTAACTTAGCTACAAAAAATCAGCATAATCACGCAGTAACGGAATAGGTGTTCAAATGACTAATCCTGATTTTTTAAAGGAACAGCTAAATCATCAGCTAAGAGATAGCTTGGCTTTTTTTGATAGTGAACTTTTTAAAACCGTACAATTAAGCGGTATTTTTAAAGATAGTAAAACTTTTGCTGACGCTATTCCAAAAGTTTCATTCAAGGATGTTTTAGCAAAGTACCATGCTGAAAAGCAAAAAGGTACGCCAGTTGATTTATATTATTTTGTCGATGAGTATTTTAATATTCCGGTATATGATGATATTGAAATTAATGACAGCCATACCGACATTAATCAATATATTGCAGCACTATGGCAACAACTAGAAAAACCAGCCGATAAAGAAATTATGGGCTCATTATTGCCATTGAAAAATCCTTATGTTGTGCCTGGTGGACGATTTCGAGAGAGTTATTATTGGGATAGCTACTTCACGGCTTTGGGCTTAATCGAGTCGAATAAAGAGTCTTTAGTTGAATCAATGCTGAATAACTTTTTAGATTTGCAAATACGCTATGGCTGTATTCCAAATGGTAATAGAAGTTATTATCTCTCGCGATCGCAACCTCCTATTTTGGGTTTAATGGCTGAATTAATATTACCTTTTAAGCAAGATGCTAAGCAGTTTTTGGTCAATCACATTAAAGGCATTGAAACAGAATATAAGTTTTGGATGAAAGGGAGTGAGCTTTTATCCGATAAAAATCCAGAAACCATGCGTGTAGTAAAAATGCCTGATGGCAGTTTGCTAAATCGTTATTGGGATGAGCAAAGTTCGCCAAGACCTGAATCATATCGAGAAGATATTGAATTATTGCAACAATCAAAGCCGCAAAATCCAGATGACTTTTATCAAAATATTCGCGCTGCTTGTGAGTCCGGTTGGGATTTTAGTTCTCGCTGGTTGGCTAGACCAGATTCATTGGCATCTATTCGTACCACTCGAATTTTACCTATTGATTTGAATTGTTTGTTATATAAACAAGAAAAACTGTTAGCTCAATATTATTCAATTATTGGAAATAATGAGCGTAGTTTTGTTTATTTGGATTTGGCTACAGCAAGAAAGAGAGCAATAAATCGTTATATGTGGTCAGACAAACAAAGTTTTTTTATGGATTATGATATAGATAGCAAAAATCATAGTTCGGTGAAATCATTGGCTGGAGTTTTACCTTTATTTGTTGAATTAGCTAATTCAAAGCAAGCTGAACGAGTGAGTAAAGTCATTGGAAATGAGTTTTTGAAAAAAGGTGGCTTAGTGACTACTTGTATTAAAAGCAGTCAGCAATGGGATGCCCCTAATGGTTGGGCACCTTTACATTGGTTTACAGTTAAAGGCTTAATGCAATATCAACACGATGAATTAGCTGAAATCATTCAACAACGATGGCTTGATACCATAAACGTATACTTCAAACGAACAGGCAAGATCATGGAAAAATATAATGTTTTTCAACAAACTTCTACAGCCAGTGGCGGAGAGTATGATGTTCAGGAAGGGTTTGGTTGGACAAACGGTGTTTACCAAGTATTTAGTTCATACTTGAAAAATGGTAATGAGTAACTTTAAAAATTAAGTATTGATTGATTTAAATATTATAAAAGGAGAGGGGAGACCCTCTCCTTTTAAATTGAATTTACTTCTTCACCCAACTCCCCGAAGAATTTTTAATAAAATGACCAGACTGAGTTTTAGCAAGGGCTTTTTTTCCTGCTAATGCGGTGACTTGTTTCATGGTAATTTTGTTTTTTCGCGCTAAGTTAATATAAATGCTTTTACGCTTTTTATTAACGTTGGCAACTAGGCTATTAACTTCAGAACTAGCAATAACAATGCCTAAATAACCATTAGGCATTTCACCGACTAAACCCTTTTGTTTTGCTTGATCTAAACTGATCGCCCAAGCTGAGAAGGTTATTGATAAAATCGCAATAGTTAAACTTATTTTCTTGATTGTTTTATTGATAGTTTTTTTGATTATTTTATTCATCATTTATCCCTAAAATACGTCGCTGTCTTCACTGAAAATATCATCAAGTTCTTTATCTACTTTTACTCGAATTTCATGATCGATTTTCAGATTTAAATTAATGGTGATTGGCTCTTTAGCGCTGACTTCTATTTTGTGTGTACAACTACTAAATAGAAAGACAACGAGCGCAGCGCATAGTACTTTGCCCATAAATGCTCCTTAATGTTTTTGTAAGTCTTTGATAAT
>JABSOX010000047.1 GCA_013215655.1 Colwellia sp.
CAGAGCAAACAGATCATTGATCTCACCGTTAAAAACTCTGGCCCAAATCACTTCTTGGCTATCAACCTGAACCAGTTGCAGAAATACCCGAATGCTACTGTCTTGTTTATGTATCCGGCCCTTTATAACGGCCTGGGTGCTAGGCGATGACGCTGTTTGGCTTAAGGACACAACACGCATCTGCTTAATTTGCATCAATTGAGTGAGCAAAACATCGTTTAAAGCTTCTAGTTTTGCGGCCTGACCAAGATTTTCGGTGCTCAAACGCTGAAATGAGATGGAATTGATCTGCGCTATGCTAAGCAGGCTTGGCCGCTGTTCAGACTCTTGCCATGGTTTAGAGAAACGCAGCACACTAATGACAATCACAACAAACATTGCAACAAGCCCAAAGCGCCAATTTACCAACCAATTCTTTCCGGGCTCACTGAGGCTACGCTGCGAAACGTGCAGAGCAGCGGTGCCCTGGGTATCAGACCCTGTTTTTGTTTGACTTGTTAATGTTGACAGCGCTTTTACTTGTGCAATAAGGCGATAGCCCTTGCCGGAAACTCGCTGAATATAAGTCGGCTCAGCTGCAGTATCTCCTAATGCTTTGCGTAATTGCGCAATGGCCTGATAAACAGAGCTATCGCTTACCACTTGTTGCTGCCAAACGCTTGCCATCAGGGTTTCCAAATTGAGCGGCTCGCCCTCACCTTCAACCAAAACAAGCAGTATCGCCATCACTTTAGGCACAAGAATAATTTGATTATCAGCATTGGAAATTTTATTCAGTTCGGGCTCAACCTTCCACTGCCCGACCATAAAGGCCTTGTTGTTATCCAAAAACATGATCCACCGCGAAAACTTAACGTATTCTAACAGATATCGTGTCATTTCAAACTATTCTAACTAGTTGTTTTTATTACATTCAAAAAAAAATTAGAAATATTTTAGCTAAGTTTTAAGCATCTTTTGTCCGTTAACGGCAATATCCCCTTAGCCAAATATAACGCAGAGAAAATTGATGAGAATGATAAAAAATAAATCAGGTTTAAACCTACCCTTAGTAGCCATGAGTTGTATGCTATTCACCTATTGTAGCCAGGTATGGGCTGATAAAGCAGAAATATTTACTACAGAAGAAAAGGGTTCTTGGGATAAAGCTTATAATAGCTCAACAAAAGAGAGATTCATTCCTGTTGAACTTTTTACGGGAATAAAATGGGATGGAAAACATGAATTAATACTGAAAGAGGCTGCTACCTCTGCCTCTGCTTGTGATCCTGTTACTGGAAGACGATGCGCTACTTTTAACATTACCGGTCCATTCAAAACAGAAAGGAATGACACCAAGATTGAATGGGCTGGTGATGAAATCTCCTACTATCGAAGAACATTTAGTACCAGACGTATGGGAGAGGTTGAATCTCTTTTTACCATTAATAATTCAAAAGATGGACTGGTGAGAATTTATGACAAGCGAAAACAGTGGGGTGCCAGAACTTATGATGGATTAGGGAGTAAATTTCCACTGGGTTACTGGAAGCAAGGGGAAGTGCGCACTTATCCCTCACGTAGACCAACAAGCATCGAAATCATAGAACTTGATGGACCGAATCATTGTCTTACCTTTCGATGGGTAATAGGCAAGGGTGAACGTAGAAATATGGATAATAATTACACTTTTTGTCCTGATAGGGGCTTTACACATTTTAGTCACAATAACGAAAGTGCTGATTCAAAAAAATGAAAACCCGCACAAATTCTAACACTGGGGCATAGAGCGGCATGGCCAAATGGCGGGCGTTGGGAGTTTGTTGATGATAAACAAGATAACTGTGTGTTCTGGTGCCCTGAAAATAGGGGCATAACAAGACCTTGAAAAAGCGTCCTCAAAAAAAGTGGGTTGGACTCGCAAACAGCCCTCGCCTTTTATGGCGCCGTTATCGGGTTGTTAGTACTAAGGTCAGCTTTATGATCTTATAGCTGACATAACTATCCTATGCGTAATACGCAATGGGGCACAAACCGCCATGAAATTTCACACTCATTTAGACCGTTTCGTGGTGTTTAGATACCTTTTGAACAGATGATTTAATCGCTAATTATTTGCTTAGATGAAAAGATCACTTTGTGCGCATTGCTAAAGTAGCCAATTCACAAATATAATCGTCTGCTATATAGTAATAAGCGGTATTAATAAAAACGGACCGTATAGTTTCGACTAGGAATAATGATATTAATATTCAAATATTTATAGCAAACCATTGCTAACAATTTTTCGCTTCGGTTACACTTTACAGGCTTAACTTTTTAGCTCATTATCCAAAGAATTTATAATTCTCTCAATTGTTGTTGTATTTCTGATGAACAAACTAATTAGCAGATATAAAACCCCATTGTTTACCATCAGTTTTTGGTTTATCGCAAGCCTGGTATTACTTGCTGAACGCTATCAGATAGCTCAACATCATCTGAATGTTGCCTACACCCGACATGTTTACCTTTGGTTAATAGGAACTCTGGTGAGTTTCGCCATGATAAGTGTTTTTAAAAGTGAATTATTAAAAGCTGCTTTTAACAGACCAATATGGCAGATTCTCGTCAGTTGCTTAGCAGCAATTATTACCGCACTGCTGTTAAACCCAATGCTTTATTTGATGGCAGGTCATGATCTTCAAAATGCACTTCTAGAAATACTATCTACAGGTACATTACACTTTTTTCTTTTTTATTGGTTATGGTCTGTTTTTTTCCTTAAATGGTCGTCAGGTTCAAAATCGCTAACAGAAACCAAAAAACTATCGCAAGAAAACACGCTTAAGTCACCCGACAATCAAGTCTTTAATGTTGAGAAAATGGGAGAAAAACGGCTGCTAAAAGATTTTGATATCTGTTATATCAAAGCCAGTGGTGATTATGTTGAGTTAATTACAGAAAACAACAATTATATCATCAAAAACACACTCAAGAAAATTGAGAATCAACTCAATAACACCCACTTTAAAAGAGTTCATCGTTCCACTATTGTTAATTGTAATAAGATCAAAAGAGTTGTACCTAAGCAAGGAGGTGCCTTTGAAATAACCTTAAATGGCGATCATGTAATATTGTCCAGCCGTTCTTACAAAATAGTAGTTGAAGGTGTATACCCTACAGCTTGACCTTGACTTTCACATCATTTATTACTTCTCCTCATCGACGGCCAGTGTCATTCGCCGATAAATACAGCTTGTAAACTAACACCTCTTGTACCTTTTAGTTGCCTTTGCCATTTTGTAATCTGACAAACACCTTCACTAACAAAGGCTCTACAATGACCACGAAAATTAGTTTTAATAATATTGAAAAGGTATATAGCACGGGTGCCGGAAAGTTTAGTGCACTATCCCCCTTGAGCTTAACTTTTAACGCGGGTGATTTCATTGGCCTGATCGGGCATTCGGGTAGTGGAAAATCAACGCTACTTAATTTACTCAGCGGTATTGATCATCCCACTAACGGCAAAGCGATAATAGAAGGACAAGACATTGGAAAGTTATCCGAAGGAAAACTGGCTACTTTTCGCGGTATAAATATTGGTATTGTCTTTCAATTTTTTCAATTAGTACCAACATTAACTGTGCTAGAAAATGTTGTTTTAGCGATGGATCTGGTCAGTGTTATTCCCAAACGTTTGAGAAAAGACCGTGCGTTAATGTTACTAGAGCAGACCGGCGTAAGAAGGCATTATGACAAATATCCAGCTAAGTTATCTGGAGGCGAGCAGCAGCGAGTTGCCATCGCACGAGCACTTGCTAATGATCCAAAAATTCTAGTGGCTGACGAGCCAACGGGCAATTTAGATAGTGAGAACAGTGAACTCATTATGTCGATATTTGAAGAATGTGCCAATGCCGGCTGTTTGGTCATAATTGCGACTCATGAACAGGAGCATCAATCTCGATTTTCTCGCGTATTGACCCTAGGAGACGGTATTTTACAAAACGACACCTTGAAACCAACGTTTAATACTAACGGTAGTGATAATTCTTTAAAAAAGAGGCTTGCTCATGTCTCTTAGTATACTTAAAAAGATATGGCGTGATTTAACTGAGCGAAAAGCTCGTACCATACTCACCATTGTAGGTTTGCTCGTAGGTCTTTGGGGAGTTGGTAGTGTCGTGGTTGCCTGGCAGGTACTCGATAATGATTTATCTGAAAACTTCACCTCAACGAATCCTCCAGCGATTATTTTAACACTGAAAAGTAAACCCATTCAGGACTCCGATGAGGTTTTACCTATTAAGAAACTTGCCACGGTACTAGGTATTGCTGCGATAGAAAATCGTCCTATACTTAGCGGTCGACTGGAGATTTATCAAGATTATTGGTTGCCTGTTGCATTTTGGGTTGTGGATGATTTTAGCCAGATGAAAGTTGGAAAAATATTCACTGAAAGCATGGTGAAAATACCGCCTAAAAATAGTTTTTTCATTGAACGTGATGGTTTGTTATTAGCAAACTGGCGATTAAAAATGCGAGTTACTGGTCCTGATCCTCATAAGATAGCGAGAGATCCCCATGGTGAACCAATAGTAATAGACCCCAATAATATGACTTACTTTGGTGGCAAGCCAATAAGTTTACGGCTAAAAGCTGGACAACAAGTCGAAGTGGAATTATCGGGTACAGTGCATGATCCTGCACAGGCTCCTTCACGCATGGAACAGTTGCTTTATGGCTATATAACACCAGATACAGCCAAGTTATGGACGGGTGGGAATTTAGTTGACCGGCTTATAGTGACTCCAGTGCATGGTTACAGTGATGCTGCCAGCGTTCGTCAAATATCAGTAAGACTCGAAGCACAGCTCAATGAACTCGGCTATCAGGTGACTAAAATTAGTTTTCCATCAACCACAGAACACAAGCATCAATTCCAAATGAATTCGATCCTATTCCTGTTAACAGGGGTGGGACTATTAGCACTTTTGGTCAGCGTAGTATTAGTATTAAATTTGATCAACGGTATATTAACCAGTCAAGTGAAGCAGATAGGGATCTTAAAAGCCATAGGTGCCACCAATATCCATATTGCTAGCATTTATTTGGGCTCGATGATGATTTTGGGAATGATTGCCAGCCTTATTGCCATCCCTCTGGCAGTCTATAGTGGCTATGTGATCTCGGCAAAACTCGCAGCCTTTCTCAATTTTGATATCTTAACCACAGAGCTACCGCTATCATTTCTGTTTATACTTTTTCTCGTTGGAACACTCCTACCGATGATAGCTGCCCTTGGACCGATAAAACGCTGGACTCAGGTTTCTGTTATCAACGCCCTTCAGCATGCAGAAGCTACCAGTAGCAAAAATAGAGTTAACTTACCGCTGCCATTGCCTATCAACTTAGTCATGGGTATAAAAAATGCCTTTAGAAAACCCAGGAGGTTGTTGTTTACTGCTGCAACAGTGGCTATTGGACTTATGACCTTTATGTTGGCAATGAATACCAGTACTTCATTACTGCATACCGCTGAGCAGGAGGAATTACAAAAACGCTATGATCTCTTGGTCTTGTTTGAACAGCCAATCAAGGCCAACCGTGTTGGCTGGATGGACAAATTTGGCATGGTAGAACATGCTGAAACATGGAAAATCAAACCCGTAACACTAACCAATCTCAACGGCTTGGATAATGAGATAAGACCACTTAAACTCATTCCTACTGCAAGTAAAGTGATGCAGCCTTTTATGCTTTCAGGGAACTGGCTGAATCCAGAGCAAGCCGGTGGTGTGGTAATTAATCAACGGATCAGTTATGACCATTCTGAATATAGAGTGGGTAATATACTGGATGTGCTGATTAATAATATTCCGATGAAATTACCTATCATTGGTATTATGAAAGAATTTGGTGGCGCAAGTATCTACATGCGAGAGATCGACTTTCGTCACCATTTTCCTGACACAGATCAGTTAATCAATTCAGCCTTTATTACCTTAAAAGAACCAAATGAAAAAACGTTGACGGAATTGAAAAAACTATTAGAGCAACATTTCACTTTAGCTGGCGTAGGCGTTGCAGATATGGCATCAGCTAAAAGAGCCAGTCGAGTGATACGCGGTCATTTGGATGTTATTGTTTCAGCTTTATTACTTCTCGCACTGCTAATGTTGTTTGTTTCAACACTGGGGATGGCCTCGGGTATATCAACGAGTATCGTCGAACGTACTCGTGAAATAGGCATTTTGCGAGCGATTGGCGGAAAACCATCAGCCATAGCGAGCATATTGTTGACGGAATCCATGACCATGGCATTTATTGGCTGGCTGTTTGCCTTACTACTTTCGCAACCAACTAGTAAGTTGATGACCGAATACTTTGGTACGGCTTTGGTTGAATATCCATTTGATTACATGGGTTCTACTGAGGGCATTTATCTTAGTTTATTCGGTACTATTATCTTAGTTATTCTGGCAACGATTGGTCCAATATATAGTGCCAACAAGCATTCTGTTCAAGAAGCGATCAGCTACGAATGATTATTTATTGCGGACACTTTTATCTTAATCTTAGATAAAATTCTTGCTTTCATACCTTTGATTGAAATTTTAGGTATGAAAGCAATGTGTGATAGTCGCTTTACACATCAACAGCTGAATTAGAGTTTTATACAAAGCCGACCCTTTTCAATGGCAAAAACAGCCGATTTTAAGGGTTGCTTCGCCACCAATGCCGTCGTTCATTATTTAACGTTAACAAAACCAATATTCCCTAATCAGGCTTACCCAACAATTAGGAAAATAAGTACACTGTATGGTGAATAAACCTAATTTCAAAAGCTAAATAAGAGCACTTTAACTTAATTAAAATTTTGCGGTGATAGTAAAGCTTTAATACTTACAGTTCACTTCAGAGTGTTCTCTAATTTTCAACGTCCTCTTTGGATCTATATTTAGCAACTGCTCTACCACTTATAGCCCATACCAAAACGCCTCCCCATGCTATGAAGGATAAACCTGCTGGAATACAAGCCAATGCTATTAGTTTAAATTGTTTTCGATTAAATATTAGCGCAAGCATTGCAGGGAGAAACCAAAGAACAACTACTCCAACTAATACAAGCGCTATAAAGGCATAGTTTTCACTTATTAATACTTTATCTATTAAGTCCATCTACTTATTCCTTCTTAAATTACGTTCAGCATAATAAATCATAGCTGCACGGGCATGTTCGGCATACCCTTCTCCATAATGTTCACAAAGTTCTTTCATTTCTGACATATCGACACTGTTGGCCATTTGTATATAGCTGTCAAAACTAATACCAGTAAAATCTTCAACCAGGAGGCTCGACATATGATTGATACTTTTATAATGTTTGTCAGTTAATTCTTGCACTTCTTTACTATCTATTGGTTGACCAATTGTTTTTGCAAAGGCTTTTGTTATTTCAAGACTTTCTGCATGTAGTTCTTGTGTTTCCTGTTCACTTAATTTAGCAAAATTTTGTACACTCTCTTGAACCTTGTCTTCCCCTGCCCGAGAGCGAGTCATAGCATCCCATCGTTCTACTTTATCTTTAGGAATGTCTTGAAAGAAGATATCTAAATTTTTCTTCGCTTTTAAATTATTCATAGTCGCCTCAATACTGTTAATCATTGATGAAATTGATTGTTGACGGTCTACTAACATCATTTTTTGTTCTAATAGGGCTTGATGTAAATCTTGGCTCTTAGCATTGAGCAAGTTCTTAATGGCTTCAATGCTAAAATCCAACGCACGATAGATTAATATTTGCTGTAAAATAACTAAGTGCTTTTGACTATATGTTCGATAGCCATTATCAAGTTGACGCATTGGTACCAGCAATCCCTTATGATCATAATAATGTAAGGTTTTTACGCTAACACCTGCTAATTTGCTTAACTGACTAACACTATATACTTTGGCATCAGCCATATTATTACTACCTATTAAAGTTATGATGTGTTGTAACTTCGTCCTACATTGCCAATGTTCAACTATGACCTAAGGTGAGAGTCAACCAGTATTTTTTATCTTCAATGTAACAATCCAAACGGCAGGCTATAATACGTACTTAAAAGTCAGCGGTAGTAAATAGATTACTTAAGCCACCCAGACAAGCTTGAAGCAGAATCATTAACCATAAATAAAAAAGTAAGCTGTAATCTGACAATTAAGGTTATTTAGAATTAATATATCAAATTTATTGTAATTAGGGCTATAAAAGCACACAGACTAACCCTAATACTGAATGTCACCGGCAGCAATGTAGCTTGAATCAGACCTTAGGTTTGACGGTTAGTTCATGTCATCAAAGTGCACAGAGTGAACCTACACAATAGAAAATACATTGCCTTTTTTCACTTCCTCAATCCACTTTTGGTGGCTCTCTCATTGCAGAAAGATTAGCTGAGAACAAATGATTTCATAGTCGATATTGGGTGATATCCTTCGTTTAAAACACTAGGTTATTATTGAATTTATCATCCATTAAATTGTGCAATAACCGCCAAAAACTGCTCACCATACTTATCTAACTTACTTAAACCTACACCACTGATAGTTAATAATTCCTGCTTATTGGTAGGATTAGCGCTGATCATTGCCATCATGGTACTGTCATGAAAAACGGTAAAAGGGGGAATACCATGTTCAATTGCCAACTGCTTTCTTAACGCCCTTAACGCTTGCCATAAAGGTTGCGCCTCTTCAGGTAAAGCAGCCGTTGATTTCACTGATTTAGACGAGTTTTTCTTTTTCACTTTCTCAATATTGTCTTTACGCAATTCAATGCTTTCTTCGCCTCGTAACAAAGGGCGACATTTATCGGTAAGCTTAAGGGCTCCATAACTGTCCATGTCGGCATAAATATAACCGCGCGACACTAATTGCCTGAACACGGAATGCCACTGCTGGATTTCTAGCTCAGTACCAATAGCAAAAGTACTCAGTTGTTGATGTTGAAACTGTTCTATTTTAGCGGTGCTTTTACCTAAAAGTACATCAATGAGGTGACTAACCCCAAAGCGTTGCCCTGTTCGGTATACACAGCTAAGTGCTTTGCGAGCAGCATTAGTGCCATCCCACGTTTGCACTGGCGTAATACAGGTATCACAATTACCGCAAGGTTGTGCTAAATGCTCATCAAAATACTGTAATAATGTTTGCCGACGACACGTTGTTATTTCACAAAGCCCTAACATCGCATCTAAACGTTGACGCTCGATGCGCTTTTGCTGTTCACCGGCTTCAGACTTGTCCAACATCTGCTTAAGTTTAATGACGTCTTGCAAACCATAAACCATCCAAGCATTCGCCGCTTGGCCATCTCGCCCTGCCCGTCCAGTTTCTTGATAGTAAGATTCAATACTTTTAGGTAAATCAAGATGGGCGACAAAACGCACATCGGGTTTATCAATGCCCATACCAAAAGCAATCGTCGCAACGATAATAATACTGTCTTCTCGTAAGAAGCGATTTTGATGGCGCTCTTTTACATCGTTAGCTAACCCTGCATGGTAAGGCAAGGCTTGCAAACCTTGCTGGCATAACCACTTGGCTGTTTCTTCTGTTTTTTTGCGGGATAAACAATAAATAATGCCAGCATCATTTTCATGCTCATTGCGAATAAAACTGAGTAACTGCTGTCGCGCATTTTGTTTTTGACCAATACGATACTGAATATTAGGACGATCAAAACCTGCGACAAAATGTTTAGCATCATCAAGTTGCAGTTTTTCACTAATTTCTTTATGGGTACGGGGATCTGCTGTCGCCGTTAAAGCGATGCGCGGAACCGCGGGAAATTGTTGATGTAATAACGATAGCTTTAAATAATCGGCTCTAAAATCATGTCCCCATTGAGATACACAGTGTGCTTCATCAATAGCAAATAAAGCGATAGGACATTGCTGTAATAACGACAACATTCTAGCTTGTATTAAACGTTCGGGCGCAATATAGAGTAAATCTAATTGCCCTTGCCTTAGTGCTTGTTCAACATCAAAAGCTTGATTTTGATCAAGGGAAGAATTCAAAAAACTGGCTTTAACACCTAACTGAGTTAGCGCATTAACCTGATCTTGCATTAAAGCGATCAAAGGAGAAATAACAATGGCACAACCCGAGCGAATAAGCGCTGGAATTTGATAACACAATGACTTACCACCACCGGTAGGCATTAACACCAAAGCATTTTCACCATTAATGATGGTTTCAATCACTTCATCTTGAGGACTTCGAAATTCAGGATAACCAAAAACAGTATTCAGTACCGATAATGCTGTTTTATTCATGAGAGACCCACTTCTCTGACGCTAGCGTTTTAAGAAAATATAAAATGGGTGTTAATAGTTTTTCAGTCGTCAAAATTCAAACATCTCTTTGTAAATAAAAAACAGTTAGTTGATTTGACCATATACCCGCTCCACTTGAAGGTGCATATTCAAGTGAAGCGGGTATAAACTTACGTTTAACAACAAAAAAGTGCTCATAGCTCGAGCTCTACGCGAACCAATCTAATCCGCCACAAACGGCTTGATTCCAATAGCTCTGTTAATTTCATTAGCATTAAATAATTGATTACCTTTTATAATAAGTGCCACTTTTCTAATGGCATTAATATCTTCCAAAGGATTGCCATCAATTAGTATAAGGTCCGCCTGTTGACCGAGTTCTACCGTACCAACATTTTCCTGTCCGGCGATACGTGCGGCGTTAACCGTGGCAATTTTTAGTACGTCGTTATTTGGAATTCCGGCTAAAGTGTATAGCTCTAACTCTCGATGTAAAGTATATCCAGCGATTGCATCAGTACCTGCAACAATTCTTACTCCGGCATCAAATAATTTTTTAGTCATCTTAAGTAGCGCTGCTGAAGACGCTGCATATTTATTTTCATTATCTGAATTTATCTCTAGTTCAGAAGATAAAAACCCACGCGCCACATTCGCAGGTAAATGATCGACCACTTTCGTATAACCTGGGTCAACTTCACCGGCTTTGTTTATAAACATACTCTGAAAAATAGTTAACGTAGGATCAACGATGACGTCCTCTTGTTTTAATAGTTTTACGAAATCGTTAACTGCTTTTGAATTCAAGTCCAAATCGCCAGCTTTCTCTCCGACTAATGTAAATCGCACAGGCGTACGGGTATCATCATCCTTACTGGCAAGAAAATTGAGAAACAACATGTTGATATGTTGTATTTCATCAAAACCATCCTTAATCGCCTGTTCTGCTGTCATGTAAGATGGAATATGACCACTCAATTTCATACCATGTTTATGAACGCGTTCCGCAATTGGTTTTACCCATGCAGGAGTAATTGAGCTATAAATTTTTATTTGCTGATAGCCCCGCTCGGCGTACCAATCAACAAATGTTAAAGCTTCTTCTAAATTAATTGCCAGTTTACCTGTTGGTGCGGAGAACGGACTTTTCTTATCAATAAATCCTGCACGATAGATAGACGGTCCTATCGCCTCACCTGAATTGAATAATTCAGTGGCATGCATCACATCTTCATGTTTGTTGGCTAAGTCTCGTATACTAGTGACGCCATTAACAATATTTAGAATGCCATCATCTATCGAAATATGAGTATGCATATCCCACAATCCTGGCATTAAGGTTTTGCCTTTACCATCAATAGTTTTGTTCACCTTAAGAGCATTCGCGCCTTGACCAATAGCGACTATTTTTCCATCTTTAAGTGCAACCTGAGTGTCTTTTAACAATCCTTGATTAGTAGCCGTATATACATTGATATTTTTAAGTAGAGTCACACCAGTCAATTTTTGAGTAAATTGAGTCGCTAGTTTTTTGTAATAGTCAGCGTTTGACTTGGTTTGTAATTCATACAGCTTATCTAAGTTGGTAGCCCATCCCTCTGGAACCATTCCCATCCAGCCATAAGTTAACGCGAACAGGTTAAGTTCTTTATCAAACCAAACGTAAGATGGGCCAAACCCAAGACCCGTTATAGCAATTAAGGAGACTTCTTTTAGCTCACCTGTTTCACTCTCTATTTGTGTGGTTAAAAGGTTTTGATATTGAGCCGTACCAGAAGGGAGTAAGGAAAGCGTTTTTGAAGAGGTTTTATCAATTGCTTTAACCAAAAACTCAAGGTCTTGAGGTACACCATCGGCAGCTAAATAGAATTTATCCTGAGCATTACTGACAATTTTATTTTCTTGAGTATTCTTCCAGCTCGCTTGACCTTTAACTAATGAAAAGACTTCATCGACTGGGGAGCCCATGTAGGAATTACCGCTGATCTTTTGTTTAGTGATCAATCCTCGCTCGTTTAACCATATAGATTCCTTCGTTTTTGGACCTCTACCACGGTCTGAGAAATAGAACTCAGAGTCCACTCGACCATATTTATAGTAAGTAACTTTTTGAGCACCTGATGGTTTACCCATCGTCAGCCACTGATAATTAACTGATTTGATGACTTCATTGGCGGTTGAAGCTAAGGAGATAAAATAGAACGAAAGTAAAAGTAAAACTATCTTCTTGATCATGCTGAAACATCCCTGATTATTTTATTGCTAAAGACTATAACCTATTTTTAAAAACCATTAATAACTCATTAAAAGATAGATGGAGTAATTTTAGACTTCATGTTTTAAAAGCGCATGAGGGACACGCTGCAGCTAACGACAACCATGCAAGTTTCCAAACACTGGGAATATTAGTGACCTAACAATACTCGCATAATATCCCCTTGTGCTTGGGCTCTATAAGTAAATATGGCTTTGGAGCCATCTATGTTAAAGTCGGTTACCGAAGATTTGTCCGGTAAATTCATCAAGAATTTACCGGAATGTTCACCATCAATATTTTCTAAGCTATATTGTTGTAATTCTCTGGTCGATCCATCTTTTTGTAGAGCGAAAATTGATTGCCCAACAACCTTTAATTGCCCCGGAATTAAAGACTCTAAACCCATTATTGAATTATTAAGTAACTTTGTATCTTCATCAATAAGGCTTTTATTAACTAACCCACCAAGCTCATAATCAATTAAAACGAGGCTTTTACTATCGGTATTTTCCTCAGCAAAAAGGCCTGCTCTTTTTTGTATTAATGTAGGTTTTAAGGAATCCCAATCATACCGATAAATATTTACGTCTCCTCGGTGTTCACTGATATATAGACTTTTATCATTGGCACTCCAAGCTAAAGGGTATTTCATATTTGGAATTTTTGTTTCATTAATTATCTCACCTGTTTCAACTGAAATAATAGCTAAGGTTAACCCTTCTTTTTCATAGACGACGGCCAAGTACTCTTCATTATGAGACAATATGGGTTTCTGAATAAAGGATGCTTGTAGGTCGCTAATCTTGAGTACGTTTTTGGACTCAACGTCATATAGCCACAATTCATAATAGCCCGTGCGATTAGAGACAAAAAATATTGAGTTATTATCTTTTGAAAAAATCCCTGAATATTCATTTGCATCACTATTTAATTTTGGAAGCTCATCAAACGTTTTAGACTTAGTATCAGCAATCATTTGATTCGTCGAAGCTTTATAGGTGGAATAATATAGCTGTTCTTGCTTGATAATTGAACGAACAATTCGTTCTCCACTTGAACTTGCTAACACACTTTTAATAGAGTGATCACTGATATTGAGCTGCCAAATACCTTTAGTTGCTGATAATACACCTGATATCAGCAAATGTTCTGAATCAAGTAATGCAATGTGCTCTACCCAAGCAAATTCTTTTGAGATTGTAGTATATTTGTTGCTGGTAAGATCTAAAGAAACGATTTGTTTTACTTTATCGTCGTTATTAAAAAAATATAGACGTTGACCATCCAATGAATATACGACATTACGAATATCGCTAGGTAGCTTAAGAATTGAATCATGCAAATATTCTACTTTATTATTGCTAATATTTAATGATTTAAGTTCGTATAATTTATTATGTTTATAGTTGTCGTATTCAGTAAAAATGACTTCTGAAAGTTCGTTTGATTTGATGACTAAATTAAAAATACCATTAGTTGATTCATAATGAATTTCAATATCATTATTCATGTTCTGGCTAATAATTTGGTATTGAGTTGCTTTTTTTCGGATATAAATAAGAGTTTGTTCGTTTAACCACAAAGGCGAATATTCAAGCCATTCATCATTAGTTATTTGTTGAGACTGACTATTTCCCAAGGTTTTCAAGTAAAGATCTGTCCCTTGTTTACCGGTACTTACATAAACCATCTGGTTATGGTTTTTATGAAAACTAAAATCGCCTTCAACACCATTAGTTTGCGTTACAGGTAATATATTCTTGATAGTTAATAGGTTCATACCTTTTGATGGAAACCCCGTATTTGCATACCAAGTAGTTAGAAACGTTAATAGTACAATGCTAAACAATAACGATATGGTTTTTAGACTACTTTTTGGTTTATTTTTGAGTACATCTAAATCTACATCGGTAGCAAGGTTACTACTTTCATTAGATTCGATAAACTTTACTTCAGGGATAAACCTATAGCCTTTTTTAGGAATAGTTTCGATATATTTAGGTTTTTTTGCGTCATCACCCAAAGCATTTCGTAAACCATAAACAAGCTGCGATATGACTTCGTCGCCAACCACTACGTTTGGCCATAACTCTTCAAGAATTTCGGCTCGGGTAATTACCTCTCTACCACGAGTTGCAAATAACACAAGTAAATACATAACTTTAGGTTCAAGACGTTTTTCCCGAGAATTTTTTATTATTAAATTTGCTTGTGGAACAACATCAACCCCTAGAAAGCTGAAATTATTTTTTGAAAATTGTTTTATCACTTAACTTAACCAATTGAATTTGTAGCCAATAAAAATAATATATTTTCATTAGAATTTAATTATTTATTTTGAAAACACATTAACACAAAATCTTGTCGCAAATTTAGATTATCGCAAATTTAACAATAGAACGCTCAGTGTGCTTATGACTGTTAGTAATAAGCACACAATAAAAACAAAAACTTTACTCATTATTTTTATACTAAGTAATTTTAAATAAAGGAATTCATATGAACGTAGCTAATATTTTTAGTCTCTTTTTTGTCGTGGGAATATCGGCCTGTGGTGGAGGAAATGAAAGTAAAAATAGCAGTGCACCATTAATACCCCTCCCCATCCCTGAAGAAATTTCATTGTGTCAAAGCGTTGGCTGTGAAGATAATAACAAACTAGTCATAGTGCAAATATATACTGATATAATCAATGGTTTAAATACAGGTTTGTTTGCTAGCTTATATGATGAAAATTTTATACAACATAATGCCGATATTTCTTCAGGCATTGATGGCCAAGAAGCATACTTCAAAAAGTTAGCAGAAGATAATCCAAACCATGTTGCGACCATTAAGCATATCGTTGCTGATAGTGATTATGTTGCTGTACATTGGCACTTCTCGACAGACGCAGAAAACGAATTTACAGGTACTGCTCGTATAGATTTATTTAAACTTGTCGACAACATGGTCATTGAACAGTGGAGTAGTATAATGATACCTAAAACCTTCACCGTCAGTGGAAATTCAGTTTTTAGTGATTTATATGACTACCAAGATACCCAACCAAATAATGATGTTGCCACCGAAGATGAAAATAAAGATAAAGTTACCTCATTCTATCTAGATTTATTCAATAACAAGAATATTGCTTTAATTGATGAGTTTGTTGATCCAAACTATATTCAACACAATTTTTGGGTCGACAATGGTTCCTCAGCGCTACGTGATTTTGTAGCAAATAGAGATGCAGCTAGTTTAACCATTTTTCTAAGTTTAGCTGAAGATGATCTTGTTTGGACATTCTCGGGAACAGGTAATGCAAATTTGAATACGGTAGATTTATGGCGCGTAGATAATAACAAAAATAAAATTGTTGAGCACTGGGATGTCTTTTAATTAACTGATTTAAATTACGAGGAGTTGTTACGCAATTCCTTTTTATTACTTTATTCTAAATATATTTACTCCTGATATTTTATTTATTGGTCAAAAATCAATATGCACATTTTGACATGCAGTTCACGTATTAAGATGGCCAATCATGGTAATTGGTAGGTTTCACAGAATAAATTTATAAATAGGTCACTTTTTAATTCGATTAAAATTTCTTATTTCATTATCAATAACATTTAGTAAACTTTTTTCACCATGACTATCTTGAGTGATCTCCCATATCATCACCCCTGCACCATGCTGAAGTGCTAGTTTAGTTTTAACTGCAATAGTGATTGTACCGTTATACGTTATGTAATTACATTTAATACAGGCCGTGCCAACAGAATCATTTCTTATGTCATCATCAGCAAACTCAGTCACTATATCTTTGTAAGAATAGTTACTCGCATAACGACCAAAGCCATAACCGTAAAATGGTAATCCCAAAACCAATTTATCTTTTGTTAAACCACGTTTTTTCCATATTTCAATATCTTCGATGGCTTGCTGATAAGTGGAATGTTCAACTTCGCTTGTTCCCCAACTTGGTCCTATCGCGTCATAGGACATGATATTAACAAAATCAAAATACCTTAATGATGAGCTAGGAATCATTCCTCCTTCATAAGATGCCGTTGCTGCTGTTAATAATTTATGTCGATTTTGAAATTCACTTGATAGAGCCTGAATGAAAGGAATATAGTTTCCGGCATTATCAATACGAGTCAGTAAACTGCCTTCAAGATCTATATCCAGACCATCAAGCTGCAAGTCATCAACTAACTTAAGTAAATTATCAACTAACTTGATACGGTTTTTTGGTGTCAATAATGTTAA
The DNA here is from genome assembly GCA_013215655.1 of Colwellia sp. Taxonomy (GTDB): domain Bacteria; phylum Pseudomonadota; class Gammaproteobacteria; order Enterobacterales; family Alteromonadaceae; genus Colwellia_A. The sequence goes on from JABSOX010000047.1 coordinate 16,807, forward strand.
CCAATCTCCCGAACACCCTGGCAGTAAAGCGCCAGCAACTGACATTAAAACTTTAACACCCGCCTGATGAGCTTTTGATATTACAGTTTCTAATTCACTTCGTGAAACACGGTCACCTTTGTCATTAAATATACATGTCATGGTATCGTTTAACATTAAGTCGCCATTTTTATCGGGGTTAAGAAAGGCGATATTAAGATGTGTAAGTTTATCTAAATCAATGTCATCAATATTATTTATCAATCCCTTATAACTAGGTAAATAACCTATTACTTTAGTTTGAGCAAAAACATTTTGATGATAACTAAATATGATGATCAACAATAAATAAAATTTTACGGACGAACGATGCATTATAATTCACTTAAATTGGTAATTAAATTAATAGTAAAAAAAGCTTGGGTGTAAGGTTTATTGAACTTTCATCTACAGACCCTAGCGATTGAAGAGTCTAAATAATCACAGTGTCAGAAGTTCTCTGTGGTTTTTAAAGTTTAATCCACACCGTCTAATAAAATCACTTAACCCATCGACTTCCTGTTGATGAGCAGAATAATCAATAGACTGATCCATGTTTTGTTTCGGCAAGACAACATATCCAGCAAGTAAACATGCCCATGATTTGGGTTTATAGCTACCCGTCAACTTGTATTTATACATATCACCAGCGAAGTCCTGACTGTTGTTCCAAAGGGTTAAAATTTTGTTTAAATTATCTGAAATATTGTTATTAGCCGCATTGTTTCGCCAATATTCGCTATCGTTACGTTGATTCACTTTGTAGTGACAGACAATATAGTCTCTGATGCCATCAAATTTTGAATTAATATCGTTGTTAAAGGCATCTTCAAATTTGTTTGTACCCTTACTTTCCACAAAGCACTGCATAAATTGTGAAATGGTATTAAATGAAAGTCCTAGAGCAGTTGCCTCTAAAGGTTCAATAAATCCTTGAGATAAGCCAACGGCAAGACAGTTTTTGTGCCAGTGTTTTTCAATACGTCCCACTTTCATTTTCAAATGTCTTGCTTCAACATCACTATCCAACAAACCTAAATGCTGCCTAAGTTCAGTTTCAGCCTGATTTAAATCTATATAGTCACGGCTATAAACATAGCCATTACCAAAACGATTTCTTAGTGGGATCTGCCAAGCCCAACCGTTAGATAGCGCAGTGGCTTTAGTTTCTACAGGTAATATTTGTGATAGTTCACTTGGTATTACGACTGCCGAATCATTAAATAAATTATCTTTAAAACTCTTATAGTTAACCTTTAATGTTTTTTTCATAAGTAAGGAGTTGAACCCCGAACAATCAATGAAAAAATCAGCCTCTAACAGGGTGCCATCCTTAAGTTTTACCGCACTTAAGTCACCATCATTTTTAATTAAAGCATCATCCACATTGCCATAAATTCTTTTCACTCCAAGGTTTTCTGCCTTTTCTGCTAAAAATTGTCCTAAGCGGGCTGAATCGAAGTGATATCCGTAAGCAACGCCAAAAGGGAAAGACTCAGCAGGCAATGGACCCAAATTGTTTCTTGATAAATAAGACTCTAAAAAGTAGTTATCTGGATGTGCATTAACGTTATAACCTTGCATTCGAGCTTGAATATTCTTATAAAAAAGAGGAACAGTGAATATATCGTCTGTTTGCGCGGCGAAGGGATGAAAATAAGACTCAAACCCCGCATTCGTTGACCATTTATCAAAGGTAATGCCATTTTTATAAGTCGCATTGCAACGTGGCATCCACTGAGAATCAGCGACATCAATAGCATCAAAAAACAATTTCAAATGTGGAGTACTACCTTCACCCACACCAATAATGCCTATTTCTTTAGACTCAACTAAGCAAATTTCAGTATTTCTCCATTTGCATGCTAATAAATTTGCAGCCATCCATCCGGCTGTTCCGCCACCAACAATCAATATCTTTTTGGGTGTTCCGTCGTTATTTAACATGATTTTTGCTCATAATTGATAATCTAAAAGTTCTCTATTTTTTAATATCGTTTACTTTTGTAATTTCTACTTTTGTAATTTTGTGATGAAAAAATCTTTGATCATTCTGACATCTTCGGCTGATAAATCGCCAAGTATATGTAGCGGATGTTCTGGAATGTAAGACCTTGGGTCTAAGGCTTGATGAAATAAGTAATGGTCAAACATGCATCGCCACGCATCTCGTTGTTTTTGGGTTAAATCTCGCATAGCTAACATCGCTATGTTCAAACTATCAATGGCACTGGGTGATACTGCATTTGGCGCTGAAGAACCATTCCACCAGTAATTCATTAATGCATTCACTTTGTCTAAAGATTCAACATGATGCCACCACAGCATAGGAATAAAAATGGCGTCACCAGGCGCTAACTCAACGCTGTAAGCCTCAGCCAATGCATGTTTAAACAGTGGATAACGTTCAAAATCTGGTTTATTAATATCGACTAAACTCGTCGGTGCACCTGCTGGCGTAAAGTTGAGTGAACCTGGGTATAAGTGACACGTTTGCTCAGGCGGGAAAAGTATAAAGCGTCGACGGCCCGCCACAACACAAGCCACATTATCAGAGCCATCATAATGTGTATTAACTATTCCCTCATTGCCAATCCATAAGCGTGGCTCTACCTCGGGAAAAAAATCTGAACGATTTTCATTAGCCAAGTCCGGTAAAATCTCGCTAGTGAGTGTGCTTTGCATAGAAATAGCCGGGTAAACATCTCTATCAATCAGCTCTAAAAGGCGACCTAAAAACAGATCTAAGCGTTCTTCACCACTCAAGTAGTTTATATCGGTCAACTCCTCATTGTAATAAAAGCGCTTGTTCGCAGCAGGAGGAGCAACAACCATTGTCGTTTTTTTACCGGTATAAAATTGACTTAGATAAGCGACAAAATCACTAGGCGATTTCTTGGCAGACACAACAAATGGCCAGTTTTTAGCATATCCACGTATCACTATTGGCTTTTGACTAGGTACAATCTCCTCAAAAAATTGTTGAGCATTCATTGCTGAATATTCTGGAAGTGTTTTGTATACCGTCATAGCTTTATTTGCACCGGGCAATGAGTTTGAATATATTCATGGTGATTGGGCATTTTTAGCACGGTGGCACGAATATCTTCAATATTTTTGGTTAATGTATTTGCTAAGTTTTGACTATGAAAGCCAGCGACCAAGGGATGATGCTTTCGTGGGCGTATTTTCATCCCCTCTAAAATTGAGCACCAACTATCACAGGTAAAGAATTGCCCGGGGATATGCTCTATCTGTCCTCTTTCTCGAAACACACGTATTTTTTCAGCCAATGATTCAGGCACTGGCATCGTTTGGCACCATCGCCAAAAATCACTATCATCACGACCCGAAGTGCAATAATGTAAAATAATAAAATCGCGAATTTCTTCGTAATCCGTATCAATTTTTTGATTAAATATTTGTTCAGTATTAGCGTCAAAATCATTATCAGGGAAATGTTTTATAAAATGCACTAAGGTTTTATAAACTAAATGAATAGCGGTAGACTCTAAGGGCTCTAAAAACCCACTGGCAAGTCCTAGCGCTAAACAGTTGTTATGCCAAATCTTTTTTCGTTTACCGGTTACAAACGGGATAATTCTGGGTTCATTAAGCATTTTGCCACGAATACTGTTAACCAAAGTATCGAGTGCTTTGTCGTCACTACAAAACTGGCTAGAAAAAACATAACCGTTACCAGTTCGGTGTTGCAAGGGTATCTTCCAAGACCAGCCGGCCTCTTGAGCAGTTGCTATGGTATATGGCACGGGATTATTTACCTGTTCAGTTTGTACTGTAACGGCGCGATTACAGGGTAAAAAATGCGACCAATCCTCAAAACCTACCTTTAAAGATTTTTCTATCAGAAGCCCGGTAAAACCAGTACAGTCGATGAAAAAATCACTGCTGACAGTTGTACCGTTGTCTAACTCTAGGTTATGTATAAACTCATTATCATCAAGATTAACTTTTTTTACTGTCGCCTCTACTCTGGTTACTCCTCGCTTGTGGCAAAGCTCTCGACAATAACGAGCAACTTTAATCGCGTCTAAGTGGAGGGCATGAGCATAACTTGAAAACACCCAGTTTTGAGACTGCTGTGGAGGCAACATAAAACGCTCGTTTTCAGCCATAATGGCGTTTGGGGAATAATCCAGCCAACGTGTTGTCTGCCCGTCCGCAAGAGACTTTAGCCAAGCCTGATAAAAATCAAAACCATTGATATCCTTTCCAACTCGGCCAAATGGATGAAAATAACTTTCTCCTGCTGTTAGCCAATCGTCAAAGCGAATACCCAATTTAAAGCTGGCAGACGTTGCTTGAATAAATTCTTTGAGATCGATCTGGCAGGCTTGGATAAAATCCATGATTGACGGTACTGTAGATTCACCCACACCAATGGTTTCAATATCGGGAGATTCAATAACAGTAATCTTAATATTACTACCCCTTAAAGAAGTTGATAGTAATGTCGCGGCCATCCAACCAGCGGTTCCGCCACCCACAATACAAATGGAGTTTAAAGAGTTTTGCATAGTAAAACCGTAATGATACCAATCACCCTAATTATTTGATCACATAATTAATTCGAATAGTATTAGATTAATAATCATTCCACGTTATCACACGGAACTTTGTTTTTTCCGTCAAAAGAAAATAAACTGCGCAATGTTGCCACTACGCAGTTTATACCCATATTACATTTCTATTAGTGTTTGCTATTAGAAAACAGCGCTAATATTCAACGAATAACGACGGTCTGATGTAAAGGTAAACGCATCGGTTAATGTCCCTTGCTGATCTTGTTGGTATTGAGTTTGTGTATCCGTACCAAGCACATTAATTATTTGTAAACCAACTTTAACATTTTCATTAATGTTGTAAGAGAAACTTGCATCCATCATACCTTGATCCTTTGAGTATGCAGGAACAAACTCTTCAGACTCACGTAAAGTTAAAAGATATGCTGAACGCCAAGTATACGCCAAACGGATGGAAATATCGTACTTCTCATACATGCCAATAATGTTGAAATTTTGGTCAGAATAACCCTGTAACGACAAGCCGGTAAACTGACGGAAAGAATTGCGATTGTCAGTGATCGGCACTCCTGCACCGTTGGTTGAAAGGATTTTAGTAGGATTAGTATTTGGATCTTCCAAACCGTCTTGGTCAATATAAGTATAGTTAAACTGTAGACCTAAACCACTCCATATTCCCGGCAACATATCGTAAAACTGGGAATACGCTACCTCGATACCACGAATAGTACCTGAGCCGGTGTTAGCTGGCCCATAGGCTGATACCGGATAGGTATTACCTGCTACTTCAGTCTCAATTGAGAATTGTTTATTTCGAATGATGTTAGACAATTTTTTGTGAAACAAGCCAACAGTTACTGAACCGGCATCTGCAAAATACCACTCTGTTGTTAAGTCTAAATTAATAGATTCTTCTGGCTCTAAGAAAGCGTTACGTGCGTTAGCACTGATTTCTATATCTCTAAGAGCAACAGTAGGATTAGTGGTTTCATCCTTACCTTCAGACGGATCCAAAAGAACTTCTTGATAGTCCAAGCTAATGTTCATTTTGTTAGCTGAATCAACAAGACTTGGATAATAAAGGCCTTTAGAAGCGCCGAACCTCACTATTAGGTCATCATCCAGAATAAAACTAAGGTTTAAACTAGGTAATACAGTAGTGTAATCTGTACCATCTATGGTGCTAGAGAAGCTTTCACCTGAAGCCAAAGCATAAATACTAGGGTAATCATTTTGCATAACTTGATGAAGTGACGACTCAGGATCGGTACCGCGCCTAGACGTAGCAGGTGTATTGATACCACCCGTTGATTGCAGTTGATAATTAACATAACGTAAACCAATGTTACCTTTAACAATTATATCAGACTGACCAAGGTCAAAGTCAAAGTCACCACGAACATAAACTTCAGTACGTTCTGTGCTACTTGAACTAATATGACGCGGAGCAAAATGACTGTAAACACGATCATCTAAGTCAGCATATGGTAGCGCACAACCGCCGCTGCCATCCATTGCATTGCCCTCTGCACTCCAAGTGCCGCAGCCTTCACGCAGGGTTTGTTCATAGTTCTCTGCAAGATCCATACGAGGAAACAAAAAACTGTTGTTAGCACCAATTAAAGTATCCCCATTATAGTGGTCAGCAAAGCTAACGCGGTCGTAAAGCTCAGGAGTAACTTGCGGTGAAGCGTTGTAAGAGGCTTGTGCGTTCCAAGGAGTACCTAAGGCCTGCCAACCTTCATAGTCCGTATCACGAACTGTTAACTTTTTATCAGAATAATATAACCCTGCTTTTATCGCGGTGAAAGTACCTTCTAATTTGTACTCCACGTCCAACTTAAAACTGTCAGATTTTGCTTCATTGTGCTCTTCTTGTTGCATACCGCTAGCTAAACGTAAAATGGGATCCGTGTCAGGATCAACGTTTGGAGGAGTAGACGTATTTGAATTCAAATATTCGAGTGTTGGGTTAGAACCTCTTAAATCTAAGAAGAATGGTGCATGTTCATCGGTTTGATTACCATTAATTCGAGATGTAAGTGAGTTGTTGTGAACAATTTGTTCAGAATCAACATGTTGATAATCTACTGCAATAGTTAGCAGATCTGTCGGTTTAAAAACTATATTCAATGAGGTATCGTCAACCGTACTTTCGTTGAAGTTGTAACGAGAACGAAACTGAAGTGGTAGATTTGGATTATTTGCACGACCGACACCTGAAGTAAGATAGCCGTTAGCATCCACTGTTAAAGGATAATCTTGGTCATTTTCATTGTGTCCATCGAACCACTGAATTCCATTCGGCGCATACGACAGAAAACCACGGTCACCAGAAGCAATAACGTTTTCTCGCCATACTAAAGACGCTTTAGAACTGATATGCTCTATCGTAGCGGTAATTCTTTCATCACTACTCTGCCACTGTAAGCTGGCAGTGAGACCTTGACGCTTACGATCGTTTTCTGCGCTCGTCATTGCATAGCTAGCCGGTGCATACCAAGTCGCACCTTCAGGCTGGCCTTCGAGTTCTTCAGCTTCATACTGGGGTGTATAAGCGGCAGCATCCTCAGCTGAATACTGAACAGTATCTGCAAAATTATCACCACAAGCCCGCCAATCTGCGGCACCCGGAATACAAGGATTAGAATATTGGCCTGCAAGAACGCCTGGACTCGGTGTTCCCCACGCATCGTACGAGAAAGTATCTGCAGGACCACGACTGTGAAAATTTCCTAAACCAAAACCATCGCCACGCGTTTTAAATTCAGACTGAGACGCTGCAATCAATACACCAAACTTACCAGCATCAGTATCCCAACTATCAGAAAAAAGTGCACTGAATGACGGAGTGGTTTCTTCACGATAATCACCATGACTTGCCTCTGCGCTAATCGCAAATACCTGTTTGTCTGAATCAAAAGCTTTTCGAGTAACTAAGTTCACTGTACCTGCGATACCACCAGAAATGCGATCAGCTGTTTGGTTTTTATAAACTTCCACTGCGCTTAATAACTCAGCGGGAAAGTCCTCATAACTTAGTCCACCGTATGGGTTTGCGCTAAATGAATCTCGCCCATTAATTTCGCTGCGCACGCGGTCCAAACCGCGTACTAAAACCCCTGTACCTTCATCGGCAAAGTGTTTTGGGTCACTAGAGGAAGCAAAACGCTCAATAGTTACGCCAGGTAAACGCTGAAGTGCTTCAGTAACAGATGCATCAGGCAACGATCCAATATCTGACGCTGTAATCGCATCCAATATAGTGTCGGCATGTCGTTTCAAACTCTGCGCACTTTCGATGCTGCTGCGCATACCGCGTACTTCAATGACTTCAATAGACTCTTCGCTAATTGTCTTTTCAGCTACAGCTACTGCTTCTTGTGCCATTACTGAAGCAGAACAACAAATCGCTGCAGATATTGCTAGCACTAGATTTTTTTTCTGAAATTTAATTGACATGTTTACCCTCTGTATTTTTTTGAAGCCTTTTACTGTTGGCATAACCATAGTTTTGGCTTTCTATTAATGTTAATTCGTTGTTTCAATATTCTTAAGAACTTCCCTTCGCCTTTGACAGCGCTGTCAAAAAAAAGATAAAAAAATTTTATAAATTTAATCTTTTGTTAAAAATTGAACTAAGCAACTGCTTTTACTGTAATTATGTTTATTAATAAAACGCCATAAGTTACTAATTAACAAATAAACACAAACCCACCGTTACTTTCTAACATTGATATGTATATAAAAGCAACAATTTTTTATATATGTGCTGCTTTTTATTTTAGTGATTACAAAACCTTTAATACAAATAAATGACTAAGTGATTCAATGTTTGCTAATAGCAAAATTAATCTATAAATACTCCACCATAAATAGCAAAACTACTGCGGGCGGCAATTCAAAGTATCTTTTTCTCAAACTTGGTAGATATATACCCAAGCAACTTCAAGATGCTAATTTCAGTCAATTCCTGCACCTTTAGGTAGCTTGGGTATAGTAACAACACATCTACACTACCAAGCTAATTGCATATGATATAGATACATTTAATTAACATATCACGAAATGAACAAAAACAAATACAATCTATTGATAAATAAGATTAAAATAAACCTTTGTAAATAAACAAACTCACGAAGTGAACTTAAACTGAAGAAAAATGATGATATTTGATGATATAAACCGTCTGTTCTACAGGTAAATCAGACCACATAAAGTCAATTACTCCACCGTAAGGAGCAAAAAATCAGACTCTATTAACACTAAATTTAAAACCACTCAGGATGGATTTCTTTAAGAAGAGGGATATAGGTTCGACTCACTGGCAGCTTTTCAGCGCCGATCACAATTTTAAATTTCAGCTTAGAAATATGCTCAATATGACTCACCTTTTTAGGATTTACTAAATACGAGCGATGTACTTGAATCAAGGCAGAATCATCAAAATATAACTTTATTGTTCTCAGTCGCATTGATATATACCTTGGCTCTTTTATAGATTGTACATATATCCCCGTATATCCAGAATCTGCTTTTAAATACTTAATACGTTCTTTATATTGTGTTAACTCATGTAATTCAGCGAGGGTTGAAGGCTCCTTAACCAATGCTTTTAACGCGTTTTGAATCATTTGTGTTTGGCTTATTAATACTTTAATTAATTGCTCATCGTCATAATCTAAAGCTGTTTTGGTAAATATTTCAATACTAAGTTCTTCAGTTTTAATTATTTTTTTATGATTTTCTACTAAAGATGCATCCCCTAATTTAGTGATCAGTTGCTCATTTTGATAAATATTGATCTTAGAGTCGTTTTTAAGGTACTCAGCAAAAAAACGGCAGGCTTGCTCTAAGCCCTTAAAAATATCTTTGTTCGGTGTAGATGACAAATTAAACAAAGTAATATTATCAATAATACTGTTTGCATTATTCTTATGTTCAAGGGTTTCAATAGAGGTATTTTTTTCTTCAATGCTACTGATTTCAGGAGATATATTTGCTAATGAACGTGATCCCTGTTCTTGATATGTAAAAAAAGATACCGTTGTCGGCTTAAATAAACCATGACTATATTTACTTGTTGGTATCTGCACTTGAAAAATATCAGTATCGCCCGATAGCGTTTTTAATTGTATACCAAGTATATTTGCTTGGGCGAACAGCGGTTTAAGTTGTATATGATTAAGTACAATTTGATGGTTTTGTGTTAAATAACGGACAATCAAGTCAACATAAGACTCATTCTCTATGATCTCAACCTCTAAATCACTTTTTTCCTGAGCACTATCACAACAAAAAATACACAAATTAAGTAAAAACTGTTGCACCTGACTATGGTCAATAAACAATTGACATGGGGTTGCATGGGACCACTTTATTCGACACTGTCGATTAATAAATATAAAGCGGTCTATGGTTACCAACAAGTCATCTAAACTTACCACTTGTGCAACTTGTTGGCCCAAAGAACGATTCAGTTTAGTTTCAGTTAATACATGACTAATGGGCTTTAATAACTGAGAAGAGAGCATCATCATTTGATCAATACTAGCGCTATCAAGTAAATTTTTCTTGAGTAACTCAGGTGATAACATCAATAAATTCAATAATGGCCATTCTAAATTTTGTAAATTCTTTTGCAGTAATAAAAGCTGTCTGCGTTCTTCTACATTAACCCTGTTACGTTTATTCATCAGATACAATGTACTGATAAAAATAATAATTAAAATGATAATGAATTGAAAAACGGGTATTAATATATTTTTATGTTCTTGCCATAAAACTATACTCTTGTAATACATCCCTTGAAAAAAGTGATAGTGGAAAAATGTACTGACTAAAACGAAATCACCATTATGAAGCTGACGTATCGCAACGCCTGCTAAATTTTGCTGTTTCGCATAGGCTACTTTATTAGCAACTGAACGATCACTTTCAAAAGCAATAAAATGCCCACCAAATCGTTCGGGATTAAAGAGGTAACTGCTTTTACTAAAATCATCCCAATATTGTTGATAAGTACCTAAGGCTAAAATATAAGATAAACTTTTTCTTGTATATAAACCGGTAGCACCCGCAACTTCACTATCCCAACTGCCCCAACTTAATTTTTTTGCTGATTGATGCAAACCTTGATTATCGGCATTTACCCCTTCCCAACCAATAGCATAAGAGGGTAAAGCAATAACAATTTTTTCATTATCAATTGAAAATTCATTTAACCTGGCAATTAAACCACTGATAGACTCATCATCACTTTGTAAAAATAATGGTGATAAATGACTGGTTTTTGAACTTTCATCTCCAGCTATTTGACTAACATCTAAAATAACTAAATCAACACTTTCACTTAACAAGCTTGTTTGCCAATCATCCTCCAAAGAATACGGAGCTATAGAAACTTGTAACCAGTATGCCTTTGATAAAAAAGATAACTGTTGTTTAATTTCTGCTAATAACAAGGCTAAATTTACGGGGTCAGTTTCTTGATTTGCAATTAAATTTTCTTTTAGCGATTGAGGTTTATGGATTGGAAACTGCCAGTCAATTTCAATACCATCAAATTGATATTTCAGCATAAAATCAATTGCTGATTTAGCAATGATTTCACGACCTTTTGTTGTTGATGATACCGAAGAAAAATACTCTGAACGTCCCCAACCACCAATACTGATAATGTTTGCCAATTGGGGATGTTGATGTTTTATTTTTATTAATTGTCCAAAACTACCTAATATTACCTCTTGCTCAAGATTAGTATTTGGATATAAATGTTCTATATCGGCAAAAGCGTCACCCACTTCTATTTCACCCTTTTTATTTAGATAGGCACTTTGATAGACAAGATGAGTCATTAATTGTAATGGTAAATCAAGGATATGAACGTTGGGGCTATAAATAGACCATTGAGAGTAGTAGCCCATTACTATAGGAGGCTGAGTGGTAGCACTTAGGTTTACTTGTTCATCCTTAGCATGAATATTTGAAGAATAAAAAATAACCAGAAAAAAAATAAAGAAGATAAATTTAACAATAGGAACTGTAAATAACCTTTGCCTACTTTCCTCCATAACACTATAGTTATTATTGTTTATATGATTCATGCTAATTCAATCAAGCAAAGATATAATAAGCATATCAGTTTTATTCTTTATTTATCTGAATATTACATATGCCTTTATCAAAGGTAACAAGAGAGAATTAGTCCGTCTTTTACTCTGTTTTGTTGAAAGACTTCCTGAGATAATAAATAAATATTAATAATAGAGCCTTCAACATGACGCTTAAAGAAAGTAAAGCCACCAAAAAGCTTATGAGTAAACATGATAAGTTAATCCATAGTGAAGGTCTTACCGTTGATTCACATATTCAACGAGAACAAGAAGAATGGATAATGAATACCGTCATGGTTAAAGATATAGATGTACCCTTTAAATATAAACGAAAAAAAAAGTACAAGTCATTGGCCAAAAACCAAGTGAGTATCACCTATTACCCCGGTATTGAATCTATCGCGGGTTTTGAAATGGAAGTGATGAACGTTGTTAGAATTAAACTTTGCTAACACTATTTTTATAACTATTTAATATAAAAAACATCATTAATATTCAATACCTTTATAAAAACAATGGTTTTCCCATTTATTTCGTTTATTTTCCAATCGTCTATTGACGAATCACTCGCCATCTTACATAAATAAGTTGTACACGATAAAAAAACTAGTTGATCTGAGTCAGCACATTCATAACCGTTAAGTACTTTTCGGTGCAGTAGGAGGAAGTAATTATGATCTTAAACCATATCTGGGGACTATATACTCATCCCAAAGAGGAATGGCAAACGATTGAAAAACGCCATGAAAGTTTGACTTACAGTATGGTGCATATCTTGGTCATGGCACTCATTCCAGCAATTTGTGGCTATTATGCTGCCGCACATATTGGTTGGTCAATAGGAACCACCGAGCCATTAATGTTATCAGAATCAAGTGCTTTAGTGATGTCTCTAGTAATGTATTCAGCCTTGGTTGTTGGAGTTATTGCTTTAGCATACTTAATTCATTGGATGGCAAAAACCTTTGATTCCACACCGGACTTTACACAATCATTGGAGTTAGCTGCCTATACTGCGACACCATTATTAATGGTCGGTATCACTGCACTATTTCCAGTATTATGGTTTGTTGTAATGGCTTGTTTAGGGGCAATGTCATATTCGGTATATCTATTATACTCCGGTGTACCCATTATGATGAATATCCCAGAAGGAAAAGGCTTCATTTACGCAAGCTCAGTAGTAACCTGTGGTTTGGTATTATTGGTAGGCTTATTGACTGCAAGTGTCATCTTGTTTGGTGTAGGTTTGGGTCCTGAATATCTATAGTTAAATAACAAATATACGAGGCTCTTTTACGTCAATAGCCTCTACATAAAAAAGCACTTTATTAAAATAAAGTGCTTTTTTAATATGTTCTTTTTAGATTTTCATTAATTTTTATTTTAGCTTAACTTTATTTTAAATAATGAAAATTCATAAACCTTAATTTTACTTTTATTCATCACCTTCATTGTACATATCAATGATAGAATCAGCATTTTTATCAGAATCTTCTTTTGTTGCGTTGTTTCTCATCGCATCCAGTTTGTCTAAATAAGCTTGATTGATGTCATTAGTAATATATTGGCCATTAAATACTGAAGTATCAAATGTCGTTATTTCAGGATTTGCAGAGCCAACAGCTGCAACTAAATCTTCCAATGTTTGATAGATAAGTTTATCCGCACCAATTAACTGGCAAATGTCATCAAGTTCACGACCATGGGCAATTAACTCATTTGCACTTGGCATATCGATTCCGTATACATTTGGAAAACGAACTTCTGGAGCTGCCGAAGCAAAATAAACTTTTTTAGCTCCTGCGGCACGAGCCATTTCTATTATTTGCCCTGATGTAGTACCACGAACAATAGAGTCATCAACCAATAAAACATTTTTACCGGTGAATTCAGCTGCGATTGCATTGAGCTTTTGACGTACAGATTTTTTACGTTGCTCTTGCCCCGGCATGATGAACGTTCGACCAATGTAGCGATTTTTAACAAAGCCCTGACGATAAGGAAGGTTTAATTGCTGTGCAATTTCTAAAGCCGTATCACACGATGTTTCAGGAATTGGAATAACCACATCAATATCTAGATCTTCCCACTCGGTCGATATTTTTGCTCCTAATTTTTTACCCATTTCAATTCGCGAACCATAGACAGAAATTTTATCCATGGTTGAGTCTGGGCGAGCAAAATATACATATTCAAAAATACATGGGTTAAACGCCGGGTTTTCAGCACATTGTTGGCTATGTATTTGACCATCTTCAGAAAAGAAAATGGTTTCACCCGGAGCTATATCACGAACAAAATCAAAACCACAAGCATCAAGAGCTACTGACTCAGAAGCAACCATGTACTCAACGCCGCTACCATTACTACGTTTACCAAAAACCAATGGACGAATACCATTAGGGTCACGAAAAGCAATTAAGCCATGACCTATAATCAACGCAACCGTTGCATAAGCACCACGAACACGTTTATGGACATTGCCTACAGCCGAAAAAATATCTGTTGGTGTTAAATCTAAGTTACTGTTTAATTGCAGCTCATGACCAAGAATATTGAGTAATAACTCTGAATCTGATGTTGTATTAACATGTCGACGAGCTTCGGTATTTAGCCAGATTTTTAACTCTTCTGCATTGGTCAAATTACCGTTATGTGCCAACGAGATACCAAAAGGTGAATTAGCATAAAAGGGTTGCGCTTCGGATGAACTTGATGTGCCAGCAGTAGGATAACGGATATGACCGATACCGATATTACCCTGCAACCGCATCATATGACGCGTATGGAATACATCTTTTACTAATCCATTCGCTTTACGCATTCTAAACATATTATCACTAATCGTAACAATACCTGCTGCGTCTTGCCCCCGGTGTTGAAGTACCGTTAAGCCATCATATAATAATTGACTAACGGGCGTTTTACCGACAATACCAACAATACCACACATGAATTTATCTCCGCCGAACTATGTTTGAATTAGAAAACTTGATGATTGTTTGAGGTACTCAAAAAACCACACAACAATTAATTTGAACTCAGGAATAAGTACTGAACTTTGCCACCATGGGCTTGATGATGCAGGTGTAAAAGCATCCATAAAAAACAGTATGGCACTGACCACCAATACACCTCTTAAAGCACCAAATGCTAAACCTAAAACTCTATCTGTACCTGATAAACCCGTTTTACTGACCAATTGCCCAATAATGTAATTAATTAAAGCACCAAGAACTAATGTTGCAATAAAAAGAATTGCAATGGATGCGGCATTACGAAGGAATGGATCAGAAATATTTGTTAAGAAACTTGCAAGGTTTACGTAGAAACTACTGGCAATAAAAAAAGCACCGATCCAAATAACTAAAGAAATTGCTTCTTTAACAAAACCGCGAGCTAAACTGATTAATGTTGAAATGCCAACAACTGCCAAAATGGCATAATCTACCCAAATCATATTTTGAATGTTCTCATTGATTAGAGGCGCGCATTCTAACAGAACCCCATCAGGTTTAGCTAACTTTTTTATTATTTTGTTGGATAAAAACGAGCAACTTTTCCTTGCACGTTAGTTAACTTTTTAAGTAAAGGCAGTTTTTTATCCAATGTTTGCTTTCTAAGCTCAGGACCAATAAAGACTTTTGTTAAAGTACCATTTTTAGTTTTGATCGGTTTAGTAAAAGCGGTATAACCATTCTTTTTTAATTTACTCAGCAACTCATTGACGTTATTTTTATGACGAAAACTGCCTAACTGTATTACCCATGCCTGTTTACCACTCAATTTAGTTGGGATCGTTTTTTTAGCTTTAGGACGTTTTTCTGAAGGCTTAAATTGCGTTTTTTTCTCAAGAACAACGACCTTAAGGGTTTCAGTGCTTTGCGTTTTATTTACATTGCTTTTATCTGGTTTATTTTCATTGAGGGAGTCGTCAATAAAATTAAGGGTATTATCTTGAGCAACTTCTTCAGATAACTGTTCTGTCGCTGTATTTTGCAAATCTCTTTTTGGAAAGCGCTTTTTCTCTAAAACTACATTCATATTAGGTGCGGTGGGAATATTATCGAAATCGACTTGATAAGTTTTTTTATCGCCGTCAAGAAGATCGGGTAAAAATATAATCGCAACGGCAGCCACAATCACGGTTCCCACTAAACGGTTTTGAAAAGGTGTAGACAAGTTAATCTCCTAAATAAATTGATCACTAAATCAATAAACGTCTGACTTCAGCAACGGTAAAAAAGGAACCAAAAACAAGCACCAAATCACCTGTTGTTGCATTTTCTGATGCTATATTAAATGCCTGAGTGACATTGTCAAAACAAATAAGTTCTTTACTGAATTCATTGAGCTTTTCTGCAATTTCGCTAGCCGCTGCCGCTCGTGGAGCTTGTAAGGTGCCTAAATACCAAGTATCAACATACTCGATTAAAGGTTTAAGAACATTGCTAATATCTTTATCTGCTAACATGCCAACAACAGCATATATTTTACTGTATTTCATTTGACTGAGTTGCGAAGCAAGATAACGCGCTGCTTGTGGGTTGTGACCAACATCTAACATCACATCACAATGTTGTTTAAAAATTTCACTACGACCAGCAACACGTGTTTTATCGATAATATTATTAATGATGTCACGGTCTAACGATACATTTAACAATGACAATACTGATAATGCGGTGGCAACATTATCCATAGGTATGTGCGGTAAGTGCAGCTCACTAAAAACTTGTTCACCTAACTGCCATTGCCAATAAGCATGACTTTTCTCTACAGAAAAATGTTGGTTTCGACAAACTAATTTAGCATCAAGTTTTTTTATGTAGGCAAGCAGAGATTTAGGCGGGTCAATATCACCAACAACCACATTGCCATTAGCGCGTATAATACCTGCTTTTTCAATGGCAATGGTTTCTCTGTTATTACCTAAAAAAGATTGGTGGTCAAGGTCAATGGTGGTAATAACGGCTACATCGCAGTCAATAATATTTGTTGCATCTAGGCGCCCACCAAGACCTACTTCAAGTAGAATAACGCTAGGCTTTTGTGCCATTAAAATAAGAAAAGCAGCTAAGGTGGTATATTCATAATAACTCAAGGTGATATCACCGCGAGTTCTTTCTATCAACTCAAATGCTTGAATAAGACTATTATCATCAATGTCTTGACTATTTATGCGTAGACGTTCGTTAAAATGCTCAAGATGAGGAGATGAATAAACAGCAACAGACTTTCCTTCCGTAATAAATGCGTTTTCAAGAAATGCACAGGTTGTTCCTTTACCATTTGTACCCGCAACGGTAATGACTGTGGCAAAATCAAAATTGATAGTAAGTAAGACCGCAACTTTCTGCATTCTTACTAAACCTAGGTCTATTTCAATATGATGTAAATTTTCTAAATAAGAAAGCCACTCAGTAAGGTTATTCCTTGATGAGTGGCTTAAATTGTTATCTACCATTTTTCGCTTAATACTCGTTGAGTTAACGTTCTTAAGAGGATTGACTAAAAAAATTAACTATTAGCTTTTGGGCTTGGCTGCCCCATAAATTTAGCCAACATGCGTGCTAAGGTATCACGCATGTTTCGACGATCAACAATTATATCTATCGCGCCTTTTTCTAGTAAAAATTCACTGCGTTGAAAACCTTCTGGAAGTTTTTCACGAACGGTTTGCTCAATCACTCGAGGCCCAGCAAAACCAATTAATGCTTTAGGCTCTGCAACATTAATATCGCCTAACATCGCTAAACTTGCAGAAACACCGCCCATGGTGGGGTCAGTAAGTACTGAAACATAAGGTAAACCTTGCTCACTCATTTTTGCTAAAGCGGCACTGGTTTTAGCCATTTGCATTAATGAAAATAAGGCTTCTTGCATACGTGCGCCGCCACTGGCAGAAAAACACACTAAAGGAACTCTATGCTCAAGACAATACTCAACACCTTTAACAAAACGAGCACCAACTACTGATGCCATTGAACCACCCAAAAAGCCAAATTCAAATGCTGCAGCAACAATTGGCATGCCTTGTAGTTCACCTCTCATGACAATTAAAGCATCTTTTTCACCAGTATTTTTTCGAGCGGCACTCAAGCGGTCTTTATATTTTTTAGAATCTTTAAATTTTAGAATATCTTGAGCTTCAAATTCTTCACCAAGTTCAATTCTTTCACCTTGATCTAAAAAGCTATCAATGCGCTTTCTAGCACTAATGCGCATATGATGATCACATTTAGGACACACCGACATTTGTCGTTCTAATTCAACTTTATAAAGAACAGCACTACAAGAAGTACACTTACACCATACTCCTTCAGGAACACCACGCTTTTGTGCTGCCATTGATTTAGCTTTTGGGAGAATTTTTTCTATCCAGCTCATAATTAAATTTTTGCCTATTGCACGAGAAAATTTGAAATTTAGCGTTTAAGTTAGCCGACTAAACACCAAATATAGAGTATTAACAAATATAACCGTGGATTAAACCACAGTTTAGCCCCTGTTTAATATAAAAAACTGGTCTGTTGTGTTGTTTTTTTTACTTAAGTAAGGAATAACGGCCCTAAATGGCGTTTTGGTAGCTCAAATTGCTCAGGGTAATCAACACCGACAAAATATAGACCGGCCGCTGCTGCTGTCATTCCAGCCATACAACGGTTCTTTGCATCAAGCACTTCTTTGATCCATTCAACAGACTCCAAACCTTCACCAACTCTCATCAAAGACCCTGCAAAGTTTCGGATCATATGATGTAAAAAAGCATTGCCTTTAACATCAATAATAATATAGTCACCTTGGCGTGTCACATTACAATGAAGCATAGTTCGAACCGGAGAATGCGATTGACAATGCACCGTTCTAAATGAAGTAAAATCATGTTTACCAATAAAATATTGCGCCGCTTGATGCATCAATTTCTCATCGAGTGCTTGGTGGTAAAAACTGATCCCTTTACTTAAAATAGCTGAACGTAAACGGCTATTATAAATAATATAGCGATACCTTCTAGCGGTTGCACTAAAGCGAGCATGAAACGCTTCATCAACCTGCTTTACCCAAGCAACGGCAATATCATAGGGTAAATGTGTATTTACTCCTAAAGTCCAAGCAACGTCTTTTCTCACTTGCTCGGTATCAAAGTGAATAATTTGATTAGTTGCACTAACGCCAGTGTCTGTACGACCAGCACATACAACAGTTATTGGTTCATTGGCAATTACAGACAGTGCTTTTTCTAATTTCTCTTGCACACTAATTACATTGTTTTGGCGCTGCCAACCATGATATTTAGCGCCATCATATTCTACACCTAAAGCATATCGCATTATTTTCTCCGCGGTTGCGTGGCGCGCATTATCCAATATTTTGATCAGTAATATCAATATTATTTATGGTGATGGAAACCGCTCTAAGTTTTCTCTAGTCATTCAGACCTTTCTTATACCAACGAATTAGCTCTTTTTGATCTGCAGGTGGCTCTTGACCTTCTTTGATCATTTGCATTGCTTGTTCTGCCAGCAAAGATTCAGTTTTTCTCTCTATTTTTTCTAGCATCTCATAAAATTGCACTCTTTCTTGCTCTGACAAGACACTTTCAAGCTCCTCTGAACGAGGTTTCAATGCGGAAGTTAATTTATTATAAAGAGATATACCCGCTTTATTAAGCACCAAATTTTTAATATTTTTACTAAATTCATCAGGTTTTATGTCAATTAAACCTTGAATGTGCAGCTTTTTCACTGCCCGACTAACCGTGTATGAATCAAGTCGTGATTGATAAGCAATATCTGCTGCCTTAATTGGCATATATGAGCCTATATTCAATAAGACACGCATTTCTCTTGGTTCAAGATCGCATAACCCCCTTACTTTCCAGTCCCTATTTAGCGCTAATAAATTGCTGACCACAGCGACTCGAAACGGTAAATGAGCGGTTAAATCTAAAGGATTGTCAATTTTATTAGATAACGTAAAGGCTTTTTTTCTGGCTGAGGAAGAAATGTTGATAATCTCAATAAAAACGAATGATGTGACTGTAGCATTTATCATCTTGAAGTTGTAGCCATCTCGACGTGTTGAGACTTAAACTCCAAGCATTTGCAATAAAGTTATTGCAAATGCAATATCGTTTATTTATGCTAACAACTGTTTTTATCATAAAACCTAGTTCAAATTGGAGATAATATATGCCTTTAGTTAAACCTCTTGCTGCAGATGATAATGAAGAAGTTGCAGAACTTGCTCGATTCTTTAATGAAACGTTAGGATTTTGTCCTAACAGTGTCTTAACCATGCAACGCCGCCCAGCAATTGCCAAAGCTTTTATCAATTTAAATATGGCTGTTATGGCAAACGACGGTCGCGTAACCGCAGAGCAAAAACGCTTAATCGGTTATATAACCAGTGCTAACACAGGTTGTCGTTATTGTGAAGCTCACACCATTCTTGCTGCAGAGCGTTATGGCGGAACAGAAGAACGTTTGGCTAACATTTGGTCTTTCCGTGAAAGTGAGTTATATACTGCCGGCGAAAAAGCAGCGTTTGAATTTGCCCTTGCAGCATCAAGTGTGCCCAATGCTGTTGATGATCAAATTTCAGCTGAACTAAACAAGCACTGGGATGAAGGTGAAATCGTTGAGATTTTAGGTGTTGTCGCTTTATTTGGTTATTTAAACCGTTGGAATGACTCTATGGGTACAACCATGGAAACAGGTGCTGTGGATGCTGGCGAACGTTTATTGTCTGAGTCACCTTGGACTCGTGGTAAACACGTTTAGTGCTAAAATAGCAATTAATTTAGTAAAGAAAACACGCGTGTAACTAAAAGCTTACGTGAAATTATTTTCTGTAAGCTTTTAAATTACAAGGATATTTTAGAATAACAATTAAAAGTAAAACTATAAACAGCTCAAATCAAAGGCTCAAACCACCACGACTCAACGTTTAAATGTAAATCTTATGCTACAGTTTCGTTTTAGTCATTTACCACAAAAAATTCCAATTCTTTCGATATGCTCTTATTTTAACAGCCCATTAACTTTCGAACCTTATAACAAAGGCATTATGTTTTGATAACAAATAAAACAATCGGCAGTATGTTAATTATTGCGGGAACAACCATAGGTGCTGGCATGTTAGCGCTGCCTATCGCTTCAGCAGGCCTCGGCTTTTCAACAGCCATTATTGTATTACTCTTTGCTTGGTTACTTATGGCTTATACCGCATTATTGATGCTTGAAGTTCACCAACATGCATGTACTGAAGCAACATTAAACACTCTGGCAAAATCAATTTTAGGTAAAAAAGGGCAAATAATAGCCAATACATCAATGATCTTTCTCTTTTACGCTCTCTGCGCTGCTTATATAGCCGGAGGAGGATCACAATTACAGGTAAATATTAGTGATTCACTTGGCATCGATGTAGCCCCTCAAGTAGGCTCTATCGCTTTTGCAATAATATTTGGTTCAATTATCACTTTAGGTACCGCGACTGTAGATAAAGTTAATAGAGTATTGTTTTCCATAAAAATAATTGTGTTAGCCATTATGTTTTATATGTTAACGCCACACGTACAAACTCGCCATTTGCTTGAAATGCCCCTTGAGCAAGGCTTAATTATTTCAGCTATTCCGGTTATTTTCACTTCGTTTGGTTTCCACGGTTCAATTCCTTCTGTGGTTAAATATATCGGCGTTGATATTAAATCATTAAGAAAAGTCATGATCATCGGCTCAGCCCTGCCCTTGTGTATTTATTTATTTTGGCAAGTAGTAAGTCAAGGGATCATGAGCCAAAGTAACTTACTTGACAGCGAAGGGTTAACAGGCTTTATCGCTAGTGTATCTACGATATTAAATACTCCAAGTATTGGTAGTGCAATAACAATCTTTGCTGACTTAGCACTAGCGACATCTTTCTTAGGTGTGAGTTTAGGTTTGTTTGATTTTTTCAGTGATACCTTAAAGCGCACTGATTCAAAACGAGATCGATTAATAACGGCAAGTGTTACTTTTATACCGCCATTAGGTTTTGCTTTATTTTATCCACAAGGTTTTATTGCCGCTTTAGGTTATGCTGCTATTGCACTGGTGGTATTAGCTGTTTTCCTACCTGTTGCTATGGTTTGGGTACAACGAAAGCAACGTAGTAGCAATGAAGGTGACTATCAAGTGAAAGGCGGAGTTCCTGCGCTCGCTATTGCCGCAACATGTGGTGTTGCTATTATAGGCGCACAACTTATGCAAATGTTTAATTTAGTCCCTTCACTAAGTTAATTTTCTTGCCTTAAGTTACTACTGAGTTTCTTATTTTTCATCTGTAACCAAGTAACGTCAAAATAAATGTTACTTGGTTAAACTTGAACTGACTTCCTGTAAAAACAAAAATTGACGACGGTTAATTACTTTAGCTTTTTGTCGATTAATTTGTCGTCTGCGTTGCGCAGCAGTTAAACGTTTACGTAAATTTATAGCCATATAAAACTCCTTAATAAAGAATAAACAAGCACATATTATCCCTTAAGCTTATTACCAATTTATGACAAGATAATTTATTCAGAAAGTGTCTTATATAGAATAGAACTTATTCAGAACTTACCTTGTCACTACTTTCAGCTCGTAGTTGAATTTCCTTAGCTTTAGACTGATTGTCCATCCACTCTAAGGTGTCGTAATAGCGGCGAATGTTTTCAACATAATTAACCGATTCATCACCACGAGCATAACCGTACTTAGTCTTTTTATAATATTTTTTCTGCTTAAGTAACGGCAAACGAGATTTCACCTCAACCCAACGATCTGGGTCTCCACCTTGTGCACGAGTAATCTTTCGTGCGTCATTTAAATGCCCTAAACCCACATTATATGATGCAAGAGCAAACCACAAACGATCAGGTGAAGGTACTCTGTCAGGCATACGATCAATCATTTGTTTAAAATATTTTGCACCACCACGAATACTTTGCTCTGCATCTAATCTACTTTTGATACCCATTTGCTTAGCCGTAGGCAGGGTTAACATCATCATGCCACGTACGCCGGTGTGTGAACGCGCATGTGGATTCCAGTGTGACTCTTGATAACTAATTGCCGCCAGTAAACGCCAATCAACTTCTTGACCATGTTTTTCAAAAATAGCTTGGTATTTAGGCAGTTTATTTTCAACGGCCTTAATAAACATCCGAGTATCAACATAGTTGAACTGTTCAATATGACCGTAATATTTATCATCAAGCGCTAATAAAGTACCGTTATGATGAACTTGACCAAAAAACTCAACCAAACTGGCAAGTATTGAGTTGTCTTGTTGTTTTGTCACCACCCAAGCTAAAGGTTCAGGTTTTTTAATGGTAAAACCGATACTGATCTCAGGATAATAGCGTCGACTAATTGCTAAGGCATTGCTATCAATAACGGTATAGTCAATTTCACCAGACAATACTTTTATTAATAATTCTTCACTATCTAAATCAATGGTTTCTTGCCAAGTTAAATCAGCATGTATTTGTTTTAAACTTTCAAGGTTTTCGGCATGGCTGGTACCTGTTGTTACCATTAACTTACCCGTTAAATCTTTTAATTTACGTGGCCGTTTATTACCCTGTTTAAAGACCAGCTTTTGACTGACATGATCATAACTAGGTGCAAATAAATAATTTTCAAGACGTTTAGGTGTAATTGATAAATTAGCCGCTAAAAAGTCAACTTCACCAGAATCAAGCTTGGGAAATAAATCTTCGATGTTATAGCTCGGTACAATCACCAACTTAACACCTAATGAGTCTGCGTATTTTTTTGCTAAATCATATTCAAACCCCGTCGGCCCGTTGGCTTCCAAATAATAACTGGTTGCACCATAGAGAGTGCCAACACTGACATAGCCACGTTCAAGTATACGCTGCAAGCTTGCATGATTATCTCTTGGCTGACAGCCTAGTAATAAAATACTAAACACCAAGAGGAAACTTGCAAAGACACTGAATTTTTTGATAATTTTAACACTTGTATGCTTCATAGTTATTTATTGTGGCGCTATTTCAATTTTTAATCAAAGAACTTTTTTAATCATTGTTACATTAACTAGCATTGAAGCACTTTTATTACTTATCAAAGCTAGATATTTCAATTATAATACGCGCGATTTTTTCTTCTATTATTGCAAGTAGCTAATAAGCACTTATGATAAAACTAAACTGGTGAATACGTTTATGACGATGGCAAATACGACGTTAATGAAAACCCTTCGCGGCGCCCCTGCACTTTCAGACTTTCGAGTTAAAAAATTATTAGCTCAATGTACTGAATTGCAACTTCCTGTGACAGACATTTATGCTGAATTCACCCACTTTGCACACATTTCAGCCGAACTTAGCGATGAAGAGTTTCAAGTTTTACAACAACTTCTTAAATATGGACCAAGCATTGAAGAACATGAACCTGTTGGTCAATTTCTATTAGTAACGCCTCGTCCGGGTACTATTTCTCCTTGGTCATCAAAATCTACTGATATTGCCCATAACTGTGGTTTGGCTAAAATTACTCGTTTAGAACGTGGCATTGCTTATTATGTTACTGGCTCTGAACTTAATGCCGAACAACAAACTCAGCTTAATCACTTAATTTCAGACCGCATGATGGAAGCAGTATTCACGACGATGAGTCAAGCAACCTCACTTTTTGCCACAGCTGAGCCAGGTGAATTAACGGCGATTGATATTGAAAATGGTGGTAAAGACGCATTAGTAAAAGCCAATGTTGAATTAGGTTTAGCGTTAGCGGAAGACGAAGTAAATTATTTATTCGAAAATTTCACCAAATTAGGTCGCAATCCTCACGACATCGAATTATATATGTTTGCCCAAGCAAACTCAGAGCATTGTCGTCATAAAATATTCAACGCTGACTGGACCATTGATGGCGTAAAGCAGCCAAAATCATTATTTAAAATGATCCGTAATACCCATGAAATTAATGGTGATTACGTATTAAGTGCCTATAAAGATAACGCCGCAGTGATGGTCGGCAATAAAGGTGGTCGTTTTTTCCCAAATCCTGAAACCAATGTTTATGGTTATCACCATGAAGACATTCAAATTTTAATGAAAGTTGAAACGCACAATCACCCGACGGCTATTTCTCCTTACCCTGGTGCTGCAACAGGTAGTGGCGGCGAAATTCGTGATGAAGGCGCAACCGGTATTGGTTCTAAACCCAAGGCGGGTTTAGTGGGTTTTTCTGTTTCAAACTTACGTATTCCAAACTTTGAACAACCTTGGGAAACTGATTTTGGCAAACCAAGCCGTATCGTTTCAGCCCTTGATATTATGATGGAAGGCCCATTAGGCGGCGCGGCATTTAACAATGAATTTGGTCGTCCGGCTATTTTAGGTTATTTCCGTACTTACGAAGAGCAAGTTAACTCGTTTAACGGCGTGGAAGTCCGCGGTTACCACAAGCCCATTATGCTGGCGGGTGGTTTAGGTAATATTCGTGATGAACACGTACAAAAACGCGAAATTATCGTTGGTGCTCACTTAATCGCCCTTGGTGGCCCTGCCATGAACATTGGTTTAGGTGGTGGTGCAGCCTCAAGTATGGCTTCAGGCCAGTCAGCGGAAAGTTTAGATTTCGCTTCCGTGCAACGTGAAAACCCAGAAATGGAACGTCGTTGCCAAGAAGTTATCGATAAATGTTGGCAGCTAGGTGAGCAAAACCCTATAGCCTTTATCCACGATGTTGGCGCTGGTGGTTTATCAAACGCTTTCCCTGAATTAGTTTCAGACGGTGGCCGTGGCGGTGTATTTGAACTTCGTAATGTACCAAACGACGAACGTAGCATGGCACCACACGAAATTTGGTGTAACGAATCGCAAGAGCGTTATGTTATTGCGGTATCAGATGAAAACTTAGCGACCTTTAAACAAATATGTGCCCGTGAACGTGCGCCATATGCTGTGGTTGGTCGTGCGACTGAAGAATTACAATTAACCGTTACTGATGCTCATTTTGCAGGCAACGATAAATTGAATACACCAATTGATTTACCCCTTGATGTATTGTTAGGTAAAACGCCTAAGATTTTCAAAGATGTTAAAACAGCTACCGCACAAGGTGATGAGTTTAGCGTAGCAGATATTACCTTGGCAGATGCCGCACAGCGTATTTTATCACTACCAACAGTTGCTGAAAAAACCTTCTTAATTACCATTGGAGATCGCTCGGTAACGGGTATGGTTAATCGCGACCAAATGGTTGGTCCTTGGCAAGTACCAGTAGCTGATTGTGGTGTTACCGCATCTGCCCTTGATTCTTACCACGGTGAAGCCATGTCGTTAGGTGAACGTACACCTGTTGCCTTATTAAATTTTGGTGCTTCTGCTCGTTTGGCCGTGGCTGAATCGTTAACCAATATAGCGGGTACGGATATTGGCGATTTAAATCGCATTAAGCTTTCTGCTAACTGGATGTCACCAGCAGGTCATCCGGGTGAAGATGCAGGTTTATACGAAGCAGTAAAAGCCATTGGTGAAGAACTTTGTCCAGCACTTGGTTTAACGATTCCGGTTGGTAAAGACTCTATGTCAATGAAAACCAAATGGGAAGAAGGTGACGAGCATAAAGCTGTTACCTCACCTATGTCGTTAATCATCACCGCTTTTGGTGTTGTTGAAGATATTCGTAAAACAGTAACGCCAGAGCTTCGTACTGATTTAGGTGAAACAAGATTAGTTGCTATTGATTTATCAAAAGGTAAACAACGTTTAGGTGGCTCATGTTTAGCGCAAGTTTACAAACAGCTTGGTAATGAAACGCCAGATGTTGACAGCCCTGAAACGTTAAAAGGCTTCTTCAACGCCATGCAAACCTTGGTTCGTGATGAAAAATTAGTGGCTTATCACGATATTTCAGACGGTGGTTTATTCACAACAGTTGTTGAAATGGCGTTTGCTGGTCACACCGGTGTTGATATCGACTTAACTAAATTAAATTCTACATCAGGTAATGATGTTGATGTATTGTTTAACGAAGAGCTTGGCGCTGTGATGCAAATTCGTGAAAGCGATGTCGATGCTGTTCATGCGATATTAGCTGAGTATGGTATTGAGGATTGTTGTACTGATATTGGCCGCATTAATAACGAAGATACACTTCGCTTTAGCCGTGACGGTAGCGTAGTACTTGAAAACTCTCGTACTTATTATCGTACGATGTGGGCACAAACCACCTTTAAAATGCAGTCAATGCGTGATAATCCTGAATGTGCTCAACAAGAGCATGACGTTAAATTTGATACTGAAGATCCGGGCTTAAATACCGAGCTTACTTTTGATATCAACGAAGATATTGTTGCTAAGTTAATTGCACAAGATGCACAGAATCAAACCAACCCGAAAATTGCTATTTTACGTGAGCAAGGTGTTAACTCTCATGTTGAAATGGCGGCGGCTTTTGACCGTGCAGGTTTTATCGCCATTGACGTACATATGTCTGATATTTTATCAGGTCGTACTGATTTAGCTGATTTTAACGGTTTAGTTGCCTGTGGTGGTTTCTCTTACGGGGATGTTTTAGGCGCTGGTGAAGGTTGGGCAAAATCAATTTTATTCAACAAAGATGCTAAAGCGATGTTCAAAGCCTTCTTTGAACGGACAGATACTTTCTCGCTAGGTGTGTGTAACGGTTGTCAGATGTTATCGAACTTAAAAGAAATTATCCCCGGCTCTGATGCTTGGCCGCACTTTGTACAAAACAAATCAGAACGTTTT
>JABSOX010000048.1 GCA_013215655.1 Colwellia sp.
TTAGTTCCAGACAAAAGTTAAGTACCTGCGTCCATGCAGGCAATGTCAAAATTGCAGGAGCATAATTTTGTGTATGTTCATGGATGAAATGTAGGTAGAGGTTTACCTCGACAATAAATTAAGTTGGAATACATGGTCGAACAACAATTAAAAAAATTATTTGAAGGTTATATACTTGCTTTTAAACACTATGATTTAAAAGCAGTACAAGCTTGTTACCACTTACCTTGTACACTACATACGCCAGATAAAATCGCTTATTTAGATAATAACGAAAGCTTTGCCCAAGAATTTAAAGATATTTTCACTGTATTACAGCATGCTAATACCAAGAGAATTATCGTTACAAAAGCAAGTTATAGTCTTTCGATAAATTCATCGTTAGATGTTTGCATTGATTGGGCATTTATTGATAATAAAAAGGAAGTGTTTGCTGATTTTACTGCTTTTTATTATGTAGTAGAAATAGAACAACAACTTAAAATAATAAATGTTGTTTCACATGACTTGTCCAACAGTGTTGAATTGTCATTAAGTTTAGAACTAAAAAATCATTAAAGAACTAATAGAGAATTAATATGAAAGTAAAAGTAGCTATTTTAGGATGTAGCGGCCGTATGGGGCGCAATTTAATTCAAGCGGCAGTTGAACATCAATCTATTAAATTGGTTGGCGGTAGTGTGCGTGAATCATCATCTTTTGTTAACTTTGATTTAGGTGAACTTGCGGGTATTGGCGCTATCGGTCAAAAAACGTCAACCCAACTAAATGATTTACTTGATGCTGATGTTTTTATCGACTTCACCTCTATTGAAACAACGCTTGAAAATATAAATTGGTGTCAGCAACATAATAAAGCATTGGTTATTGGTACTACAGGCTTTAGTGCTGAACAAGTAAAGGTTATTGAACAAGCAAGTAATAATATGCCGGTAATTTTAGCGCCTAATACCAGCGTTGGTGTTAACTTGATGTTTAAATTATTGGAAATTACCGCTAAAGCAATTGGCGACTATACTGATATAGAAATATTTGAAGCACATCATCGATTTAAAAAAGATGCACCTTCAGGTACCGCTGTAAAAATGGGGCAAGTGATCGCTGATACCTTAGGTCGAGATTTAAATAAAGTCGCTGTTTATGGTCGAGAAGGTATCACTGGCGAGCGGAAAAAAGAAACCATAGGGTTTGCTACGGTTCGTGCTGGGGATATTGTTGGTGAACATACGGCATTTTTTGCTGACATTGGTGAAAGGTTAGAAATTACCCATCGAGCCAGCTCAAGAATGACTTTTGCACTGGGGGCGATGAGAGCCGCATTTTGGTTGAGTGAAGCTGATAATGGCTATTATGATATGCAAGATGTTTTAGGGTTAAAATAGACTGCGTATCATAGGAAATAGCTACTTTTAGCTGTTTTAGATAAATATTGAATTGAACGCTTGTTTTTTACAGTTATCACTAGACGAAAAGGTGATACAAGCGTAAAATAAGTGGATTTTGTCAAAAATTTAGTAATTCAGTTAGCAATAACGAAATTTTTGACATTTTTTGTGGGTGTTTCTCTAGCAAATAAATTAAGAGAACAAGCCGCGTGTAATTTATACTTAATGATGTTTTTTTAGTTGTACATCGTTAAGCTTCTTTCTTCTTTACGGAGGTTAAATTGACTAAATCTGCCATTTTAGTGCTTGAAGACGGCACTGTATTTAAAGGCACCGCTATCGGTGCAGACGGAGCGGCTGTTGGTGAAGTAGTATTTAATACTTCAATGACTGGTTACCAAGAAATTCTTACCGACCCATCTTATGCAGAGCAAATTATTACGCTAACGTATCCTCATATTGGTAACACAGGTACCAATAGCGAAGATGAAGAATCTAATACTATTTGGGCAAAAGGTTTAGTTATTCGCGACTTACCGCTATTAGCGAGTAATTTTCGTAATGAACAGAGTTTAAGCGACTACTTAAAAGCGAATAATATTCTAGGTATTGCTGATATAGACACCCGTAAGCTGACGCGTATTTTACGTGAGAAAGGTGCGCAAAACGGATGTATCATGACGGTTGATACCATTGACGAAAACGTAGAAACAAACGCTTTAGCGCAAGCAAAAGCATTTCCGGGTCTTAAGGGTATGGATCTAGCAAAAGTTGTTTCAACCAAAGAACAATACCAGTGGACAGAAGGAAGTTGGGAACTAGGTAAAGGGCACGTCACTCCTACAAACAGTCAGTTTCACGTAGTTGCTTACGATTTTGGTGCGAAACGCAATATTCTACGTATGTTAGTAGACCGAGGTTGTAAAGTAACAGTAGTGCCAGCGCAAACTTCTGCTGCTGATGCATTAGCAATGAACCCTGATGGTATTTTCTTATCAAATGGACCGGGCGACCCAGAGCCATGTGATTACGCCATTTCTGCTATTCAATCGTTTTTAGAAACAGATATTCCAGTATTTGGCATTTGTTTAGGGCATCAATTACTTGGTTTAGCCAGTGGCGCAGGTACCATAAAAATGAAGTTTGGTCATCACGGTGGCAATCATCCAGTAAAAGATTTTGAACGTAATGTGGTAATGATCACCGCGCAAAATCATGGTTTTGCTATTGATGAAAATAACATGCCTGACAATTTAAAAATAACACATGTATCGTTATTTGATAATTCAATTCAAGGTGTTCATCGTACTGATAAACCTGCATTTAGTTTCCAAGGTCATCCAGAAGCAAGCCCTGGACCTGCCGATGCAGCACCATTATTTGATCATTTCATTGATTTGATGAACGCATCACCTTTAAATAAACAAGCTTAGCCTTTAACAAGATATAAGAGAGATTTGAAAATGGGAAAACGTACTGATTTAAAAAGTATCTTGATTTTAGGTGCGGGTCCAATTGTTATTGGTCAAGCCTGTGAATTTGATTATTCTGGCGCACAAGCATGTAAAGCACTTCGTGAAGAAGGCTACCGAGTTATTTTAGTTAACTCAAATCCTGCAACAATTATGACTGACCCTGAAATGGCTGATGCGACTTACATCGAGCCTATTCATTGGGAAGTAGTTCGTAAAATTATAGAAAAAGAACGTCCATGTGCAGTATTACCCACTATGGGTGGTCAAACCGCATTGAACTGTGCTTTAGAGCTTGAAGCCAAAGGCGTATTAAAAGAATTTAATGTTGAAATGATCGGCGCAACCGCTGATGCCATTGATAAAGCAGAAAACAGAAGCCGTTTTGATAAAGCGATGAAAGCGATTGGTTTAGATACCCCGCGTGCTGAAATTGTCCATACCATTGCTGAGGCACATGAAGCCGTTAAACATTTAGGCTTTCCATGTATTATTCGCCCATCATTTACCATGGGTGGCACGGGTGGTGGTATTGCTTATAACACCGAAGAATTTGATGAAATTTGTACCCGTGGATTAGATCTTTCTCCAACCACTGAATTATTAATTGATGAATCTTTAATTGGTTGGAAAGAGTATGAAATGGAAGTGGTGCGCGACAAAAATGATAACTGTATCATTATTTGTTCGATTGAAAACTTCGACCCTATGGGTATTCATACCGGAGATTCAATCACTGTTGCTCCGGCGCAAACGCTAACCGATAAAGAATACCAAATCATGCGTAATGCATCGATTGCGGTATTACGTGAAATTGGCGTTGAAACCGGTGGTTCAAACGTACAGTTTGGTATTTGTCCAGATACCGGTCGTATGGTGATTATAGAGATGAACCCACGTGTTTCTCGTTCATCAGCACTAGCGTCAAAAGCGACGGGTTTCCCTATAGCTAAAATTGCTGCGAAATTAGCGGTAGGTTATACCCTTGACGAATTAACTAATGATATTACGGGTGGTAAAACACCCGCATCATTTGAACCGACAATCGATTATGTGGTAACTAAAATTCCACGTTTTAACTTTGAAAAATTTGCTGGCTGTGAAGACCGTTTAACCACGCAAATGAAATCAGTTGGCGAAGTGATGTCAATTGGTCGTAACCAGCAAGAGTCACTGCAAAAAGCATTACGTGGCTTGGAAGTGGGTGTGAATGGTTTTGACCCCATGGTTGATGTAACACAACCTGGCGCAAAAACTAAAATTATGCATGAACTGCAAGAAGCAGGTTCAGACCGTATTTGGTATATTGCTGATGCCTTCCGTTTAGGTTTATCTGTTGATGATGTGTATCGTTTAACTAAAGTTGACCGTTGGTTCCTCATTCAGATTGAAGATATTGTTTTAGAAGAGAAAAAAGTAAGTACAGGTGGTATGGCGAGTTTAACGCCAGAGTACTTACGCAAATTAAAACGCAAAGGTTTTGCTGATGCTCGTTTAGCTGATGTTATTGGTGTTAACGAGTCTGAAATTCGCAAGAAACGTCATAACGCTAACATTTTCCCGGTATACAAACGTGTTGATACTTGTGCTGCTGAATTTAGTTCAGACACCGCGTACATGTATTCAACCTATGATGAAGAATGTGAAGCTAACCCTACGACAAAAGATTCAATTATGATCTTAGGTGGCGGCCCAAACCGTATCGGTCAAGGTATTGAATTTGATTATTGTTGTGTGCACGCGGCAATAGCCCTGCGTGAAGACGGTTATGAAACAATAATGGTGAACTGTAACCCTGAAACGGTTTCAACGGATTACGATACTTCTGATAGATTATATTTTGAATCAATTACTTTTGAAGATGTATTAGAAATTGTGCGCATTGAAAAACCTAAAGGCGTAATCGTGCAATATGGTGGTCAAACACCACTTAAATTAGCGCGTGCTTTGGAAGCTGCTGGTGTACCTATTATTGGTACTTCGCCAGATGCGATTGACCGCGCAGAAGACAGAGAACGTTTCCAACAAGCGGTTGACCGTTTAGGTTTATTACAACCTGAAAATGCGACAGTAACCTCTTTAGAAGAAGCGATGGCAAAAGCTGAAGGTATTGGCTTTCCATTAGTTGTTCGTCCGTCTTATGTATTAGGTGGTCGTGCCATGGAAATTGTTTATGACCTAGATGATTTACGTCGTTACATGACGGAAGCGGTAAGTGTTTCCAATGATTCACCAGTATTACTAGACCGTTTTCTTGATGATGCCATTGAAGTTGATATTGACCTTATTTGTGACGGTACTGATGTGGTTATTGGCGGTATTATGCAACATATTGAGCAGGCTGGTGTTCATTCTGGTGATTCTGCCTGTTCATTGCCAGCGTACAGTTTAAGTCAAGAAATACAAGATGTGATGCGCAAACAAGTAACCGCTTTAGCTTTTGAACTCGGCGTTATTGGTTTAATGAATACACAAATGGCGGTTAAAGATGGCGAAGTTTACTTAATCGAAGTTAACCCTCGCGCTGCTCGTACTGTACCGTTTGTTTCAAAAGCTACCGCAGTACCGATAGCTAAAATTGGTGCTCGGGTAATGGCGGGTAAGTCATTGAAAGAGCAAGGAGTCACTAAAGAAGTTATTCCACCATATTTTTCTGTTAAAGAAGTGGTTATACCTTTTGACAAGTTCCATGGTAGTGATCCGCTAGTTGGCCCAGAAATGCGTTCAACGGGTGAAGTCATGGGGGTAGGTAAAACCTTTGAAGAGGCTTATGCTAAAGCTAACCTAGGAGCCGGTGTTTCTGTGCCTAAATCAGGTCGAGCGTTAATCTCTGTACGTAATAGTGATAAAGAGCGTGTCGTTGATTTAGCGAGAAAAATGGTTGAGTTAGGTTATGAACTGGATGCAACCCATGGTACGGCGGTTGTTTTAGGTGAAGCCAATGTTCCTGTACGTTTAGTTAATAAAGTGCATGAAGGTCGTCCACATATTCTCGATAGAATTAAAAACAGTGAATATAGCTATATTATTAATACCACGGAAGGTCGTAAAGCGATTGAAGATTCTAAAGTATTGCGTGGCGGCGCATTGCGTTATAAAGTAGCTTATACAACAACACTTAATGCTGCATTTGCTGTATGTCAATCGCATGCTGCTGATGATAGAAATACGGTAACGTCTATACAAGAATTACATAAACAGTGTAGTTAATATTGGTTGGCGTAAGCTATTTATTTATGATTAAGTAAATAGCTTATTAAAAATTATTTTATAGAGGTGGTTATACTTTTTAAGTAAACCACCTTTATCATTAGAAAAAGAAGAGAATAATGACAAAATATCCAATGACACTTCTAGGTGCTGAACAACTAAGAGAAGAGCTTAGAATTTTAAAACAAGAAAAACGCCCACGCATTGTTAAAGATATTGCCACTGCTCGTGAACATGGCGACTTAAAAGAGAATGCTGAATACCATGCAGCCAAAGAGGAACAAGGCTTTTGTGAAGGTCGTATACAAGATATTGAAGGTCGACTTTGTAATGCGCAAGTTATTGATATTACTTCAATACCAAATCGCGGCAAAGTAATTTTTGGCGTCACAGTTAAGCTGTTTAATATTGAAACTGAAGCCGAAGTGACTTATAAAATTGTTGGTGATGATGAAGCTGATTTTAAAAATGGCTGTATCTCTCTTAATTCTCCGATTGCCCGTGGCTTAATCGGCAAAGAGGTTGATTCTGAAGTGGAAATTAAAACTCCAGGTGGTGTTGTTGAATATGAAATCATTACGGTAGAACATATTTAGATTCATTGCTTTTCGGTTAGATACTAAAAAAGGTGCTTAAGGCACCTTTTTTATGTACAGGATGTACAGGATGTACGGTATGTCGAAATTGCAGGAGCACAATTTCGTGTATATACAGGATGTACGGTATGTCGCGCTCACATGGATGTGAACGAGTGTTTTTTTTAATAAAATGTTACGAACTAATGTGCAAACCGTTTATTTATTACACCTTAATCAATCCTAGAGAAATCAATTAGGTCATAATCCACTTTGCGCTATATCCTTAACTATAAAAGTTAAATTACCGTTTATTCTGCTACTAAGCTTGATTTGCTGATAGTCATTTCTTTACCATTCATACGCTTTGCATTTTGAGCAATTAATAATATTTCAGCTGATGCTTCAACGTTAATTGCAGTAATTTGCATTGATTTTACCGATTGAGCTAAATCAAGTTGTAAAAGGTTAGAAAACTCTACTTTGTTTACTGGTTCAACTTTAACAAGTTCTACGGCTTGCACGGAAGCTGTAATGGTAAAGAGAGCAGCGGTTAGTACTTTGGTTAATATTGTATTTGCTAATTTCATAATGGTACCTTAATAAAAATATTTATATCCTTATAGAATTTTTAGGACCTTTTTTCTCATTAATGAATATGGGTTGGGAGTCACATTCTATTTCTTACCCATCAAATTATGGGGCTGAGATGAAGTCCTTCATCTACGGCGCAAATAATACGATAAATATAAAAATAGTAACACTGACTATTT
The DNA here is from genome assembly GCA_013215655.1 of Colwellia sp. Taxonomy (GTDB): domain Bacteria; phylum Pseudomonadota; class Gammaproteobacteria; order Enterobacterales; family Alteromonadaceae; genus Colwellia_A. Next base: position 7,416 of record JABSOX010000048.1, read on the forward strand.
TTAATGTTATTCATTAGAAAAACTAATGCTTAAGTGGTATGCTGCATGCAATAAGTTTATTTCATAAAAACAATATAAAAATTGTTTTTTAATGCTTAGTAAGGAATTATTTAATGGCAGGTAGGCTCCCACCTTTAAACGCTTTGCGAGCTTTTGAAGCCTCTGCAAGACAACTGAGTTTCACTAAAGCCGCAGAAGAGCTTTTTGTAACGCAAGCCGCTATTAGTCATCAAATAAAGTCTCTCGAAGAGTTTCTTGGGATTAAGTTATTTATGCGAAAAAACCGTTCTTTATTATTATCTGAAGAAGGTCAGTCATATTACTTAGATATAAAAGATGTTTTTAATTTATTACATGATGCAACTGAAAAACTGCTCGCAAGAGGAGCAAAAGGGGCTATTACCGTAAGTTTGCAGCCGAGTTTTGCTATTCAATGGTTAGTGCCACGATTAAATGCGTTTAATTTACTACACCCTGATATTGATGTTCGTATTAAAGCGGTAGATCAACCTGATAACTCGTTGACTGAGGATGTCGATGTTGCCATTTATTATGGCCGTGGTCGTTGGCCAAACCTACAGGCTGATAGATTGCAACAAGGATATTTGGTGCCAGTATGTTCACCACTGCTTTTAGCCGGAAATAAAAAACTGGAGAAGTTAAGTGATCTAACTAATCACACTTTACTTCATGATACTTCACGCCGTGATTGGAAGCGCTGGTTTAAAGAAATTGGTGTAAAAGGTACCAATGTAAACCATGGTCCTATCTTTAGTCATTCTTCTATGGTGGTACAAGCTGCTGTTCATGGGCAAGGTATTGCTTTAGCACATAATGTATTGGCTAAACCTGATATTGATAGCGGACGATTGATAAAACCCTTTGAAGAAGTCTTAAGAAGTAAGAACTCTTATTATGTTGTCTGTCGTGAACATCAAGCTGATATTGGTAAAATATCAGCTTTTCGTGATTGGGTACTTGATACCGTTGCTGATGAAGAAGAATAGGAAGGCTACTAATGATAAGTCAGTTAAAATGTTATGTTGAATCACCAAAGGCTTTGCTCATATTTGCTCATGGTGCGGGAGCAAATATGCACCACCCCTTTTTAGAAAAGATTACTCATTTATTAAATGAACAGAATATCAATGTATTGCGTTTCAATTTTCCATATATGGATAAAAGAGAATTAGATGGAAAAAAGTATCCACCTAATAGAATGCCTATTTTACTTGAATGTTATCAAGAGGTGCTTGTTGCTACTGATAATGTCTTACCTGTATTTATTGGAGGTAAATCTATGGGTGGAAGGGTCGCTGCGACATTAGCCAAAAGCGAAAAAACAGAGGTGAAAGGTGTGATTTGTTTAGGTTACCCTTTTCATCCGGCAAAAAAACCTGAAAAATTACGTTTAGAGCCCTTACAGGATACTAAAAAATCAATCCTCATTTTACAAGGCGACCGTGATCTTCTTGGTTGTAAGGGTGAAATTGAAAACTATGAAATATCTAACCTTTGTCAGTTACAATATTTTGAAGATGGTGACCATGATTTGAAACCTAGAGTTAAGTCTGGCTTCACCCATCAGCAACATATTGAGCAAGCTGTACATGCCATTGTGAGGTTTATAGATGAAAAGTGTTAACTTAATGCGTATTTATGTTCTTTTTGTTGGAATCAGTGGCTGTTTTTCAGTATTATTCGGCGCTTGGTTTGCACATGCTGGCCAAGGATTACCTGAGAGTGTTCAGTTTCGACTGATGAATGCTCAGCAATATCAATTTATTCATACACTTGCATTGCTGTCTGTGATTGCTTTATATCGATATCATCCTTCTAAATGGTTATTTGCATCGGCTAGCTGTTTTTTTGTGGGGATTTTGTTTTTTAGTGGCAGCTTATATATCAAAACATTTTTAGGTTTTGCAGCTATTGGAAAAATAACGCCGCTAGGTGGAATGTTACTGGCTCTTGGCTGGTTACTGACTATATTTGTAAGTAACAAATTGTTTAATAAAGAAAGAATTCAATAAACATTAAGAAACTATTATGACCGCTATCGTATTATATTGTCGTCCAGGCTTTGAAAAAGAGTGTGGAGCCGAAATTCAAGAAAAAGCTTCATGGAATGAAGTTTATGGCTACTTAGAGCTGAAAAAAAATCAAGGTATTGTTTATTTCCATTTAAATAATGCCGATGAAGGTGATGCACTTATTAAAAAAATGCCATTAAATCGTTTGATTTTTGCTCGTCAATGGTTTTTAACTTTAACGGAAAAAATTGAATTGCCTGATTATAACCGTGTTGAGGCTATAATTGAGGTTTTGGGTAATGAATGGCAATATGCCGAGTTACGCATGGAAACAGCAGATACTAATGATGGTAAGTCGTTATCAAAATTCTGTCGAAAACTTGCCGTACCTTTAAGGCAAGCATTACGAAAATCAAAGTCTTTAACTGAAAAGGGTGATAATGAAGGCGCTATTTTACACGCTCTATTTTTAAGTGGTCAGGAAGTTATTTTAGGTTACTCTGTAGCTCATAATAGTTCACCTCATGTAATGGGGATACCACGTTTAAAATTTCCTAATAAATCGCCAAGTCGTTCAACCTTAAAACTTGATGAAGCCTTTTTATATTTTATCCCAAGAGATGAGTGGGATACTCGTTTAACCTCTGGTATGAACGCTGTTGATTTAGGTGCAGCACCTGGCGGGTGGACATATCAGCTAGTACGCCGCGGTATGATGGTGACAGCTATTGATAATGGGGCTATGGCCGAGTCTTTAATGGAAACAGGTCAAGTTAAGCATAAAATGATGGATGGCTTTAAGTATATTCCAATGAAACAAAATGTTTATTGGCTTGTTTGTGACATGATAGAAAAGCCACAACGTGTAGCAAAATTAATGGCTGAATGGTTATTACATGGTTATTGTAAAGAAGCTATATTTAACCTTAAACTGCCAATGAAAGGGCGTTATCAACAAGTTAATAATGATTTACAAGCGATGAAAGATGCTTTTTCTCAGTATAAAGTTAAATATGAGTTATTTGCTAAGCATTTATATTATGATCGTGAAGAAATTACGGTGCATGCGCGTTTATTGTCGCCATTACCTGATTTTGATAAGTAGTTCGACATATAGCGGGTTATGTAGATGGATTGTAAAGTGTAGATGTCCATAGAAAGGTATAGTGTTTAATGTAGGTCGACACGAGTGTAGCTAGGTTCGACAAAAAGAATGTAAGCATTTGTCTAGGCACTGTTTATCAATTCCCGACATAAACGAAGTACTTACATTCGTGTAAGCAAACCATCGACTACACAAACTGACCATACATCCTGTATATTGACACTCTTTCACATCTATGTGATCGTGTCATACCATACATCCTGTATTTCGACACTCTTTCACATCCATGTGATCGTGTCATACCATACATCCTGTATATAAAAACCGACATAATGTCGGTTTTTTATCATTAGCTTCTGAGCGTATTTATATTACAAACGTTCAAGTAAAGCTTCAGTAAAATCGGTCGTGCCGTGTGTGCCACCTAAATCACGAGTTGTTCTATCTCCTGATGCTATAACATCGGTGATTGCTTGACGGATGTTGTCAGCTTTATCACTCATATCCAAATATTCAAGCATTTGAATTGCAGCTAAAATAACTGAGGTTGGGTTTGCAATGTTTTTGCCTGCGATATCAGGAGCACTGCCATGAACAGCTTCAAAAATAGCGCAGTCTTCACCAATGTTTGCGCCCGGAGCCATGCCTAATCCACCAACAAGGCCTGCGCATAAATCAGATAAAATATCTCCAAACAAGTTAGTAGTGACAATCACATCAAACTGATCAGGGTTCATCACCAGTTGCATACAACAGTTATCAACGATCATTTCTGTTGATTCAATATCAGGGTAACGAGCAGCAACTTCGCGAGCTACTTTCAAAAACAACCCTGATGTTGATTTTAATATATTTGCTTTATGCACCGCGGTAACTTTTTTACGACCTTCTTTACGAGCTGTTTCATAGGCGAACGTTAATATGCGCTCAGCACCTTCGCGTGTTATTACGCTCATCGCTTCAGCTGTTTCACCATCTTCAGAGACTTTTTGCCCAAGACCTGAATACATTCCTTGCGTATTTTCTCTAACGGTTAAAATATCGATATTTTCGTAACGTGCTTTAGTACCTTTAAATGACAATACCGGACGAAGGTTGGCGTAAAGTTTAAAATGTTTACGTAAAGTAACGTTAATTGAAGTAAAACCTTCTCCAACGGGTGTTGTTAATGGACCTTTGAGGGTAACTTTATTTTTTTTGATAAGTTCTAATGTTTCTTCTGGAACTAATTCACCATGTTTTTCTAATGCAGTAAGGCCAGCATCTGCGTATTCATATTCAAAATCACAACCTGCTTTATCTAATACTTTTATGGTTGCATCGATGATATCTGGGCCGATGCCGTCTCCGGGAATAACTGTTATGGTTTGCTTAGCCATTATTTTGCCTTTTGAATAAGTCTGAATAGTAAGTTTAGTCTAAGTCACCATTTTGTCACTTAGAAGTTGCTTAGTAGAATTAGGCAGCGTTATACCATGGGGATGTGCTGTAAGCTAGCTTGAAAGGTTTACAAATACCTACCATAAATGACAATAAGGATTTAGAAATGAGCTTAGCTTTCTGTATTCTACCTAAGATAATGATGTTACTGAAGTGAGTGTAAACGTAAGTAAGGTAATGAAAATTGATTTAACGCAATTATAGTTGCTTAAATCTCTCATACGCACTTTTACCTATGGCAAAGAGTGCATCATTTTTAAATAATAAAGCTGTACACTCTTCTTGTGTGGTTATGCCATCAGATTTCATATGCTGTGTTCGGTAGAACATTACTTGAAATCTATCACCTGCTACTTTTTTTGCTTCAGTAATATCTGGGTTGCCTAATTGCTGAAGTGCTTGTTCAAAATTAAACTGATCAATTTGCAATTCTGCTATAAATTGGCGGTTATAAGATTCTCTATCTTCCCACTTCATGTTGGCGGGACTGTCATCATAAAAATTCATCACTAGGGCGACAAATATACCGTATGCCGTTAATGCAATTAAAATACGACCGATGACTGTTTTACTCATTATGATCCTTGATGCTTTATTAATAGAGCGATATCAATTTGCCTGATTTTATTATCAACATACTGTAAATGCTCTCGTAGTCTTACTATATGTGAAATATTATTTATGTGAAGGTAGTTAATCGCAATAATATGCAATTTAGACGCATTCGGTGGTAGCTTAGCTTAAATTGGCGTGTTCTTCTTCATGTAGAAGTTTATCTTTAAGGTTAAAGCCAATGGGAATATCGGTTTTAAGTGTTAATAGTTTTTTTCCTATGGTCATTGTCTCAGCACTTTCAAATAACTTATTTCTAATGGTTGCTTTTAAATCTGTTGCCGATAACAAAGCGGTTAGAGAGCCATGCTCTTTTAATAGCGCTGATGCTGTTACTTGACCAATGCCGGGGACTCCGGGGATTTTATTGGTTGAGTCTCCGGTGAGTGTCCATAAATCCATTAATAAATCAGGTTTTACACAAAATTTTTCTTGTACGTAATGTTCATCAAGATAGCGTCGATTAAAATAATCATAGACATGTATGTTTTGATTAAGTAATGATAAAAAACATTTGTCGGTTGAAATAATCGTTACTTTTTGGTTTCGTAATGCCACTTTTATAGCCAAAGTGGCAATTAAATCATCGGCTTCGTCTTGGTCTGATACTAAGGAGTCGACATGTTGTTTCATAAATTCGTCTTGAATATCACCAAGCTTATTGCCGAGGTGTTCAGGCATTTTTTTTCGACCTTTTTTATAATCAGGGTATAGCTGATAACGCCAACAGGGTGCTTGACTATCAAAAACGGCTAAAATGTGGGTTGGATTAGTTTGTTCAATTATTTTACCCAATGCCAAAGCACATGCCTGCTGAGTATTAAATAAAACTTGCTTTTTTGTATTCTCAGCAAGCTCGTTATTTAATAGAAACGGCCTTTCTTGCACGGCATATATGCGTCGAATTAAATTTAAAGCATCAATAAGAACAAGATGTACGCCCATTCATTACCCTCCAATAACTTCATAGCAAGGTTGGTATTTTGTGCCGGGTAACTTCATTCGTTGTTGAGCAACAAAAGATTTTAATAATTTATCCATAAGCGCCATTATATGACTATCTCCTGATATTTTAAAAGGACCTTTTTCTCGAACAGCTTTAATGCCATGTGATTTTACATTCCCTGAAACAATGCCAGAGAAAACTCGTCGAAGATTTGCTGCTAATGTTGCCGTGTCTTGATCGAAGCTAATGTTTTGATTTGACATGTTTTCATGAGTCGGTTCAAAAGGGTGCTGAAAATCAGGTTCAATGACAAGAGACCAATTGTAATGATAAGCATCACCAATTTGTTTTCTATAGGTTAATACATCTACTAACCCAGCTTTTAATGTTTGTGCAACCTTTTGAGCGTCACCCACAATGATGGTGTATAAATTCTGTGCTTTTTCCCCTAGCGTGGCACCGATAAATGCATCAATACCTTGAAAGTATTCTGCACTTTCCGCTGGGCCAGTGAGGATGATAGGAAGCTTTTGAGCTTGGTTTTTACTGTTAAGCATTATACCTAAAATATATAATAACTCTTCAGCAGTACCTGCACCACCGGGGAAAATAATGATGCCATGTGAGATACGAACAAACGCCTCTAAACGCTTTTCTATATCAGGCATAATAACCAATTCATTAACGATTGGGTTTGGTGGCTCGGCGGCAATAATACTCGGCTCAGTTAATCCTATATAACGACCTTGGTTATTACGTTGTTTGGCATGACCGATTGTTGCACCTTTCATTGGCCCCTTCATTGCGCCGGGGCCACAGCCAGTGCAAATATTGAAGTTACGTAAGCCAAGTTGATAACCCACTTCTTTTGTATACTTATATTCTAAATGATTTATTGAGTGTCCGCCCCAACACGTTATTAAGTTAGGATCAGTTTCAGGCCTAATAATATCTGCGTTACGTAAAATATCAAATGTTATATGAGTAATTTGTTCGGAAATATCCGTCATGTCTTTATAACGACTACTAGTAAACAATATATCGCGTAGTACTACGGATAAATGTTCTTGAATGCCTTTAATTATTTTTCCATCAACAAATGCGTGCAAAGGTGGGTTTTGTAAGTCTATTTTGACACCACGTTCACGTCGGAGAACTTGTATTTGAAAATCGGTAAACTGCTGATAAATTTGCTCCGCATCATCGGTATGACTTCCTGCATTTAAAACGGCGAGAGAACAATTTCGATAGAGGTTATATAATTCACTGGTTGCTGATTGATGCAGTTGATCGACTTCAACTTGTGAAAGCATATTCATACTGCCGACGGGATTTAGTTGAGAATGCATTTAATGCTCCTTATGTTCGATGAGGTGAGTAAACAAAGGAGAGTTTATGCCATTAATTGATAGTGATATAAATGTCACCTTTGATAAATGATTTACTCATATTAATGTTATATATAGACTACTTGATTCTTTCCTTGGGCTTTTGCTTGATATAATGCAGTATCTGCACGTTCGAATGCAATATGGATATTATCATCTTCTTTAACATGACTTACACCAATTGAAACCGTAATGTTTACCTTATTATCTTTAAACTTAAAAGGCAATCGAGCAACTTGTTTTCTAAGTGTATCTAGCTTCTTGAGTGTTTTTTCTTTATTAAAGTTTGAAAAAATCAGTACAAACTCTTCTCCGCCATAGCGTGCGATAAATGCATCTTCACCGATATGTTTTTGTAATGTATTAGCTATCACCTGTAAGGTTTTATCGCCAGCAGTATGTCCGTAGGTATCATTAATGCGTTTAAAGTCATCTAAATCAAGTACCACTATAGCGAGTTCAAAATTACTGTGGTGATAATGAACCATCTTTTTAGTAAAGTATTCGTCAAATGCAGCTCTGTTGGAAAGCTTTGTTAGTGCATCTTGCATGCTTTTAGCTTGTTGTTCTTGAATACGCTTTTCAAAAGTCTTACTTTGTTTTTCAAGTTGGTCTACTTTCTTTGCCATATCGGTCATTTGTAATCTAAGGCTTAGTTGTTGCTCGTATTCCAAAGTTGACTTTTTCTTGAGTGTGCCAGCTATCAGTTGTAATTTTTCGTTAATATCAACTTTAATGTCTGCTAGAGATGTCGCTTTATTTAATCCACAAGCCATATCACTGACTTGCTTTTGCAGAAGTACATTTAGTTTGTCGTGTTTAGCTGCTGATTGATTTTGCGTTGATAGTGTCGTTTTTACTGCAGATTGTACGGTAGATAGTGCTTCACTAAGTGTCGATAAAAATATTTTTGCTGTATTTCTTTCTTGTTTTAAGTCATCAACGATTACATCAAATACTTCAAAGAAGTGATTGAATAAATGATCATTAGTCATCTCTTTTGATAACTTTAATTTGATTGATGAAATATGTTTTGTATGAATGTCAGATAAAACAAGGTCGTTTAAAATGGAGGAAAATTTGTCAATAAATTGTTTATCTACAGGTTGAGATTTAGGAGAGTCATCATCACCAATACGTTGTTGCTGATTACTTAATAGTCCGTTAGTCGAATCATCAATTTTTGCTTTTATAGCCTCGTCATAAAATGCTAATAGTTCACTTAAAGAGGGAATATATTGAATAAGTGCGTCTTTTACTTCATCGCTTTCTTTTATAAGAACTCTTAGTTTTCGTCTTAATGGAGCAGGTAAACCGTTTGTTTTTTGTAGAGATTGGCCCGCCGAATGAAATTTGTCGTGTAACAAACGGATATTTGTATTATTTTTTGATGAATATTGTTGCAGCAACTGAGATATTTTGTTTATTTGTGTTTCTATCTCAGTTAAGGGCGCTGATTTTTTTAGGAGAGATCTTAGATTACCTAAACGATTATCTAATGTTACATCTAAGCCTTTGCATGTTTGAGATAACTTTGCGATGAATGGGATAAAAATCGATGCTTGTGATTTTAGGTCATTCTCTATGAGTGTTTTTGAAGATATCGCCGCATCAAGCTTACGCTTTATAATAACTATTTCTTTATCGGTAGCTAATTTATCGTTCATAAAACTTAAGGTTTCCTAAAATAGTATTGTGAAATACAGTGCATTTTCTTAATATTTATCAATTTAATCTCAATAACTATTATATGTTAAATTTTACAACAACATATAAAATATCCATAATAATTTAAATTTATCGTTGATTTCTAGCGTATTTTGCCAGATATACCTAAAATGCTATTTTAAATATCACTAAATTATCATTATTGTCTTAATGTTCTCGCAAGTGGTGCTTGCTTTATTAACGTAGAGCGAAATGGGTTAATATCTAAGCCGCCTCTTCTAGTGTAGCGTGCATATACCGTAAGTTCAGAAATGTCACAATGTTTTTTTAGATCACAGAAAATTCTTTCTACGCACTGCTCATGAAATTCATTATGTTGTCTAAAGGAAACCAGGTATTTTAGTAGCGATGAATGGTTTATTGCTCTTCCTGTGTAGGATATGTAAATACTGGCCCAATCAGGTTGGTTGGTTATTAAACAGTTTGACTTAAGTAAATGACTTACCAAAGATTCTGTTACCTTTTTCTCATCTGCTAAATGGCAATTTTTTAGCAGATCTGAGTTGAGTTTATAATTGTCTATATCAATATCTAGCTCATCTAAGCAAGTAGCGGGTGAGTTATTAATCGTTAGTGCTGGGCATAAATCAACGGGAAAAAGTGTTACTTGTGTTATCATTCCTGAGGTTCTAGAGAGATCTTTAATTAAATGTTCTTCGACTTGCTGCCATGAGCTAAATTTACTTTGATTAAAACTATTCAAGTATAATTTGAATGATTTAGACTCTACAATCGCAGGGCTTTGGCAAGGAAACCTAAACTCAGCGACGGCTACAACGGGTTTTCCCTTAGCGTTGAGCCAAGAGAGTTCATAACCGTACCAGACATCTTCACCGATAAAGGGTAAGTTTTTGTCGGTTATATTTAATGCATCTCTATTAAGTGTTCTTGGTACAGCTTGTAATAATTCTGGGTTATATTCACTACTATAATTGGTGGGCTTTCCAAGTGTTAATTTACTAAGCTCGCTAGATTTTTTATATGTTGTCATTAATGTCATCACCAACTGTTGTTATTACTTATCTTTCATTATCTACTATTTTAAAGGATTTCTTTGTTATATGAAATTATCCGCAAGCTCTTTACCTGAAATTATGGAACAGTTTATGGACTGTTATATTGAACTATATCAAGAGAAACATGAGCAGTTACCAATAATTGACATCGATGCTGACTGGCCGTCACCCTGCTTACAACACCTTCATAATGATAAAGAAGTCTTCTGGCAACCGACAAAAAACAATGACTCTTTAAGTTTTGATAATGTTGAACAAGCACTTGAAATAAATTTACATGATGATATTCAAACCTATTTTACAACATATTTTAGTGAATCTATTAATGCTAAATGTAGTGAAGGCGAGCTTTCTCTGTTATTGCCTTGGAGCATAGAGGATTTTAAACGTCTTCAAGAGAATATTATTGGCCACATAATGATGAAAAAACGTCTAAAACAGCCCATAACTATCTTTTTTGCGGTAACCGATGATGAAGAAAATATCTTATCTATTGATAATGATAGTGGTGAGGTATGGGTTGAGAGTGTTGGGTGCTTACCACATAAGAAATTAGCAGATTCACTCATTGAGTTTTTTAAACAAATAAGCCCCAAAGTTTAAATCTTCAGCTAATGGCAAGTTAAAGTATATCCTTGTTTTACTTTTACTTTAAGACTTTTGATTACTTGCGATTAATAATGCTAACTGAGACTTGATATCATCCAATTCTGCTTTAATCGGCAGCAAAGCTTCTTCGATTATTAATTTGATTTCTTGTGTCTCTTTTACTGTTGTTAGCAACTCTTTTTCGCTGGTTTGTTGATTACTTATATTTATGAATTCAGGATCATGTTGCCATGATTTCAATACCTTTATTATTGTGGGTAGAGGAAATGAAGTTGCCAACCGAGATTTTATAAGGGCGACTGTTGGCTTCTTTCCTTGGTTAGCTAATTGATTTGCAATGATTAATATTTCATCAAAGGTAGTCATTTATAAAAATCCTGATGTTAATGTCACTAAATTATGGTGGATTATACTAACAAAATATTAATGTTTAGCATATTTTATCGTAAAGGTTAATAAAATCAACAGTATGCGAATGTGGTTTGTATGTTGCTATAAACATAACTAAATATGATTAATTAAAAACAAGAGATATATTCATGAAAAAAACTTTATTAACACTTGCCATTGCTATTCCATTATCACTTACCTTATCAGGCTGCGTTATTTCCGTTGGTGGAGAAGACGGACATGGGTTTAGTACTAGTTTTGAAGATAGAGAATATGATAACCGTAAGGCTATAGCTCGAATTCAACTGAACAGTTCTTATTCTAGCGCCTATAATTCACTAGGTGTAGCCGATTTCACTGAAACATATCAGCGCAATGGTGCTGTTGTTAAAGTGCTTTATTACCGTACTCATAGAAAACAAAAAGATGGTGTAACAACAAAGGATGAATGTACTTACCTTAATTTTGTTGACGATGTTTTGACTGAAACGGGCAACGGTCAAGATTATGTTAGAAATATTGGACAGTAATTTTTTGGATGATTAATTAAGACATACAATTGTGTTTGACCTTATTTCAATAACCCTGATAAGGTGGTTAGATAATAACTAAAAAATAAATACTTGGAGTGTTTTAATGAGTGATATGGTTTCTGAAGAACAAGACTTAGATATTAAAGTTGCATATTTATCTGCGGAAGACCTAAAAATCGCCGCATCTTTGTTGTATCAGGCTTATCACGATGACCCTGTTTTTTTAGATATATTTAATAGTGAAAAAACAGATTATGAACAGCGCTTACGTACTTCTATAAGAGAAGAACTAAGCGCTTTTTGGCATGCTAAACAGCCTATGGTTGGTTTATATTTAGGTGAAACCATGGTGGGTGTTGCATGTTTAAATAACCCTAATGAAGGTTGTACATCTGAGCGTTTTTGGCATTGGCGATTAAAAATGTTGTTGGGCGCTGGCTATTTTAGTACCAAACAAATGATTGAAAAAGAAAAAACTGTTTTGGCTGAAGTACCCATGAAAAAATTTCATATGTTATCTTTTATTGCTATACATCCTCTACATCAACATCATGGCTTTGGTCACTATCTAATGGCTGCGGTAAATACTATTTTAGAGGAAAACAAAGAAAGTGAAGGTGTAGCCGTTTTTGCAACTACTAGTAAATATAAAGATTTTTTCAAAGATGTTGATTATGACTTTATTAAAGAGGTTAGTGTTGGTAAAGTTTCTGGCTCACTGATGGTTCATTTTAGGTAGGCTATGTTTAGGTTTTGTAATATCTTTATAACCTAATATTTAAATAACACCATGTAAATGCCTCATTTTTATTGATAAACTAATTTGAGGCCACTTTCCAATTTTTTCTTGACATATACCTCTACGTTTCACTTTTTTAAAATAGTTGTCGCTAATAAAATATCAAATGAAAATTCCTTATTATCACCTTTCGTTGTAGGACATATCTTACATATTCGTAAGATATGCTGGTTAATAGATGCTGTTTTTGCTAAGGAATTTATTTACTTTATTGAATTTAATGGAGTTTTTTGTCTTTATATCGTTTTTTCATTAACAGTAAGTAATCTTTTAAATTTTAGCTGATACTAAAAATTTACTAAAAGAGTAATATTAATCATGTCAGGACGACAAAGGTTAGGAAAACCATTTTAAATGGATGTTGAACAAGGAGCCTTTAGATTAAGGTAGGAAATAGGGATATTACACACGGATTTTTTATAGGGATATTTTCAAGGATGTTGTCTACATGGATGTAACATCAGGATGATGAAAGGATAGACTTAGTTTAGGAAGAACTATTTAGAGGGACTGCTTTAAGGGATTATGGCATTGTTTAAGGATAAACATTCACGGATGAATTGATAGCTAAGTATGCAGGATGCATAAATCTAGTTGAAAAAAAGCGACTCTTAAGAGGCGCTTTTTTTTCGTCTAAAGAAAAGTAAAAAAAATGTTAACAGTACATATCACTATTTGTTTGTGAGATATATCGCACATCATCGTAAGATATACGACTATTTTTCTAAAGGAATTACTGTCACTTATCTTTAATGTAATGAATTTGTTAATAAAATACAAATTAAAGCAATATCGCTTTAATTACTGCTAATATTTTTTTTAAAGCTGTCTTCAATTAATATTATCGAAGAGTATTATTAACACTGTCAGGACGACACAAGTAAGGGATGCACAAGTAAGGGATGACAACTGAACAGGATTTCAATTAGGATGAAGTAAGGATACTTTAAAGGATTATATAAGGATATATTTTCATGGATAGGCAAGTATGGATACTTTCATCAGGATGATGAACAATATTTTTAATAACTCAGGATGAGTTGTTGCTATGGATAGTAAGATGGAAAATAAAAGGAATTATTAGGATGTACTATGGATAGTTCTTTATGGATGAAGCGGGATCACTAAAATGTGCAGGATGCATAAAAGCTAGTAAAAAAAATGCGACTCGAATGAGTCGCATTTTTTATTTGTGAATTTTATTTCTCTAAAATTAAATTAACATTCAATTAACACTCAATTAATACTCAATTAATTCTGAATAAATCTTATGTTTTCCTAGTACCGCTTGACTGCCTTTGAGAGAAAAAGAGTATCCACATAAGGTGAATTTCCCACGAAATGCGATGTTATTTAAAATTACTCTTGTATCGAGAGGTGAAAATGTTGCATAAAATTTTTCTGCTCCTTCATTTATCACCGAGAGTGTTCGTACATCGTCCCCATTATTAAATGTAATGTTTTGGCAGCTTGAATCACCCTGAATACTTGTTTGATCCCAAATTGGAGAAGTTTGCTTAGTATCACCATGCCAACTAATAATGACACCATTAAAAGGTGATAACATGAGTGAAAAATTGTCAGGTAGGGTGACAGCATGAAGGCGTATTGTAGTTTCCTGTTTTTTATCTATTTGTTTGCTTGAAGGTAACCCTTGTTTATCTTGAGAGAAGATTAACCCAAGGATTATCATTGTGAAAATAATAGTAACTACTGCAGCGAAATATTTTTTATTTTCCAATACAGCAATTCGTATTTTTTCACCAATATCCTGTTTATTATTATGTATAGCATTTTCATTTTTTGCAGTGGAGGAGGCTGTCGCTAGTACTTCTGAATATATTTCTGTTGATAGCAGTTCGTTGTGAACAATCGTCGGCTCTACTCTATTTGCTCTGCGTTGCTGGTAGGTTTCTTTAGAATTGCTGTTGTCTATATTAATTGGTCCATTATAGCCATACGAATACGGAATATCTTTGTTACTTGGATAAGTGAGTAAGAAAAATGAGAATATTGCAGATAAGAGCAGTAACCAATAAAATAAATTAAGTTCGGTAATTATGATCAGTAAACCAATGATTAAAAATGATATGACAGGCATGAAAAGCCATTTTTGTTTTAAAACTGCATCATTTAATCGACGTAAGGTGGTTAGTGCACTAAGTGCTATCGATATTAATAAGAAAAGAATTAATAAAAAGGTAATATTAGAAAATAATATACTTGCAATAACAAAGCTAACATAAGAAGTTGTGTTGATTATCGCATACCTACTTCTGTTATCTTTACCTTTTTGACAAAATAATGATTTCAATAATGTCACAAAACCTCCACTACAATTCTTTATTGGTTGTATTAATTTTTTTGTATAGTTGTTACATTAATGAATGCGATATGCAGGCGTATTAATGTCATCTAACCGATAGCCTCGCAAAGTCATAAGTCCTTGGTATGATGATTCACCATCACCACTAAATTCGAATTCAAAAATACTTAACCAATGAGGGCCTAACTTTCGATTAAATCTAATTCTGCTTGAACGACGAGCAATAGAAATAAATTGTAATCGTTCACTTTCACAGTATTTATTTATATGACTACGAGCAAACTCGGCAACTTTACGTAAATAGATGAAGTACCAAAAAATTAAGCCAATAATGAGTAAGTAATATATGTTTTCCATCTGATGCCTTTATTTAGTTGCTTGGAAAAGCAAACCAATTGCTTTTATTAGTTGCACACTGCGATTATTACTTCGAATGGACTGAAATAATATGGGGCGGATTAATGGAATTGCAATTAAATCCCTAAAAATAGCATTAAATAATTGTTGCTCATTATTTTCAACCATTAATTCTAAAAAGCGCAACATACGTTGTTGATCTTCCAATATACGCCAACATTTTCCGGCAAGTACAATCAGAAAGTCTGCCGACGCCGTTTTTTCTGACATAAGTTGTTCCATTAACTCTATGACATGTAAATGATCGGTACTAGAGGCTAAACTTCTCACTAAATGCAGTCTTATTGTTTCAGAGTTATTTGACGGATCATTTTCTATTCTATGGATAATCGCTGCTATTAAATTAAATGATAACGTATGGTTTTCCAATGCTGAGCATAATGGAATCAATACTTGCTCTGGTAAATGAGGTAAAGCATTAACTAAGTATTCATTATTTTTCTCTTCTGACAATAAAACAACAAAATCGGTGATCCCTTGTACACCGATTTGTTGCCAGTCAGCCCACGTAGTTTGTTTTGAGAAATACGCTTTACAATGATCTAAATGAACACTCATTTTTTGTTTTAATTCATGACAAATAATACTATTAAGAGAAGCCAACTTGTATTGTGAAGGGGTAAAATGATACGGATTGCTCTTTAATAGTTCTTCTTGGTGTTCATTAGGGTTAATAGTTAAATTAGACCCTAAAGCTTCAACGATTATAGCGATAAAGTGGTTGCGAGCGCCTTGATTTAATAGGCCTCGTTCATCAATCGGTAACTTTATAAACCATAAATAGGGCTGTGTATTTTTATTTTGCCAAAATGCAACCGCAATAAATGCGTGTCCCTGTGAGGGCGATGGATAGGGCACTTGGTTTAATTCAATTTGAGTAAAGTCTTTTTTAGATATTTTGTCTATTTTTCTACCAATATCATAAATTCGATATTGTGAATTGGAGAGTAATAATAACTCTGAAATTGAAGTGATTGCGGTCATAAGTAAAAAATCTGTCGAATAATATCGGCATTATAGGGATAATAGTCCTGCAACTCCAATGTAAACGACTAATGACGATACTTTTATTAAATCACTCATATCTCAATACAAACATTGAAAAGGTTCGTCGCGTAATGGCCAAGTAAACTGATGGTCTTAAGCCTTAATAATTAAGTGAAGATTAAGTGAAAATGACAAATGAAATAATGAACACCGATATAGAAGAAACAACTACTGACATTATTATCCCCGATGAGAAGCCTTTTTTAAAAATACTATATCAAGATGAGTATTTTGTTGCGGTTGATAAACCAGCAGGGCTTTTTGTGCATAGAAGTTATATGGACAAAGATGAAATCTATTTTGCATTACAGTTAGTACGAGACCAAATTGGGCAGTATGTTTATCCATTACATCGGATAGATAGACCTACGTCAGGTGTACTATTATTTGCACTAAGTAAAGATGTGGCTCGTGTCATGGGACAAGCGTTTACAGATAGAACAATACAAAAAACATACTATGCATTAACGCGTGGTCATTTAGTTTCAAATGGTATCATAGATTATGCGTTAAAAGAAAAACTTGATAAATTAGGTGATAAAGATGTGAGCACAAATAAAGAACCTCAACAGGCGCAAACTGTTTATCAGTCTTTACATACCGCTTCCTTACCAATTGCGTTAGGAAAGTTTCCAAGTGTACGTTACTCATTGATTAAATTGATGCCTCAAACAGGTCGTCGCCATCAAATTAGACGCCATCTAGCTCATTTACGCCATCCTATTATCGGTGATATAAATTATGGTGATAATAAACAAAACCCTTTTTTTACGACGCACTTCGGCTTTAAACGTTTAATGTTAATAGCTAAGTCCTTGGCGTTTATTCATCCTATATCAAAAAAAGACGTTTTGATCGAAGCTTCATTTGATCATCAATGGCAAAGCGTATTTGAAAAGTTGTCTTGGCAGGTGGAGTCTTAACATTTCTTGTGAAGAGAAAGACAAAGGCTTCGTATCAAAAAATGAAGCCTTTGTATTAATTTATCGACTATTTATTCTTCCGATATAGAACGAAGTAAAGCGTTAATTCCCACTTTTGCGCGAGTTTTGGCATCTACTTTTTTAACGATAATTGCAGCATATAAACTATATGTACCGCACTTAGAAGGTAAATTACCTGGTACAACAACAGAGCCAGCAGGCACTCGACCATAGTGTATTTCACCAGTCTCGCGGTCAAAAATACGGGTGCTTTGGCCAATATAAACGCCCATAGATATTACCGCGCCTTCTTCTACCACCACACCTTCAACAATTTCGGAACGTGCACCAATAAAACAATTATCTTCGATAATGGTTGGACCAGCCTGTAATGGCTCCAATACGCCACCTATGCCAACACCGCCAGATAAATGCACGTTTTTACCTATCTGCGCACAAGATCCTACCGTAGCCCATGCATCAACCATACAACCTTCATCAACATAGGCGCCGAAGTTAACGAAGCTTGGCATAACAACTACATTCTTGCCGATATAGCTGCCAGTACGTACGGAAGCTCCAGGAACAATACGTACACCGTCGGCTTCAAAATCAGCTTGTTGATAACCCGTGTATTTCATTGGAACTTTGTCAAAGAAAGTGCTCTCTGCGCCGTCAATAACCTCGTTTTCCCAGATACGAAAAGATAATAAAACCGCTTTTTTCAGCCATTGATGTACAACCCATTCACCTGCAATCTTCTCGGCAACACGAGCTGAACCATTATTAAGTGCGGCTAATGAATCAAGCACCGCTTTTTTTACATCATTAGAAACAGTAGCAGGTGTAATGTTCATACGATCTTCAAATGCTTGTTCTATGAGTTTTTGTAAATATGACATATTATTTCCTAGAAATTTTAAATTTATTTTATGATTACTTATTATCTTCACACAATATTGCTGTTAATTTTTGCTGCTCGTCATCATTTAGTGCTAAGTTTTCTGCATTTGAAACAGTGAAAACATCTTCAACTTTTTCACCAAAAGTCGTTATTTTAGCTGAATGTATATGGATGTTACATATTTGAAAAGTCTGAGCAATATTGGCGAGTAGACCAGGGTGATCAAGCGCGACAATTTCTAGCATCGTCCGATTCTTAGCACTCGTCGCAATAAAACTAACTTGAGTGGGAATTCTAAACTGTTCTAGTTTTTTAGCTAATGGTTTAGCTTTTGCAGCGCAATATGAATCAGATAATGACGCGATTAAGGCCTGTGATATAGCCAAAGCTCGATAACTGTCATTAATTACTTTGCCTTTTTTATCTAAAACTACAAAGGTATTCGCAGTATAACCATCTTTAGTTGTTGTTACTTTTGCATCATGAATTGATAACATTTTAGAACCCAACAAAGAAACAATATTGAAAAATATGTTAGCTTTATCTTTAGTATAAACAAATACTTCTGTTCCACCTCGGTAAGGCTTTGGACTGATTAAGACTAAAGGCATATTTTTATCATGCTTTAATATATGTGTACTATGCCATGCAATTTGTTTTGGCGTATATCGTAAAAAATAGTCCGCTTTAAACTCTCGCCACATTGCATTTAATTTTTCTGAGTCGATAACTTCAGTATTTATAATTTCAAGCGCTTGCTCTTGGTTTTCTCTTATTTTTGCGCGTAAATCAACTGGTTTTTCTAAACCTCTGCGAAAGGCGCGCTTAGTATTAAAGTAAAGTTCTTCTAACAAGTTAGCTTTCCAGCTATTCCATAAACTTTCGTTAGTAGCCCGCATATCAGCGACGGTTAGGCAATATAAATAATCAAGATGATCTTCATCTCTGACTATTTCGGCAAAACGTTTTATAACGTCTGGATCTGAAATATCTCTGCGTTGTGCGGTAACTGACATCAACAGGTGATGTTTAACCAACCAAGCGATCATTCTGCCATCATGATCACTAAACTGATGAACTTTACTGAAATTTAATGCGTCAATAGCACCAAGTTCTGCATGATCTCCGCCGCGGCCTTTGGCTATGTCGTGAAATATTCCCGCGATATAAAGCAATTCCGGCTTACGAATACGCTGCACTATTTTACTACATAGCGGAAAGTCGTCATTGTATTTTTCTAAGCTAAAGCGATATAGATTTTTTATCAAACGATAACTATGTTCGTCAACAGAATACGCATGAAATAAATCAAATTGCATTTGTCCAACAATATTTCGCCATTCGGGGAGATAAGCCCCTATAATTGAATGGCGATGCATCAGCGTAAACGCTAACCCTAATCCTTGAGGATGCTTGATTATTTCGATGAATATTTCTCGACATCTTGCATAATCCATCATTCCTGAAACTAATCGGCGGCGAGCATTGCGCATTAAACGTAATGTATGGGGATGTAAATTGATAATTTCATCGTGTTGAGCAATGAGGAGAAACATTTCCATGATTTTGGTTGAACGAGTAAATACACGTTTGTTTCTTGCTTTTATATGCCCGTCGATAATGACAAAGTCATCGTTGATGGTTATTTCTGTTTGCTGTTTTTTTTCTTTTATAATGGCATAGTCAAAATATTGTAATAACATTTTGTTTAATTCAGAGATACGCGCAATAATACGGAAAAAACGTTTCATCATACGTTCAATGGCAAGTTTTCCGCCATCACCAAAGCCCATCATTTGAGCTACATCGGCTTGATAATCAAATAATAACCTATTCTCATTTCGACCTGCGATAAAATGTAAAGCAGCACGCATTCGCCATAAATAATCTTGACACTCCATTAACTCGAAAAATTCATTACTGGTTAGGTAATTATGTTCGACCAGCTCCTCAATAGAGTCGGCAACAAAGTGACGTTTTGCCACCCAGCCAATAGTTTGAATATCTCGTAAGCCGCCGGGGTTTGCTTTTAAGTTTGGTTCTAGGGTATATGAAGCACCGTGATATTGTTGGTGACGTTGATATTGCTCATCTCGTTTGGCAATAAAGAATTTTTTGGATGTCCAAAATACATCTTCGTGTAGTAATGGTTGCAAGTGCTCAGTCAACGCTTTATTACCACAAACTTGGCGCATCTCCATTAAATTAGTCGCAACGGTGACATCGTTGACAGCCTGTTTTAAACATTCTTTGATACTTCTAACACTGTGACCAATATCTAGTTTTACATCCCACAGTTGTGTGATAAATGCCGATATCTTTTCTTCAAGCTCTCTATCCGTTTTTTCTTGGGTTAATAGCAGTATATCTACATCAGAATAGGGGTGAAGCTCTGCTCGACCATAACCACCAACGGCAATTAGACTAATTTGAAATTCATCTAAATTATGCTGGCACCAAAGCTTTATTAATACCTGATCAACAAATTCAGCTCGGCTAGCGACCAGTGCTGTTATATTTTCGTGTGGAAAAATTTCTTTCTGCCATAAATGAAAACACCGACTTAACGTGCATATTTCAGCACTATTTATAAACGGTGAACTGATAGCTAATGCTTCAGTATACTCTTTAGGAATATTAACATCTGTATTCAAAAGGGAGCTTCTCTGTATTTTTGTTAGGGCTTATTGAGTTAACAATATTAGTTATTAGTAATAACAATTATTAGTTATGTAAAATTCGAGGTAAAGATTCTTCTTTTCGTAGTGTTAGAATTTCACAGCCTGTTTTAGTTACCACTAGTGTATGCTCCCACTGAGCAGATCTTTTGCTATCAATGGTATATACGGTCCAGTTATCTTCTTTATCTAGTATGGTATTTGCACGGCCTAAATTGATCATTGGTTCAATGGTAAAACACATGCCTTCTTGCATTTTTTCTTTATCATTGTTTTTGTAATGAACAATTTGTGGTTCTTCATGAAATTCTTTACCAATACCGTGACCGCAATATTCTTTAACGATACTGTAACGACCAGATTTTTTGATGAATTTTTGAATTGCCGTACCAATTTCACCAAAAGCAACACCCGGCTTTACTTTTTTCAAACCTAAATACAGTGCTTCTTGGGTAAGACGACAGAGGCGGCTATCTTCAGGTGAGGTATCACCGATCAAAAACATTTTACTAGTATCCCCATGATAACCATCTTTGATCACGGTTATATCAATATTAATAATATCGCCATTCTTTAAGGTTGTTGAATCAGGAATACCGTGACAAACCACGTGATTAACGGAAGTACAAATTGATTTTGGAAAGTTATGGTAATTTAATGGAGCAGAGATGGCTTGTTGTTGATGTTCAGTATAGTCTGCACAAAGCGTATCTAACTCGTCCGTTGTTATACCTGCTTTTACATGAGGTTCGATCATTACTAATACGTCAGCAGCCAACTTTCCTGCAATGCGCATTTTTTCTATTTCATCCTGACTTTTAATTACAATTCCCATTTATGCCTCAATCTTATGTTTTTTATATTGCTTATTATTCTAAGCTATTTATTAATGTGTATCTCAACATGATATATACAAGTTTATTCTGCTGTATTTTGTTACAGCGTTAATTCGTTATTTAAGCTCTAGTTTAACTGCGTCAACAATAGCACTTGGGTCTTTGAGGTAAAAATTGTGACTTAATAGAATTAAGTTATCATCAACGGCTAACAATAATGCAGGAATTGCTTGAGTATTAATGAGCTCTTGCAAATCAATAATATCATGCATAATTATTTCGGCATCTTTTGTTAATTTTTTTTGAGTAAATACTTTTTGTGGAGGTGATAATTTAAACTCACTAATAATGTCTTCAACATCTTCAAAACTTGCTAGTTCATTTGCTTGTTCAAAATGAGCTTTATAGAGTGCATTTAATATTGGTAATGCCTGTTGTGGAATTTTATGCTCAATCCAAGCCATTAAATTAGCCGCAAGGGTTGACTCTTTTGCATGCTTTAATTGTGCTAAGTAGTCTTGATTAAAAACACAATTGCTATCATTGCTGACATTTTCAATGGTTTGTTTAGCAATGTTTTCATCACCTTCATATCTCGCCGCATGCCATAAATGCAGGGTTATTTCTGGAAATTCACTTTTAATTGCGTTGACTAAAGGTAAAGTGGCATAACTCCATGGGCAATGGGTATCGTAAATAAAAAAAAGTTCAGTTGACATGTCTATTCAAGTTTAGGTTATTAGTAGCGTAATTTTAACGTGAGGTGATGAATTATCATAGGATATTTTTTCATTAAGAGGTAATTCGTCTATTTTAATTGGCGAAATAGACAAAAATGGTAAAAATATTAATTTGTGTTATTATATGCGCCGCCTAATGGCACGTCTTTTTTAGAAGTCTATTATTAGATGTCTATTATGGCAAAAAAACGGTACATCATAATATTATGATGACCACAACATAAACTCACATACATCTAGCGAAGGTATACCGGGGTGCTCAGCTTTTTTCTGCAAGAAAATCAAGCGTAAGAGTCGTGTATATTGGATGTATGAACGCTTAACCCCATAAAGGAAAGAACATGGCAAACGTTTCAATGCGCGATATGCTTAAAGCTGGCGTACATTTCGGTCACAAAACTCGTTACTGGAATCCAAAAATGAAACCTTACATTTTTGGTTCACGCGATAAAGTTCATATCATCAACCTTGAGCAAACAGTTCCAATGTTTAACGAAGCACTTGCTTTCTTAAACAATGTTTCTTCAAAAAAGGGTAAGATTTTATTTGTAGGTACTAAACGTGCTGCAAGTGATGCGATTAAAGAATCTGCAATTAAATGTGAGCAGTTTTATGTAAATCACCGTTGGTTAGGTGGTATGTTGACTAACTGGAAAACAGTTCGTCAATCAATCAAACGTTTAAAAGACCTTGAAGCGCAAAGCTCTGATGGTACTTTTGAAGCTTTAACTAAAAAAGAAGCTTTAATGCGTACACGTGAAATGGAAAAGCTTGAAAAAAGTCTTGGTGGTATTAAAAATATGGGTGGTTTACCTGATGTTTTATTTATCATTGATGCTGACCATGAACATATTGCAATTAAAGAAGCTAACAACTTAGGCATTCCTGTTATTTCTGTTGTTGATACTAACTCAAATCCAGATAACATCGATTACATCATTCCTGGTAATGATGATGCTATCCGTGCTGTTACCTTATACACTGATACAGTTGCAAATGCTGTATTAGAAGGTCGTGAACAAAATATTGTTGTTCAAGCAGAAAAAGATGGCTTTGTTGAAGCTGAATAAACGCTAAGTAAGGTTTGTTGCATTTTTGCCACAAAAGATTTTCTTTTGTGGCAACTTATTTAATACATATCCCTAAATCTTATTTAATATAGGTATCTAGGGGGTATTTGAAAGAATTAATAGAGGATTTAACTTATGACAGTTACAGCTGCTATGGTTAAAGAACTTCGTGCACGCACGGCTGCGGGCATGATGGATTGTAAAAATGCGTTACAAGAAGCTGAAGGCGACATGGAACTTGCGATTGAGAATATGCGTAAGAACGGTCAAGCTAAGGCGGCTAAAAAAGCAGGTAACATCGCTGCTGAAGGCGCAATTATCATTAAAGTATCAGGAAACACAGCTGCATTAGTTGAAGTTAACTGTCAAACTGATTTTGTCGCGATGGATGAAAACTTTTTAGGTTTTGCTAATAGCGTTGCAGATGCTGCACTTGAGTCAAAAGTGTCAATTGCTGATTTACAAACTCAGTTTGAAGAAAAGCGTATTGCCTTAGTGACTAAAATTGGTGAAAACATCAATGTACGTCGTGTTGAATATATTGAAGGTGTTAACTTAGCTTCTTATACTCACGGTGCTAAAATTGGTGTTGTTGTTGCGGGTGAAGGTGATGTTGAATCACTTAAGCACATTGCTATGCACGTTGCTGCTAGCAAGCCAGAATTCATCAATCCTGAAGATGTATCGGCTGATGTTGTAAGCAATGAAAAACGTATTCAGCTAGATATATTAAAAGCTGAAAACGATGCGCTTGATGAAAAGAAGAAAAAGCCAGTTGAATTACTTGAAAAAATCATCATTGGTCGTATGAAGAAATTTACAGGTGAGATTTCTTTAACAGGTCAAGCTTTCATCATGGAGCCTAAAAAGTCTGTTGGTGTAGTACTTAAAGAAAAAGGTATTACAGTTTCTTCTTTTGTTCGCTTGGAAGTTGGCGAAGGCATCGAAAAGAAATCAGAAGATTTTGCTGCTGAAGTTGAAGCACAACTTGCTGCTGCTAAAGCCTAATTCGTCCTATTTGATGTTCTAGCTTCATTGCTATAATCATCAACTATTTTGAATTATCATAAAAACGTCTTGCTTGCTTTGTCAGGTTAGGCGTTTTTTTATGCATATTTTTTAGGTTTTGCATAAATATGGAATAATAATAGTGCTTTTTTCAGTTTAGCCTTTCGATAGTTAGCTAAACGTACTAAAATGGCCGCGGTCAAATTTGACTACGACTATTATTTCCGTCCAATTTTAGACAAATACAGGAATGTTTTTCATATGAGCACTAACCCCAAACCAACATATCGTCGTATTCTTTTAAAATTAAGTGGTGAAGCCTTAATGGGCGCTGAAGGCTTTGGTATTGACCCTAAAGTACTTGACCGTATGGCTCAAGAAATCAAAGAGCTTATTGAAATGGGTATTCAAGTTGGTTTAGTCATCGGTGGTGGTAATTTATTTCGTGGTAAGGGTTTAGCTGATGCCGGTATGAACCGTGTTGTTGGTGACCAAATGGGCATGTTAGCAACGGTTATGAATGGCTTAGCTATGCGTGATGCTCTTCATCGTGCCTTTGTTAATACACGTTTAATGTCTGCGATTGATTTAGCTGGTGTATGTGATCGCTATAATTGGGCAGAAGCGATTAGTTTATTAAAATCAGGTCGTGTCGTTATTTTTAGTGCTGGTACGGGTAATCCCTTTTTTACAACAGATTCAGCAGCATGTCTACGTGGTATTGAAATTGAAGCTGATGTTGTATTAAAAGCAACTAAAGTTGATGGTATATATTCTGAAGACCCAGTGAAAAATCCTGATGCTACCTTGTATAAACATTTAACGTATCAAGAAGTCTTAGAGAAAGAACTACAAGTGATGGACCTTGCTGCCTTTACCTTGGCACGTGACCACAGTATGCCAATTCGAGTATTCAATATGAATAAACCGGGTTCTTTAAAAGCTGTTATTATGGGGGATGATGAAGGTACTATCATCGACCACGCTGAAAATTTAGTTTAGATTGTTTTAAGGAAGTTCAAAAGTGATAAATGAAATTAAGCAAGATGCTCAAGAACGTATGGGTAAAAGTGTTGAAGCATTAAAAGGCAGTCTTACTAAAATAAGAACAGGACGTGCACATGCTTCATTACTTGATAATATTTCAGTAGATTATTACGGCATGGCGACACCACTGAACCAAGTGGGTAATATCTCTGTTCCCGATGCGCGTACAATAGCGATTACTGTTTTTGATAAAGGTATGATCGGCGCAGTAGAAAAAGCTATTTTAAAATCTGATTTAGGTTTAAACCCGCAATCAAACGGTACACTTATTCGCATTCCATTACCGCCTTTAACTGAAGAACGTCGTAAAGACTTAGTTAAGGTCGTTCGTGGTGAAGCTGAAAGTGGTAAAGTAGCAGTTCGTAATATTCGTCGTGATGCAAATTCTGATTATAAAAGTTTATTAAAAGAAAAAGAAATTAGTGAAGATGAGCATCATCAAGCGGAAGATGCTATTCAAAAAATAACTGATACATTCATTAAACTAATTGATGATATATTAGCAATTAAAGAAGCTGAACTGATGGAAATCTAAGTTCTTATTATTTATTGATTAACGCCGTAGATAAATTCCTACGGCGTTTTCATAATATCATTTTGTATAAATGTGGAGAGTATGTGAGTAGTACGGATACAAATAATAATGATCTACAAAAGATACCGCAACATATTGCTATTATTATGGATGGCAATGGACGTTGGGCTCAACAACGAGGTAAAACACGTGTTGCAGGTCATAAATCTGGCGTTGAATCAGTTCGTTCATCCGTCACAACTGCACGTAAACGTGGTGTTAAAGCGTTAACTTTATTTGCTTTTAGCAGTGAAAACTGGCTACGTCCTGAAAAAGAAGTTAGTGTTTTAATGGATTTATTTATGTTTGTCTTAACGCGTGAAGTTAAGCGCTTACATAAAAATGATATTAAATTTCAAGTCATTGGTGATATCAATCGATTTTCTGGTAAATTACAGAAAAAAATAGCGGATGCAGAATCTTTAACAGAAAACAATACCGGAATGGTTTTATCGGTAGCTGCAAATTATGGTGGCCGTTGGGATATAACCCAGGCGGCTAAAAGCATAGCGATAAAAGTAAAAGAGCAAACACTTGATATTGAAGATATCAATGAAAATATGTTAAATCAACATACCAGTTTGGCTAACTTACCGGAGTTAGACATGTTGATCCGTACCGGTGGTGATTATCGAATAAGTAATTTTTTACTTTGGCAAGCAGCCTATGCAGAACTTTATTTTACTGATATTTTATGGCCTGATTTTAACGAAGAACAATTTAATATTGCCATTGATTCATTTGATCAAAGAGAACGACGATTTGGTCTAACTGGCGAACAAGTAGAAAAGAAGTAACAACAACGAATTGTTGTTTGCTTTATTGATAACAAATATAAATTAAGAACAAGTAAATAAACCAAAATTAAAAAGATAATAAAAATAAAAAAAGTAACTAAAAGGGTCTAACTTGTTAAAACAACGGATTATAACGGCAGTAGTATTAGCGCCAGCAGTCATTGCGGCAATATTTTATTTGCCACTTGCTTATTTTGCAGCCTTGCTTTTAATTATAATGGCAATTGGCGCGTGGGAATGGGGGCCTTTAATGGGGTTCGCTAATATTAAACGTCGTTTATCTTTTGTGTTTGTAACCGTCTGTTTAATTGCTACTCTGTGGCATTATTTCCCGCTAGAGCATTTATGGCTTAGCGTATCAACATTACAGCAATCAATTGTCTATATCTTATGGGGAGCTGTTGCATGGTGGCTTCTTTCTGCGGTACTTACCTTTTTATATCCTCGCTATAGCAAGTTTTGGTCAAGTCATCGCTCGGTAAGAGGTTTATTTGGTTGGTTAACGTTAGTGCCTACTTGGCTTGCATTTATCGTTTTACGAAGTAATGAATATTCTTCCGATACATATCACGGTGCGCAGCTATTAATGTTCTTGTTTTTAATGGTTTGGAGCGCAGATGTTGGTGCCTATTTTGTCGGTAAAGCGATTGGGAAACACAAATTATTGCCCAATGTAAGCCCTGGGAAAACAATGGAAGGCTTTATTGGTGGAGTCATTTGTGCTTGTTTCTTGGTCAGTATTGCGGGCTTCATTATGGACTGGAAGAGTGAACAATTTATGTTGGTTTTACCAGTGACCATATTGATTACTACCGTATCAGTGTTAGGTGATTTAAATGAAAGTATGTTTAAAAGGCAAGCGGGTATAAAAGATAGTGGTTCAATATTACCGGGTCATGGTGGAATATTAGATAGAATTGACAGCTTAACCGCCACCGCGCCAATATATGCACTTTGTTATGCATTGATAGGCTGGTGATGGTAAATAGTAAACATCACTCAGTGAAAAAATTGTGCATTCTCGGTTCAACAGGCTCAATTGGACAAAGTACACTTGATGTTGTTCGCCTTCATCCTTCGCGCTTCAAGGTTATTAGTTTATCGGCTAATGCTAGCGTTGACTGTATGTTTAAGCAATGTGAAGAGTTTGTACCTGAAAAAGTAGTGATGGTATCTTCGTTACACGCAGAGCAGTTAGCAAAGTTACTTATAGACGCGGGTCATGAACAGATACTTGTTCTTTCTGGTAAAGCTGCTTTAGATGATATTGCCCAGTGTCCATCTAGTGATACTGTTATGGCGGCAATTGTTGGATTTTCTGGCTTAATGCCGACGTTGTCTGCGGTTAAAGCGGGTAAACGTGTGCTATTAGCCAATAAAGAAGCTTTGGTGACATCAGGTCAAATTTTTATTGATGCGGTTAAAGACTCAGGCGCGCAATTACTGCCGATTGATAGTGAACATAATGCCATATTTCAATGTCTACCACCGCAAGCACAGCAAGAGGTAGGTTATTGTCATTTAAATAATAGTGGCATAAGCAAACTGTTATTGACAGGATCTGGTGGACCTTTTAGAACTTTAGATATTAACGCTTTGGATAACGTCACACCAGAGCAAGCGTGTGCTCATCCAAATTGGGATATGGGTCGAAAAATATCAGTTGATTCTGCCACTATGATGAATAAAGGTCTCGAGTTTATTGAGGCTAAATGGCTTTTTAATATTGACCCTGATGATATTCAAATTGTATTACATCCACAAAGTACGATTCATTCTATGGTGCAATATAAGGATGGTTCTGTTATTGCGCAAATGGGCAATCCGGATATGCGTACACCCATAGCCCATGCATTAACTTTTCCCGAACGAATTGAATCAGGTGTTGCTCCTTTAGATTTTTTCAAAACCAAATCTTTTGAATTTCAAGACGTTGATTTTAAAAAATATCCTAATTTAAAACTCGCTATTGACGCTTGTAAAATTGGACAAGGTGCTTGTACTGCACTAAATGCTGCAAATGAAATAGCAGTAGACGCTTTTTTGAACAATACAATTAAATTTACTGATATATTTAAAATAAATGAAACTTCTATGAATAAATTTGTCTCAGAAGAGGTGACATCTATAGATGATGTGATCGCATTAGACAAACGAGTGAGGAATTTTTCCTTGTCGTTAATTATTAATCATCAAAAGCCTGATATTGAGGAATGTTGTAAGTGTTAGACTTTTTATGGAATTTATCTTCTTTTATTGTTGCCCTTGGCATACTGATCACTGTTCATGAATATGGACACTTTTGGGTAGCTAGGAAAAATGGTGTGAAAGTTGAACGCTTTTCTATTGGTTTTGGTACGCCATTGTGGCGGAAAACTGACAAGCATGGTACTGAATACGTTATTGCGTTAATACCATTAGGTGGTTACGTAAAAATGCTTGATGAACGTGTTGATGATGTTGCACCTGAAGACGCAGATAAGACCTTTAATTGTAAGTCTGTATATCAACGAATTGCCATTATAGCTGCGGGGCCCTTGGCAAATTTTGCTTTTGCTATTTTCGCTTTTTATCTGATGTTTTTAATCGGTTTACCTAGTGTTAAACCGGTTATTGGTAATATACTTCCCAACTCTATTGCTGCCCAAGCACAACTTCCTGATAATGTTGAAATAGTCAGTGTTGCCAATAAAGCAACCTCTGATTGGCAGGATGTAAATTTAGCACTCATTGGCGAAATAGGTAGTAAAACGATTGATATCCAAACAAAATCATCGGATAGCCAAAGAATAAATAAATTAACGTTAAATACTCAAGGTTGGAAGTTTTCTCCTGAGAAAATGTCAGCAATGGAAAGTCTAGGCATCAAACCTTTTTCTCCTCAGGTATATAGCGAATTGGCACATGTTGCCAAAGACAGCCCCGCAGAGCGTGCGGGATTATTGATTGGTGATGTTTTGATTGCACTCAATGGACAATCAATTGATGGTAACTGGCAGCAGTTTTCAGATGAGATTAAAAAATTTCCGAATCAGCAAGTCAACGTCACTATTACAAGAGATAACGTTATTAATACATTAACGGTTACTCCAGATGCGATTGAGCGTAACGGTGTTCGTATGGGGTACTTAGGTGTTTCTCCGAAAGTGGATAAATGGCCAAATGAATATTTAATTGATATTTCTTATGGACCCATTGATGCTATTGGACAAAGTATTACTCGTACATGGAATTTAGTGACTCTAAGTCTGAATATGATCGGTAAATTACTTACGGGTGATGTATCGGTTAAAAATTTAAGTGGACCTATTTCTATAGCACAAGGGGCAGGAAATAGTGCCGGTTATGGTTTAGTCTACTTTTTAGGCTTTTTAGCGCTTATTAGTATAAATTTGGGCATAATTAACCTTTTACCATTACCAGTACTTGATGGCGGGCACTTACTCTATTACATTATAGAGCTTTTAACGGGTAAGCCAGTGCCTGAAAAAATTCAAGAAGTAGGATTTAAGTTTGGCGCAATGGCGCTTTTAGGATTAATGAGTATCGCTATCTTTAATGATATATCTCGGCTTTAACGAAATATCAATACTGACTATTTGAAAAATTTAAAAAATAAGTGAATAAAGTTAACTATTTATGATAATTAAAAAACTTGCCCTTGCTGTCTTATTAGGCGCAATCGGAACAACAGTTCATGCATCTGATGCATTTCAAGTCGAAGATATTCAGATCAAAGGATTACAACGTGTCGCTATCGGTGCTGCGTTAACACATATCCCGTTTAATATTGGTGATACCCTTAATGAATTCCGTATTTCTCAATCGATAAAAGCGTTATATAAATCTGGGCACTTTAACGACATTGTGGTATCTCGAGACGGTAATCGCATTATTTACCGTGTGCATGAGCGTGAAACCATCAGTGAAATTACTTTTGATGGTAATGATGATCTTAAAGATGAACAGCTAACAGAAAGCCTTGATAGCAGCGATATACGTGTTGGTGAAACATTAGATAGAACGGTTATTTCAGGTATAGAAACAGGGTTAGAAGATTTTTATCATAGTGTCGGTAAATATAATGCCGATGTTAAAGCTGAAATAACACATTTACCACGTAATCGCGTTAATTTAAAATTCGTTTTTACTGAGGGTGATGCAGCGGCAATTGAGCAAATAAATATTGTTGGTAACGAAATCTTTAGTGACGAAGAGTTATTAGAAAAAGCCGAGTTAACGTTTGATTCTCCTTGGTGGGATTTTATGGCGCAAGACCGCTATCAAAAACAAACCTTACAAGGTGATATGGAAACCATTAAAAGTCATTACCTTGACCGTGGTTATTTAAAATTTAAAGTCGACTCTACCCAAGTTTCGATGACACCAGACAAAAAAGCGGTGTATATTGCACTTAATATTACTGAGGGTGAGCAATACACGGTCAGTGAAGTGGACTTTGTTGGTGATATGGCAGGGTTTGAAAAAACGATTAGAGCCATTAACCCACTAAAAGCAGATAAGCTTTATAATGGCGCTGAAGTAACTTATACCGAAGAAATGATCAGCAAGTTTCTCGGACGTTTTGGTTATGCTTATCCTAAAGTTTCAACTATCCCTGAAATCAATGAAGAAGACAAAACTGTAAAATTATCAATATCCGTTGACCCCGGTAAACGAATTTATGTTAATCGCATAAATTTTGAAGGAAATAGCGTTACTGCTGATCGTGTTTTACGACGTGAAATGCGTCAAATGGAAGGCGCATGGTTATCAAATAATAACGTTGAATCATCAAAAGCTTGGGTACAGCGCTTGCCTTATATGGAAGAAGTAGAGTTTGAAACTAAACAAATTCCAGGAGAAGACGACCTCGTTGATATCGACTTTACGGTAAAGGAACAACCTTCAGGTTCATTTACCGCTGGCGTTGGTTATGGTTCAACAACAAAATTAAGTTTGAACGCAGGTATTCAGCAAAATAACTTTTTAGGTACAGGTAATCGTTTGGGTTTTAGTATCAATACGGTAAGTTATTCACAAAGTGTTAATGTTTCTTATACGGATCCCTATTTTACTACTGATGCGGTATCTCTTGGTGGACAGCTGTTTTATAGTGAGTTTGATGCGGGTAGTGCCAACTTAGAGCAGTATAAAAAGAAAACCTATGGTTTTGGTATTAGCATGGGCTTTCCTATTAATGAATATGTACGTTTGAATTTTGCGACGGGCTATAAGCACGATACAATCACACGTCTACAAACCTATGAACAAATTCAGAATTTTTATGATTTATATGCCGATCCGGATGATCCTGGCGCTGGCTTAACATTCGAAACCTTTGATGTTACTGCTGCAATATCACGTACGACATTAAACCGGGGTACTTTTCCTACTGCTGGTTCACAACAAAGCTTGTCGTTTAAAATGACAACACCAAACTCTGATTTAAATTACTTTAAAATTAATTTAAATACTAAGTGGTATTTTCCATTGTCACGTAATCAACGTTGGAGTTTCTTGACGAGATTTCAAGCAGGTTATGGTAACGGTTATGGTACCGTGAATGGTCATGATCAAGTATTTCCATTCCAAGAGAATTTCAGAGCGGGTGGTTCTGATACCCTGCGCGGTTTTGAAACTAACATCGTTGGTCCAAGAGCTGTATTTCGTAGTTCTACACCGGTCTTAAGTACCCCTAATCTCGATGGTAGTGCCGGATGTTGTTTAGGAGTTGACCATGATTTTGTTACCGTTTCGCAACGCTCTGTTGGCGGTAATGCTATGGTATTAGGTGGATTAGAGCTGATTGTGCCAACGCCATTTCTTGATGAAGGATATTCAAACAGTGTACGTAGTAGCTTTTTTGTTGATGTGGGTAATGTTTGGGATACAGAGTTTAATATTGATGACTACCGTGATTTAGCTCCGGTTGAATTTGCAAAAATAAATGATTTTTCTGATATTAATGGTTATCGTGCGTCAGCAGGGCTTTCTATTCAATGGTTATCACCAATGGGACCGATGATCTTTAGTTTTGCCAAAACATTGAAGAAAGAAGAGGGTGATGATACTAAATTCTTTAGCTTTAACATTGGCAGTACCTTTTAAAATAAAATCTGATCCCAATATAGTTAATATAAGTAAAGTATAAGTAAAATAAGAACAGTTAATTAAATATTTAAAAAAAAATTTAGGAGCAAAAAATTGAATAAATTTATTAAATCTATCGTAATGACAACAGCCGCATCAGGTATGCTATTAGCAAGTTCAGCTATGGCGGCAAATCAAAAAATTGCGGTAGTGAATTTTCAAGAAATTATGGGAAAAATTCCACAAACAGCTGCAATAATGCAAGTATTAGAAGCGGAGTTTAAAGACGAAAGAGCAGCGCTTTCTCAATTAGAAAAAGATATTAAATACTATCAAGAAAAAAAGAAGCGTGATGGCTCTTTAATGAGTAAAAAAGAGAAAGAAGACCTTGATCTGCAAATCGGTACTTTATATCAAGATTATCAAGCAAAAGGTAAAGCTTTCCAACAAAAAACCAGTATTCGTCAAAACGAAGAAACAAATAAAATTATTGCTTTAGTTCGTCAAGCGGTTGATAACATCGCAGCTAAAGGTAAATACGATTTAGTTATCGAACAAAAAGCAGTCGTATTTTCTAAACCTGATACAAGCATTACCGATCAAGTTGTTGAGCAAGTTAGCAAATTAAAGTAGTCGATAAAATTAATGAGTTATACGCTTGAAGAGCTAGCCAAAAAGATTGGCGCAACTGTTGTTTATGCAAATAGTCAAATAGATGAACATTGCATAATCAGCAGTTTGGCAACATTAAAATCGGCTAAAGAAGGGCAAGTTGCTTTTTTAGCCAATAGTAAATATAGCCAGCAACTAGAATCGACTAAAGCAAGTGTTGTTATACTTTCAGAAGATTGCTTAGAAAATAGTCCATGCCATTCTCTCGTGATGGAAAATCCCTATATGGGATACGCGTTGACTGCGCAGTTATTAGATACCACTCCAAAAACGTCACAAAATGTTCACCCGTCAGCTGTTGTACATGCATCCGTTAAGTTAGGCGAAAATGTTACCATAGGTGCAAATAGCGTTATTGAAGCAGGTGTTGTTCTTGCTAATAATGTGGCTATTGGTGCAGGCTGTTTTCTTGGTGAAAATGTCAGCATTGGTGAAAATACTTCACTTTGGTCAAATATCAGTATCTATCACCGTGTAGTCATAGGCAGTGATTGTTTAATCCAAGCCAATACTGTGATAGGTGCAGACGGATTTGGTTATGCTAATGAAAAAGGCAAGTGGTTAAAAATACCACAGTTAGGCACGGTTGTAATTGGTAATAAGGTTGAAATTGGCGCCAGTACCTCTATTGATCGTGGTGCATTAGACGATACCATTATTAAAGACGGTGTTATTTTAGATAACCAAGTACAAATTGCCCATAACGTTATTATTGGTGAAAATACTGCCATCGCAGGTTGTAGTGTTATCGCAGGAAGTACGACCATTGGAAAAAATTGTACCATTGCTGGTATGGTTGCCATTAATGGTCATCTTAGCATCGCTGATGGTTGCGTTTTCACAGGTTGTGCTATGGTAATAAAATCAATAACAGAAGCGGGAATCTATTCATCAGGAATACCGGTATTAAGCAATAAAGAATGGCGTAAGGCCAGTGTTCATATACGTAATCTAAATACCATGTCAAAACGTATCCGTGCGTTAGAAAAAAAATAAGCTATTGTTAAACGTAGTCTTTTAATCTCTTCATCAAAAGGAACTATGTCTTGGAATCTCAAAAAAATGAGTTAGACGTTCATGAAATTCAAAAATTAATACCGCATCGCTATCCAATGTTATTGGTTGACCGTGTGCTCGATTACGAAGCGGGTAAGTGGCTACATGCCATAAAAAACGTTACCTTTAATGAACCTGTTTTTATGGGGCACTTTCCTGATTTAGCCATATTTCCAGGGGTGATGATCCTTGAAGCGCTTGCACAAGCAACGGGTATTCTTGGTTTTAAAACAACCGATGGACGTGAAGACGGCGAGCTTTATTTATTTGCTTCTATAGATAATGCTAAATTTAAAAAGCCAGTAGTTCCCGGCGATACTATGCATTTACATGTAGAATTCTTAAAAGAGCGCCGTGGTATGTGGAAATTTTATGGTGAAGCTAAAGTAGATGGCAAAGTAGTTTGTTCTGCTAATCTAATGTGTGCTCGACGTAAACTTTAGGTCGTCTAAATTGAACTATTACTTCTATTGTTATAGTCCCTATAACCTATAAAATTGGCGTGAAAAATGATACATAAACAAGCAATAATCGAAGAAGGCGCCATCATAGGTCAAAACGTTAAAATTGGCCCATGGACATATATTAGCAAAAATGTAGTGATTGGTGACAACTGTGAAATAAGTTCACATGTCGTTATCAACGGACCAACCAAAATAGGTAAAAACAATCGGATTTTTCAGTTCGCCAGTATTGGTGAAGATTGCCAAGATTTAAAATATGCAGGTGAACCTACCGAATTAATTATTGGTGACAATAATGTTTTTCGTGAGTGCTGTACAATTCACCGCGGCACAATTCAAGATAATAGTTTAACGAAAATTGGGTGTAATAATTTGTTTATGGCTTATACCCATGTAGCACATGATTGCATGGTGGGTGATAACTGTATACTTGCCAATAGTGCCTCTATCGCAGGTCATGTACATGTTGGCGATTATGCTATTTTAGGCGGTATGTGTGGTGTACATCAATTTTGTCATATTGGTGCCCACAGTTTTATTGCTGCTAACGCACTGGTTTTAAAAGATGTTCCTCCTTATGTGATGGCTTCTGGACAACCCACTAAACCTTATGGCTTAAATTCGGAAGGCTTAAAACGTCGTGGTTTTGATAAGGACGTTATCTTAAATATTAAGCGTGCTTATAAAGAAGTTTATCGTAAAAGCCTTTCTGTTGAAGATGCTTTAGTTGCAATAAATAAGCTTGCTGGTGATATGCCTGAAGTTAAAATATTTTCAGACTTTATCGAAAGCTCAAGTCGTGGAATAATTAGATAATAATTTACTATTAATAACAAAAGACTTTAACCGTGAAACCATCTCCTTCAAATCTAGCTGCTGAGCTCGATAATAATGCTGAAAACTCCGTACCTGTTTTTGCCATTGTTGTTGGTGAACACTCAGGTGATACTTTAGGGGCAGGTTTAATTTCTGCACTTTTAAAATATCACCCAGATGCTAAATTTATTGGTATTGGCGGACCTAAAATGGAAGCTTTAGGCTTTAAAAGCTTATTTGCTATGGACGAGCTTTCAGTGATGGGCATCGTCGAAGTTTTAGGGCGAATTAGACGCTTAATGTATGTGCGAAAATCTGTGGTTGAATATTTTAGTGAACATCAACCCGATGTCTTTATTGGCATAGATGCGCCTGATTTTAATTTAACCTTAGAAGAAAAGCTCAAATCAAAGGGCATTAAAACGGTTCAATATGTTAGTCCATCTGTTTGGGCATGGCGTGAAAAGCGTATTTTTAAAATAGCAAAAGCAACACACTTAGTACTTTCCTTACTTCCTTTTGAAAAATCATTTTATGATAAATACCAAGTGCCATGTACTTTTGTTGGTCATTCACTTGCCGATGATATTCCACTAACGTCAGATAAAACTAAAGCTCGTGAACAATTATCTT
>JABSOX010000049.1 GCA_013215655.1 Colwellia sp.
TGCTACAATCCGCTTTTTCAGCTTTCTTAACATGTAGTTTAGGATCATGTGCGCTAGCGGTTATCGATAAAGTTAATGTTGGAATTAACACCAAAGCTATTTTTGTTAATGTATTCATTTTTTTCTCCTGTTATAAAAATTTAGATAATTGTTAGTTTTTAATTGTTAATTTTTACTTGGTTTTTCTTCTTATTTACCTCAATGCAAGAAACCTCAGAACTGTTGTTCATAAGATTGAACCTCTACATAAATGTCAAAACTCTGATCTGATTTCAAAAGTAAAACCCGATATGGCATAAACTTATCACCAACTTCCATACCAGGTGAACCCAGCGGCATAGCGGGAACTGATAGTCCTAAGACATCAGCAGAGTGATTTTCTTGCAAAAATTGTTGGATTATTTTTGCCGGCACATGTCCTTCAAAAATATAGCCATCTTTTGAAACAGCGGTATGGCAAGAGCGATAACGCGCTGCGATACCGTGTTGTTGTTTGATAACTGAAATATTACTTACGTTATATACTTTAGATTGAAAACCGTATTCTTCAATATGGTTGACCCATTTTTTACAACAGCCGCAAGTAGGACTTTTATACACATCTAAAGCGACAATTTGTGGCTCGGTTTTATTAAAGTTAGCATTGACGGCTTTACTCTCTGAACAGCCAGTGAGCAATACAACCGTTACAAAGGTTGTTAAAACCTTTAAAATTAATTTTCTTAAAATCATACCCAATCCAAAAAAGAGATATTAATTACTTTGTTTAATTAGGTTATTTCGCTGATGTTTATAGAAGAATGTAAATAAACAAGCAGATCAAAAAAGCCTAATACAGATATTAGTTAAACGAGCCATATTCTGGACGCATTTATGCTGTATTTAGCTAATTATAGGAGGTCTATAAAGGGATGTGAGTTGTCGGCTTTGTACCAAACTTGAAATGGAGACTATTTTATTCGCTAGTTCGACATTAGCAGTACTACTAATATCTTTAAGTAAGGCGGTCAGACTCGAACACCCACCGAGAATACAGTTGCATGATGTTGCACAACAATCTTCTTTTGATTCATCGTCAGCTACATCATTAGTCATATTATGACTGTTATTCATGTTAGCCATGTCATGTGTTGGTGTGTTCATTCCTTCCATATTCATCATTTGATATGGCATTACTATAGACGCCATTGCTTGACCAATAAAAGTCAAACATAGCAGCAACAATAATGTTTTAGGAAAATTTAAAGACACAAACAACCAATTTATTACGAGAATCAAGCTTGATAATACCTAAAAATTTTAACTTTTCAATGAAAATACACGCATAAAATGTAACATCTTTCGATATGACAGCCGAAAAATTGCCGCGACGGTGACATACATGGACGCAGTTGTAGAGAACAACCAGAAATAAAATCGACACCTTGATTATGAGTCTCTCTGTTATCCTGAAATATCCAAAGAACTCATCATTTACCTAAAAACATTTTAATTAATGGACTGACTGCGCAGGATATTAAGGTAAATTCATTAACAAAATTAAGCGACCTAAAGTTCAGTTTTCAACCCATTCAATGAAAATCAGTCTCAAAAACAAAAACAGAGGTTACATATTTTAGAGATACAAAAAAATCAAATATTGGATGAAGTAGAAAGCAGCTTGAGCAAATACAGAAGGAAATAGAATTGCTATTACTTCGTCAATACTTTATCTAAAATTGCGTGTAGTTGTTCAACATTTTTATATCCATGACTCAACGAGTAATGGGAACCTTTAACGACCATTACCGCAGGAAAACCGCGAAAGGTAAGTTGCTCACCTTCATCATCTTTAAGATCATCAAAAACAAAGCTTGAAAACATAAAGTTAATTGTTTCTTTTACAGGGATGAAGTGCTCATTTAGCTCTTTCGCTAGCATAGGATCAGTAAAAACGTCTTTTTCCATCGCAGCACATGTGGTGCAAAATCGCATTTTAGCAAAGACAAAAATAGGTTTCTCAGAATTCATCGCTCGGGCTTCTTTGTAGCTATGCCACTCAACCTCAGCGGTATATAATGTTGGTGAAATTGCCGCATATAGGCTTGGCAATAAAATAATGGCGGCAATTATTGCGATAAATGGTTTCTTCATTGAACGTCCGTATATACAACAGCTTGAATAACAATTAGACCCATAGAATTGTTGTATGCTTTCAATTTATCGGTAAATAAATGGATAAACTATTTAACCATCACATCAAGTTAATCAAGATGACTTTTAAAAATATAGATATCACTTTCAACTTTATCTAATTTAGTAATAATTAGATTTTTCTGATCAGGAGAAACCGCCATTGAACTTCCTACGGCTGTAGACAAAGACGATGAGACTTTCGTCTTTTGTTTAGTGGTTAAATTAATTTTCCAAGTGCCTTTTTGATCTTTTTGGAAATTTGCGTAGTAAATATGGCTATTACTTATTGTCCAATGTTCTGCCAAGTAGCTCGGGAAATCGGGTAATATTAATTCGATAAACCTACCTTTATCATTAACAATATACAAGCCATTGTTATCTGGTTTTGTATAAATCAAATGGCCATTGGTTAATACCTTTAAACTTGTAGCGCCGTCAGTGGTTAGAATACTTACTGAATTATCAGGTAATATTTCAATGAGTTGTGATACATCATTTACGTTTTTGGTTATTGCGTAAATTGATTTGTTTGCATGATATATACAGTGTGATATTTGATATTTTCCCGCATTAATTCTTTTAAAGCTTAGAGTATTATTATCAAACTCTAAGCATTGATAGCCTTTATCATTTAACGTACTGATCAATAATTTATTTTCTGATGGATGCCAAAAAGGAGAAATAAGGCTCTCACCTTTAATTGATAATAATTTCAGCTCTTTTTTTTCTTTAATATCATACAACCAAATATCACTTATACCATTGCGATTACTGGTAAACGCTAATTGTTCACCATTTGGAGAATAAGCAGGATGATTATCAAATTTTGCCGAAGAAACAAGTAACGTCTCTTCTTTGCTGGTTAAATTAATTTGCCAAAGGTTTGCTTGGTATTTTTTTTCTTGATAAATAAGTGTTTCGCCTAATCGGTCTACCGATGGAATTTGCCCGTCTTTCGCGCCTAAGTTTGTTATTGTTTTCTCAGCCACATCAAGCAACCATATATTTTTATCACCGCGCTTATTTGAGTCAAAGATAATATGATCATCGTCAATCCATTGGTGACTCAAGATCATACTTTTTTCAGAGGTAAGTTGATCAACATTCGCTAAATCATTTCTGGCTGCTTGATAAATATTACGAATAGAATCGGTACCGCGAATAAAACTAATTGACTTATCATTAGGACTGAAACGTGGTCGTGTATCATAGTTTGTTGTATTTCCTGGGAAAGTTAACTGTTTAGTGGTTTTTGTTGCCAAATTATATAACCAAATGGCCGTTGTTGAATGTTCACTACCGTTATCGACATAAAGGAATGACTTACCATCTTTGGCCCAGTCAAAAATACTTGACTCATTGGGAAGTTGGCAACTGGAGATAGTTTCTTGGTTCAATGTGGCGACAGTAACCAGTGCTATGCGACACTTTTTATTTTCAATAACGGCACTGAGTAATTGGTTGTTATCGTGTGATAAAATGGGTGAAAGATACTTTGATTTTTTGTTCGCTAGTTCAAACTTAACTTGCCCTTCACGTGTTAAAACTCGTGTTATATATTGCCCTTCTTTTCGATAAACAAGCGTAATAAATTGACCATCAGCAGACAATTCTGCTTGATACTCAATATATGTATCAGCGGTTAATCGTTGCGCATTATTTATTGCTTGATTAAATATGTGATCCCATTTGCTGCTTTCATTTGTTTTTTGAAAAAACCAGCCGCCAATTAATAACATAAAAACGATTGATACAATCAGAGAAACTTTATAGGGAAAGTTTTTAGAAATAGAATGAGACGTTTCTATTTCTTCTTTGGCTGCTGACCTTATTTTGGCAATAAATCGGTAGCCACGTTTGGGAATGGTTTCAATATAAACAGGATTTTTTCTATCATCTGCCAGTAACGCTCTTAATTGGGCAATACTTCTTGAAAGTGCATCTTCGTTAACAATTTTATCTTGCCAAACATGGTCGATTATTTCTTCTCTACTTAATAATTGCCCAGCATTATTAAGTAAAAAAGCTAACAATTTTGCTTGTATAGGGGGTAAACGGTGAGTTTGCTCTTTGCTCTTGAGTTGGCCATCTAGAAAACTAAACTTCCATTGTAAAAAGTATATATTTTCCAATTGATTAGACCTTGTTTTTTATGTGTTTTTATTGTTATTAATAAATGAGTATATCAATAAAAGGAGGATTTGAGGAGGTTAAAAAGGAGCTTTTCCGAATGATTTTTGATCTTATTAGTCATTATCATGGTATTCAAATTGATAATCATGAGAGCAAAATAATGATAAAAAACACATGGTTCAAAAATAAGTGGATAAATTGTTTAACCTCTAGCCTAATGTTGATGGTGCTAAATAGTCAGGCGGATCAACTTGGAGATGAAAATTGTGATTCTCTTTTGTTGGTCAGTAGCTACAAACAAAATGATGTAAAAGTATTTGATGGTTGCTCAGGTGAGTTCATTAAAAATATTGATCAAGGAGGAATGATATTCGGCGCCCAAGCAATTACTGAATTACCTGATGGTCGTATACTCATTGCGAGTGAAATAAACAATCGATTAATTGCATATGACCGTGAAACGTTATCACAGGGCGAAGTCGTTATTGACTTAGGTACCGAGAATTTTATTCCAACACCGTTAGGGTTAGCAATTGAAGATAACGTTTTATATGTCGCTAGTTATTCAACAAATACGATTGTAAAAGTAGACATGCAAACTTGGCAAGTTATCGGCACCTTGTTACCGAGTAATAATGGCATAATTACCGGCATTGACGCAGGTACTGTTATTGATAATGGCTTTTTATATGCGCCGGGTTTCGACAGTAGTAATATTATTCGAGTAAATTTATCTTCAGGTGAAGCCACAGAACTCGTTTCAACTGCAACCGAAGGGCTCAAAAATGCTCGAGGTTTAGCCATTCATAATGATGAGCTATTTGTCACCTCAGAAAATTCTAATGAAATTAAAGTATTTAATAAAAATAATGGCGCCTTTATTCGCTCAATGCAGGTAAGTTCAAGGCCTGCTGGCATTCAAATCGATGGCGATGACCATTTAATTTATAACAATAGAACACGTGTTTATCGGATGAAATTAGATGGCCAAGACCATCAACAAATTATTGCACCCACTAATGATATATTGTCTGGTGCAACGTTTGTATATCGTCTAAAAAAAAATATTGATGCCGATGGCGATGGCTTAACAGATCAAGACGAAACCAATATTTATGGCACAGACCCTGATCAAGGGGATACTGATAGTGATGGCATGCCAGATGGATGGGAAGTTGAATATGATTTAGAGCCATTAACTGATGATGCGATGAATGATCCTGATGGTGACGGTTTAAATAACTTACAGGAATATCAAATATCTACTGATCCCAATGACAGTGATACCGATAATGATGGTCTCAATGATTTAGAAGATGAAAATCCACTAATACCGGATACAACACCTGAAATTAGTGGAGAACCAAGCAAAGAAGTTTTGCAGGGCGAAAGCTATTTATTCACCCCAGCTTTAAATTACATTGGTGATAATGCTCAAGTATCATTTATTATCGAAAACAAACCTCAATGGGCTAGCTTTTCAGAAGAAACAGGACAACTTTCAGGATTACTAACCAATAGTGATGTTGGGATTTATCAGCAAATTATTATTAGTTCTACCAATGGTTTTGTTACGGATGAATTACCGCCATTTCTAATTGAAGTTGTTAATGTCAATGATGCACCCACTCAAACAACAGAAATACCAACCGGTGATTTGTCATTTACTATAAATAGCAATATCTCTATCGATTTAAGCCAGTACTTTAGCGATATTGATGAAGGTGACGTGCTCACCTTTAGCGCTGAGAGTATATCAAGTGACATAAGTATAAATGCTGAAGGTTTGCTTAGTGGTAATGGCGACGCTGTTGGAACATTGTCGTTAACATTAGTGATAACAGATAAAGCAGGAGAAAGTCTTTCAAAAGCGTTATCAATAGAAATCACTGAACTTCCACCTGTAGTTGTGCCTAAAGAAAAGAGCTCGGGAGGTAGTGGCGGCAGCATAGTTTGG
The DNA here is from genome assembly GCA_013215655.1 of Colwellia sp. GTDB lineage: Bacteria > Pseudomonadota > Gammaproteobacteria > Enterobacterales > Alteromonadaceae > Colwellia_A. Next base: position 6,266 of record JABSOX010000049.1, read on the forward strand.
TCACTTGGATTCTTATTATTGGCACTTTTTCGTAAAAAACATTTCCAATAAAAACATCATGCATAAAATCAAAGCACTTTAATTTAGCTTCAATGTAAAAAAAGGCAGACGTACCGATACGTCTGCCCTTGAACTCTCCTCTCCCTCAATAACTCTCTGTAATGCCCTGTTCAGTGCAGACACAAATCATCATTTTGTATGTTCAGTCAGTCCCTGTTACTAATTTATGTCACTGTTTTTAAATTTAACAATTTTTATATACAATAAGCTATAATTTACCCTCAATTCTTATATATCCAAAAAGATAAAACAGAAATCAATCAGATACTTCCCCATACATCAACACCACTATCAGTAGCAAATACGCAGCTCAAAATTGCAACATTCAATTTGTTTAATTACCTTGAGCCGCCCAATGCTTTTTATGAATTTGAGCGTATTTATAGTGCTAAGCAATGGCAAAAGAAACAAGATTGGATAGTGGCTTATTTACGTGAATATCAACCTGACATTATTGGCTTTCAAGAAGTTTTTAGTACTGACTCGTTAAAAGAATTAGTTACCGCGCAAGGTTATGATTATTTTGAAGTGGTTGCTCAACCCGATGTTATTGATGATTTTATTTATCGTAGCCCCGTTGTAGCCATTGCATCTCGTCATCCTATTGTTGACATCAAAGCGGTAAAACCAGACGTTGAACTTGCGCAAACATTAGGTTTAGCCAGTGACTTTTCTTTTCGTCGAAGTGTGCTTAGAGCAACGATTGAGGTACCTCATATCGGTAACTGTGATTGTTACGTTGTGCACTTAAAATCAAAACGTTCAATGATTGAACTCGATGAGAAAAATAAAACCTGGTCAGCAGAACAAACCATTATTGAAAGCCTAAAAGCACAAATAGCGGGTAGTTGGGGATCAACCATACAGCGTGGTAGTGAAGCAACGCTATTAATGATGGATATGATAGAACGACGTGAAGCTACGGGTCACCCCATGATATTAATGGGCGATTTTAATAATAACTTAACTGACGGTGTATTAAGTCATTTACTAACAAACACCCTACGTTTTGTTTCCCGCATTGACCGTGATGCCTACCTCGCTAAGTATTGTTTAAATGACGCTTGGGATCTCTTTCAAGTAGCCTTAACTAATGAAGTTAATGCAACTGATCTAGCAACTGCTAAATCAGATAAGAGCAATCGAAAAATAAATAGACAAGAAAAAGTAGCGCGTACACCAACCCATTATTTTGGTGGTGGTAGTTCGGTACTCGATTACATTTTATTGTCGTGTGAATTTGATGCCAGTTTTCATGACAGCCTTTATCAAGTCAGCGCGTATGATACTTACGACCGACATTTAATTAATCCCATTTTTGAACGTGATGGCGAAAGTACAGATCATGGCATTGTCTTAATAACATTAACCTTAAGATCCTGATTGTTAAGCTCATGATCCTGAGTTCAATAAAAATCAGTGTTATCTGATACTTAATAGCTGATAATATTAAATAGATTAAAGTATTTTCAAAAATTTTAAATAAAACCATAAGACATTTCATATGAATAATAAGAATATAATTATCACTGCTCTTTTTTTAATAATCACGCTGGCTGCTTGTTGCGGAGTAGATCCTGCAATAAAAAAAGTAAATACATTTATAATTGAACAAGCAATAGATAAAACAGACCCTGCTTGGAAAACTAAGTTAAGCAAGCCGCCATTACTTACCTTTGCACCAGGAAAAGACTATTTTTGGGAGCTACAAACCAACCAAGGTAACCTCACGATTAAGCTATTAACTGATTCAGCACCTATGCATGTTTCTAGTACCGTTTACTTAACTAAAATTGGTTTCTATGATGATTTAATTTTTCATCGTGTTATCCCTGGCTTTATGGCGCAAGGTGGTGACCCACTCGGTAATGGTACGGGCAACCCCGGTTATAAATATGATGGCGAGTTTAACGGTGGAATAAGTCATAACGAACCGGGTATGTTAAGCATGGCAAATTCAGGTCCAGGTACCGATGGCAGTCAATTTTTCATCACTTTTACACCGACACCTTTTTTAGATGGTAAACATACCGTTTTTGGTCAAGTAGTCGCAGATTTAGAAGATAGCTTAGCTAAAATTGAAGCGTTAGGTAGTAGAAGAGGTAGAACCAAAGAACCGGTTCAAATCATTAAAGCTACAATTCGTATAGCCAACAGTAAATAAAAGATTAAAACGTTAGGCAACTCATTTGTCACTAAATTATAACAAAAGGTACTGATGTGATTAGAATTCCATTATTTGTCCTCACTATATTGATGTCGTTTCAGCTGCTCGCGGCCAATACTAAAGGACAATATATCCAACCAAGTAATTTATCCCCTAAAGTGCGCATAGAAACGTCCATGGGCAATGTCATTATTCAACTTGACCGATTTAGAGCCAAAATCACCGTTAATAATTTCTTAGGATACGTTACCCGAGGACAATACGACAAAACACTGATCCACCGTGTAGAAGAAGGCTATCTCATCCAAGCGGGTGGTTTTATGACTAACTATACTGAAATAGAGCCCGACGAGCCTATTATCAATGAATCTGGCAATGGCTTAAAAAACAAGGAAGGTACTATTTCTATGGCGAAACAGCTGACCGATGCGCATTCAGCAACCAATCAATTCTTTATTAACCTCAATGACAATAGCAATTTAAATCCTGGAAGCTCATGGGGCTATGCAGTTTTTGGTGAAGTTATAGAAGGTTACGACATACTTGAAACAATGTCACAAGTAGAAGTCGGTTACAGTGATGACTTGGGTTATCCAACTGTTCCGAAGAAAATGATCACCATCATCAGAGTGGTTATTCTTGATGAATAATAATAATGGGAAACATTCATTTATTAGCTAAAATTTGTCAATCAATATTAAGCTGTTACTATGTTTAACGGATTAGGTTTCAAAATAATTAAAGAGAATTTAGTGACTCATAATAAAAAAATAATAATTACAGTCATCAGTGCTGCAAAAAAGTTAAAAGTAAACTCAATTACAAATCAATTAGTGAAGTCCATAGCGATATTTTTAACCCTATTGTTAATATCCAGCTGCGGTGATGAGCACAAAGAGCGCTTTTGTGCCCGCTCACCAGATGCTTGTCTTGTCGAAGCGCCACCAGAACCAGAACCGATAGATATATGGTGGGATGCTCCACTACCTGATTTTTCTGAAAATCAAGATAGACCAACAATATCATTACTCGGTGATAGAACACTGTTATTAACTTTGGGGGATGATTACCTAGAAGCAGGGGCAATGGCCATAGATACACAAGACGGCGATATATCGCCGCAAGTTGTAATCAATGGTCAAGTTAATACTGATGCTATTGGTGATTATTTTGTTAGATATTCCGTAACCGACAGCGATGGAACAGTTGCCATTGAACAAATTCGTATCGTTCGTATTATGAATAATACCGCCGAAAGTCTGTCTCGCAGACCACTTGGTAGTACCATCTCAAATTTTGGTTACCTTGAATATTTACCTGTTGATTATGGTCAAACAGCGGAACAGAAACCGCCGTTACTAATATATTTGCATGGTGGAGGTGGTAGTTTAGAGTTTGCCAATACATCTGACCCAACCTTGGCACTTGATACAGTCATTAATAATTATGGGGTACCAAAGCTTATTGAAGATGGTCAATGGGATACAACCTTGCCATTTGTAGTTTTAGCACCGCACTTAGGGGCTGTTCCTAGTGCAGGATTCGAAGAGCGGCTAGACGCTTTTTTAGAATATGCTATTCGTGCGTATGATATTGATACTTCAAGAGTATACTTTACTGGCTATAGTTTTGGTGGTCTTCTTAGCGCTATTTATGCCAAAGACTTTCCAGATAAAGTTGCCGCAGTTGCGTCAATATCACCAGCGTTTTCAGATGATGTTGATCCCTCAGCTAATAATTTTTGTGATATCGAGAGTGTCCCTTTTTGGATGTTTCATGCCACCAATGATGAAGTGATCCCATTTGGTAATTCAATTCAAGTTTACAATTCAATTTTGGGTAATTGCCAAGCAGAAGTATTACCGAAGCTTTCTTTGGTTATTGGTGGTGAACATGCTATTCATCACGCTGTTTACAACCTTGAAGCATTGGTGGGTGGACATGCACAGGCCGTATATGATACTCGGTTTGACCCTTATGATATAAGTGTTTATCAGTGGTTATTAAGCCACAGCTTGCAAGATCGGTAATAGCACGCTCAAAATGTAGCTTTCGCTACGATGCGTTTTAATTTTGTTGCATACTGCGAATAACGTCATTTATTAAACTAATTTCTTTAATAAATGACGCTTAATTTTTTTTAATTCCTAGAATTAACAGAAAGTATTCCAAAATATCTAACCAATCAGATTTAACTTGTGACTTAGTTTTAATTTTCACCTATAGTGAATTATCTTTCGTAAAATAAAATTGATAATGATGTTGTTAAGGTTTTCGATGATTTTAAGATTATCTACTTTATTTTTGTTATTAGTATTTCCTCCTTTACAAGCAAAGACTATTACTATTCTTGCTAGTCCTTATGAAGAAAATGCAACCCATCAATACTTTGTTGAATTATTATCGTTTGTTTTAAAAAAATCTGAAACCAACTATGAACCAATAGAAATTAATATTTTAATAGAAGAAAATATAACTCATGAGCGCACCTTAAATTTAATTAAGGGGGAAATGATAGATTTATCATGGGCAGGTACGAGCGAAGAGCTAGAAAAGGTGTTATTACCAATAAGAATCCCCTTACTTAAAGGTCTATTAGGTAGCCGAGTTTCAATTATACATAAAAGAAACTTAGCTGTATTTGAGAATATAACTGAAGAAAAGTTGCAATCATTAGTCGCATGTCAAGGGGCTGACTGGGGAGATTCAGATATCCTTGAAGCAAATGATTACAAAGTATTACGTGTTGCACGATTTGATTTGATGTTTAAGATGCTTAATCGTGCACGTTGTGATTATTTTCCACGTGCAATTTTTGAAGGTTACAGTGAACTTGTAATTGCTAAACAAACGAATCCAGATTTAATGATGTTTGATGATGTGATCTTACAATACAAATTTCCGCTTTACTTTTTTGTTCATAAAAATAATAAAGAGCTCGCCGAGCAAATTGAATTTGGACTTAAGAAGTCAATTTCTGATGGTAGTTTTATTAACTTCATGGCTGAGAATAAATTGAGTGCCGCTCTGTTTCCATTGGAAAAATGGAAACAGAAAAAGATATTCGCACTAAAAAACGACTTCTTACCCAAGTTGACGCCAATAGCTGATAGCTCTTTATGGATTGATTTTTAACACACCTACTCATCTAAAATCTTTGATAAATAACGCAAACCTCGATACCTGTCACTAAGTTAATAGAGAAAGTCATCCCTGAACAACGGTAGTTCTCGACAAGACGCGCATGGAAGCACTAATGCCGCAAAGTATCTTGAGAACAATTTGACAATAGGGGTTTATCTTCCAAATAGGTCCATTCAGACGTATTTATTCAAAGTGTTTTTTGTGTGCTCTCAAGAAGTAAATTTCGGTATGCTGATGGACTATAACCAACTACTTTTTTAAACGCTGTATTGAATGTCGATTTAGAATTGAAACCAACGTCAAAGGCAATACTAGTGATTAACTTACCTCTATCCTGTAATGCCTTCTTCGCTTCTTCGACGCGAAAGTTATTAACAAATTGGAAAAATTTGGTATTTAAAAATTGAGAGAGTGTTTCTGAAATGTGATTTTCAGTTTCAGAAATAGACTCAGACAGCTTGTTCAGAGATAAGTTATCCTGCAAGAACAACTTATCTTCTTTCATTGCATGTTCCAGTTTTGACGCAATCAATTGCATTTTGTCAACGCTAAGTAAAACGGCTCTAATTTGATTAGAACGAGGCAAACCTTTCTCTGATTCATTAAGCACTTTTTGGCTTAATGCTTTTTGCATAAAAATAGCCAGAGCAAAAACCTCTAAAACAGGCAGTAACTTCCCTGAACCAAACCAAAACCAACCCAACGCACCTAGAGAAAACTCGACGGCATACATTAGCCATACCGCTCCCCAAATGAGCAGCACAGGTCTAAACCAATCTACTGAACGTTGTTCAATGTCAGAAAAGCGTTCCATGAGTTGCTGACGGTGAGCGTTATGGAGTTTTAAGGCCATTATTAAGAATAAAACGGTGTATGAAATAAATACAAAAGTCGTGGATAAACAAGTAAATATTGCTATTTTCCACAATTCCGAATCTCTAGTCGCTGAATTAGCTAGGGCCAGTTTCTCTGCGGGACTGATCATAAATATGAAAGGAAGCATAGCCAGCAAAACTAGAATAGGACCAGATGAAGCCAGTGCCCACAACCGTTTATCTATGGCTTTGTCTGGTGACATAGTGGCATGTGCATAAAAAAAGAGGGCCGGTCCAAGTAAGGCTCTAAACGGAAGGTGTGCTCCGACTAAGCCTGGCGCATAAACAAATGCACCTGAATAGATAAACAGCTCACCGGCCAAATGCATCAGCAATAACAACAACAGGCCTTTAAGAAAAAATGTTTGTCTTTCCTTTGGTCTATTGAAAACCTCTAATAAAGCGAATACTGTCATTCCCATCATGCAGGAATAGATAACTGTGGGAAAAAGGTTGACCATTAAATTACCAAAAACAAAGATTTTTATGACTCCTTTAGATTATAAAACTAAAATCCACCTGAATCCATAGTTAACCAATCAGACTCATAGTTAGTTTTTCCATTTTACTTATCCTCTTTGAAACCTTAAAACTGAACCTATCTAATTCATCATACCGGTTTGAGTTCTGCCTACTCCGTGGAGGTCGTTTGATTTTGGTTTACAGATATACCTTTAAAAACTAACCAGAGACCAATTGTTAATTCAAATAATGCGCCAGGAGCCATAGCATAAGCCAATTCTGAAGGAGCATTATGTACTGCTATGTTAACAAAGCCATAAACAACCATTGTTGAATAGGTAATCATTCCCCAAATGGATAAAACTCTCGGAATATAACTAGAAATATAAAACAAATAACAATAGACCACCCCACCAACACCCATGATGAACAATAGGATGTCATAACCGACGCCATATAATTTTAGAAAAGATCTAGCTAACGCCTGTAATTGAGCCGGTTCAAACGCCTGCAGATATTCGGCGCCGCTTAAGAATATTAATATTGTCAGGATGAACATAATGACAACACACCCCAAAAGTGCTTCCCCGAACCTAAAAATTAAGCCCAACAATGCAAGGTTCTTGTTCACCGGCTTTAGAAGAGCGTAAAGAGCCCAAGAAAGCACCATAACTAAAACAAACATTAAGAACTCAACTGCAATAGCAATTCTAAAAAGGCCTTCTTTACCTACCATATTATTTGCTGCATTTTCTGCTTTTAACAAAGAGCCAATATCAAAAATCATCGAAGGAAACATCGCTATAATAATAATGAGCGCGTAGGTTATCCCAGCAATTTTTGTATAATTGTTCTTCACGTTTGCTAATGAGTTGGTCATAGCATTCCTCTTTTTAAGTAGTAGTTTTGATATGAAAAGTAGCCAAATTTAGTCGTATTGTCGTTTAAATTGGTCTATACGAACGTGTTTTTTAGTTCTTTCGCACATTTATGCATAGTCAAATCACAAAATAATACGGTTCAAAAATGGAGCAATCACAATAAATGAATTGCTCTATTTCATTGTCTCTAACTTGAAACAACATTTAGAATGTAATCGGTCCGCCTGACAAGACCTTTAATAAGAAAGGTGTATAGCCGATCATGCCCATAATCATCAGTATGGTGATTACAAACAACACACCACTGGTTGCATACTTAACACTGTTACTGCCTCTTTCTTTCGCGTAAAAATACAATTGCAACGTTAGTAGCGGTAAAACATAACAGCCAAATGTCCACATATAAAAAAACGGGTCGCCAAAAGCAGGGTTCATTCCCAGTACGTTTCCTGTTACTAGGTAGCTAAATGTACCAACTCTTAATATCCATTGAGCATTTGAGACAAAAAATAGTCGCAAGGCCCATTTCCTGTGGTTAGCAATATCCTTTTTAATCGCTAGTCGCACGGTAAGGTAGGCAAATCCTAATATTAGAAATCCATTAATCGTTGTACCAATCCCATTAAGCTCTACTGGGTCAGGATCTCTTATCCATACTAAATAAAAGCCAGAGATAGCCAATAAAAACACAGTTGTTAGGTAGACATAGCCATTAATTTTATGAAATTTTGGAAAGGAGTTTCGAATTTTGGGTATTAATTGCAATGCACCACCAAAAGCCACTATACCGGCACCGATAGCGTGGGCAACAAATGCAAGGTTACCAGAAAAATCTCCTGCGCGGTAAGGAGTGACGCCAAAGGGTTCGAACACGACATTCCAATATTCCATATTATCGTTTATTACTGAGACTCCATAGAATCCCATAATGTAGTAAAAGAAAAACCATTGTCCAAATAACGCCGTGACAAACCAAAACATGGTAGTGTATTTTAATGATTTATTAGCTAATGACTTGTTAGTTAACCTTGCGGATGATCTTTTCTGTACCTCTGTGTTGTTTTTATCTTGTATTTCTCTTTCTAAAGCTGAGCCAGAATCAGCAACATGTATATTTTCCATTAAAAGCCCTCTTTGCTACTACAATGCTGAGCAGTATGAGAAGAAGGCTAATCAAAATCGCCCGATTGGGCCTATTCGAACGTATTTATTCAAAAAATTACAGTTTTTACATCAAAGCTACCTTCAAATAATAGAAAACTTGCTAGAAATAGAATAAATTCAAGTGACACAATTAAAAAGGCGAACCATTTCTGGCTCGCCTTTTTAATTATTTAATGGAAAAATCAACCAATTTGTCTAAGTTTACCATCTTAATTAAATTAGTTAGTAAAGTGGATTCATATGCAACGGATGAACTCAACAGCTTAGCCACTATAACTTACCGGAATATTCCATTTAACAACGACTGATGCCCGTAGTTTTACTAGAGCTTTAGTAAATAGTTAAAGAGATCCTGTTAAAGAAAACATCAATACTCACTAACTTATTCATTCATACTTCACATTGATGATTTAATGGCTCTTATGCGTATGTCAGTAAAGGTAATAACAACGATGACCAATGCCATTAAATTTAATGTACTTGCATCCAATCAATTCTTTCTGTTTAATGTGTTTACAATTAGAAACATTTTGTAACACTAAATTAAGCACGGTGTTAACAAATCAAAAATAAAAAAATTGATGAGTATAGTTAGTAAGCTTTTGAAAACATAATAAAAATAATACTTGCTGTTAAATTCTGGCGTATTCAAGCCAAAGTAATTTAGCTCGCAGCCAAACAAGGTCTAACATAATGATAAAAAATATCTGTTTGTCACTCAGTCTCCTACTTTTATTTACACATGCATACGCAGAAAACTGGGAACACCTTTTTGATAACCCCAAATATCAAAATGTAAAAATCTCACCCGATGGTAAGCATCTTGCTGTTGCTATGGATACTAATGGTAAACGCTCATTAGCTTTCTTAAATAGAAAAAACATGAAATATGTTGGCGGGGCAAAATTGCCGGATAATAATGAAGTTGGCGAGTACTTCTGGGCAAACAATGAAAGAGTTGTCATAAAAATCAGCCGCCAAGAACCCTGGGATAGAGAAAGTAAATTTACCGGTGAATTATATGCGATAAATGTTAATGGGTCCGATGGTAGGATGATTCATGGTTACAGCTCTTTGATTGCAGATAGGCCGAGTCAGAGAAGTGGAAAATTCAAGAAAAAGAAACAAATAAAAGGTTGGGCAAATGTCATCAATACTTTGCCCGATAACAAAAATGACATTTTGATCAGTTCAACTCCTTGGGATGAACTAGGTGAAAAAACAGAGGACAATGGATTATCTTCTGTCTATAAACTAAATATCTATAATGGCAAAATTAATAAAAAACGCATTGCTAAATCACCTATCCCTTATGCGACATTTTTAAGTGATAACCGTGGTGAATTAAAAGCAGTTTATGGTATAGATAAAAACAATAGCACTCAGCTATATTTTAGAAAAGACAAGAAATGGCAACATATTTCATCTGAAAATTTCGGCGGTTATTTTCACCCCGTGGCAATTAACAATGGAGGAACACATTTGTTGGCCATAGACAATTTTAATCAAGACATTGCAGGATTGTTTAAGATGGATTTGTCTGATGGCTCGTACAAAAATATATTCACTGATGAAAAAGTTGATATTACTGATGTTGAAGTCACAAAAGATAACAATAACATTTACGCATTGAGAGTTGATGATGGCTTTCCCGCTTATTTAATGACCAACCAATCATTTAGAGAGGCGCAAGTTTTTAAAGGCTTAGTTGGTGCTTTCCCCAATCAAGAAATGAACATCACCAGTAAAAGTAAAGATGACAAGTTGTTTATCGTTGCGGTTTCTTCTGATATCGAAGCGGGTAGATTTTATCTCTACGATAGCGAAGATAACAAACTTTCAACTTTACTAAGCTATTTTCCGCAAATAAAACCAGACCAACTCGCCTATAAAGATCCCTTCAGTTTTACTGCAACCGATGGCACACCAATTTCAGGCTATTTTACCGAAGCCAAATACCTAAAAGAAGGTGAAAAAGCCCCGTTAGTTGTCTTAGTACATGGCGGACCAAATTCAAGAGATTATTGGGGTTATTCATCACAAACTCAATATCTTGCTCTCAATGGTTACTCAGTGTTGGAAGTAAATTTTCGTGGTTCGACAGGCTTCGGTGTGAAGTTTAAAAAATCTGGCTACCTACAATGGGGTACTACAATTCAACAAGACATCAAAGAAGCCTATCAATGGGCAATTGACTCAGGTAAAGCCGAAAAAGGAAAATCTTGTATTATGGGTGCCAGTTTTGGTGCCTATTCTGCGATTACCAGTGTCATAAACTATCCTGATACCTACCAATGCGCTATTGCTAATGCTGGAATTTATGATCTTGAGCTTATGTATGAAGAAGCCAATAAACCACAACAGTTTTTTGGTGGAAGCGACCTTGAAAATAGCTTAGGAAAATATCACGGCAAATTAAAAGCAATGTCACCAGTTAATCATACCGATAAAATTGAAGTACCTCTTTTTCTTGCGCACGCCAAGCAGGATAGAGGAGCACCGTTTGAACATGTGGAACGTTTAAAGGAAGCGTTAGATAAATCTAATAAAAAATACAATTGGTATGTAATGGCGAATGAAAACAATGGATTTTATGTGCCGGAAAATCAAAAAAAATACATGAAACAAGTGATCAGTTTTTTAGATCAACACTTATAATAGCGAATTTATAACGACTTTTATTAAGGAATAGCTAAGGTATAAGCTGTTCCTTTTTTCTATTTTCTCTAAAAATTCCAGTACAAAGTTATTTTGTTGCACTCCCACGATACATGTAAGAATCATTTTGTTACACTTATCCAATAATAAGGGTGTAGAGCAAATGAATGCTTAAAAACATAGCGTTCCCCCTTACTAAACACTTTTTAAATCTACTAACAAGTAGCGCCTTTTTATAAGCTTTGACTAAGCAAAATCTATAGAGCGCAAAGGAAACAAGGTCATAACTATGATTAACAAAGTCTGTTTATCGCTTACTCTTATACTCATGTTAACCGTGGTAAATGTACAAGCAAACCAGAGCCAAACTAAAACTCCTGTATATCAGGATGTAAAAATATCACCTGACGGTAAACACATAGCGATAGCAATGGATGTTGAGGATAAACGTACCTTAGCTTTTTTCGAACTGAAAAACATGAGTTATGTTGGTGGTGCTAAGCTTCCTCGCTTAAGTGAAGTCGGTGATTTCTTTTGGGCAAATAATGAACGTTTGGTGATGAAAGTTTTGAAGAAAGAAGCTTGGCGTGAAGAGTCTCTATATTATGGCGAATTATTTGCCGTTAATGTTAATGGTACACAGGGTGAAATGATTTATGGTTATCGCGCACTCCATGATCGTAAAGCTCGAGGCGCTGGCTCTAGATTTAAAAGGAAAAAACGCCTTAACGGCTCAGCTGAAATAATTGACCTGCTGCCAAACGATGAACGCAACATCCTTATTAGTTCGTCACTTTGGCCTAGTAAGTCAAAGCCTTGGGATAGATTCTGGCAAGATCATGGCCCCCGCCATGCCAGTGTTTATAAATTAGATATTTACAATGGCCAATTTAATGACAAACGCATAGCTGGCGCGCCTATTTCTTATGCTACCTTTTTAGCTAACAAAGAAGGTGAATTAAAAGCAGTATATGGTCGAGATAAAAATAACCACACGCAATTATTTATTATGGATAATGAAGAGTGGCAACAAATTCCTAGTGCAAATTTCAGCCAAGAAATTAAGCCAATTGCAATCAACGAACAAGGCACTTTATTACTTGCTTTAGATACTTTCAAGCAAGACCGTACCGGTTTATTTCAACTCAACTTAGCTAATGGTAAATACGAGAATATTTTTACCGATAAAAAAAATAATATTTCCACTGTTGAAATAAATAAAAATAGCAAAGAAGTTTATGCTTTAGGATTTGATGACGAAGCATCAACCTATTTAACTGTGGGCAAAAGTTCTGTTGAATCTAGAGTACACAAAAGCTTATTAAATATATTTTCAGGGAAGCAAGTTTCAATTGTCAGTAAGAGTACTAATAATGAAACCTTTGTGATAAAAGTAGGCTCGGGGAAATTCTACATTTATAGCAAACTATCAAACAAACTTTCTGCATTAAATTAAAATAATTCTGACTTAACTAAAAACTAAAAATTAAAAACTAAAAGCTAAAAACTAAAAGCTAAAAGCTAAAAGCTAAAAGCTAAAAGCTAAAAGCCAAGATGTTTTTCGGCTTTTCAAATAACTCACAGGAATACAATCACATTACTCTGATTAAATTCCTGTGAAATTATTTCAAGGCTTGTTCAATGCTCTAGTTATATTGTCAGGGTGTCGACTACACCCAAGGGGCGACGGTACCTCCGCATCTCTCCTTGGAACCCCTGCGACGCCCTACTCATCGAAAAACATTGAAAAATAACAAGCGTAAACCTCGATACCTGTCGCTAAGTTAGTAGTAAAAGTAATCCATGAACACGGTAACCCTAGACATGACGTGCATGGAAGCACTAATGCCGCAAAGGCACTAATGCCTAAGTGCGGCACATGTCGAGGGTCGAGGTCTACTTTTGCTAGTCATTTATCAAACCGCTGAGATGGGGATTGGTTAAGCCGAAAAGGCTCACTTCTATAGCTCCCAGAAAATAACGAAGAAGTATTTATAGTTAAAACTAAACTTGAACGAAGTAATAACTCTGCATCATCAAACGCCGGAATTAAAATCAATATTCACGTATTGCCATCATGGATGATGGCAAAGGCAATGTGGCACATGGGTTATGTTCAGGATGAACGGTAAAGCGCGATGCCATGGATGGCAAGGAGCGCAGTGCCTTCATTGCCGTTACGTCGAAAATATTTATTTTAATGTAGGACCACGTTTGATGCAGCAGCGCCGAGGGAGTCCAGAGGGAGGCCGGCGTCAGCCTCCCTCTGGGTGCCGTCGCCACCGCGACAATAAAACAATTAGATAAAACCCAAACTCGAAAGTATTTTTCTGGAAAGATGCTCCTATTCTTGTGAAATACTTTCTAGGCTCATTATTTATTCTGATTATATTGTCAGGGTGCTGACTACACGCAAAGGGGAAATAGACACAGATCCCCCCTTGCATCCCCCACTGTGCCCTACTCAGCTAAACACTTTGATAAACAACTAGCGTAAACCTCGATACCTGCCGATTTATCATCCATGAACACGGCAGCCCTCGACGTCCATGTCGAGGGTCGAGGTCTACTTTTGCTAGTCATTTATCAAACCGCTGAGATGGGAATTGGTGAATGCTGCAATGCTCGTTTTCATAGCTACCAAATCAATAAAAATGGACTAGTCACAGAGGAATAAATTATCAGAATAATCGAATGTTGAACGAAGCATAAACTCTGCATCATCAAACGCCGGAATTAAAATCAATATTCATGTATTGCCATCATGGATGATGGCAAAGGCAATGCCGCACAGGGAGGTGCGATCTTCGCCGATACGTCGAAAATATTGATTTTAATGTAGGGTTACATTTGATGCAGCAGCGCTGAAGGATTCCAAAGGGGGGCCGGAGGCAGCCGCCCTCTAGGTGCTGTCGCCACCGCGATAAATCATTGAGATTCACTAGTAATAGCTTTTTTACTTTCCCTACTAGTTTCCAAAAACTCTTTATAACTAGCTTTGGAAAGTTTTAACCAATTAGGTTGGCTCAGGCTTTTAACAAACCAATCTATAAATTTTTGAGAGTAACGTGGTCTGCCATCAATATCATAGTGTAAGTTTATCCTGACCATTCCATTGCCCTTTGTTGATTGTGTTGTTTAGATATTACAGCACAAACATAACCTTATGAAACCAAAAAAGCGAGCCTTAGCTCGCTTTTTATTATTCTATATCAACTAGTTATCTAGTCTTGATAAGTAGAAACCGGAGGACAACTACAAATCAAATTTCTATCCCCATACACATCATCTATACGATTAACTGTTGGCCAGAATTTATTCGCTGCCGCCGCTGGCACCGGGAATACCGCTTCTTGAATCGAATAAGCACGATCCCATGTTGAGGTAATATCCGCTAAAGTATGTGGTGCATTATGAAGTGGATTATCTTCTAACGTCCACTCACCAGATTCTACTTTACGTACTTCATCACGAATACACACCATCGCTTCAATGAAACGGTCAAGCTCAACTTTTGACTCAGACTCCGTTGGTTCAATCATAAACGTACCCGCAACTGGGAACGACATGGTTGGTGCGTGGAAACCATAATCCATTAAGCGTTTAGCCATATCAACTTCAGTAATACCTGACGCTGCTTTAATTGGACGCAAGTCGATAATACATTCGTGCGCAACACGGCCATTTTTACCTGTATATAAAATAGGGTAATGTTGGCTTAATTTTTTCGCTAAATAGTTAGCATTTGTAATCGCGTACTTAGTCGCATCAGTTACACCCTTTTTACCTAACAAGGCAACATAAAGGTAAGATATACATAAAATACCGTCACTACCGTAAGGTGCAGCCGATACAGCGCCGTTACCTTTAGTGCTTTCATCAACATTTACTAAGGCATGATCCGGTAAAAATGGTGCAAGGTGCGATTTAACACCGATAGGTCCCATACCTGGGCCACCGCCACCATGTGGGATAGCAAAGGTTTTATGTAAATTCAGATGAGAAACATCAGCGCCAATGTGACCCGGAGAAGTAACACCAACTTGTGCATTCATGTTCGCGCCATCAAGGTAAACTTGGCCGCCATTGTCATGAATGATATTACAAATTTCAGCAATGGTGGTTTCGTATACACCATGAGTTGATGGATAGGTGATCATGATACAGGCAAGATTATCAGCCATGTCACTTGCTTTAGTACGCAAGTCGTCCATGTCAACGTTGCCTTCTTTATCACAATCTACAACCACAACTTTCATACCAACCATTTGCGCAGACGCAGGGTTAGTACCGTGAGCAGAAGATGGAATTAAACAGATATTACGATGAGCATCGCCGCGACTTTCGTGATATTTAACAATCGCAATTAAACCTGCGTACTCACCTTGAGCACCAGAGTTAGGCTGCATTGAAATATTGTCGTAGCCTGTCAACTCTACTAACCATTTACCTAATTCGTCGATCATATGCGTATAACCTTGCGCTTGATCGAGAGGAGCAAACGGATGCATATTAGCAAATTCAGGCCATGATACTGGGATCATTTGCGCGGTCGCATTTAACTTCATCGTACATGAGCCTAAAGAAATCATCGAATGATTCAAGGCTAAATCTTTGTTTTCTAATTTTTTGATATAACGCAGCATTTCTGTTTCGCTGTGATACGAGTTAAATACTGGATGAGTTAAAATTGCAGATTCACGAACTAAAGAAGCAGGAATTGAAGAATGACCACTGCTAACAATTTTATCATCAAGGTCACTAACATCTAAACCATGGCCTGCGCCAAGTAGAATATCGAACAAACCCGCAATATCAGCACGTGTAGTGGTTTCATCTAGTGAAATACTAATTTGACCGTCAACGTCAGTTCGGAAGTTAACGCCTGCCGCTAATGCACGAGCAACAATAGCATCTTTATCATCAGTGCCTTCTTTGAAGTTAAACGTTAAGGTATCAAAATAATTAGCATGAATAGCGGTTAAGCCTTTAGTCGCGGTACCTAAACATAAAATATCGGTTAAACGATGAATACGTTCAGCAATAACTTTTAAGCCTTTAGGACCATGGTAAACCGCGTAAAACGCCGCCATGTTCGCTAATAATACTTGCGCAGTACAAATGTTTGAGTTGGCTTTTTCACGACGAATATGTTGTTCACGTGTTTGCATCGCCATACGTAGCGCAGGGTTACCACGGGTATCTCTTGATACACCAATAATTCTGCCTGGCAATGAACGTTTGTATTTATCAGAGGTAGTAAAAAATGCGGCATGTGGTCCGCCGTAACCCATTGGCACACCAAAACGTTGGCTAGAACCAATAACAGCATCTGCGCCTAATTCACCAGGCGCTTTCAACATCACTAAACTCATAATATCTGCAGCTACTGCTACGATACCTTTTTTCTCATGAATTTTAGCAATCAATTCACTGATATCAGTAATTTCACCGGTAGCACTTGGGTATTGTAATAATGCGCCAAAAATATCGTGGTCAGCTGCTTCATTAGCAGGGGCAACGATAATATCAAAATTAAACATTTCGGCACGTTGCTTAACAACGTCGATGGTTTGTGGGAAAACATCTGAAGATATAAAGAATAAGTTTGATTTTTTATTTTTAGAAACACGTCTTGCCAATGCCATTGCTTCAGCTGCTGCTGTGCCTTCATCTAATAATGAAGCAGAAGCTAAGTCTAAGCCGGTTAAGTCTAAACACATTTGCTGAAAGTTAAGTAACGATTCTAAACGACCTTGAGCAATTTCTGGTTGGTAAGGTGTGTAAGCCGTGTACCAGCCGGGATTTTCTAACACGTTACGTAAAATAACGTTTGGCGTTAACGTACCGTAGTAACCTAAACCAATATAAGTGTCATTTACTTTGTTTAAGCTCGCAACAGCTTTTAAATCAGCTAGCGCTTGCACTTCTGTTTTACTTTCTTCAATCGCTGGCAATTCAGATAAACGGATATCCGAAGGTACAATTTCGTTAATTAAGTCATCAACAGATTCTGCGCCAATATCATTAAGCATGGCTTGAGTTTCTTCGGCATTAGGTCCGATGTGACGACGAATAAAATCTTGAGTTTGCTCAAGATCTTTTAATGATTGAGTAGTCATAAAACAGCTTCTCTATAAAATTATTTATGGTAACTAAAAGAAAGCCCCAAACGATTTGTCAGAGGCTTATATAATTATTTTCGTAAACAGCCTACTTTTAGGCAAGGTGTTGAAATTATGAGTCTATTGAGCTTGTTAAGCCTTTAGCCAATATAATTAGCTAAGTGATTTAGACGAATAATAAAAACAACGCCGCATAAAAGTAGAATGTGACCGAAAATTAGTCTTCGTCGATTGAGTTTGCATACCCTTCAGCATCAAGCAAATTTTCTAATTCACCAGCATCATCAAGTTTAACTTTAAATAACCAACCGTCACCAAAGGCATCAGAGTTAAGTAGCTCTGGTGAGTCTTCTAAATCTTCGTTCACGGCAACAACTTCACCTGAAATTGGCGCGTAAATATCTGAGGCAGCTTTTACTGATTCAGCAACGGCAACGTCATCACCGGTGCTGATTTGATCACCAACATCAGGTAATTCAACAAATACCATGTCACCTAAAAGGCCTTGGGCGTGTTCAGTAATACCGATAGTAACAGTACCGTCACCTTCGTTACGTACCCATTCATGTGACGTTGCATATTTTAATTCTGAAGGTATGTTGCTCATTTTTTTGTTCCTAATCTTTAATTTTATTTTTCTTAAAAAAATATGGTTTTAAACTACAGTTAACTCTAAATATTTGAGTAATAATTACTATAGCCTAAATTCAATTCAATATTAATATTGTTCTGTTTTAAAAAACTTTTTTGCCATTACGAACAAAGCTTGGCTTGATCACTAGAACTTTAACCAATTTCTTACGCATTTCTACTTCAACAGTATCACCAAATTTAACACTACGAGGTACACGTGCCATGGCAATTGAATGGCCTAATGTTGGCGAGAAAGTACCTGAGGTAATTTCACCTTCTCCAAAAGGAGTAATGACTTTTTGGTGACTACGTAATACGCCTTTTTCTTCAAGTATTAGACCTACTAGCTTGGGTTGGTCACCTGCAGCTTTTTGCTGTGTAAGTACTTTACGACCGATGAAATCACGATCTTCTGGTTCCCAGCTAATTGTCCACGCCATATTAGCGGCTATCGGTGAAACTGTCTCGTCCATGTCTAAACCATAAAGATTCATACCCGCTTCAAGGCGTAAAGTATCACGTGCACCTAAACCACAAGGTTTAACATCAGCGTCAAGAAGTTGTTGCCATAAATCAGCTGCTTGGTCTTGTGGAACAACGATTTCATAACCGTTTTCGCCAGTATAGCCAGTAGTCGCTATAAATAAATCGCCAGCTTGCACACCAAAAAATGGCTTCATACCATCAACAGCTTGTATTTGCTCAGCATTTAATAAAGTAGCCACTTTCGCTTTTGCTTGTGGACCTTGTACGGCGATCATGCCAAATTCAGGACGTTCAGTAATGGTGATATCAAAACCGTTTGCTTGCTCGTTCATCCAAGCAAGATCTTTTACACGTGTCGCTGAGTTAACCACTAAGCGATAATCAGTATCGGTGAAAAAATAAATAATTAAATCATCAATTACACCACCGTCATGATTAAGCATTCCGGTGTAAAGTGCTTTTCCTGCAACAGTAAGTTTAGCAACATCATTAATCACTAAACGACGTAAGTAAGCTTTTGCATCATTGCCTTTAATGTCAACAATGGTCATGTGTGAAACGTCAAACATACCTGCATCGGTGCGAACGGCATGATGTTCTTCTATTTGAGAGCCATAGTTAATTGGCATTTCCCAGCCATAAAAATCAACCATTTTAGCGCCAGCTTCAATGTGCTTTGCGTGTAGAACTGTTTTGTTGCTCATAGATGTTTCATCCACATTTAAATTGCTTAATCACAAACTTGTCACCTCGCGTTAGGTTGAAGTTAGGATAAAGACTGATGATTTACAAAAAGTGGCGCTAATTATAACGGTGAGATGCTGTTGATTCAACAGCAAGAACAATGTTTTTCAAATTAAAAACAGACTTAAATAATAAACCCGAACTATATTTTAAAAATAGCAACATAAAAATATATAGTTCAATATTAATAAGCTTAAGAGGATAACCTTGGTGATTAATTTTTGTCTTAGGCACGATTATTTTTCGCCTAGCCATACTTAACATATAGCTAAGAAACAGTTAAGACCTCGTTAAGAAACGAAGGCTTTTTGTAACTCTTGCCAATATTGTTTAATAATGAATTGATCTTGTGGTGTCAATTCAGACTTAGCTGTATGAATTTGTTCACTAATATCTTCACCTAAACACTTAGTCAATGTTTGGGTGTCGTCTCCATACTCCGCAGCGGCAAGGGTAATAAAACCGCGAATATAGCTAGTCGCAAATAACTCATCTGCAATTGAATAATGCTCCGAGGGTTGTTCTTTTATACAAATGTCATCTAAAAACTGATAAAGCGATGATAAGTTTTGAAACTGCATATAAACTTCCTAACTAATAATAATGCTTAATATGAATATGATTTAAATTTACTGAGGGCTACTTACCGGATACAAAACTTGATCTTTATAACCGGTTATCACCGACATATATCCGGTAAAGGATTGATCTAACTCATTATCACCGGTATCGACAATTAATGGTCGGTTATTTAAGCCCGTTAATTTAGTTTTGGTAGCAACAATTAAGATATTTTCTTTACCGATAGCGCGAATTATACGTGGACTTAGCTGTTGATTGCCTCGGCCGAAAATATGACCTTGTCCACCAATAAGGGTGATCACTAATTTTACACTTTGATTTTTAGATAAGTGTGCTTGCAAGAGTTCCCATAGTTTGGGCTCGGTAATATCATTTGCAATCACCGATTGCTGATGTAAAACATCAACACCAAGTAAGGTATTTTTCTCACCCAATTCATCCATTATAAAAGCCGTTGTTGAACCAGAGCCAATAATAAATAACTGATCATCCATTTGCTCAATAACATCGGCAGCGATATCTTGTAAAACTAGTTCGTCAGACTCTTTACCACCTGATTTAACTGCCTGTACATAACGTAGTTCACTAGGGATTTGCATTTCGCCATAACGCTTTGCTTTAACAATACCTTGGCGAAATAAGCTTTCATCGATATCCATAACATCGGCTTCAGTTAAAGTTACCAGTTGATTAGTGATTAACATTTCAACTACCCGCCCTGCCGCTTTTGGCGTAACCGCATAAACACCGGAATGAATTTTACAACCGGCGGGAATACCTAATACCGGTATTTGATGAAGTGTATTTAATTCAACTTGATGGCAAATGTTACGCGCCGTACCATCTCCACCAGCAAAGAGTAAAATATCAACTTTTTGCTCAAGTAATATTTGGACTGCATTTTCAGTATCTTGTGCCGTAGTTTGCGTATTTTTACATTGATAAATAACTTCGACCGTAAAACCAAGATTCACCGCGCATTGTTCCCCCATCAAGGAATTAGCCGTATAAATGACTAGTTTATCTTTATATGGCAGTAATATTTCTAATGCAGAATTTGCTCTTTGGTTGGCTTTAAACTCTGCGCCCAAAGCAAGTGCCTGTTGTGCAATGCCTTCACCGTCACTACCTTTTAAAGCAACACTGCCACCAACACCCGCTATGGGATTTATTAAAAAGCCTAATTTAAATTTACTCATATTATCCAATTTGAATTAATCCAGTTGAAACTGCTCAATACACAGTGGCAATGGTGTTTGATAAAAAACGGCTAATGCTTCAATAAACTGTTGTGCACAATGTGGAAAACCACCTTTTAAATATTGTTGTACTTGATGATGAACATTGCGCTTAAATTCTTTAGTATCCGCTTCAAAGCCATTTAAGTTATCTGCAGATACATTAAACTTTTTCTGCGCTGCAATGCAAAGTGCCCATTCAATGGCTTGTGGTTTAATTTCAACTTGTTCAAAAGTTTTTTGTTGTTTTTCATTACGACCATCAGGAATATACCAATAACCAAAATCTTCTAACAAACGACGCTCTTTACCCGCTAAACACCAATGAGAAATTTCATGTAAACCACTACTGTAATAGCCATGAGCAAAAATAATTTGATGATAATGACACTGTTTACTTGCCGGAGAATACAATGGTTCATCACCACCTTTAATCAGGCGAGTATTAAACGCTTTTGAAAAGGTCTCATTAAAAATGGAGATCAAATCATGAGTGTTATGCTCGATTGCCGTTGTTTCTTTTAATGCAAGTGACATGAAAAATGATGATAATAAAGTAATGCTGCGCATTCTAACCAAAAACGGCAATGGATGCATTGCCGTTTAAAAAGAAAATAATTTTAATACTATGTTCTGTTAATTTTTGACAGGTCTCATATCAAGAATTGGCATATTACTACTGCCAAGCATGGTAGTTGGCAGTTTACCATCCCAATTTTGAGCTTCAGTTAACTTAACAATTAAAGGATTGTTACCCAATGCTTTTGCTTTAGCGGTAATCGCCTCCGCTTCTGCTAAGCCCTTAATTCGAATAGACTCAGCTTCAGCAATCGCCACCAACTTTATACCATCGGCTCTGGCTTTTGCGGTGTTTACATCACGTTGTGCTTCAAGGTTTTGTCTTGCGAGTTTATGTTTCTCAGCATCCGCTAAATTTTTCTCTGTTTGCTTAGTTTCAATTGACGTTAAATACTTAGCAGGTAGCTTAATATTCTCAATTTGAATATTATCAACCGTTACTGGAAAATCTTTCATTTCTTCAATAAAATTGGCTTCAATCGCTTGAATTGCACCGGCTCTATCTTGAATTAATCTTTCCGCATTATAATGTGGTATCACATCTTTAGTTGCTGATCTAAAGCGTGGACCTAAAATTCTGTTTTCGAATTGTAATAAACCACCATATTGTCTATATAATTCCAATGCCGCACTTTTATCAACAGTCCAGTTAACCGATACAGTGATTGTTACTGGCATCTGTTCACTTGTACTTGATGCCATTCTTTCTTCGTTTTTACGTGTTCTAACTTCTATTTCTTCGACGCTATCAATAAAGGGTACTTTAAAATGTAGACCCGGGTTTACCTGTTCCTTTGCTTCACTAAAGCGTTTTACAATACCTATATGACCTTCATTTACGGTATAAACAGAGCTAAATGAACCTATCGCTAAAGCCACTACCACAGCAATTGACTTCATTGGGACATTTAGTTTTGGGATATTTGTTTTTGATACATTAAGTTTTTCAATACTCATATTTATTCCTTTTAACCTTGTATAAGTTTTATTATTTTTATCTCGAAGTTATTTAAGCTAGATAGCCCAATAGCTCCTACCAAGTTCCTGATTATTCTTTTTCCATTTCAATTCTTGACTGTTTATCTACAGCACTTTTAATAACGAAATAACCTAAAACACCGGAAATTAATGAACCAATGACAATACCTAGACGATCTTGAAAGATTAAGTTACCCGTACCCTGCTCAAAGGCCAATGAACCAATAAATAAGCTCATGGTAAAACCAACACCACATAATAACGCCACGCCGTACAATAATTGCCAATTAACATTTGTCGGCAATTTCGCAAACCCCAGTTTAATGGCAATAAAACAAAAACCAAATACACCGATTTGTTTACCCACCACTAAACCTAAAATAATACCTAAAGGTACGGGGGAAACAACATCGGCAACACCAATACCCGCAAAACTAATACCCGCATTGGCAAAAGCAAAAATAGGTAAAATAATAAATGCGACCATAGTATGTAAATTATGTTCTAAAGATTTAAGCGGAGAAACCTCACCTTCTTTACCTTTCATTGGAATAAAAAAGGCTAAAGCAACCCCAGCAAGAGTAGCATGTACACCTGATTTTAATACCGCTATCCACAAAACTACACCCCAAAATATATAAGGTGAGGTATTAGTGACGCCCTTTTTATTTAACGTAAATAAAATAGTAAAGACTACTGCCGATACCACTAACGACATCACAGATAATTGGTCAGTATAAAATATTGCAATAATAATTATTGCGCCTAAATCATCAAAGATAGCGAGAGATGTTAAAAAGACTTTAAGTTGTAAAGGTACTTTGCTACCGATTACTGACAATATGCCTAAGGCAAACGCAATGTCGGTTGCGGTAGGTATTGCCCAACCATTAATTGCATCCGCATCATCATAATTAAACGCGACATAACACAAGGCTGGCACTAACATGCCGCCTACTGCGCCAATTGCGGGTAAAGTTACTTGTCCTGGTTGCGATAAATCGCCTTCAATGAACTCACGTTTTAGCTCTAAGCCTACTAAAAAGAAAAACAATGCCATTAAGCCATCGTTAATCCACAAAAGTAAGGGCTTGGCAATTTCTAAACTGCCCACGGCAACCACAACAGGCACATCGAGTAACAGATCATACCAAGGTGATAATGGCGAGTTAGCCAATATCATCGCAGCAATGGCAGCAAACATCAGGATGATGCCACTGGCGGCTTCTAACTTAAGAAAATCTTGAATAGCTTTTATCGGCATAAGTAACCTTTAACCTTGAATCTGTGACATATTATGTCACAGGGCATTTGTAATTTCATATTTAAATTAATCTAACAGGATCGCAAATAAGTGAAATTCATGGTGATTTTCACAATTAATTCGGAAAAAACAAAAAAAATCGAAAAAAATTCATAAACTTAACAATAAGAACTAGTTAGTTGTTATTTAATTAGGTTAGTATCTATATAGATTTATTACAAAGTGACTTAATGAATGAAGAAACTCGATGAAATTGATTTACGCATATTAACGCTGCTCTATAACGATGCGGATATTAATAATAAAGACTTAGCTGCACGTATCGGTATTGCTCCTTCAACGTGTTTAGAAAGAGTAAAACGTTTAAAAAATAGTGGTGTAATTAAAGGTGCGTTCATTGATGTTAATCTTAAAAGTATCGGTGGTAACATTGAAGCAATTGCAGCGATTAGATTACAACCATACTCTGAACAAATAGTTAACCAATTACGCGACGATTTACTTCTATTACCAGAAATACTTAGTTTGTATCATATGGGCGGTAGTTACGATTATTTTATTCATATGTCAGTAAAAGACAGTGAACATTTACGCCAGTTTGTTTTTAATGCCATTACCTCAAGAGATGAAGTCACTACAGTAGAAACTTCTTTGATTTTTGAACATAGTCGCAGTGGTGTATTACCTAAATTTGCAGAGTAGCCACTGCGAATATTTCATCAAAAAAAATCCCAATAACTTGGGATTTTTAACTTTATAGAGCTTACTATTTTCTAGAGCTTAATTAAAAGAAACTACTCTTTATGTTTAGTACGCTCACTTCCCCTATTTGATCGTGACTTATTACTTGTTCTACTTTGACTCGGTCTACTTTGCTTAGTTTGATGTCTGGTTTTGACCTTAGCCGTCGAATTATGTGTACGGTTATTCGATGACTTATACTGCTGCTTAGGTTTATTGCTACTTGAATACTGTTTATTCACTGCTCGTTCAGAGCGTTTATTACTGTACGATTTAAAGCTTTTCTGATTGTTACTGACAACGTTATAGTTTCGGCTCTTCGGTGTATGTACATTCTTTACCTTATAACTGCTATTTTTTTGGCCCTGAACAATCGCCTTATTTTTAACGGCTGTTCGATTAAAGCTAGGTACCTTATTATTTCTTAAACGTTGCTGTAATTTATTATGTTTATTACTGGTATGGTTACTCGCATATAACCTTTTATCCCCGTCATGACGTTTTATATTCTTACCATTTTTATATATGGCACGGTTATGTGTACTCCCTTTATGTTCCATGCGCTTATGTTCATTACGCTGTTCGTTACGCTTATATTCATTACGATAATGACGACTTTGGCTTACACTTGGACGATTACTCGCATAACGCTCTTTTGTAACACTGCTACGATATGCCACTCCACGACGGTGATGCGGTTTATGAAGCCAGCGTTTAGCGTAATGCCCGGTGACAATATGTCTTCTTTGACGATAGTGACGTGAGTTGTAATGATCAACCACAACAACATGCCGATTATTCCAATGGAATGCACTAAAGAAGTAATCAAACGAAATATGAATACCGGTATGCCAAGAAAACAAGTTATGGTGCGAAGCATACCTTGGATAATGATGGCCCCAATGTACTGGCGGATATGATGACCAATGCCAAGGACCATAAACAACTCGGGTATCATAATAAGGTACATAAACTACTTCTTGTTGCACCGGTTGAATAATAATATTGTTGTCTTCTTTGCTAACCGTCATATTATCCATTTGCGCTAAACTCCCCGCCAGCTCTGCCTGCTTACGTAATACTTGAATACTTTGCAAAACTTGCATTTCATCTTGTAAAAAGGCATCACCTAATTGACGAGTCCAACTTAGGTCTTCACTTAACCTATTTAAGATACGAGGAAATGGAATTAACGCTTTAACACTAGGTTCCCAATCTAAGTTTTCAACTTTATTAGCAATGTTTTCAGGAGCAATATCTGAATTTTTTTTCGCCCAACGATTCGCTTCAATGACTTCCAAAGGATAGGTTGAAGCAATTAAAATATGGGTCAATAAACTGTCTGGATATAGCGCAATTGGCGCCAATATTTGTGCAAGTTCAGCATCACTAAAATTATCTTCAACTGAACCTTGGTTAGAAAAAGCGGAAATTGATACTAAGCTGATGGCTAAACTGATAGCTAAACTGAACGATAAAAAGAGTCGTTTTGTTATGTCACCCATATTGTGTCACCCATATTATATTTGTTAACTTAGGATAAATAATAACGGAAGTGAACTGAACGTAAGCTGAACAAATTGAATCAATTAATAAAAGTGACGATTAGTTCATCTCAAAGGTAATGATGAACATTGCCCCTTTAAGTTCAGGCGATGCTTTTATTTGTAAATTTCCGTGATAACTCGATACTAGGTCTCGGACTATAGCGAGACCTATACCATGGCCTTTTTGATAAGTATCAGCTCTGACACCACGCTTAAATATTGTTTGTCGTTGTTGTTCGCTAATACCGACACCATCATCGGCAATAATAAATAGAAGCTGCTTATTTTTGACTTCAATATTAAGTGATACTTGCTGTTTTGCAGCCTTACAGGCATTGTCGAGCACATTACCTAATATTTCCATCAGATCACTTTCATCTCCTTTAAAAATAGCCTTTTCATTCACTTTAATCTCAATATCAAGAGACTTTTCTTGATAAATTTTAGCGAGAGTATTGACCAATTTTTCGGCGACACCTTTAACCTCAATACCTAAATGCCATGACGATTCACCAGCACTTTGTGCTCGTTTAAGTTGATGTTCAATCATGCGACTAATCGAGGTGAGTTGTTCTTTGGAGCTGGCTGAAAGCTCACTTTGACTTTGAATAACAGCTAATGGAGTTTTAAGACTATGAGCAAGATCGGCTAGCGCATGTCGATAACGCTTTCTCTGGTTTTGTTCAGTATTTAATAAGGCATTAAGTTGAATGGTCACTTGTTCTAGTTCAACAGGATATGTTTCTTGTAATGAGTTTTTATTGCCCTTTTCTATATTAACTAATTCATTTTTAAGTTTATTTAATGGCTTTAACGTCCATATTAACCAGACTATTTGCACAACAATAAACAATACCATCAAGACACCAAGCCAAGTCCACAACTTTTGCTTAAACTCACTGGCTACACTTAAGAATTCACTTTGGTCTTTAATGATATGTAAGGTGATTGGAAACTCTTGCCCTTCTTCATTAAAGCTAGCACTAAAACTATAAACCAAATGAATTTTGCCATCGAGTTGCTGCTCAGAAAAAAAGGACTTACCAATTTCAGGAGAAGGTAATTGATTGGGTAAAGGTAGTGCTAATAAAGAATGTGACTTCCATAAAATACTACTCTCGGTAACCGCTGCTTGTTTAATATAAGGTTTTGATGAATATGAAACGGCTAAATTGGGAATTAAAGGTTCTGGAATTGTTGCTATCAGTGCGTACAATCCTGACTGAATAACATTAAACTGATTTTCTAATAGTTGCTCTGGCATAAGCAATTGCTTATTTTCAACTTCTGCTACTGAAAAAATCGAAAAGCTTTGTGCTTTTAACTCATTTTTTATTGCACTTTTAAGCTGCTTATCAAAAGCATTATTCAATGTAATGCCAATGATCGGCAACATCACCACGATCATAAATAACGCACTAAAAATTAACCGTACTTTGAGTGAGTTAACTTGCCATGGTAATAACGACAAAAGTTTATTAAAATATTTTGACATGCCGCTATTGATCAAATCGTTTGAGTTTATATCCTTGACCACGAAAGGTTTCAATAAAGCCATATTCACTTTGTGGATCAAGCTTCTTTCGTAAACGACGAATAAAAACTTCAATGACATTAGAGTCTAAATCAAAGTCTTGATCATAAATATGTTCAGTAAGCACAGATTTGGATTTAACTACGCCAAGATGCATCATTAAATATTCAAGTAATTTGTATTCATAACTACTTAAACTGACATCGATATCATTTACTTTTACACTTAAGCTGGCTGTATTGATAACCAATGGACCATTTTTAATAATGGGACTCGCTTGTCCTGCTGAGCGCCTGATCAGCGCATTAAGTCGGGCAACTAGTTCTTCTGGATGAAAAGGTTTAGTTAGATAATCATCAGCACCGGCATCTAAACCTGAGACTTTGTCTTGCCAACTATCACGAGCAGTTAAAATTAAAATTGGAAATAATATGTTCTTTTCACGCAATGATTTTATCACACTAATACCGTCAATAATCGGTAAGCCTATGTCGATAATTGCTGCATCATAGGGATATTCAAACCCTTGAAACAGACCACTTTCACCATCGCTTGCCACATCAACTGAATAATTAGCGGCAACCAGATGAGTTTTTAAATTTGTTTGTAATTCAAGATCGTCTTCAACTAATAATAAACGCATTTTTATTATCTTCCTATTCTATTTCTATTACCTTCCGACTATCTTCCAATAATTCGGCCAGATTCAGCATCCACTAAAACCGAAATAATACGACCATCTTTTTTAATTATTTTTACTTTATAACCCGCATGACCATTTATTTTTTTTCTTTGTACTTTTAAAACTTTACCACCAAGCCTACTTTTAACGAGTTGTGCAGCTTGTCCAGAGCTGCTAACTCTGAGCTTCTTTCTCTCTTGTTTAACTCCTTCGCCGCCCATAGCAAAAGGACTGCCTTCATAGACATAGCTATAGCTCGGTAAGCTAAAGAAACAATAAATACATAATACAGCTACAACAGATTTCATCATCAGCCTCTAAATGAGCGTACTACCAATCACGTTATAAAACGCATTGATACCAGATTATTTCTTTAGTGTAAAAGATTGGATCTTTTAAATAAACTAAAGTCTCTGTGATCACTAAGAATAGATCATCATAACTGAACCTTTGCTGAACAAATTAAAGAAATAAAACGCCTTGATTTTAAATAGATAATGTTCAAATAAATGTTCAGCTTATGTTCATTTTAAATGTCGTTTAATAGACCTAACAAAGTGATTAAGGACTTTAAAAATGACAAACTTTTTCCAGCAATATACAACCAACTCATTAATTTCTTTTATTAATAAAAGTATTAGCAAAAGTGAATTTTCGCTATCAATGCCTAGCATTATACGTTTAATGGTATTAAGCAGTTTGTTATCAACCAGTCTACTAACCACCACAAGTTATGCTGCTGATGAAGAGAATAAACTTAAGCCACTAGCAAGTGTTTCGCACGGTGGTTTTAAAAAAGACATCAACGAAGCAATGGTAACAACAATTATTAAACAGAATCATCAATCATTATTTTCTGACCAAGTCATTGGTAAAGCAACAGGGAAAAATAGAGCAGTAACAACTAACAACAACAAGCTAAACCTAAAAAATAATAACGGTGACTCTTTATCTCCAAGTAAAAGTCGCAGTTTTGACCATGAATTTGGCATCTATAGCGCTTTTACCTTTCTGGAAGATGACTTTGATGGCGATGGTTATTATCAAACATTCAGCGTTACCTTTGATGCTGATGTTTATAGCCATACCAGCAACTACGACAGTGAAGTATATGCGGAGCTTTATTTAAGCAAAGATGGCGTTAATTGGCTGCATTATTACAGCACCGACAATTTTATTATTCATGCTGATACCGATGAAGACCAATACGAAGTGATCACCACCTTGCTTGATGGTTATTACGCTGGGCACTATGACGTATTAATTGATTTGTATGAAGTAGGGTATGAAGGTATTGTTGCAACCTTTAGCTCAGATGACGTCAATGGTGAGGACTTATATGCCTTGCCGCTAGAAAGCAGTGACTTTGATACACCTTATGTTGAAGAGGTGCATGTTCATCATCGTAGCGGCGGTAGTATGTCTATATGGTTATCACTATTTATCTTTTTTGTTGTTGGTCTGCGTTTAGCAAAAAAAAACAGCTAGATTGCCCAGTTGTGACTTTACCTTTATTAGTTAGGTATAATATTACAGGGTAAAATTTTACTATTACCCTGTAATTTTGTAAGTGATAATAATTATGAAATTAACACTATACTGCTTTATGAGAATAAAATAATCGAACTAAACCCAACAATATTAAAAAACCAAAACTACCACCTGAGCTTGAACCAGAATCAGAACTTGATTTGCTTTGATTTTGTATTACTTCAGCTCTCACTGTAATTGAAATTGTTGCTTGAGCTATATTTTCTGCTGAATCCATCACCTGATAAGTAAATGAGTCACTTCCAGAAAAACCTACATTCGGTGTATATGAATATTGCCATTTTCTGAAAGTGCTCAAATTCCATTATTAACGTCGGTTACTATACTATAACTTAATACTTGCCCGTCGATATCAGTAGTCGCTAAACTATCAGAAGCTACATCCCCAAAGTTGATTGTTGTAGCGTCATTTTCAGGGTTTGGCTCATCTTCAGTTGGCGTAACTTTTACTGCTATTTCTTTTTCAGAAAAATTGCCATGGATATCGGTAGCTTTTAATACAAATCGATCATCACCGTAATAATTTGGATTTGGTAAATATAAAATTGAATGTTGGTCATTTGATAAAGTAACTAAACCATTTATCGCATTTTCTGTAATACCATACTTAATATCATCACTTTCATAATCAGTAGCAAAGTTTGTAAATGAGGATTGCATATCCTCCTCTGTCTCTATTTGATTTAGTTCAAACGTTGGAGCTCTGTTAAGTTCAAACAAAGTTAATACCCCAGAAACGCCATCACCAATGAGAAGTTTATTACCAATATTTTCTAATACCAATTTATGTGAATAGTTCGAAGCTACGTTAATTTCACCTACTAAATCTAGATTTGCATTAGTTTCTACATTTTTAAAATCAAATAATTTAAGATAATTATCTTCTTGTAGAAGTAAATAAT
Source organism: Colwellia sp. (assembly GCA_013215655.1). Lineage (GTDB taxonomy): Bacteria > Pseudomonadota > Gammaproteobacteria > Enterobacterales > Alteromonadaceae > Colwellia_A. Next base: position 37,263 of record JABSOX010000049.1, read on the forward strand.
CATCGAAAATGAGCCCATTATATAATTCGTGGTTACTTCCTAGAGAAATTGTATATGATTGAATTTCAGTTAATTTATCATTATCAGATATTTCAAATTCTGTTATTTTATTTTCATATCGTATCATTTGATAAATTTTATCATTATTAACAAAAAAGTTTGCCCAATTACTACTATCTACATATAAGTAATCAACTAAATCGATAGATTGCCCATTATTTTCAATTAATAATAAGTACATTTTTCTATCTTCAGTTGTACCAATTACAGCCAAATAATCACCAACAAAATACATTTCATGAACAAATTCAAGTGAATGATCGTCATCAAGCTTATAACTTGAGATATCAAAAGAGCTAGGCGGGATTAATAAACTATAAGGTTCTTCCGCATTGTACCAATGAATATATTGTGTTGACGATGTAGAATTTACCGATGTAGCGTGTTCTAGTATTACTTTATACTTATCATTGCTAATTGATGTACTAATATAATTTTCAGTTGGCACACTAACATCATAATCAAAGCTTGGAGTTGTTGAGTCTGAATTGTCATTAAAAACACTAATACGGTTATTTGAATCAATGTAAAATTGTTCGCCATTAGCTGATAGTGAACGAATAAATACATCATCTAAATCATTTCCTGAAATTCCATAATTGTATTTAAATTGACTATTTTCGAATGACAATGCGTGTACTTTATTGGTTTTTAATACATAAGCATTATTGTTGATAATTGCCACATCAGATATGCCACCACTTTGATCGAATAGAGCGGTAGTTTCGGTTGGATTATTCAAATTAACAATAAGGGTTTCATTACCGAAGACAGCATCAGCAATAGCTAAATTGTCAGAAATAAAGTGATATATTTTGTAAATTCTATTTTTTCTTAAAATTGGTGAACTCACTTCTAAGGTTGGGGCAGAAAATGAGTTTAATTGACTGGAATACCAGTTGTATTGTGAAATAATGTTTAGTTTTTTAAGATCTTGTTGCCAGTGCAGTGAATATATATAGGTATCAACATCAATTTCAGATACCAAAGAGCCTACATTCTTTTCGGCTTTAATGATTTGAACCTTGTTATCTACGGTTAAGGCAAAATGACTTTGACCTAAATATTCTATCTCGGCATTAAAACCTGCTTTAGAATATTCAACTTTACTTATAAGGCTGACGTTGGCTATATCATTAAGGTCATATTCATTAATAACATAATTATAAGTACTAGAACTATAATCATCTGAATAAACCTCTTCGACTTGATGAATAAATAAATGCCCCTGTTCGATATTCATTTTAGAACGACGAATAGTGTTCGAAGATAAGTCATCAAGCGTGTGAATTTGTTTGATTTTAAATGCCGAATCTAAATAGTTGATAATATAAAGTTTTTTCTTACTAAGTACATAAATATAATCGTCATCGATTATTTTTTGAGTTAGGTAGGCGTCATAATCAATCGAAAATTCAAAGACGTTTACTGGAGCGATCGGGTCAGTTATGTCATAGAAAACGATTTTATCTTGCGCTGTAATCGATAAAAAACCTTTATAAACAGCTAAATCAGAGCCTGATTTATTATCCAAAAAGTCAAAATGACTTATCAATTGCTGATTCAAACTTTTATTTGGATCTAAAATATCTAGTTGACCTGTTTGACTTAAAGCATAAATGTAGTCATCAACTTGAATAACATCGGCATACGAACTTGAGCCCCATTTATCTTTTTCAACTAGGGATATTGATTGAGAATGAGCAATAAATGTCATAAAAAAAAGAAGTAACAATAGTATATATTTCAAAGTAAAAATCCTTTTATGGCTGAGGAATAAAAAACACAAGATGTTACATAAATGTTTCATACCTGTAAAGGATATATTTCTTTGAACTTTGTTTTGTTAATGAATATAGAGGGGGGGGAGAAATCTGTGGAGTTTTATAAATTTAAGTAGTAGCCGGTAATAGTTTGATATTCCATTATATAGGAAGGTTAAGACTAAGTGAGCTATGTTGTGATGGTTCAATGTTCGGCAAAAATCTCCTTAACTAAATGCGGGAGTTCTTCAACAAGTTTTGCTTTCGATAATACATAATCAGCCCCTCTACTTTTTGCCATTTTTAAAATAGAATCTGAGCTACCACTACCAAATTTTTCTGAGGATATCGCTAGTACGGGTGTCTTACTGTTAACTTTTACATATTTGATAAGTTCAAAACCATCCACATCAGGCATAAAAATATCGGTAATGACTAATTCGGGTTTAAGCGTTAAAAAACAGTCTTTCGCTTCATGACTATTAATAAAAGAGTGAATATCTAAATCTAAAGATGGTTCATTTTCCAGTGTTCTTCTCACCATATTTAAGCTCATTCTTGCATCATCTACGATCATTACTTTTAACATAGTCACTCTTCCTGAGTTGTATTTTAATAAAAGCATAGTCGATAATTTCTAAATTATGTCCCAAAAAAAGAAATTAGTACTGCAATTTTGTTAACAATTATGTCCGCTTAAATTTCATCACCTGTTAAAAATAAAAATCCCGCAATTAAGCGGGATTTTTTAATAGACAATAAATTGAATATTTAGGTCTTTAAATCTTCAAAGAACTTTTTAACGCCATCAAAGAAACCGGTTTCTTTAGGGCTATGTTTAGTATTGCTACTACCCATTTTTTGTTCAAGCTGTCGTAATAAGTCAGCTTGATCGCCCGATAAACTTACGGGTGTTTCAAGGACAACTTTACACATTAAATCACCCGTTGAATGACTGCGTACTGATTTAACACCTTTACCACGTAAACGGAACATTTTACCCGTTTGCGTTTCTTTCGGTATTTTCAGCTTAACTTTGCCTTCAAGTGTCGGTACTTCTATTTCACCGCCCAATGCTGCGGTAGTGAAACTAATAGGCACTTCACAATAAAGATGATTTTCATCACGAACAAATATCTTATGGTCTCGAACATTTGCTTGTACATAAAGATCACCAGCTGGAGCACCATGTTCACCGGCTTCACCTTCACCTGATAAACGAATTCTGTCACCCGTATCAACACCCGGTGGAATTTTCACTGAAAGAGTTTTAGTTTTTTCAACACGACCTTGACCACGACATGAAGGACAAGGGCTAGCAATAACTTTTCCTTTACCACTACACGTTGGACATGTTTGTTGCACTGCAAACAAACCTTGGCGCATTTGCACTTGCCCATGGCCGTGACATGTTACACACGTTTTTGCACTGGTGCCTTTTTTAGCGCCAGAACCATCACATGGCTCACAACCTACATAGGTCGGTACTTTAATTTCTAAGGTTTTACCTTTAACCGCTTCTTCAAGGGTTAAATCTAAATTATAACGAAGGTCTGAACCACGTTGTTGACGCTGCTGACGACCACCACGACCACCACCAAAAATATCGCCAAAAATATCGCCAAAGTCTTGGCCAAAACCACCGCCTCCGCCGCCGCCATGACCACCTTGTTCAAATGCCGCATGACCATATTGATCATAAGCCGCACGTTTTTGATCGTCATTTAAAATTTCGTAGGCTTCTTTTACTTCTTTAAATTGTTCTTCTTTGCCTTTATCACCAGCATTACGATCAGGATGAAGTTTCATCGCTAAACGTTTGTAGGCTTTTTTGATATCACGCACAGCAGCATCTTTTGATACTCCTAGCACTTCATAATAATCGCGTTTTGACATAGTGACTTCTTTACCGGGGATTAAATTTTCAAGTAATAATTTAGTAAAATGACATTAAAAATAGAATCGCTATTTTTAATGGCATTTTATAACTGTTTTTAACGTAATAAGCGCCGATAGATATCGGCGCTTTAATTTCACGAGAAAAATAGGAGAGTTAAATCAGACTATTTGTCTTCCTTAACCTCTTCAAACTCAGCATCAACAACATCATCTGCTGCGCCTGCATCTGTTGCTTGTTCCGCACCTTCTGCTCCTGCTCCTGCTTCTGCTTGTTGCTTAGCTTGAGCAATTTCCATTAACTTAGCTGAAGCTTCGATAACCGCTTGCGATTTAGTATCAATCGCTTCTTTATCATCACCTTTAACTGCGTCTTCAAGTTCAGTTAATGCCGCTTCAATTTTTTCTTTGTCTTCACTTGGTAAATCATCGCCCGCTTCTTCAATTTGCTTGCGAGTTGCGTGAGCCATACCGTCAGCTTGGTTACGTGCTTGTACTAATTCTTCAAACTTTGCATCTTCATCAGCGTTAGCTTCTGCGTCACGTACCATTTGCTCAACTTCTTCATCAGATAAACCAGAAGAAGCTTTGATAGTAATTTTTTGCTCTTTACCTGTGTTCTTATCTTTTGCTGTTACATGCAAAATACCATCAGCATCAATATCGAAAGTTACTTCGATTTGTGGTGTTCCACGTGGTGCAGCACCGATACCTTCAAGGTTAAATTGACCAAGAGATTTGTTCGCTGAGGCTTGCTTACGCTCACCTTGACATACATGAACAGTTACTGCAGCTTGGTTATCATCAGCTGTTGAGAACGTTTGTGATTGTTTCGTAGGGATAGTGGTATTTTTATCGATAACTTTCGTCATCACACCGCCCATTGTTTCGATACCTAATGATAATGGTGTAACGTCTAAAAGAAGCACGTCTGTTACATCACCAGAAAGTACGCCTGCTTGAATCGCAGCACCGGCAGCAACAGCTTCATCAGGGTTAACATCTTTACGAGGTTCTTTACCAAAGAAATCTGTAACAGCAGCTTGTACCATTGGCATACGTGATTGACCACCAACCATGATAACATCATCAATGTCACTTACTGATAAGTCAGCATCTTTAAGCGCTACTTTTAATGGCTCTAAAGTAGCTTTAACCATGTCTTCAACTAATGATTCTAATTTTGCACGTGTCACTTTAATGTTCATGTGCTTAGGACCAGCGGCGTCTGCTGTGATGTAAGGTAAGTTAACATCCGTTTGTTGTGCAGAAGAAAGCTCACATTTTGCTTTTTCAGCTGCTTCTTTCAAACGTTGCATCGCAAGAGGATCAGACGTTAAGTCCATGCCTTGATCTTTCTTGAATTCAGCGACAAGATAGTTGATTAAACGGTTATCAAAATCTTCACCACCTAAATGGGTATCGCCGTTAGTCGCTAATACTTCAAAAGTATGCTCGCCTTCAACTTCATCAATCTCGATGATTGAAATATCAAATGTACCACCACCTAAATCGTATACCGCAATAACTTTATCGCCTTCTTGCTTGTCCATGCCATAAGCAAGTGCAGCAGCCGTTGGCTCATTGATAATACGTTTAACATCAAGACCGGCAATACGACCAGCATCTTTAGTTGCTTGGCGTTGTGAATCGTTGAAATAAGCAGGTACCGTAATTACGGCTTCAGATACTGTTTCACCTAAATAGTCTTCCGCTGTTTTTTTCATTTTTTTCAAAACTTCAGCAGAAACTTGTGGTGGTGCAACATTGTTGTCTTTTGCTTTAACCCAGGCATCACCGTTATCGGCTTTAACAATACCAAACGGCATAATTTTAATGTCGCGTTGAACTTCTTTGTCTTCAAAACGACGACCAATTAAACGCTTGATAGCATATAATGTATTTGTTGGGTTGGTTACTGATTGACGTTTAGCAGGTTGTCCTACTAATATTTCGCCTTCTTCTGTATAAGCGACAATTGAAGGAGTAGTACGATCGCCTTCTGCATTTTCAATAACACGTGCTGTGCCGCCGTCTAGTACAGCAACACACGAGTTTGTTGTCCCTAGGTCAATACCAATAATTTTGCCCATCTTGAGGACCTCCGAATACTAATTAAAATAAAGTTTATTAAAGTAAATTTTTAATAAATCTGTTGATGAAACAAATAGTGGGGGCAGGAAAACTCTTTTCAACTATTTAAAGAGAAAAAAGTAAAAAAATGTGACATTTTTATTTTATTTGTACAATTTGAAGAAAATACTGAGTTCAAACACCTTAGACAACTGACTTTATCGGGTATTCGTTATTGTTCAAACGCTATGATTCAGCGCAAACATTAAATAAAAAAGTATAAAACCAGCCCTTTAATTAACAAAAACGGTAAGCATGAAATCATACTTACCGTTTT
>JABSOX010000050.1:0-15748 GCA_013215655.1 Colwellia sp.
AAGCGATAATAGAAAATGAAACGGGGGAAACCTTTAATTCTTGTCTACTTAATCTATATCATGATGGCTCAGAAGGCATGGCTTGGCATAGTGATGGTGAGACAGATTTAAAAGAAAAGGGCGCTATTGGTTCATTGAGTTTTGGCGCAGAACGTAAATTTGCTTTTAAGCACAAACAAAGTCAGGAAATTGTTTCTTTGTATCTTCAAAATGGTAGTTTGCTGGTGATGAAAGGTTGCACACAAAAGAACTGGTTACATCGCCTACCACCAACCAAGTTAGAACATAAACCACGAGTAAACTTAACCTTTCGCACCATAGTTGAGCAATTTCAATAACGTGAAAGTTGATGTTTTTTTAGTTAACGCTCAATAGATAAACTTCTACACTTTCTTACATTTAACCTACATTTTCTCTACATAAAGCTGACATCTTACTAACAGATTAATTAAGCTCGAAACGTATAATGACCGCAATTACTTAAGGAGCTGTTATGCGTTTATTTACCAAATTATCAATTTTAATTCCATTACTTTCATGTGGTACTCAAGTTCTTGCTGAAGATGACTTTTCATTTGTTATTATGCCGGTAGTTTATTCTCAACAGTCTATTTATGACGAAGGAAAAGACAAAAATGGCTTTTTTCCTGTTCCAGAATTACGCTGGAAAAACATGTTTATTGCCGATGGGAAAATTGGCGCTACCGTTTTAAAATATAAAGACTTATCGTTAGATGTCAGTGTCGGCGGCGATTATATGGGAGATACCGACCGAGGAGACAGTAAAAAGTTAAAAGATATGAGGGATCTTGATACCGTTTTTACTGCGAACATCGACCTTAATTATGAAAGTGATTTTGGCAATGCATCACTTGGTTATGCTCACGATATCAGTAATAAACATAAGGGTTACAGTTTAACTGCTGGTTATAGTTATAATATCGAATTTGGACGGTTTTTTGTTGAACCTTCTGTTTCAGTCACTTATGCAAGTGATGATGTTGCTGATTATTATTATGGGGTATCAAAACAAGATGTTACCGCTGATCGGGCACTATATAAAATTGACTCAACAGTAAATTACGAGGCATCACTTACGGCGGGTTATGTCATTAATGAAAATAGTATAATTATAGGTTTTGCGAGTATTACAAAATACGATAAAGACATTAAAAACAGTCCCATTGTTTCTGATGATACAGCGATGACTTATGGTTTGGGTTACCGCTACCAGTTCTAACTAAAACAGTTTTAAGTAGCCTAAAAGGGATGAAGTCATCACTTCATCCCTTTTTATGTACAGGATGTACGGTATGTCTCTGTGGGTCGTCACATATTATAAGAATTCTTGAATCGTATTTTCTGGGCAGTAGCTAAATTGGGAAAAATAATTAAAGGTCTTGAATCAAAAGTCGTGAGAAAATTACAAAAAACTTCACAAATCGCAAGAAAATAATGGCAACTAAGTGCGCAAAGCTTAAGAAAGTAGCAGTTAAATTTAAACTTCCGCTGTTGGCTCGATAGTAGTCATTAGAGGTAGATTTACGTTGTTAAATTTTACCATTGTATTGTCATTACATATTAATGTTGCGGCCTAAAAGGCCATTATATGACTATAAGCAGACATGAACTAAAAAATAGACTTGAGCTATAAGTCAACTTCAAAGGAGTTATAACACATTTTTTCTGTATTTTAAATTTGTTGTTAGGTATTTCGAAAATTATGTCTAAATTGGTATTCAAACTAGACCTGATGACGACTGAGCTGGGTTACGGTAATCTGAGTACCTGTTGATATTTTTATACTCGGACAATCCCACAGTTATCAGATGATTCTGATAATTTGTCTGTATTATTAATGGCATAAGAACATAGTAAAATGTAACAAGTAGTGACTTACAATTGATAATATCAAATTAGATCTATAATCTAATATCTTTTATATTTATTAAGGGTTTAAGTTGAAAACATTTAACCGACGAGCGTTTTTACAAGCATCTTCCGTATTAGGTGGTGGTTTACTAATAGGGTTAGCAATGCCAGTATCGTATGCCCAGTCGGGAAATGAAAGAAAAGAACAAACATTATTACCCTTAATTAAAATAACCCCCCAAGGTGAGGTGGTTGTACCTTTGATCATGAGCGAAATGGGTCAAGGCGTATATACCAGTTTACCGCAAATTATTGCCGAAGAGTTAGATGCAAGCTGGCAATCAATTAAAGTCGTCGATGCGGAAGCGGACGAAGAGAAATACGGCTATCAAGGTACTTTGGCGAGCCTGTCTATTTTGTTGGCTTGGCGAAGTCATCGAGATGCAGGGGCCAAAGCAAGGCATATGCTGATAGCTGCGGCAGCAGATATTTGGCAAGTAGAAAAATCGGCTTGTGAAACATCCCAAGGAGTTGTTTATTTACAAGGTTCGGATAAGAAGCTCACTTATGGTCAATTGGCTTCATTGGCAGCCAAAATGCCAGTACCCGAAAAAGTGAGCTATAAATCTCCTGAACAATACAATATCATTGGAAAGTCTGTTCAGCCTTTGGATATTTCGGATAAAGTTACCGGTAAAACCCAATTTGGCATTGATGTAAACTTTCCAGGATTACTCACTTCAGTTATATTAAAAAAACCAGTTTTTGGAGCCAAGATCAAAAGCTATGATCGTTCAGCAGCATTGGCTGTAAGAGGGGTTAGCGCAGTACTCGAAATTAGCAGTGGTTTGGCTGTAGTAGCAAGTAATTACTGGTCAGCAACAAAAGCCTTAAGATTATTGGAAGCTAAGTGGGACTTGGGCAAATATAAATCATTTTCTAGCCAAGACCTCGTAAAGCAATTAAAAAACAAGCTAAGCTCTCCGGATATTTTACTTAAGACGATTGGTCATGCCGATAAACAATTGGCGAATAACCAAGGCCTTTCGGCCATTTTTGAATTTCCTTTGCTTGCCCACGCCCCTATGGAACCGGTTAATTTTACCGCACATGTGCAATCAGGAAAATGTGAGCTTTGGGGTCCAACACAGGACCGAGGTAGGGTAAAAGAGACGGTTGCGAAACTATTGGCAATCAGTGCTGACCATGTCAAAGTTAATACAACGTTTATCGGTGGCGGTTTTGGTCGTAAGGTACAACAAGACTTTGTTATTGATGCGGTTGAAGTATCCAAACAATTAAAGTTGCCGGTAAAAGTTGTTTGGTCAAGAGAAAACGATATCCAACATGGTATTTTTAGGCCTATGTCTATACACAAGTTAACGGCCAAATTAGGTAAAGATAAACAAGTATCAGCTTGGCAACATACCGTTTCGGCTCACGGCTCTAAAGAGCAGGCATGGTTGACCACAGCCGGTGCCGACCATTTACCGTATAACATAGAGCATTTTCAAGCCAATGCTCATATTATAGAAACGCCGATCCCTGTTGGTACATTAAGAGGTATTGCTCACAGCAGTACTAACTTTGCTAATGAAGTCTTTTTAACTCAATTGGCTATGAAAGCTGAAATTGACCCTTTAGCATTGCGTTTATCTATGTTGCGGGACAAACCAAGAGCGATACATGTGCTTAAACGTGTCGCTGCTATTGCCCAGTGGGGTGTATCAAAAAACAATACTTATCAGGGCATAGCACTATTTGATAAGACAAAAGAAGGAAGTACATTTTATATTGCACAAGTAGTGGAACTAGTAAAACGTGGTGATGGTAAGCTGAAAATAACGAAAGTTTATACTGCAGCTGATTTTGGTCAGCCGATTAATCCCAATGGCATCAAAGCTCAGGTGGAAGGTGGTACCGCCTTTGCTTTATCCATGGCTCTTTATGGTCAAATCGACATCGAAAATGGTCAAGTGAAACAAAGCAATTTCCACGATTATCAAGTATTAAGGATCCCTTTCATGCCGCAGATAATAACAGAGGTAATAGAGAATAATGAATCGCCAATAGGGTGTGGTGAAAATATAAACCCAGCAACTTTACCCGCACTGGCTAACGCAGTGGCGAAAGCTACGGGGCAAGTCATTAACAAATTACCATTGGGTGCCAATATTTTTGTTAGCTAAAATGATATCACTTAGCATTTTGAGCTGTAATCTTTTCGCAGGAATTTCTGGGGGGGGGTGAACAAGATGCCTCACTGTATCCATCGATTATCGCTCTCAATCTATAGTAGCATGCACTATTAGATTAGACTTAATGACAGTAATAAGAACAAAGTGCGCGTAGCGTATTAAATATTTATGTCCGCTTATTTAGCAATAGTGAACCTGATTTTTAGCCATTCCAGCCAATAAATTTAGACCGCTTCGTGGTGTTAACTGACCTTAAAACCAATTATCCTAATGACCGCTTTGTCGCTATGTGATCGTGAAGTTTATTTTGGTTCATCAATTCTTTCCGTTTAAATCGGATGCACCTGTTTACATTGAAAGTCATCTCCTCTTATTCTAAGGTTAATGGTACGAATCATTGTAGTGGTGAATAGTTTGTGAAGTATTTATTAATATATTTGATAGCTTTTTTTGCTCAATCACAAAGTATATTAGTAGTCACGGAAGATGCACCTCCACTACAGATATATAAAAATGGTGAGTTAACAGGGGGAATGGCTGTTAAACTTGTTCAAGCCATTTTCAAACAAGCAAAGCTCACTTCTGATATTCAAGTTTACCCATGGCCACGAGCTTACCATATGGCTTTAACTCAAAAAGATACATTAATTTTTTCTATTGCAAAATCACCTGAAAGAAAAGATGATTTTATTTGGATAGGTAAGTTATACAGCCTAGAGTCTAATATAACGAAGTTAAAATCTGCTACCGATATTAAAATTACTTCTCCTGAAAATATCAAAAATTATAAGATTGCTGTATCACGAGGGGATTATGGTGAAAGTTATTTAAAATCTATTGGGCTTCGTGAAGGTAGTAATCTTCATTTAACCATAAAGCATCGTAATTTATGGAAATTACTTTACAGCAATCGCGTTGAAGCTATATTTACTAATCAAGTAACAGCGAAAAGTGAAATAAAGGCAGCTGGGTTAGATGTTAGTAAGGCAGTAATAGAATATAAAATTGAGGATTTAGCTAGTGACATTTATTTGGCGGCCAACAAGCATACAGATATACTTATCATCACTCAGTTACAGGTAGCTTTTCAAGAAATTAAAAATAATGGCATTTATAAACAAATAACTAAAAAGTGGCAAAAAAAATTTAGTTTCGATTAAAACAAAGTGAAGGACTTGAACTTTTACTCCTAAAGAACCTTAGTAACTAAAGAGTCAAGACTTGACAATATTTAAGAACAAAAAACGTCCAATTGTGATTTAGTGTATTTTGCAGAGTCCGCTTTCGTATCAAAGTGATCATTAGAAACGACGGTTTTTGTTCATGAAAAGGGTCGGCTTTGTGGTGAAAGTTGTCGTTAGTTCTATGGCGCTCAGGGGCGTTTGCGCCATAGAGTTTTTAGTCTAAAATATTTTTTATCCTATAAGTTTCTATATAGGGGGTACATAGTGAGATAAAAAACCGAAAAAACCGAAAAAACCTTCATAACTTCAATAAACTATACAATAAAAATGTCCAACTAATCTGTATTGTACTAACCAAGTCGAGCAAACTAAAATATTACTAAAACAACTTAAAATGGATAACAAAACCCTGACATTAATGCTGTTAATCAACGTGGGCTGTGCTATCAATTTAATATGAACTGGTGCTAACTCTAAGTTAGCACCGTAAAGAATTTTGAGATTAGCTCGCTTAGATTTATTTACTGGTAGTGAAGAGCCGCTGAAAAATCTTGGCGTAAATTAATGTATGACTATTGCTTTACCACGACCACTAGCTTCAGACCCTGCTTCTAATTGATCATTGCGGTTTACAATAATGTGCATATCACCAAAACGACGATTATCTAGTTCATATCCCATAGTTTTCAACTCAGTTTTAACATCGTTGCGAATACCATTATGGTGACGAATAACATTTTTTGGCCAAAGTTGGTGATGAAAACGTGGAGCATTTACTGCTTGTGTGGCAGTCATATCATATTCAATTACATTTAGAATAGACTGATAGACTGAGCTGATAATAGTGGTACCACCTGGTGAACCTGTCACCATAAAAATGTTACCGTCCTTTAATACTATGGTCGGAGTCATTGATGAAAGCATGCGTTTTTGTGGTTGGATTTCATTCGCCACACCACCTAAAGCCCCAAAGACATTTGCAACGCCTGGCTTAGCGCTAAAATCATCCATTTCGTTATTTAAAATAAAGCCTGCGCCAGTAACCACCATACCACTACCAAAACCTAAGTTTAATGTTGTGGTATTTGATACTGCATTCCCCCATTTATCGACCACAGAAAAATGCGTGGTTTCTTCACTTTCAACCAGACTCGTTTGTATTTTTTCCGTTATTGATATTTTATTTAACGTTATATCTTTCGCACGGAAAGCAAGGTAATTTTCTGAAATCAACTGTTGTTGAGGTACATTAATAAAATCTGGGTCACCTAAATATTCTGCACGATCGGCAAATACACGTTTACCTATTTCAGCTAACAAATGCATGTACAAAGTTGAATTATGAGCTACTTGTTTCGTTGGCGATTTGAGTTGATACATTTCAAGCCACTGTAAAATAGCAATACCACCTGAGCTTGGTGGTGGCGACGTTAAAATTTTGTAACCATTCCAATTGGCGCTGATGGGTATTCTTGATTTCGCTTGATAAGTAGCTAAATCTTTATGGCTGATCAAACCATCATTTTTTTTCATAAAGTCAGCAATTAAATCAGCGGTTTTACCTTGATAAAATCCTTGCATACCATGGTCTCGAATACGAATCATGGTTTTAGCAAGCTCAACTTGCTTAAAAAGTTCATTTGATTTAGCTTTCGAGAAATATTCGGCAAAGTTAACCGCTAGGTCTTTATTTTCCATACGCTTAATATAACGATTAATATTACTAGCTAATTTTGGATGAACAATAAAGCCTTGTTCTGCTAAATCAACCGCAGGTTGTACTAAAGTCTTCCACGGTAGTGAGCCATGTTTTTGATGAGCTAACCACATACCTGCTACGGTTCCGGGTATGCCAGAAGAAAAAACACCATAAACAGATTTGTAAGGAATGACCTCTCCCTTTTGATCAAGGTACATGTCTCTACTTGCGGTTATTGGTGCTTTTTCTCGATAATCAATGAAATCGTCTTGACCATCTTTATGCACCAACATAAAACCGCCGCCGCCAATATTACCTGCTTCAGGTAAAGTCACGGCTAAAACAAATTGTGCGGTAATGGCTGCATCGATGGCATTGCCCCCTTGTTTTAATATTTGCACAGCAGCGTTAGCACTGTAGGTATCTGGCATTGCAACTGCCCCTTGTTGGCTACTAGCAAACAATAGAGAAGAATAAGCAAACACTAAACTAATTAATAAAGCTTTAAATTTCATAAAAATATACCGTTGAATTATAATAAATAATATACTTGTGTCATCTAACTGTTTGACTAAGGGTCTTTTAAGTTAAATTGTTTTAATCAAAATGAAGCATAGTTCCATCATTGATAATATTCACTGAGTGTATAGTTTTTGTATCATAGATACGAGATTCTACATTAGAAATAGCAATAAAATCTGCATGTCCGCCATGGTGATTAATATGTAAGCGGATATAACCTCGGTGTCTACCATCAGCCCAGACAATCTCTTTGTTATGTACTGCATTAAGTTCATCATAACGTTTCATTGCATCTTCAAGTGGAGCGGGTATATATAGTTGGACACCAAACGTGTCATTCGAAAATTGGTAATTTATTACAGCTTAATTGTTCGTATATAAGAGCTGTTTCAATATGCACTACTTCATCTCGAGAGGTAATTTTACTCGATATAAAATCACGTAAATGTTCCGTATCTTTTACCGTAATTTGTAGTAAAAAATCATCTTCACCGCCCATGTAAAATATTTTTAATACTTCAGGGGATAAAATTAAATCATCTCTAAAATTTTGAATTATTTTACTGCTATGCTTACCCAATCTTACGGAAGTCATTGCTTCAATGTTTCCACCTATCGCCTTGTAATCTATATGTAATCCAAATCCTTTAATGACTCCAGAAGATTGCATTTTTTTGACTCTATCAAGACATGTAGAAGGTACTATATTCGCCTTTGCAGATAGTTCTTTATTGGTAATACGAGAGTTGGCATATAATTCAGCCAATATACTAAGGTCAGTGTTATCAAGTTTTTTCATCTTATCTGAAAGCTCCTTTTATAATTTTGTCATAGCGTCTAACCACTATTTATACGTTTATATTAGTCATTCATAAAATTTCATACGTTTATATTAGTCATTAAGAAAATTATGTAAAGAAATATAAATAAGAAACCTTTATTAAATTTTGTTTAATCATAAAAAACCTTTGTATAATTTTTATAATTATGTAATCGTCTTGTTTGTGTAATGTTTACTCAGGATTATGTATAAATATTCAGTAATAACTATGTAATAAATATTCAGTAATATATATGAAGTTATTTTTAGATAGGTAAGGGTTGTAAGGAAAGAAAGAGGGTAATAAATATATAGCTATTTATTCAAAGAGTTAATTGTATAAAAAGAGTGCTTGTCAGCTTGAGTTAGCTACTGAATTAAATAATAACAAAATCAATAGAGGATTTTTACATTTCATCTGTTTAATAAGTAGTGCATATATATTCACATAAATGCACAAAAATGAAAATAAAAAAATAATATATCCGAATGAAATTCGTGAAGGAAATAAAAACATGTCAAATAGATTTAAATTAAAAAGCTTAGTTATTGCTATGGGAATGACTTGCGTAGCAATGCCAACTATAGCGGCTGAACAGGAAAAAGAAAAAGCCAATGTAGATGAAATTATCGTTGTTGTTGGTTCTCGCGCCTCACCTCGATCTATTGCTGATTCTCCAGTGCCTATTGATGTTGTTGGTGGTAAAGAGCTTATGGCCAACGGCTCATCAGATATGACAACGTTACTAAGAACGGTAACGCCATCATTTAATGTAAACGAGCAAGCCATTTCAGATGGTGCAACCATAGTGCGTCCTGCAAACTTACGAGGCTTATCTCCTGATTCTACCTTGGTTTTAGTTAATGGTAAGCGTCGTCATAAAGGCTCTATTATTGCATTCTCAGGTGGTGGTATTGCTGATGGAGCACAAAGCCCTGATATATCAACAATTCCTGCCATTGCTTTAAAACAAGTTGAAGTCTTACGTGATGGTGCCTCGGCTCAGTATGGCTCTGATGCGGTTGCTGGTGTTATTAATTTTGTTTTAAAAGACAATGCTGACGGTGGTCAATTAGAAATAAAAGCAGGTCAATATTCTGAAGGTGATGGGGATCGAGTAACTATTGCGGGTAATTTCGGTGTTGGCTTAGGCGATGACGGTTTTGCTAATTTTAGTTTTGAAGTGAATCAACAAGATGCGACCAGTCGAAGTACACAACGAAGTGATGCTCAAGCATTAATTGATGGTGGAAATACCAATATTAGAACACCTGCAGCGCAAGTATGGGGTACACCTGAGATTTCTGATGATTTTAAATTGTTTTTAAACACAGGTATTGAATTAGCCAACGGTGGCGAAGCTTATATGTTTGGTAACTGGTCTGAAAAAACCGTTGAAGGTGGTTTTTTCTTCCGTAACCCAATTAACCGTAATGGTATATTTAATGGACCTACGATAGATGGTGAATTTTATTCTGAAAGTGGCACTGTTTTTAACGCGGGTGATGCTGTAGATACCATCTTAACGGGTGATTTGACTGAAGGTGCTACTAATAATTCAAACTGTCCAGTTGTTAGAATAAGCGAAAATGGTGTTCCTGATCCTACCGCACTAGGTCAATTAGAAGGTGCTAACTGTTATGCACATACCTTACGTTTCCCTGGTGGCTTTACGCCATTCTTTGGTGGTGACGTAGTTGACCTTTCTTTATTCATGGGTACACGTGGTGAATTTAGTGACGGCACTTCTTATGATTTTAGTGTGGGTGTTGGTGAACACTCAACTGAATTTCACATGAGCGATACGGTTAACTCATCAATGGGACCAGAAACACCTACGACCTTTACTCCAGGTGCATATGCTCAATTAGAGCAGTCGATAAATGCTGATTTTTCTAAAGAGCTTGAATCTGTGATGGGTTTTGAGTTATTAGTTGTCTCTTATGGTTTCGAAATGAGGCAAGAAACTTTTACAATCACTGCGGGTGATGAAGCCTCATGGAAATTAGGGCCTTTAACTGATCAAGGTTTTGGTATTGGCTCAAATGGTTTTCCTGGTTTTAAACCTGCGGATGCCGGAGCATCTTCACGTACAAGTAAAGCTGCCTATTTAGATATGGAAGCAGATGTTACTGAAGATTTTTTAGCGCAAGTAGCGTTAAGAGCTGAAGATTTTAGTGATTTTGGTTCTAATTTTAGTTGGAAAGTTGCGGGTATTTATGAAATCAATGACTCCTTTAAAGCTCGTGGTTCAGTAAGTACTGGTTTTAGAGCGCCAACTATTGGTCAAAGTAATGTTCGAAGTGTGCAAACTCAGTTTGATGTGGCATTAAATGCTTTAGTTGATATTGCAACACTACCGCCAACGAACCCTGTATCAGCTAAATTTGGTGGTGTTGAGTTAACACCTGAAGAAGCAATTAGTTTTGCTGCGGGTATAGTTTATCAACAAGAAGAGTTTTTCTTAACGGTAGATTACTTCAATATTGAAGTGACCGATCGCATTACTCAAACTTCTGCTATTACCTTAAGTGATCAAGACAGACAAGATTTGATTGACCAAGGCGTTACCGATGCTATTGGCTTAACACAAGTTAAGTTCTTTACTAATGATTTTGATACCACCACTCAAGGTGTTGATATTGTCGCTAACTACGCAAATGAAATATTTGGTGGTGATATGAAATACTCACTTGCTTATAACTGGACAGAAACAACTGTAGACAAATTTGGTCCAAATGTTGATGAAAGAAAAATTAATCGTTTAGAAAATGCGTTACCAGAGCATAAAGGCTCATTTACGGTAAATTATTCAGCTGACTCATGGTCATTAATGGCAAGAGCTAATTATTATGGTGATTGGAACCAGTATGGTCCAGATATTCATGGCCCTGCAGTTATTCTTCTGGACACAGAATTTGCTTATCACTTTGATAATGGTGCAGGATTTTCTGTAGGTGTTAGTAACATAACGGATGAAAATGGTCCAAGGGCTGCAATGAATGAGGCTGGCTTAAGTACTTCGTCTGGTCGTTCATACTCTTCAACTACACCATATGGCTCTAATGGTCGCTTTTTATATGCAAAAGCTACTTATAGCTTTTAAAGATAGTTAGCATTGTGATTTGATAAAACCAACACTTAGGTGTTGGTTTTTTTTGCATTAATATTTTTTCAAGTAGATATAGTGTTGAAAATCAATAAAATAAAGATTAATGAAACTAACTATCGGAAATGTTTTATGAATAAAATATTACAATTAGTAATTATATTCGGTGTTTGTTTACTGAATATAGCTTGTCAGCAAACCTCAACAAAATTTTTACCCAAGTTTCCCTTTATTGACCTTATGATTACCAATGGCAAAGTATTAGATGGTTTAGGGAATAAAGCCATATCAGCTGATATCTTGATTGTTGATGACAAAATTGTATTTATTGGTAAAACAATACTTAATAAAGATCAAATTAATACACGAGTAAAGACGACGATAGATGCAAAAGGGCGGGTAGTAACACCTGGATTTATTGATCTTCATACCCATGGTTCACCTTTGAAAACGCCAAAATTCGAGAATTTTCTTGCCATGGGAATAACAACAATTACCTTAGGGCAAGATGGCGATAGTCCAGAGTTTCTTAATTTACAAGACTGGCTTTTAAAAATTGAAAATAATGGTATTTCGCTAAATATTGCGATGTTCATTGGTCATGGAACATTACGAACGTTATCCGGAATAAATCGCACTACAGTTCCGACTAAAAATGATCTTCATCGTATGCTTGCTATTCTAGATGAAAACTTAAAATATACTTTTGGTATGAGTACAGGGCTTGAATATAATCCAGGGCTCAATGCACAAGCTGATGAAATGAACGCTCTGGCGCAAGTCGTTGGTAAAAATAATCGGCTGATCATGAGCCATATTCGAAATGAAGATGATGATAAACTGGAAGCATCATTTCAGGAGTTATTTGTTCAAGGCCAGTATACAAGAATACATGTTTCCCATTTAAAATCGGTATATGGTAAGGGTATACAAAGAGCAGAGGAAATTTTAGCATTATTGGATGATGCACGAGAATCGGGTATCCAGGTCAGTGCAGATATTTACCCTTACAATGCAAGTTATGCTGGTATTAGTTTGTTATTCCCGGTTTGGGCTAAAACAACAAAGCAATTCGACATTGCTCTGGTAGAACGCAGAGCGGAATTAGAAATGTTTCTTCGCAACAAAATAAAAAAAAGAAATGGTCCTGATGCAACCCTATTTGGTACACCTCCGTATACAGGGAAAACCTTGGCACAATTATCTGAAGAAATGAAGATTCCCTACGAACAAGTTTTGATTAAACTTGGCCCTAAAGGCGCTGCGGGCGCTTATTTCATCATGAATGATGAGCTGCAGACTCGAATGATCATTGATCCAGCGGTATCGATATCATCAGATGGCCGTCTCGAAGGATTTCATCCTCGGGGTCATGGTGCATTCGCAAAAATTATTGATGAGTACGTTAACAAACGTGGTGTTTTATCATTGCCAGAAGCCATTAGAAAAATGACTTCGCAATCAGCAAAAATATTGGGGTTGAACGATAGGGGGATATTAAAAGTCGGTAAGAAAGCGGATATTCTGATATTTGATCCTAAACGAATAAAAGCTATGGCAAGTTATCCCAGTCCACATCATTTAGCTGAGGGATTTGATGTTGTTATTGTTAATGGCAAGATAGCTAGACAAGATAATTTGATGGCTAATACATTATGGGGAAAAGTATTGAAACCGAATTAATTAGCCATAAGTTTTTGAGTAGTTGATAGGCGATGTGGTCTTATGACGATGTCGTTGTCAAGTGCAGATTTATAAGTAATTTTTATTAGTAAATAGTGGTTCAAAAACAAAAACAAAAACAAAAACAAAAACAAAAACAAAAACGTAAAGGTGAATAAATATGGATTGGTTATCTGTGCTTCCGCCACTGGTTGCTATCACAGTGGTTTTGTGGAAGAAAGAAGTTATTTTAGCCCTATTGAGTGCAATTTTCAGCGCTGAAATATTGATTGCTTATAACGACCACTCAAATGTTGTTTTCTATGCTTTCTTAGGGGGTATTAATCGAATAATTACTGTTTTCAGTTCAACAAGTAATACCCGATTACTTATTTTTAGTTTACTTATCGGTGCATTACTTGCCTATGTTAGAAATTCGGGCGGCGTTACCGCTATGGTAGAAAAACTCGTCAGCAAGGGGGTAGCGAAAAGTAAACGGCAAGTAGGTGCTGTAACCATGTTTACTGGACTTTGCATTTTCATTGAATCAAATTTGAGCGTACTTACTGCTGGCATTTTATCAAGAGATTTATTTGACAAATTTAAAATGAGTCGGGCTCGCTTGGCGTTTATGATTGATAGTACAGCGGCCCCTGTTTGCATACTAGTACTACTAAATGGCTGGGGAGCATATGTACTTGGCTTATTGAATAATTATGACCTTGGACAATCTTCTATGTCGGTGCTCTGGGGTACTATACCTTTTAATTTTTATGCAATCATCGCACTAATTGTTGTCGCCTATACAGTCATAACTGACAGAGTCCATGGTCCGATGAAAATATCGGAACGCGACCTACACAAATATGCTGTAGAAGATGATGATAGTTTAAATGAAAGTTTAGTGGCGCCAACTAAAGCTCGGTTTATGGTCGTGCCACTATTCAGTATGATTTTCGGTATGTTTTTCTTTATGTACTGGACGGGCAACGGTGATATTACACAAGGGAGTGGTGGCGAGTCAGTGCTTTATGCTACCTGCTTCGCTTTAGCCGTTGCTTATTTTCTCTTGTTGTTTTCCAAACGATTCACCCATAAAGAACTTGTTGATGTTGGTTTTGGTGGTTTGGCAGAATTGTTGCCTCTGGTTACCATTGTTTTATTCTCGCTGACCTTGGGTGCGAGTTTAAAAGAACTTGGTACTGGTTTATTTATCGCAGGATTAGTGGGTGAATACTTACCTTTAATTTTTGTTGTTCCGATGTTATTCATCGCTGGCGGCATTATTTCATTTAGCACTGGAACATCTTGGGGGACTTTTGCTATTTTGATTCCAATTGGCGTACCGCTAATTCAAACCTTGGGTTTACCTCCTTCACTCGTCATTTCGGCAATTTTGGGAGGGGGAGTATTTGGCGACCATTGTTCGCCGATATCAGACACGACATGCGTTTCCGCTATTGCCTCAGGTTGTGACCTATTGGAACACGTCAAAACTCAATTACCCTACGCTATTTTTTGTGGCGTATTAACGTTAATTGGCTATTTTATCGTAAGTTTCATCATGTTATGACGCTATAGATAACTGAGAACAACCGTAATATGCACAGTATGTTAGGTGTTTGTTTACATTCTAATTTAATTAACTTAGATTCAGTTCCACAGTGGTGTTAGTACTTTGTCGCTTAACAAAATGTCCTTCCTATCCACAGATGATTTTTTAATTTCTAGTTCTTACATAAGGTGGTTACACTATGTCAAATAAAATAGTCATAGTAGGTGCGGGAGTTGTTGGTGCATCATCGGCGTTGGCATTGCAAAAAGATGGACATGACGTGATCTTAGTTGATCGTGAAGCCCCCTGTGCTGGCGCTTCTTTTGGTAATGCTGGCGCTATCATCAATGGCTCATGTGCCCCAACGGCAATGCCCGGCATTTTATTTGATGTTATTCGAATGCTCAGTCAAACCAATCCTCCTCTGTCGATACCACCAGCATACTTTCATAAAATAATGCCTTGGTTAATGCGGTTTATTTGGCAGAGTCGCTCGTCTGCTGTATATCAAAACGCAACGAATTTACATGCTCTTTCACAATATGCCGTAGCAAGTTGGCGTGAGTTAACTAAACATACTGAGCTTGCTTCGTTATTTCGCGAAACTGGCTGGTTGAAAGTTTATCAATCAGAAAAGAGTTTTGCTGCGGGCACACGCAAATCCATCGAGCTATTCGATAAAATGGCCACTAAATACGAGGTACTAAGCGCTGAACAAATTCGTGATTTAGAACCTAATTTAGCACCCATTTTTAACTATGGTTTGTATCAAAAAGATAGCTTGAGCATTGTAGACCCTCAACGTTTAGTTCAGGGCATGGTTGACTTGTTTGTTAATCGCGGCGGATGTTATAAAAAATTTGCTGTTGATACCCTTAATATCAATAATGAAAAAATAAAAATGAGTGGTCCTGATGGGTCATTGTTTGCTGATCGAGTTGTTATTGCCGCAGGAGCTTGGTCACGAACACTAGCAAAACAATTGGGTGATAATATTCCGCTCGAGACAGAGCGTGGTTATCATCTGATGTTACCGCAATCAACAAGCTCATTATTAAATCGCCCGGTACTTAATGGCGATAATGCTTTTGTATTATCTCCAATGTCCGCGGGGATACGCATGACC
>JABSOX010000050.1:15758-42079 GCA_013215655.1 Colwellia sp.
GTTGAACTATCCGGTCTTACAGCACCACCCAATTACAATAAAATTAGAAAGCTGTTACCCTTAGTAAAACAAATGCTGCCAAAGGTTGAAACGAAAGAAGAGTCAGTCTGGTTAGGTTTTCGACCGTCATTACCTGATTCTTTACCTGTTATTGGTTTTGCTACAAAATCTAAACGTGTACTTTATGCCTTCGGACATCAACATCTCGGTATGACATTAGGCGCAATTACTGGATTGATCATTAGTGATATGCTCAGTAATAAAACACCAAGAATCTCTATTCATCCTTACCGGCCCAACAGGTTTAACTTACTATGAATGACTATGGAATTTTATCCATTATACCTCCGATTTTAACCATCATTGTTGCGCTTTATAGCAAGAATGTTCTTTTAGCACTTGCTTGTGGCATTATGAGTGGTTCATTTATATTGGCAGACTTTAACCCCTTTTATGCCATGTTAAATGTTATGGAAGATCAAGTATTGAAAGAGGTTGCTAACGGTTCTCAAGTTCAAGTGATTTTAATCATTTTCATCATCGGTGGTTTTGTTAAATTACTCGAAGTTTCTGGTGGTGCAAGCGCTTTTGCCAGTAAATTAACATCGATTGTTACCAGTAAATCTAAAGCACAATTATTAGTTTGGCTTTCGGGACTAGGTATATTTTTCACTGATTCTGGCAACAGTTTAATTGTAGGCCCTTTGTATCGCTCCGTGTTTAGAGAATTTAAAATTTGTAAAGAAAAATTAGCCTATATTCTTGATACGACATCATCGCCAATAAGTATATTAATTCCTTTTATCGGCTGGGGCGCATATATAACATCTCTGATAGATAAATCGTATGCTGAAATTGGGCTTGAAGAGAATGCTTTTTCGGTATTAATTAACGTTATTCCCTATCAATTCTATGCATTTTTGGCCTTAGCTACTGTGCCTATTCTTATTTTTACTGGTAAAGAATATGGACCAATGAAACGTAGTCAAGCGCAATTTATTGCCTCATTAAATGAGCAGGACAATACCGAGCATGCAGACGATGCATTACAGACAAATGACCAGCTAGTTCCTGTTGCTACAGAACAAAAAATCAGCATATTTCTGTATCCTTTAGGTATTATGTTATTGCTTGTTGGTGGCCTGATCATTTGGCATGCGACTCACGGTGGCTTATCCAGCGTTCATATTCGTTCAACCTTGGCTATTGCCTATCTAGCAGCATCATTAACCTGCATGGAAATGATGCGTCGCCATCAAGCAAGAACTTATACAGAATCTTTGGGGATTTTCATCAAAGGTGCAGAATCGTTAGTTTATATTTCTATCGTGCTGGTACTTGCTTGGTCATTAAGTTCAGTGACTAAAGATCTTCATACTGCTGAGTATCTTGGTTCGATTATTAGTGGCAAAGTTGAGCCGATGTATTTTCCGATGATAGTATTTATCTTAGGCGCAATCATTTCGTTATCTACTGGCTCTTCCTACGGAACATTTGCAATATTAATGTCAATCGCTATACCTGTTGGTTTTGAATTAGGTGCATCAATGTATTTAACCATTGCTGCTGTTTTAAGCGGAGGGCTCTTTGGCGATCATGTGTCGCCCATTTCGGATACAACCGTATTAGCATCGGCAGGCGCTGAGTGTAACCATTTGAGTCACGTAACAACACAAGGAGCATATGCGGGTGTCACGGGTTTAGTTGCGCTATTCGCCTACGGCTTGGCTGGCGTGTATGAATCCGCTTATGTTTTGCCTATTGCAATTATTGTACTCTTTATTGTGATGTCTATGATGATGAAATTATTTGGCAAACGATTATAAAAAGTGATGCACATTAATCACGATTTGTTTTGCTGCTTTATTTAACCAATTTTAACTCATAGCGGTTATCTTTCTTTGGCGGCAAAATATCGATCTTTTGCCAATTTAATCGCTATGCCCCAATTTAAAAAAGGTTGAGGAGGCAATTTTTTGGGTTTAGGTCGATCTTGAATCATGTTAATAAGCGTGCTCGTTCCTCCTGATGCATAGGTTGCCATTTCTTGACCATATAAAATTCCAAGCCCGATACCACCACCGTTATAACAACCTGCAGCAAAGACATTTTCATCAATGCGACTAAAAATATTCGCATTGTTTTGACTAATACAAGTGATACCTGACCAAGTATATTCAATCGCACTGGCAGGAAGATGTGGAAACCTCTTTAATAGTCCCTCAATATGTATCAACTTGCGTTGTTCTAACTCAGTAGTTGACATAGACATTGGCCGCCACACCTCTGCGGTGTTACGAATCATAAGACGCCGGTCTTGAGTCAACCTAACTGTTGCTCCCATTGCTTGTGCTGACAATACCCCCCATTGTTCTGGTTGCCCAATCGATTCAAACTCGGCATCCGTTAAGGGGCGAGTCAGACTAGCCGTTAATGTTAGGGGAAATACCCTGTGCTTTGCCAAGTTATTCGATGGCATAAAGCCATTGATAGCGAATATGACTCCAGGAGAAATGATAGAACCACTTAGGCAATTGATTTGATAAGCTTTATTACCATTAACTTTTATTGGTTGCCAATTGAGCATAGGGGAATTTTCAAACAAGGTGACGTTATCAGGTAAGATATTGATTAACCCTTGCGCTAAACTTGCAGGTTGTAACATAACAGCCCCTTTAGTTTCTACGCCTAAACAATAATAACTTGTTCCTAGTCTATTTTTCAGTTGAGCATTATCCAAAACATTATGGTCGAGTTTTAGTTCGGTTAAAATTTCAGAAAAACACTGTAACTTGGCTTCGTTTTGCGGCATAGCTGTAGCGTGTATTTTACCAATTTCACTCCAATCACAGTTGATATTATGCTCATTAACCAAAGTTCTAGCCGCTTCTAAACCTGCCTTGTTAAGTTGGTATTTGTTATAATAAGCAGATAATCCAGTATCTGACAGATGACCATCATTTAAGGTCGAATCAACAAGGTAACCAGAGTTACGAGCACTTGCTCCTTCTCCAGCTCTTTGAGCATCAATTAATACAATATGTTTATTTGGGTGTAATAACGCTAAAGAACGAGCGGTAGATAAACCAGTATAGCCCGCACCGACAATAACCCAATCGGCTTTGATTTGTCCTTGTAGTGATTTATTTACTAATCGCTTGGCAATGATTTCATGCCAACCACAGGTGTTATCATTCGTTGGAAGTATTGTTTTCACTGAATAGCCTTTTACACACGTAATTAAAAATCACTAAAATAAACTATACAAATTATAACCGAGGGCTCGGCAATAAAAGGACTTCATTGTTAAGCATTTTACTCTATGGGTAAAGCTAAACTTACCTTAGTTCTGCCCATAACTACTGAGGTTTTAAAATGTTTAACATTATTATCATTGAAAAAAATTGATTGCGTGAACTTGTCAAAATCCTGCATATCTTTAGCCATAACAATTAAAATAAAATCAGCTTCCCCAGTAATGTAATAACATTGTTGTATACGAGGTGTATTCTTAACTTTCTTCTTAAAAGTATTAAAACAATCGATATTATCTCTATTTAACTGTACTGAAATGATGAACGTCATTGAGAAACCCAATGCTTCGGGGCAAACAATTGCCACCTCACTGGTAATCACATGCTCTTTTCGTAATCGTTTTAATCTACGTTGAATACTAGCTGGCGATAAGCCTACTTCTTCTGATAGACGTTCGATACTTGCCTTGACATCTAGTTGTAGGATTTTAAGTAATTTCAAATCTTGTTTATCTAATACCATCAATATTATCTTTGAAGAAAATTTGATCTAAGTTAATCATATTATGGTACCTTTTGATAATGATCACTCATTTAAAGTTAAAAATAGAATGTTTCACCTGCTCAGTGACTGTTATAGTTTGATGACTTTAACTTATCAGTAAACAGTTTAGCTGGTGACTAAATAATGAATTTACCATATTAATTGTCGGTCAATACATTGTTTTAAATAAGAATAAGATATCCAGAGATATAAACCCTTTAAAAAAAATATATGAGGTATAGAGTATGAGAATTTTGGTGCTGCTTTATGCGGTCTTCTTTATCGGAAGCTGTAAAGCTCAAAGTTTAAAAACAGAAAATGTTGTTCTAGTCACTCTCGATGGCTTGCGTTGGCAGGAGGTATTTCGTGGTGTAGATGAAGGGCTTCTGGAAAATAAACTTTATACTAAAGGCGGTGATGCACTGAAGAAAAAGTTTTGGCATCAAAGCAAGTCTAAACGCGCTGAACTATTGATGCCCTTTTTGTGGAAGACTATTTCCCACCAAGGTGTGCTCATTGGTAATCGCGATAATGGCAGCTATATGAATGTCACTAATCCCGCAGTGGTGTCTTATCCGGGATACAGTGAGATCTTTACGGGTTATGTAGATCCAAGTATTGATTCCAACGACAAAATCTGGAACCCTAATGTTAATGTATTGGAATGGATAGAAAATCAATCAGGATTTTCTGGTAAAGTTTCTGCATTCGGCTCTTGGAACGCATTGCCCTACATACTTAATACTCAGCGAGCCACTAATTTAACGGTTAATGCGGGTTTTGTGCCAGTAACTGGCGTTCTTTCTAATCATGAAAAAAGATTGAATCAACTACTCGGCGATACTCTTGGTACGTCGCAAAATGCACGATTTGACGCCTTTACTCAAGGCTTTGCGATTGAACATATCAAAAAGGAAAAGCCACGTTTAATATACATAGGTTACGGTGATACTGACAATTTTGCCCATGATGGCCGTTACGGTCAATACTTAAAAGCAGCACACCGAAGTGACCGATTTATTGCTGAATTATGGAACTTACTACAACGAGATCCACAATATAAGGATAAAACAACCTTAATAATTACTACTGATCACGGTCGTGGAGAGTTACCACAAGAGTCTTGGAAACACCATGGCACAGAATTATACATGTCCAAGTATCCAAGTAATCATGAAGACTACGTAAAATACAAGAAAACAGGGATAGTGGGCTCAAATCATATATGGGCAGCAGTTATAGGGCCAGACACGCCTAACAAGGGGTTGATACAAGGTAAAGAACCTTGGGGACAAAATCAGATAGCCGCGACAATTGCTTCATTTTTAAATCTAGACTACAACCAATTTCAGAAAAAAGCGGGTGAACCGATTAAAGCCGTCTTTAATAACTAACTGCAGTGCGGTATTAATGTAAGTAGAAATGAAAAAAGTTTACTTGATTATGATCGATGAAAGGTAAAATTGATCTGATCAAGCTACACCGCACATTTCCTTTTACATTTTAAACACAATGAGTGACATCTCATTAAATGTAGCATGCAATTTATTTATGTCGTCATATTTGATATATTTTTGCATGCCATTTCTCGTTAAATGACAAGTGTAAATATCATTGTATTGTATAAATAACATCTTGTTTTACGATAAAACCTAACTTTAACATTTAGATCATTACTCTGAAAATACCCATATTAAATCCATTCTTGCCTAATAATTTCATAAAAATCTAGTACCTAATTTTCTAATAAGGGAATAGCTAGAAACGTTACTTGTTGAGTGACTTAAACTACGGCTTCTTATCTGCATCTTTTCCAAATTATTTTCCATCATTTTTGCCTCTTTAACAATTATCCTTAAATGCAGTGTGCCGTGTCATTAAAGCAGTTCAGTGTTACTTGACCTATATTATCGAGGCAATATAGTCATTTAAATCACAATGTATTTTGTCAATTTAATATGGCTCTTCGCAGTACACTTGTGCTCTGTTCAGCCAACATTGGCAGCTAAAAACGTTCACTACTTGTGTCTATTTTTTACATTTTTAATAAATGTGAAATATCCCCATATAACTATATTGTTCACACTTTGACGCTATCTGGCTTTATTGAATCATTTAATTCTATTTATAGAATTAAAACATTCAATTAAAGTTGGAAATAGAGCTTTTAGAATCAATTTTGCTTGCTATAGTTTTACTAATTCAACTTATTAGTAAACAGAAGAGTTGGCGATTAAATAATGAATTTACGATGTACTTATGAAACAAGCGCATTGTTTTAATGGTTAAAGGAGCTTTTGATATGTCCGATGTTCTGGATAAGAAATCAGTGATTACTGTAGTAAACCCACAAAATGGTACCTATATTGGAGAAGTAGAAAATTGTAATGCTCAAGATGCGCTGTTGGCAATAGATATTGCAGTAAATGCCTTTGAAAAATCAAAAAATCTTCCTGCACACGTCCGAATGTCGGTACTTAACCAAGTTGCCAATGAATTATTTGAACAACAAGAACTTTTTGCCCAAGTAATTGCTCGAGAGGGAATAAAAACCATTAAAGAAGCACGAAAAGAAGCATTGCGCTGTGTTGATACTTTACGTATTAGTGCAGAAGAGGCTCGTCGTTTAAATGGTGAAACTATTTCATTTGATCAAGCCCCTGGTTCTGAAAATAGATTTGGTTATTTCAAGCGATTACCACTGGGCGTGATTGTGGCAATAACGCCTTTTAATGACCCGCTAAATTTAGTAGCACATAAGATTGGTCCTGCAATTGCCGCAGGTAACAGCGTTATTCTTATGCCCCATACAGAAACACCATTAGTCGCTAGAATGCTGGTTGAGTTGTTTGCTAAAACAAAGTTACCTAAAGGTGTATTACAGTTGATTACAGGTCATGGAGAGGTGATTGGTGATGTACTAGTTACTGATCCTCGTGTTCGTATGGTGTCTTTTACGGGAGGCAGCGTTGTTGGTCACAATATTTTGAAAAAGGCTGGATTAAAGAAGGTCTCTTTAGAATTAGGCAGTAATTGCCCAGTGCTTATTTTAGCTGATGCAGATTTTAAGCAAGCGCTTGATGCGACTGTAAGTGGCGCTTTTTGGGCTGCCGGCCAAAACTGTTTACATGTCCAGAGAATTTACATAGATGATTCATTATATGAACAATTTTCTAAAGAGTTTTGTCAGCGTGCCAATGCGATTCAAGTGGGGGATAAACTCAAAGAAACGACAGACATGGGGCCGATGATCAATGAACGAGCGGCGAAAAAGGTTGAATTATTAATCGCTGATGCACTTAACAAAAATGCAACCTTGTTATGTGGCGGTGAACGTAATGGCGCTTTTTTTCAACCAACAGTGCTTACTGATGTTAATGATAATTGTTTAATTGCTTAGGAAGAAATCTTTGGTCCAGTGACTATTCTTTATCGTTTTACCGATATAAACAAAGCTATTGCCATGGCGAATAATGTTGATTTTGGACTGCAAGCAGGTGTATTCACTCGGGATTTAAATTTAGCCTTTGAAGTAGCGGATGCATTGGAGTGCGGAGGTGTAATGATTAATGACAGTAGTGATTATCGTATTGATGCTATGCCTTTTGGTGGTGTCAAAGGCTCGGGGCTTGGCCGAGAGGGAGTAATGAATACTATTCATGAAATGACGGAAGCAAAAACTTACTGTTTCAATTTGAATAGATAATTAACAGCAATTTTTAAATTTTAATCTAGCGATAAAATAAAGGTAAAGAATATGATAACGCAATACAAACTTGCCCTCATTGGCTTTGGTAATGTTGGTCAAGGATTAGCAAAAATACTCAGTGATAAATATTCATTTTTAAAAGATAAATTTGGTGTTGATATACGCATTGTTGCTGTTTGTGATTTATATAAGGGCAGCCTTGCGGATCCAAAAGGGTTAGACCCAGCAATGTTACTTAATCATATTGAATTACATGGTGATCTTAAGAGTTTTGGCGAAATTAATACTGATTGGGATGCCAAAGAAACGATTACTAAAAGTGGTGCTGATATTTTGGTAGAACTTGCATACACCGATTTAAAAACGGGAGAACCGGCATTATCTCATGTAAAACAAGCGATGAATAACGGTATGCATATTTCTATGACAAATAAAGGCCCGGTGGCTTTACATTTTCCTGAACTAAAAAGAATAGCGACTAAAAATAAAGTGCAAATGGGTATTGAGGGTACCGTTATGAGTGGTACACCATCATTAAATCTTGCCTGCGAAATGCTTTTACCTGCGGGGATTACTAAAATCCAAGGTATATTAAATGGTACAACCAATTATATTTTAGGTGAAATGGAAGCCGGTGCAGATTATGAAGATGCACTAAAACAAGCTCAAGAGCTAGGATATGCAGAAGCAAACCCAGCGGGTGATGTTGAAGGGAATGATGCTGCCGCTAAAGTTGTTATATTGGGTAATTTATTAATGGACCTTTCATTAAGCCTATCGGATGTAGATTGTATGGGTATAAATAAGCTAACCGCTGATGATATAAAGCAAGCAACAGCCCATAATAAACACTGGAAATTAATCGGTACTGTTGAAATAACTCAAACGGGTTATCTTGCCTCGGTTAAGCCTGAAATGCTGACCAATGAACATCCTTTAGCTGCTATATCTGGAGCAACGAATGCAATTACCTATAGCACAGAATTAATGGGTGATATTACCTTAATAGGTCCTGGAGCGGGTAGGTTGGAAACGGGTTATGCCATCATTGAAGATATTTTAACCATACATAAAAACAGTCACTAACGTTAGATGTTAATTCACTTTACCTTATAAAATATCTCGATATTAACTATCGAGATCTTTTACTCTTCCTAACATATACACGCTAACCAAGATAAACCTGACTATAGCTATTTTCTAAAACAATACTCTCAAGTAATAGTTGTCGTTAATCTCTTTCTCTCATATTGAAAAAATTCAAGTATATTCTCATTTCGCTCACATAAATCGATACCTTTTGATATACATCATAACGCTAAATATTTAACTTGTTATCATTTTCATATTGATGAATTTTTAAGATAAAGAAGCATTGTTATGGAAGAGTGGGTTGGTGGGCTTTGGCATAAATATATAACCGGTAAAGCCAGTACCGAGTATTTACCTGCGAAAGTCTATTTTACGGAAGTAAGTAAATCTGTAGCGATGGTTTTTCGTGCGTTAGGTGGTGATTCATTTAAGCGTATTGAGTCAGCAAGTCCACGAGATTACTTAGTTAGGCGTAGCTTTTTACAGAAAATATCGGGTGGCAATCAACAAATAAGTTTAGCTTGGCAAGATAATGAAAGTTTACGTTTACCTGAGTCTTTAGCTGTATTTCCGAGTATTGAACTTAACCGAGACTTATATATTTGGTTAGCGGTGCTGGCGGCACATCATAGCGGTCGTTTTACACATTGGGCTAAAGATAATCAACAATTAGTTAAGCAAGTACTCACGCAATATCCAGCATTAAAACTTCGTTATGAACGTCTTGCTCAAGCTTTTGTTAACGAAAGAATTATTGATACAAAACGTCCCGCTGAAGAGCAACGTATGAAACAAGCAATTACCCAAGCGGTATTAAGCCCTGATTCAAACATTGAATTTCCTGCTGTTAATTATGCTCCTCAAGCCGTTTATTTATGGTTATATCCATCGGCACATGTCAATCCGCAGATATTGCCTGAGTACGAAGACTCTGAACAGGCGGAAAATGATCAGTCTAAAAAACAATCCGCCGCCAAAAGTAAAAGCAGTCGTAAAAAAGCAGAGCGTATTGATTCTCCTGAAAGTCGCGATGGCATGATGATTTTTAGATTAGAAAGCATGTTTTCATGGAGTGAATTTTCTAAACTCGACCGTGGCTCAGATGATAGTGACGAAGATGAAGAAGACAATCAACGCATTGCGGAAGACCTTGATAAAATCACCTTGTCACAACAACAAGATCAAAAAAGTGCCAATATTAAAATTGATTTAGATTTACCTTCAGCATCAGAAGATGATTTACCGATGGGAGATGGCATTAAATTACCTGAGTGGAATTATAAAACACAGCAGTTAGAGCCTGAACGTTGCTTACTGCAACCGATGTTACCAAAGGACTCAGTACCCCAAAAGCTACCCGCAAAATTGCAAAAAATAGCTAAGTCTATTCAAGCTCAATTTGAACAAATGCAATCATTACGATATTGGCTTACCGGGCAACAACAAGGGGAGGAAATTGATCTTAATGCGTGGTTAGATTTTACTGTTGAAAGTAAAATTTCGCCAACTCATGAAAAAGGATTATACAAGAGTTTTAGAGGCAATAACCGTGATCTATCGTGTTTATTACTTGCTGATTTGTCGATGTCAACGGAAGCATATATTGATAATAACTCACGAGTTATTGATGTGGTTAAGGATAGTTTATTGCTCTTTGGTGAAGCTTTACAAACTATAGGTGACAACTTTGCCATGTACGGTTTTTCATCAGTAAAACGTAGCCATGTTCGGATGAGTATGTTGAAAAATTTCAATGAACCTTACAGTGATGAGGTTAGAGGGAGAATACAGGCGGTCAAACCAGGTTTTTATACGCGAATGGGAGCTGCAATCAGGCAAGCAACCAAAGTGTTAAATGAACAAAATTCGACACAAAAGTTGTTATTAATATTAACTGATGGCAAGCCAAATGATATCGACCATTATGAAGGACGCTTTGGCATTGAAGATACCCACCAAGCGATTAATGAAGCTAAACGACTAGGTTTAAAGCCTTTTTGTATCACTATCGATCAAGATGCAGAAGAATATTTACCCTATATTTTTGGTAGTGGCTTTTGTACTCTGATCAAAAGGCCAAGTCAGTTACCTTTAAAGTTACCACAGCTTTATCATCAATTAACAAATGCTTAAGAAAACAAAAGTTTAAAATAATAAAAAACATAAGGAAGGTTAACGTGAAAAACAACTTAACTTCGTGTCTATATTGTTATACCAAAAATGAACTCATTGCAGAGCGCTGTTCAAATTGTGGTATGCCTTTAGCGAAAGACCACCCTGAAAATTACAAAAATAAAACCAGTTTTTTTGTTAAAGCTTTTTGGGGTATCACCTTGTTTTGTATTGCCATGATTTACTATTTGCCAAGGTAGCTTTTATAGGGGAGAGGGGAGCCAGCTAACACTGGCTTTGATTTTAATTATTTGATTTTAATTATTTGATTTAACGACGTAAAATAAATAGTCTCTTTTTGCGGTATCTTTACTAGCCGTTGCCATAAATATTCGTAAGTTCATCGCACAAATTATTTGATTACCACGTACTGAAAAATAGTTTTCAACGATATTTTTATTTTGACTATTGAGTAGTTGCAAATTTGCTAATAAATTACAATCTAACCAGCCGAGCATTTGCCCTTGTTGGGCACCACCAAAATTAAACTGTTCGATATTATTTTTAAGTGTAAGCCCCAGTGAACCTTCATCGTGATCACTATAAGATAAATGGACACCTTTTTTAAGCTGCAACCGTAACGGTTCATACATTATTTCTAATTGTTTTTCTTGATGAAAATTACTAATATTTTCACAATAACTAATATGTTTAATACCTTGGTAAGCTATTTCATGAGATTGTTGGTCATGACTATCGCCGCATTCAATAGTGACAAATGGACAGTTAAATTTCTGCTCCATTAATGAATTCACTTTAAAATCTGATAACAACATGGTTCGACAAAAAGACGATGCAAGGGATAATACGTTTGCCGTAATGATTGAACCACTTGCATAAGCTGGGCTTGACCCCGATGTATTATGTAAATCGATAATCGCTTCGGGAGCTACTTCTCTGATCGCTTGTTCAATTAAATTTGCCCGTAGGTAATCACTATGATCATTACCAGTACCAAAACAGCGATTAATGTCTTTATTGCCATCGATAAAACGCCTACTAAATAAAGGAGCCAAGCTGGCGGCATCAACAGAACAAATAATAAAACGTATATTAGTGGTCGGCTTACTGCGTTTAGAATTTGCCGTTAACCAGCGATGCATGGCAATAAGACCTGAAGGCTCATCACCATGTAATAAAGTAGTGAATACACGACATTTTTTGGTATCATGTCCAGCCACATCTATTACCGTCGGCGCCATAAGCGATAATAAAAATTGTTGATAATCGGCTTTTAAAGTTAATGGCTCAGGATCTCTAAGGTATATTATTTCGCTAAAATCTATGTCCATATTGGTTCCATGTTCATTACTGAGTCGTTCGGAAAAATGTAATCGGATTTATTTCATCTAAGCTTTATAATTGATGCTGTGGTATAAAGTCACAAATAAATCTAGTAGATGAAGTGCAGTACTGACAGCATGTCATAAACTATTGATACAAAGTTTTGATTGAGGTCAATTAAGTTTCGTTTATTATTAGCTTAAGCCGTTAAATACAAATGAATTGATTAGGATCATATGCAGAGTTTAATCACAGAAATAATGCAACAAGTAAGTTCTGTTGTCTTAGGGAAAAAACAAGAAATAAAATTGTCTCTTGCTTGTTTATTGGCGCGAGGGCACATTTTAATTGAAGATCTTCCTGGTATGGGGAAAACAACACTTGCACAGGTGCTTGCTAAAACCTTAGGTTTATCTTATCAGCGAACACAATTTACCAGTGATATGTTGCCTGCTGATGTGGTAGGTATTTCTATTTTTAACGTAAAAGAAAATAACTTTGAGCTTCACAAAGGGCCGATATTTAATCAAGTAGTACTTGCTGATGAAATTAACCGCGCCAGCCCTAAAACACAAAGTGCCTTGTTAGAAGCAATGGAAGAAGGGCAAGTAAGCATTGATGGCAAAACCTATCAATTGCCTGAGCCTTTTTTTGTGATTGCTACGCAAAACCCACTTTTTCATGCGGGTACTTATCCATTGCCTGAATCGCAGCTTGACCGTTTTATGATGAGGATATCCCTAGGTTTTCCTAATATAGCTGCCGAAAAAGAGATCCTTAAAAATCATAAAAACCGTGAAAAACTCCAACAATTGACACCCTGCATTACAACTAAGCAATTAAAGGAAATTCAGTTGGTGATTGATGATATTCATGTTTCCGAGTCAATTTTAGAATATGTCATTGCTTTATGTCACATAACACGTAAAGAGGGGGCTGAGATGAATCCTCTTTCACCACGAGCAGGTAAAGCATTATTAGCTGCTGCCAGAGCATGGGCATTTATGGATAATCGAGATTATGTTATTCCAGAAGATGTTTGTGCCGTATTTCCATCAGTGAGTGAACATCGTCTAGAATCAGCAAGTACGGTATCTGTGTCGAATCAGGGATCATTATCCGCGCAGGTATTACAACAAGTTGACCCAACTAACCCTTTGCCATCATATACATCGAAAATAGACATCGAAACTTAATGATTAGCAGCTTATTAATAAACCATGATTAAGAAAAGCTTTAATACCTTTGTGCATAAACGTTTTAATCGTTGGCTAAAGCGTCGTATACCTGCGTCAGCTACGCAGCGATTAACTAATCGTAATATTTTTATCCTGCCAAGTGGCTTTGGCTTCGCTTATTTAGTTTTTGTTTTTGTCTTATTTTTGTTAGGTACAAATTATCAAAATAATGTAGTTATTTTATTAAGTTATCTTTTTGCTAGTGTGTTTATCAGTGCCATGTTGCAGAGTTTTTTTAATTTATCGGGCTTAAAGCTTCATTGTCATCAACAAGTATCAACCTACGCTAAACAGCAAACACATTTTTCATTAACCATTGATACTGACAAGCCTCGATATAGTTTAGTCTTTCAATTTCCACATCAAGGAAAACATCTACAGAAAAAAGTAAATACAGGCACCGCTGTGGTTAATATCCCTTATTGCTCTGAAAAACGAGGAGTACATATTCCCGGGCGATTAAGAGTTTCAAGTGAATATTCACTTGGTCTCTTTACTTGTTGGACACAGCTTGATTTTGGCTGTGAAGTGATCACTTATCCACAACAAAAAAAGTTCCAAAATCTACATTCTTCAATATGTGCCCATCAAGACGATGAACATGGCATAAATGTCGTTGAAGGAGGGGATGATTTTGGTGATTTGCGGCAATACCGACAAGGGGAGTCTCTCTCTCAAATTGCATGGAAACAACTGGCGCGTGGACAAGGATGGTTAAGTAAAACCAATCAACAGCAACAAGGTAATGATGTTTGGTTAACCTTAGATAATTTACCTAGTACGGATCTCGAGGTTAAGCTGCAAATGCTATGTTACTTAATGCTTGAACAATATCAACAAGGGCAAAGTTGGGCGATGGATTTAGGTAGTGAAAAAGTTCCTCCTAATACTGGAAAAAAACACTTAACACATTGTTTAACCATGCTTGCTCATTATCCGAGTAAGAAAATGAGTGCGCAGGCTCAAAATGAAGAGTGATAGAAAGGGTCTTAAAAGACTATTTACTTTTAGTTATCCCAGAAAAAATAAAGCCAGTGGCAAAAAAGAACCTTTTACGTTAGATAGAAATACCTTGTTATTCTTACTCGTTGCGCAAGTTTTAAACTTTGCCAGTTTAGCGCAAGAGTTAGCATGGTGGATGTTAGCAATAATATCACTGTGTTTATTATGGCAAGTCAGTATATTTTTAAAGAAAGTGATTAAACCTTCAAAGATTGTGGTTAACCTTTTATCCGTTGCAGGTTGTGTCCTATTAATTATCAGCGCTAGACAACTAGGGCTACTAGCAACCATGGTACATTTATTATGTTTTGCTTATGTTTTAAAACTCTTTGAAATTAGACAACGGAGTGATTTCTATCAAATTGTTTTATTGAGTCTATTTGTTGTTTCTTCCTCGTTGCTTTTCAGTCAAA
The DNA here is from genome assembly GCA_013215655.1 of Colwellia sp. GTDB lineage: Bacteria > Pseudomonadota > Gammaproteobacteria > Enterobacterales > Alteromonadaceae > Colwellia_A. The sequence continues at coordinate 30,467 of JABSOX010000050.1, forward strand.
CACTTTACTTCTCATTTTATGTTGCCATTTTAGTGATTGTTAACTTAATGGTGGTTTTTTTACATTTTGCGCCAAGTGAAACATTAATGGCGACAGGTAAGCGTTCAGTAAAGTTGGTATTACAAAGTCTGCCTCTAGCTATCTTTCTATTTATTGTTTTTCCAAAACTCGCGCCATTATGGCAAGTGCCATTTGCGCAATCAGCAAAGTCTGGGTTATCAGATTCTGTCAGTGTTGGTGATATAGCTAATTTGGCCTTATCAGATGAACTTGCTTTTAGAGTGAAATTTGAAGGAAGCGCGCCGCGATATTCCCAACTGTATTGGCGAACGATTGTTCTTGAACAGTATGATGGTAGGACATGGAAAAGGAAAAAACCCGCTAAAAAACGTTATAAAGAGAATTTAGCAAGTATAAAGATAAAGGCAAAAGGGGAGTCGCTTAATTATCAAGTGATTGCATCGCAAAGCTATCAACGGTGGTTATTTGCCTTAGGTGTATCTGATGTCGATAGAAGTGCGCAAAATGGTACTGGCATTATCATTAAAGAAGACTATACGCTGTATAATAAAGAAACCATTACAAAGACGTTAAATTATAATGTTTTTAGTTATTTAAACTCCCCCTTGTCACTTAAGCTTAGTGAGCAACACAAAAAGGATAATTTGCAATTTCCATCATCAGCCAATCCTCGACTGGTTGCTAAAGCAAAAGAGCTTAATCGTTTGTATTCAAATGATATTGATTTAATTCAAGCGGTATTGGAAAATTTTAATGAAGACCTTTATCACTACACCTTGAGGCCGCCCATATTGTTTAACAATAGCCTTGATCAATTCTACTTTGATACCAAAGCCGGTTTTTGTGAGCACTACGCCAGTGCTTTTACTTTTTTAATGCGTGCGGCCGGTATTCCAGCTCGTATGGTCACGGGGTATATGGGCGCGGAATATAATCCTATTGCCGACTATTATAGTGTCTATCAACGTGATGCCCATGCTTGGAGTGAAGTGTGGCTTGAAGGCCGTGGTTGGTTAAAAGTTGATCCCACGGCGATGATAAACCCCGAACGTATTGAGCGAGGGTTTTCGTCAGACTTGTTACGAGAACTCTCACTTTATTCAGATAATTACTTTTCCTTGATGCGCTATAAACAATTTGCTTGGATAAATGAAATAAGGCTGCAACTACAAGCCATTGATTATCAGTGGACACGTTGGGTTATTGGTTATAGTGCCAAGAAACAAACGGATTTATTAGCCAAAATCATTGCTGTTTTTTCGTTATGGAAAATTGTTGTCGGTAGTTTGGTTATTTTTACGACTATTTATCTGGTTTTGAAAAGAGTGTATAAACCTAAAACAAAAGCTAAACAACATGAACCTCATCAACAATGCTATCTACAAGCATTAGCAGTGCTTGTGAAAAATGATATAAATAAACCTAAAGAAATGTCAGCAGAGCAATTTGCACTTTATGTTTCGACAGAACAACCAAACATAGCCATTAATTTCACAAGATTTACTGACTTATATATAACACTGAATTACCAAAAAAACGGTAGTGATGAGCAGTTTAAAAAATTCGATGAGATGCAAAAACTTTTTAAAACACTGAAAATCTGTAGCCTTAAAAACTCATAATTTCAATGAAAAATAAAAAAATATAATTACTCTTGATAACTCTATGTTGTGCTTGAATTATTCGAATTTATGCTATTAGGTTACGTTATATCTTCATGTTCTTCACTTGTTGAAAATAATATTTACCGCTATTTTTATAATAGGGACTGGAGCTAGAAAGACGTTAAGGAAGTGAAATGGGACAATATCATTCAGATAGCAAGGTGCATTATGATTTGGAGAAAACGGTAGCCATATTGGGCTATTTTACGCCGATTGGTTGGTTAATTGCGATGGTCTTATATGGCGATCATAAATCAACATTAGCAAGCTTTCACTTACGTCAATCTTTAGGTTTGATCATTACCGCAGCGTTACTTTTATTTATTCCACTTGTGGGTTGGTTACTGAGTTTAGGTGTTTTTGTTGCTTGGTTTTTTGCCTTAAATTGTGCAATTCATGGTCATCAACAACCTTTGCCTATTCTCGGCAGGTTCTACCAAGAACATTTAGATTTTATTTCTTAGTTTGCTACCAAGTAATTTTCTATAATCAAGATAAACTTTTAATTTATTAATACTATTTCTCTAGTGTTAATTACAGTGATGTGATTAAATTTAGCCATAATAAAAAGCATGCTAAGGTTATAACTTGATCTACCTTTATCCTGCTAACAAAATGGAAAATTTGTTAGTCTTGTTAGATAAAATCCAACAGATTTCTCCTCTCCCGGTATTCTCCCAAGAAGTTGTTATTGTACAAAATGCAGGTATGCAGCATTGGCTTAATTTATCACTTGCTGAGCAACGTGGTATTAGCATGAATGTGCGTTACGCGTTACCGTCACAATTCTTGTGGAAGTTAATTAGAACCTTAGCTAGCGACGAAGAGGTTCCCGAACAGTCACCCTATTCTCGAGAAGTACTTACTTGGCGTATTCATCAATTATTGGCGAGTGAAACGGTCACTAATGATGATGATTTTTCACAAGCAACTCGTTATTGGAGTGGTGCAGAAATTGTAAAAAATGGTGAACTTGTAAAAGGTAGTGGTGTGCATTCGGCGAGTGATGTTGATGTTAAATTTAAGACTGATGCCAATTTAAAACGCTATCAATTGGCTTGCCAGTTAGCTGATTTATATGAACAGTATTTGATTTTTAGGCCAGAGTGGATTGACGCGTGGCATCAAGAACAGTATTTGGGTAGTGCTTTTGACACGGCACTTGATGGTAATGTTGCTAATGAATATGTACAAGATATTGCCAAATGGCAAGGTAAGTTATGGTACTTGTTAACACAACAACAGCCCTATAATCCGGTCACTTTGATAGAACAAGCCGTGGCTAACTTAGCTGAAAAATCTTCAATTTTACCAAAGCGACTTTCGTTTTTTGGCATTAATGTAATGGCGCCGATTTGGTTATCATTTATTGATAAGATCAGTGAACATACCGACGTACACTTTTTTCATCTAAACCCTTGTTATGCTTATTGGGGCGATATTCTTTCTGAAAAACAGGCGATTAAATCAATAGCTAATTGGATCGAAGGGCATGACGATATTACTCAATCTGTGGGTAACCCGCTACTGGCTAATTTGGGTCAACAAGGGCGTGAGTTTATGGCGTTACTGAATGATTACAGCACGATTAACATTGACGTATTTGAATTGGCACATGATGACAATACGCAAGACAATAAAAAACTGAGTATATTGGCGCAAATTCAGCATGATATTTTAACCCTTACTGATGCTCGAACAGCACCGCAAAGCTCTATTCTCAAAAGTACGATTGCCAAAAGCGCCGTTCCAAACAACAACACTGCAAAAAGCCCTGTTCCAAAAACACTAGTTGATGACTCTATTGTTATTACCAGTTGTCACAGTGCACTTCGAGAAGTTCAGGGTTTACATGACTGGTTATTACATCAATTTAATGATGATTCAACATTAACACCTAAAGACATTTTAGTGATGTGTCCACAAATAGAACAGTATGCACCCTATGTTAATGCCGTGTTTACCCGTGGCTGGCAAGATATTGATGAGCAATTACCGCCATTACCTTGCTCGATAGCCGATCGAGTCAGTAAAGACTCTGAGCCTTTTGTTGCGGCTTTTTCTGAATTATTGAATTTACCTGATAGTCGTTTTCAAGTATCACAACTCATCAGTTTATTGCGTTTACCTGCAATGCAGGCAAAGTTTGCTATAGGCATTGAAGAGATTGACAAAATTTCTGTATGGCTGGAACAAGCGTCAATTCATTGGGGCTTAAATAAGCAGCACAAACAACAGATTTTAAAAACTGAGGCGGTAAGTGATAATTATACTTGGCAACAGGGCTTAGCTAAGTTACTTAATGGTTTTGCTTTTAGTGATCATAGCGTTATTTATAATGAGCAATTATTGTTGCCCACCATCGAAGGTAGTGATGGTTTATTGCTTGGTAAGTTAATGTTGATCATAGAACAATTACAAACCTATGCTCATTCTTTATCAACGCCGCGTACAGTCAAAAATTGGCAAGTATTTCTATTTTCATTGGTTGATGAACTTTTTATCGCTGATAATGACACCGGTTTTACCATTGTTTCACAAGCTATTGAGTCGATGGTTGAGTTTTGTGCCCATGCTCACTTTGATGATGAGATTGATTTAGCTATTGTTAGAGATTTCCTTGACCATCACTTTAGTCAACCCGATCCCGGACGTCAGTTTATTGTTGGCCAAGTTACTTTTTGTTCGATGTTACCGATGCGCAGTATTCCTTTTAAGGTTATTGCGGTATTAGGTTTAAATGATGGCGAATTTCCTCGACAAAGGCAGCCACTAGGCTTCGATTTGATGTCGATTACTCCAGCTAAACTTGGTGATAGATCACGTCGAGGAGATGATAGGTATTTATTTTTAGAAGCTATTATTTCTGCGAGACGGTCATTATATTTAAGTTATCAAGGGCGTAATATTAAAAATAATGCTCCTAAACAAGCATCGCTAGTATTAAAAGAATTAATGGAATACCTGCACAAGGGGTATGGTTGGCAATTTACTTCAGAAGAAGCGACAGAGGATAATTGCGCCGATCTTCGTCAATTACCGATGCAGCCTTTCAGTCAACAAAACTATTTTGGTAGTTATCCAAGCTTTGATAAAAACTGGTTACAGCTCTCCAAAGTTAGTCAACAAGAACTAATACCTTTGTCAATTGCACCAGAGGCCAGTGAAGGTGAAACAAAGAGTACAGATATTGAAATACTACTAACGCAACTCATTGCTTTTTTTCAACACCCAAGCAAGGCCTTTGCACAGCAACAGCTGAATTTATACTTTGAGCAACGTGATATTGAGCTCGATGATATTGAGCCTTTTGAACATAACCGTTTACAGAGTTACTTATTAAGGCAACAGTTATTAAGTGATTATCTAATTGAGATAGAAAATGATGGTGCTGAACACTTATCTCAGGAATTGTCGTCTCAGGAGCTGTCACCTCAAGAGGGGCGGGTCAAAAATACCTTATACACTGCGGCATTATCGGGTAATTTTCCTGAAGCACCAACGACAAAAGATGATTTTGAAAAATGGCGAGCAGACAGTGAAAGTTTTAGCCAAGTCATCACCATGAATCAAGCAGATAACCCTATTGAATACCCTTGTTCTATTCGCTTAAAAGTGTCAACGCCTGATGGTAATATTACCGATATCATGATGACTACCCAATTACCCGTTAAAGATAATAAGTTGGTGTTTTATCGCAGTAGTTCTGCAAAAGCTAAAGACTTTTTAACATTATATTTTCATCAATTGTTTTTACAAGTTTGGCAACAGCAAAATATCGCTATGCTTTCAGAGCAGTCAGCAGAACAGTCAGCAGAACAATCATTAGAACCGTCAAAAGAACAGCCAACTGAGCACCAGAAGCTACATCAAGTAACGACTTGTCATGGTTTTTATTTTGATACTAAAAAGCAAAAAGTTGCTCAATATCGTTATGGTGAAATAGACGATGCAAGTAAGCACTTGGTTGATTTTATAGAGGTATTTTTAAGAGGACAACAACATGCTTTGTTACTTAATGCTGAATTGGCTGAAAAGTATTTTAAAGGTAATGCTAAAGGTAAAGTTTTTGAACAAAGTGATTTTGAAAAACTCTGGTCTGATGCGAATGCCATGATGTCACTTGGTGACGACCCTTATATGCATTACTTTTGGCCAGAATGCCCGCAGTTTGAGCAAGTTCAAACAGAGCTTATTACGTTATATGAAAATATGATCACAACAAGGGAGTTAGTAAAATGATGACTATTAACAATCTTGTTGCCCATACAATCCCACTCAAGGGTAAACATTTAATTGAAGCCAGTGCAGGTACAGGGAAAACCTTTAATATCACGCGTATTTATTTACGTTTGTTATTAGAAAAACGTTTGCCTGTTGAACAAATACTGGTGATGACCTTTACCAAAGATGCTACAGAAGAGCTAAGAGGGCGTATTGATGCCTTTATTCGTCAGGCGTTAAGTGATTGGGAAACTTTAGTCATTGAGGATGAATATTTTACCGCAATAGCACAAACTATTGATGCTGGTGAAGCTAAGGTTTTATTAATACAAGCACTACTGTATTTGGATGAAGCGGCAATTTATACCATTCATGGTTTTTGTAAACGGGTTTTAAGTCAACACGCCTTTGCCAATGGCTTATCTTTTAATGCGGCGATGGAAAACAATTGCCAAGATATCGTGCTAGAAAGTTGTCAGGACTGGTATCGCATTCTTGCCCAACAATCAGTAGCCCAACAATCAGTAGCCCAGCAGTCAGAGAGCGAGTTTCGATTAGTTGCGCAATTTTGGCCGACACCAACACAGTTTATCAATTCTTTTTCGAAAGCACTCGCAAGACAACATCAATTGGATGTTATTGATGAACAACATGTTGAGCATACTTTTATAACAAACGTACGAGCAGCACTTTATTCACTCGAAAATAATCACGACTTGCTTATTACTGCTTTGGTTGATGTTAAAAAAGGTCAGGATCGTGATATTAGATTAGAGGAGTTAAGTGACTTAAAAGTTTGGCTAAATACGTTAATTGCAGCAGCTAATACAGAAGAAAAACTGGGCCGCACTGTACTTATCGAAATGACTGAAACTAAAATTCCAGATAAATTCTTTGATGGTAAACGTTATGCAAGGTCTGCATTTAAACAACAGTTGCTCGATATTTTTGCTCCCGTAAAACAAGTTAAAACATCAATAAAAACATTAGCCAAAGATATAAATAAAGCTAAAGCTTATGCGGTGGTAAGAGCGGGTATCTATCATATTCGTGCGGATGTTATTGATAAAAAAGAACAACGTGCCGTATTAAGTTTTGACGACCTAATTAGCACCTTGGCGAATAGTCTAGCCCAAGATAAAAAAGGCGAACTCGCCGAACTATTATTTAAAGAATATCCTGTTGCTTTGGTTGATGAGTTTCAAGATACCGACCCCCAACAATTTGCTATTTTACAAGCCATTTATTATCACCAAGCTGATGCGGCGCTTTATATGATTGGCGATCCTAAACAAGCCATTTATGGTTTTCGTGGTGGTGATGTTTTTGCCTATTTATCGGCCCGACAAGGTTGTGACTATCAGTGGTTAATGGATACCAATTGGCGTTCAAGTAGGCAAATGATCCAAGGCTATAATCGCTTGTTTTATGGCAATAACCTTGATGAAGATGGGACAGATGTTTTTGGTTATGACATTCCTTACGTACCCGTTAATGCTTCTCCAATAGCTAAAAACAAACACTTTGATGATGAGTTGTTTAACGCACTACAATTTATTCACTTTCAGAATGAGCAACAAAAGGGCGCGGTAAAACAAAGTTTCAGGCCGACCATGGCATTATGGTGTGCCAATGAAATTACTCGATTATTAACAGCTCAGTCACTACAGCTTAATGCCCAAGATATCGCTATTTTAGTACGAGATGGCACTGAAGCGGCTGAAATTAAATTAGCGTTAGAAAACAAAGGCCTCGCCTCTGTTTATATGAGTAATCGTGCAAATTTACTGAAAAGTAAACAAACGAGACAACTCATACAAGTATTAAAAGGTATTTTATTTGTTGAAAATGAACGACTTTATTGTGCTGCGTTGGCGTCTGATTTACTCGCTTATTCACCACAAAAAATGTTTGATAAACAACAAGATGAATTAGCATGGCAAGAATTAAAATTTAGCTTTTATCAATTACGTGAAGAGTGGCAAAATAAAGGCTTTATTGGTATGGCGTTAAAGTTGATGCATGAGCACTTTTCTTTGCCATTAAAAGATAAAGACCGTGTATTAACTAATCTCCTGCATCTCTTTGAAGTATTGCAAGCTGCCAGTCAGCGCCATCGCCAACCGCAAGAGTTACTTTATTGGTTTGAACAACAATGTAAACAAGACAATCCTGAACTTGAAGCAGAATTACGTTTAGAGAGTGATGATAATCTTATTCGCATAATTACCCAGCATGGCGCAAAAGGGCTTGAATATCCGGTAGTTTTTGTCCCCTTTGCGACACGTTTTAAAGATCCGCTGAAGTTTGGTAAAAAAGCGGTGGATTTTATTGAATATCACGACGAAAACGGCGTATTAAAATTGAGTCTTGATGCTAGTATGCAAGCTAAAAAGGCAATGGCCGATGAAGTTTATGCCGAAACTATACGTTTGTTATATGTTGCGATTACCCGTGCAGAGCAGCGTTGTTATATTTTAACAACGGGCTTTGAACAATGTCATAATTCACCGTTAGGCCGCACGTTAAAATGGCAAAAAGATCAAAGTATTATGGCGAGTCTACAAACGTTAGTGAATGATAATCCAAATGATATTGCGATGCTGCATATTGAAGAATTTGTTGATGGAGATAAGTTATATCAACAACAGGATAATAATATTGTCGCTGAAGTCGCGCAGTTCAGCGGTAAAATTGAGCGTGACTGGTGGTTAAGCTCTTTTTCATCATTAAGTAGAAATTTACGCCATGTCGGTGTATCAAGTCCTGATCGAGACAGTGATGCACATGGAGAACCTGCAACTATGTTAGGAGTGCAGCCAGATAGTATTGATGAAGGTAATAACACTACTGAAAACTACATTGAAAGCTACATTGAAAGTAATATGCTGCGTTTTAACATCGCGAAAGGGGCGCATACCGGTAATTTGTTACATGACATTTTAGAGCATACCGACTTTACTAATGCTGACTTTGTACAATCGATGAAATGGCCATTAACTAAATATGGTGAATTAACACCAGGCTATGATCAAAACGACTTACAACAATGGCTAACACAGGTTATCAATACGCCATTAATAAATGATCCTCAAGGTAAAAGTTTTTGTTTGGCTGATATCAGTACGTCACATTGCTTAAGGGAAAGTGAGTTTTATTTTCCGATGGTCTCAGCCAATAGCAGCCAGTTAATTAAGTTATTAACTGAGCATCGAAATACAGATATTGCCGCTTTATCATTAGAAAAGTCATTAGAAAATTCATCGTATAAACCACAAGTGAGTTTACCTAAAGGGCAAAAGCTAAAAGGCATGATGCATGGTTTTATTGATTTAATCTTTGAACATGACAATAAATATTATGTTTGTGATTATAAGTCTAGTTTTTTAGGTGAACAATTTAAAGCTTATCAACATGATGCGATGCGGGAAAATATTGAAAAAAATCATTATGATTTACAATATTTAATTTATTCATTAGCACTACATCGTCACTTGAGTTATGCGTTGGATGATTATGATGTTAACAAACATTTTGGTGGTATTTATTATTTGTATTTGCGTGGTATGACTGATGATGAGCCGCATCGGGGTAAAGGTGTTTATCACCGTAAAATAACCGTTGAAGAAATAAATCAACTTGATCAAATGTTTAAAGGGGTAAAAGAAAATGTCTAGTTTGCCATTAACTTCTCTGCCTTATCATTCTTTTCAACAAACATTACAACAAATATCCGGTATTGAAGCTATTGATTATTTTTTTGCCAAAGAAGTTTGTTCTTCGTTAACGTGTCCTGAGCCTGATGTTTTATTTCATTTATTGTTAGCCTTAAGTGAAAGTTTACGAAATGGTCATAGCTGCTTGCCTCTTAATGCCATCGCTGGTCAGTGTTATGGCTATGCAAGTGATGATGCCGGTGTTGTTTTACAACATGGTTACTTGTTACCGAGCGTAGAGAAATTAGATACATTACTGCAAGCTCTTACCATTGCCGCGGGACATCAAAAGATTATTGTTTATCATCAAAATGCTTTATATATGCGTAGATATTTCCAATTTGAGCATGAATTAAGTCAAGCGATTTTAGCTAAAAATAACGTTGTTGAAGAAATTGAAACGAATAAGAATGAACAAATTAAAAATTGTATAACAAGCTTATTTCCATCAATAACAAGTCCAGCACAAAGAGATATCGAAGAGCAGGAAATTGATTGGCAAAAAGTGGCGGTAGCTAATGCAATTAATAAACAATTTTGTATTATTGCAGGAGGTCCCGGTACCGGAAAAACCTATACAGTGACTAAGTTACTTGCTGCGCTGGTAATGCTCAATAGTGATACAAATAAGAGAGCATTGTCTATTGCACTCGTTGCCCCTACGGGGAAAGCTGCACAGCGATTGTCTGAATCAGTTACTAACGCGATTGCTGGCTTTAAAGATCACATAGATGAAGAAATACTGAAACAAATACCGACCACAGCGCAAACATTACATCGTTTATTAGGAGTTATCCCGAATAATCCTAATTTTAGGCATGATCAAGAAAATATGCTTGAACTTGATGTTTTGCTTATTGATGAAGTTTCTATGGTTGACTTAGCGATGATGGCTCGTATATTTCGAGCATTGCCTTTGCACTGTAAAGTTATTTTATTAGGGGATGCGGATCAATTGCCTTCGGTATCAGCGGGAAGCGTATTAGCTGATTTAGCACCGAGACCACACATGGGTTACAGCAAAGAAAATATTGATTACCTATCTATCGTTACAGAGACAAAATTTACCAAAGACCAACGTGCTAAAAAAAGTAAGAATGACAAATATAACAATGAGCAGGGTGCAGATCATGTAACCTTTTTAATGAAAAGTAGACGGTTTGATGGCTCAGGCGGTATCGGTAAGATTGCCAGTGCTGTTATCGATGGTGATACTAGAATAAGTTGGCAGTTGCTTAAAGAAGCTAAAGAGACCTCACAACTAACTTTACTTACGGGAAGTTCATCGGCATGGCTTGCACCGCTCGTTGAACAATACTATCAACCTTTATTTAGCTGCGAACATATTGAGCAAGCATTTCCTTTATTATCAAAATTTAGAGTGCTATGTGCAACTCGACAAGGAGAACAGGGTGTTGCGCACGTTAATGAACAAATTCAATCAATACTCTTTGCTCAGCTAAATAGGACACAAACCAATGCTCTTTATCATGCGCAACCGATCATGATAAATGAAAATGATTACCGCCTTGGACTTTATAATGGTGATATCGGTATTATTTGGCGTAATGACGCAGGGCATCTTATGGCAGTTTTTGAAGATGTTGAACAGCAATATAAATGGATTATGCCATCGCGGCTGCCGCAGTTTGAAACAGTTTATGCAATGACCATTCATAAAACGCAAGGCAGTGAGTTTGAACATGTCGCTTTGATATTACCTAATCAAAAAGATAATCGTTTGTTATCACGAGAATTATTGTATACCGGCATAACAAGAGCGAAAAAACACTTAAGCATTGCGACGACCGCTAATGTCTGGCGACAGGGCGTTGAATCACGAGTAATACGTTATTCTGGACTTGATTTAACATAAATAGACTCCATTTATACATGAAATTATTCATTAATTTAGGGTCTGTTGATCTTTCGAGTTCGAATTTTGTTCACTTAAGCGCATCCTGATCGCGGCGCGAGGAATGTAACTT
>JABSOX010000051.1 GCA_013215655.1 Colwellia sp.
TGTTAATAAATGGTATTCCTATAACCAATTCATTTCTAGGTAACCGTAACCAGAACTGGGGAGGGATGCCTGTTGAAGCGATAGCGCGTATTGAAGTGATACGCGGACCAGGTTCTGCAGTATTTGGTGCTGACGCATTTTCAGGTGTCATTAACATAATCACTAAAAACTCGAAGGATATTAATAAAAATGAAATGTCCTTACGAGCGGGTAGTCATTCCACACAAGATTTTTGGCTATCAGTGGCCAATAATGATGGTGACCTTAAATATTCAGCTGTTTTGGAATATCACCAGACAGAAGGTTCAGATAAAATAATTGAAGCGGATGCACAGACTCGCTATGACAGTCAATTCGGCACTAATGCTTCATTAGCTCCAGGTTCTTTAAGTCTAGGCACCGAAAATATCGATTTTCGTGGAGAAATAAATTATTTTGATTGGACAATACATGCAGGCTTGCAAAAACGAGATAATTTGGGTTTAGGTGCTGGCTTAGCTGGTGCACTCGACCCTGATGCAGATAAATCGAGTCAAAGACGAAATATCGATGTAAATTATAAAAGTCAGCTCACGGAGCAATGGCAAATAGATGTGCAGGCAAGTTATTTTGATACCAGTCAAGAGATCGACCAATATACAATATTTCCTGTTGGTGCTTTTGGAGGTGCATTTCCTAATGGCTTTATTGGTAATCCTGAAGTATGGGAACGTCATACACGCTTCAATATTACTGGACTTTATACGGGGCAATACAATCATATTATTCGTATGGGAATTGGATATCATAAAGGGGATATGTACAAAGTTAAGGAGACTAAAAACTTTGGCTTAGGACCTGAAGGTAACCCAATTGATCCAAGTGGACCTGTCGTTGACGTATCGGATACACCATATGTATTTTTACGAGAAACAGATCGGATAGATCATTTTGCGTTTATTCAAGATGTTTGGAATTTCGCCAATGATTGGGAATTAACCGCGGGTCTTCGTTTTGATAACTATTCAGACTTTGGCAGCACGTTCAATCCAAGGTTGGCGTTAGTGTGGTCAACATCACTTAATCTATCGACTAAGTTGCTCTATGGTCGAGCATTTAGAGCGCCATCTTTTGCCGACACAGGTAATATCAACAATCCTGTTGCTCTAGGTAATCCTGCTCTTAACCCTGAAAGCATGGAAACCGTAGAGCTGGCGTTTGACTATCATCCACAGTCTGGCTTCGGCGCTATTTTGAGTTTTTATGACTATAAATGGAGTGATATTATTCAGTATGTACCCGATGAAGGAGAAACCACTAGTACGGCGCAAAATTTTGGTAAACAAGTAGGGTATGGGGCTGAGATAGAGCTAAATTGGCAAATGAGTAAATCGGTTAAATTGGCAAGTAACGCATCTTGGTCTAAAGCGACGAATAATCAAACCGATCAGGATGTGCCGTATGTAGCTAATAGCCAATTTTATGTTCAGCTTGACTGGAAAGTATCGGATGTTATGCATGCCAACATTAAGGGTCATTGGATTCGAGGACGACAACGACAAAGTGCTGATTTACGTTCGGATATAGATGACTATGTTATTACCGATGCTATCGTTCGTTGGCAACCTAATAACCTTCCTTTAGAGATTTCTTTTATGGTTAGAAATCTTTTTAATCATGATGCCCGTGAACCATCATTCAATAATGGTACTGCCGTTAATTTACCTAATGATTTACCTTTGTCTGGTAGGACTGCATATGGTGAATTAAGGTATCAATTTTAATGAGTTGTACTAAATAATTAGTAGCAAATTAAAAGAATTTTCTTTATGCAAATAAACACAATTTAGCTGAACGTACTACACAAGTTAATGGTTACAGATAAAGCTAATCTTAATAAATAGAATGATTCATAAAATACTAAACAAACCTTTTAAAGGTCACATTATATGCAACTAAAAATGCTTTCACTTGCCGTACTTTGTGTTTTGAGTAGTTTTGCCGATGCCGAAGAAATTGAAACTAATGAAGACGATTATTTTGATGATTTTTATGGTAGTGAGGAAATGGTTGAAATTGCTACAGGTACTAAAAAACAATTTCATTTATTACCTTCTGTCGCATCTGTAATAACCGCACAAGATATTAATGAAATGGGAGCTGTGTATTTAAGTGAGGTTTTAGAAAAAGTACCCGGCTTACATGTTATGCCGTCTCCTCAAGGTAGAACTACTCCCATATTTTCTGTGCGAGGAATAAATACCGGTTCTAATCCTCAGCTTCTTATTTTAATGAACGGCACTGAGTTTAAGCATCCAACGAGCGCCGGATTAACTTATAACTTTAGGTATTCCTTGCATAATGTAGAACGTATTGAAATTATTCGAGGGCCGGGATCTGCTGTTTATGGAGCTGATGCTTATAGTGGCGTCATCAATATCATTACCAAAAAAGCGAGTTCTAAATCTTCTGTAAATGCGGGGATAACCATAGGTGATTTTTCGTCTTCAGAATTGTGGGCAAATATTAACTGGGTTGGAGATACCTTTAAAGCGGGTCTATCATTGTCAAAATACAAAACGGATGGTGATAAAAATAGAATAGTGAACTCCGATCTACAATCAACATTTGATGGATTATTTGGAACTTCAGCTTCACTTGCTCCAAGCTATTTAGCAAGCCAATTAGATGTTACTGATATTCATCTCGATGTTGAGATGGACAATTGGTCATTAGACAGTTGGTATTGGGGTTTGAATAATGGCGGTAGTAGTGTTGGCGCTGTACAAACATTGGACCATGTTGGTGAAGAAAACGCAGAGAGCTATTTAACTAAACTATCTTATCAGAACCACTATGATAAACACTGGTATGTAGAAGCTAATGTTTCTTACTACACTATCGAAGCTGATAGTTATTTAGTTTTGTTTCCCGCGGGGTCAATACTACCAATTGGGGATGATGGAAACTTATTTACGCCTAATTTACCTGAAGTTGCTGGGGGAGGGCTGGTAACATTTACTCAAGGGGCTATAGGTAATCCTATTCCTTCATTAGATGAAACACGTTTAAACTTTATAGGTACTTATGATGGTATAGATAACCATGTTTTTCGATTAGGATTGGGTTGGATTGATAGTCAGTTAACAGCTAAAGAATTTAAGAATTTTGGTCCAGGTATTTTAAATGGTAATAATTTTAACGGTGAGGTCAGTGGTAATTTGATTGATGTTACTGGTAGCGACGATATCTATATTAAAGATCAAAAACGCACTGTAAAATACTTATCAATTCAAGATGAGTGGCAAATAACTAATGATTTAATGTTAACGGCAGGTCTGCGATTTGATAATTATTCAGATTTTGGTAATACCGTTAACCCAAGAGTAGCCTTGGTGTGGCAAACTAACCATAATATTACGACTAAGTTATTGTATGGCTCGGCCTTTAGAGCTCCCAGTTTTATTGATTTATCTGCGATTAATAACCCCAGTACACTTGGTAATCCAAATCTTAACCCAGAAGAAATAGATACTTATGAATTTGTCATTGATTATCGGCCGACAACAGAAAGTAAATTAGTTGTTAATATTTTTAACTATAAGGCGTCTGACTTAATTATTCGAATTCCTGATGCCACTCCGGCAACTACAAAAACGTCTCAAAATGCTCGACGTCAAAATGGCAAGGGACTTGAAGTTGAGTTCGACTTGCAAATAAGTCGCGATATCTCTTGGAACGCCAGTTATTCCTATCAAGACGTAGAAGATGGTATCTCAGGTGTCGCTATTGCGAACATTCCAAAAAAACAATTTTATACTGATTTACGAATTAAATTCACTGATAATTTTAAAGTTTCTACGCAGCTTAATCACATTATGGATCGCAAAAGAAGCATCGGTGATTCTCGTGGCGAGCTAGGTGATATTACACTCGTTAACTTAACTGCTATTTATAATATCTCCAATAGCCTAAACATTAAGCTAGCGGCTAAAAACTTATTTAATAGAGAATATTATGAGGGTACTGATGGTCGTATTGTCGATGATTTACCAATGGAAGGCCGAATCGTTTATGGCATGATAGATTACTCTTTTTAAGAATGAAGAGTTTTATATCGTCTTATATCAAAGTAAATAAGTAAAAGTGAATTTTAAATGACGGAAAAGAAAAAACTTGGTTTCTCTAAATCTATAGGGAGTGAAACTGTAAATGTAGCTCCTTTATTCAACTCACTTTTAACGGTGATCATACCCTTCATTAATTCGACAAAACGTTGTGAAATTGCTAAACCCAGCCCTGTGCCACTGTATCTACGTGAATGACTTGACTCAACTTGCCTAAATTCGTCAAAAATATAACTTTGTTGCTCTTTTGATAAGCCTATACCGGTATCTTGTATTTCAAAATATATGTGGGTATCGTCATTACTGATGGATAAGGTTATCTGACCATTATTTGTAAATTTACAAGCATTGCTTAATAAGTTCAAAAGTAACTGTTCTAATTTTTCCTTATCATTGGTGATTTGCGATAAAGTACAGTTTTGATTTATCTTAAAGGTGTTCTTATTTTTCTGTGCTAAGGGACCAATGGTATCAAGTAAGTTGATGACCAGCTCTTCAACTAAAATTTCACTTTGTACTATATTGAGCTTACCCGCCTCAATTTTTGCAAGATCGAGCAAATCATTAATCATGTTCAATAAGCGTTGTGAATTCTTAGATATTTTATCCATATCATCAATAAGTTCAAAATTACCTTCAAGCTCAAGCTCTTCAACAACCAGTTCACCATAACCAATAATAGACTGTATAGGGGTTCGTAATTCATGGCTCATATTTGCCATAAATTCAGACTTATGTTGACTTGCAACCAGCGCATTATCACGTGCTTGTACCAGCTCTTTAGTACGAATATCTACTTCAGCTTCAAGCTGATCTCTATGGGTAATTAAATCGTATTCTTGTTGTTTTAATACGGTCATCATGTTGTTGTAAGCGCTAGCAATATCGTGGATTTCTTTTGCACCACTTACTTTGGCTAGTAAGTGTTCTCCTGTATTTCGAGATTGTTGCATGATATTAGCGATCATACCTAGTGGTCTAAATAACCTTAATAGACCATAACGAAGAATAATGCTAAGAATACTAACGGATAATATACCAACAATAGCAATAAGTGTTGCGACCTGTGTTTGAGCTTCTCTTAGCTTGTCTTTACTGTAAATAACCTCGGCGTAACCAATAATTTTTTCATCGATATTTTCAACATCAAGTTCAAATTCGTCTTCTTCACTGGGAGTTGATTGTGGAGATTCTTTTATTGGTGTTTTGATCAACCAATAATCACTTGTTTCTTTGATGACTTGCGTAGTTTCTATTTCTAACTTGTTAATTATTATGTCGGTAGGGTAATTACCCATAACAAGAAAGCTATGATGATTGTCTAATAATAATTGAGCTGCAACAACAGACTGAAAACCTTGTACTTGATTCATTGCTTCTTGTGCATTTTGCTCTGAGCCAGATAAAATTGAAAATACCGCCTGTTTTGCTAGGACTTCGGTGATCTGGTAAGCATTCTTTAACATCAGTTGTTGAGATTGTAAATTCACCCCTATAGCGGTGACAACACTAATGATAATGGTCATTAATGTAATGCCAATGATCATAAAGTGAATGACTTGATTTTTGATGCTTTTATTTGAGTTTTGTAGAAAGTTAATAGACATAATTAATGGTGTTATTAATTTGGGAAGGTAAGCGCAAACCCTGAACGCTCATTTGAATTATAATCAAAGCCTAAATGTGCGGCTGTTCTTAAGTTAACCGCTAATTTAATTTTTTCTAAAGTTTTAACGGTTGATGGTCTCGATTTATAGTCTACGTTATTAATAAGTCGTGCAAGTTGTTGCCCTAAAATTTCATTGTCAGGCAGAGCTGAAAATAGGGCGCCACGTTTTGCATGAGTGGGTTTACTGGAAAATACCACCATTTTATTTTCCCATGCTTTTTCTAAAATGGTTGGCACAATAATTTTCTCATTTGCGGTGATGGGATCAAGTGGTAACCAGATAGCCATTTTTTCTAAATTAGAACCTTCAAATATATTGTTATATGCAATTACCGCTGATTTTATATCATTAACGGCGATATGATTTAACATTAAGCCTTTTGCTTTTGCTTTAGCTTGTGCTTCCTCAATTATCCATTCAGACGCTGGACTGTATAGCACCGTTATCGTTGTTACTTCAGGCGCCAACTCATGTAGAGAGTCAAAGAGAATATTGGGATCTGCCATTAAACTTACCCCCGAAATACCATTAGGTTTTATTGGTAATGCACCAACAACAACGGGTTGTTCATTATAGAGTTGCTTAGCTATGCGCATACCACGTTTACCTAATGCGATAACTTTATTTGTTAATATTTTATTGGCTTGCTTTTTTGCATCAAATTTTCGCGGTAGTTGTATATGATGAACTTTGCCATTAAATTCACTTTGAATTCCGTGAGTAATTTGCTGAAAAATTTTATCGTACGGGGCTTTTACTTCTGGATATACCACGGTTAATTCTTCGGCAAATGCACTAATGCAAAAACTTAATAGTGGAATAATGCATAATATATAGAAATGGTTTAATTTCACTTCACATCTTTTAATTGTATTAATTATTAGTTTTATAATATTCATATTAACGGGAATTTTATCTTTAGTCGATTGAAAATATTAATTAGTTAATCTCTTCATTAGAAAAGGCTTTTAGTTAAATTATTACTTAGAATATTTGATTTTTTAAAGTGGTTTTAATATATTGAAAATCATTAAAAAACAAATGACTTGTTAAATTTTATTTTATGTTACAGTAATGTTTGTTGTACATATGTATGAATACTGCAGGTTGCATTAATAATTAAAATGAAAATTACTGACCTATCTAACGCTGAACTTGTAAAACAATTTGAAAAATTGAAACAAGAAAATATACGTTTGAATTTTGCTAATAAGTTATTAGAGGAAAAGCTTTCAGCTGCGCTCGATGATACAGGGTTGTATGTTTGGGAACAGCATATTCCAACAGGTAAGATCAAAATTTATGATCAATCTTTTGGTAGTATGTGCGGTTATAGATTAAATGAGCTTGAGGCTACGGTAGAGTCTTGGAAAAGTAACTTGCACCCAGATGATAAAGACATGGCTGTTACAGCACTAAAAAATCATTTATCGGGAAAATCAGCATCATACAAAACGGTTTATCGAATGATGCACAAAGATGGTAGTCATCGTTGGGTTTCTGACCGAGGTCGAGTCATAGAGTTTGATGAACAACAAAACCCTATACGAATAATGGGCACTCACATTGATATTACGGCTGAAAAGCAGTATGAATTATCTCTATCAAAATACGCAAACCTAGATCCTCTTACAAATCTATTAAATAGAAAAGCATTAAAACAAGCTTTTGATAACTTAATTGCTTCAATTCATTATCAAGGAGGGGCATTTTTATTCATTGACCTTGATGATTTTAAAAAGATTAATGATATTTTTGGTCATAAAATCGGTGATAAAGTACTATTAAATGTTGCACAAAAATTGAAAATGTACTCACCACGAACAACCAGTATATCGCGATTTGGTGGTGATGAGTTTGTCATGCTGTGCGACTCATCAGATGAAGACTTTTTAACACAACTAGCTCAGACGTTAATTAATGCTTTTTCAAAACCTATTACACTTGATAATAAATCGTTCAATATAGGTTTAAGTATCGGTATTTGTAGTTTTAGTGATCGAGAGTTACTTTTTGATGACGTTTTTGACCATGCTGATCAAGCGATGTATAAAGTCAAAATGAGTGGAAAAAATAGCTTTAAGTTTTGGGAAAGGTAATCTGGTTTATTTGAACTTTAATAAAGTACATCCATGTACTCTTTATTTGTACTTATTTCATTAATGTTAAATGTTAAATGTTATTTTTAACCTTATAGCTACCAAACCAAGCAATGGTCATTGCTATCACAAAAGGTACAACCCTTTCTAGTAGATCCCCTGGTAAAGCAGGCAATAAACTGAATAAGACCGTGAGGCCAAAACCACTTATAATTGCGGCTAAAATCGCTCCGCCATGAATATGTCTACTAGCAAGTTTTACTATAACAACGGGTCCAAATGCTGCACCAAGGGCATTCCATGCAAATAAAACCCGGGAAAAAATATCTTCTGGTGCGTAAATTGCGATTAACATCGCAATAATACACATCGCAGTTACCGTTAGACGAGAAAGTGTTAAGCTTTTCTTGGATTCTAATGAGCTAATATCATAGGAAATAGCTGATGCTGCCACTAACAACTGGCTATCTGCTGTTGACATAATGGCAGAAAGTGTCGCTGCGACAACAATACCTGCAAGTACCGGATGAAAAACTTGTTGAGCTAAAGCAACAAGCGCTTGTTCTCCATTAGCAACAGGGTCAATTAAAACTTTTGCACACCAACCAACAATTAACATGCTAGAAAAGATAATTACTGACCAACCTATACCAATGTATTTCCCTTGTTGTACTGCTTTTTTATCGCGCAGTGCCATTAAACGATTAACAACATGTGGTTGTCCTGGGTTGCCTAAACCTATGCCCAGAGTACCTAAAATAAAAGCAATAGCATAAATGCCAGAATATTCTCCAAACCAAAGTAGCTGCGGGCCTGTAAACGCTATTTGCATTTTGTCCCACAGCTCTAAAGGACCACCAACAGCCATAACTCCTGCAATGGGCAGCATGATTGCCATAACTACCATTAACATTCCCTGAAGTGTGTCGGTAATACTTACTGCCCAGAATCCCCCAAGTAGGGTATATATTAATATAATTGTCGTGCCTAAAATAATACTTGCGCTATTACCCATGCCAAAAGTATCAGAAAACATATTTCCTGCTGCTTGAAATTGAGCCGCAATATAAAAGGAAAATGAGACAACAATACAAATTGAACATAACCATAAAATATTTTTTGCATGGTGTTTACTATCGTGAGCGATAAATTCACTTAACGTGACACTTTTATATTCATTTGCCTTGCGCTGAATACGAGGAGCTAACCATAGCCAATTAAAGCTATAACCCAATATCACCGAAGGCACTATCCAAAAGGCTGATAATCCTAACATATAGGCCGCGCCACTCATGCCAAGTAACGACCATGCTGATGAAGCACTAGCAGCGGCACTAATTGCTGCTACCCAAGGACCTAAACTACGACCACCAATAAAGTAATCATCGGTACTCGAAGTACGCTTATTGCTCCATACACCAATGGCGATTAATATTATTTTATAAACAACTAAAGTTGCCAGAACGGCTGATTGGTAATCCATAGATATTATTCTTCTTATACAAGATATTGTTTTAAAGACTTACGTATTTTTAGCATGTTATAGACGTTTGATAAATACCTGTAAGTTAGGTTTTGATTTTTGATATTGTTGATAACGTAACAAATTCGTTTCATTTAGCTGTTTTGAACTAGCAAGATAATAATTTGCATTTATATAAAGCATACTTAATTCTTTTACAGCAAAACAAATAATTTGCTGTGCATGAATATGATGATAGTTAAGCAGCTGTGTAGCTAATCCACAATTTTGGTACTGCTTGTCGACAACTAAAGCATGTAAAATATGTTGCGAATTGCACTTATTTAATTGTGAAATTATAACTGAAGCGATGATTATATCGTTATGTTTGATAAAATAAACGGTATCAAATCCCATATAACTTGCTGAATAATGCTGTAATCTATAAAACTGCTTAATTATTTTTTTATCAGATTTATCTGCTATTTGAATTAGAGAATTATTTGTCACTTAACTTCCTTAGTGTAAAAAGAATCCACCCAAAGATATTTTCCTTAAAAAGAATATTTACATTATATTTTAATTTGTTAGCACAAAATTTAAGCATAAAAATATAAGGTAAATATTATCGATATTTTACTACATTTTTTTTAATAGGTGCCGATAACTAATTAGTGTGAATAATTGAGCTAGCCTAATTTGGTTCTTAGTGACGTAGAAAATAACATCCTTGTGCATGAATTACAGCTGGGCGAGCAGCTTAATGAGTGTGTGCATAATAAAAGAAGATCTGATTTTTCTTTGATGTTAGCGATGCTTGCTGATGATGTTAGGTCACATAGTCAGTTTTTAGTACCAAAAACAGAGCAAGCTGAAATTGTTACTACGGATGATACGCTAAGGAAAGAATTTAATTTACCACCAGTAGAGCCATTAGCATTAACTCAATTAGAAAAGATCAGTGACTTTAATCAAGCAAACTTGATTGTTGAACAAAGGTTAGCAGATCTTCATTTAAGTAATGCGATCACTCCAATCCCTTTAGCTTTTAGAGATGATGTTTTGCATATTACACATGATGTTATTGCCAATACCTCTTTATATTGCCAACAACAATATAAGCAAGATAAGTCATCACCAAAAGAGCAGCAACGGTTAGCGTTTAATGCAAAAGCTTGGTTAAACACCATTCAAGAAACAATTGTAAAATCACCATTATTTGCTACAGCATAATACCTTTGCTTAGACTTAGTTGTCACTTTATCTATTTGTTGGCACAACAACGTTTAAATTTTTTGCCACTTTGACAGATACATAGGTCATTACGACTGGGTGTTGGTAATTCAATGTGCTCTGCAGTATCAGCATCCACATATCGCCAATGTAGATCTTCCAATACAAATCGAGAATTTTCACGCATTCTAAAGAAGCGCTTTTCATGACGGTAAAAGGCAGTAAAGTCGACTGTAGGCAAAGGGTGGCTTGGTGAGTAGTCTTGTTCAAAGGAACTGGTGTGATTAATGATTAAACTAAGCCATTGAGTTTCATTAGCCCACGAGCATATATCATCGAGTGATTGCTCTTTTTTACTTATTTTTTCGTAACTGTCGAATATGTACCGGCTAATTTTTTTAGCATAAGCACTATATCTTGAACGCATAAGTTGTTCGGGTGAACTAGCTTTTACATCACCATTTATGATTGGCAAACAACAGGTTGAAAATTCTATATTAGAGCCGCATGGACATAACGACATATCAATACTTATATTCTATTTATTTAGAATTATTGTAACGATAATTTACAACTAGCCCAAGTATTAATGAAGTGTTTTATTATTTAATACGATGCATTGAGTTTTTCCTTGTTGTGCATAAGTGGTTAGCTTCTTTAATTCACTTTTCTTAAGGTTTGCATTACATAAAATAACGGCTGCGCAATTTCCTTTACTTAATGCGGTCTTTACATTTTTTATATTAATTTTTACTTTATTTGTATTTACTTGTAATACTTTTGAAGTATCAATATGAGTACTACTGTTTAGTTGTTCTAACGAGTTAGTTTTGGGGGTTAATACCAATATCCATTTGTTTTCAAGACTATGTTTTTGACAAATATCAATGTATTGCTGGCTTAGCTCAAAGTCATTCATTTGCTCTTTGATATCTAGCCATTGATGTTCAATGGATGAATCAATCATTTTTACTGTGCTTAAATTGTTGAATGTATTGCTATTTATTAAGTTCATATAAAGAAACTCCAATTAACTGTATGTATGTACAGTATAGGTGTTTTGGTTGTTAATCAAGCATTTTATTCAACTAATTGGTAATTTATGAATACTGAACTATATTGTTACGCTAATGCGTATAAATATAATTAAAACCGTATGGATATATAATGGAAAATAATAAAAATAATACTTTTAATGTGAGTCAGGTAAAAAGCTCATTAGACGATTTACAAAACCTAATTCAAGATGATGATTGTTCAGGGGATTCACTACGACGTTTGAGTCAAGCATTAAAAGATATCAATGAAGAAATCAATATGCTAAAAGCAGTTATTCAAGTTGGTGTTAAAATATAATATTTCTCTTTTTATATTTTTAATACAAAGAAAACATTTAAATAAATACTCATTTTAATCACGTACTTTAAATATAAATGCGTACAATGACTTATACCTTTTTTGGATAATTTATTGTTATGGTTAAACATGTTACTCAATTAACGCTCTGGCTATTGTGTTGCTTTTCTTTGTGTATATTTACGCTAGGAATAAGTTGGAAGTTAAATGTTTTTATAAACTTTGGTTATCAACAAATTTATTCAGCACTGTCGATAGATAAAACTATTGAAAAATATGCTACTCTAAATCGCTTTGAGAGAAAAGATTTTGTCGAAACGAAGACACAACAGCATGTGAGTTTGTTCAAAGAGATTGTTGAGAGTATTAATCATTCAGGAAAGGGCTTAGCTGAGATAACTTATCGCAATAACAGCGAAAAGGAAAAGCTATTATTAACAAATGCTGAAGTATTGCATTTAGAAGATGTCAGCATACTTGTTGATGATTTAAGCAGACTTTGGCTCATTAATAATATTCTATTGGTATTATTCTTATTTTATTTTTACTTTCAAAAACAATCAATATCTACTCAATCTAAAAAATGGCTGCTCTGTTCATTTACTCTATTTTTGGTTTTAGGTTTTAGTATATTGGGATTTACTCGCATATTTTACTATTTGCACACGGTAGTATTTCCTGATGATCATCAATGGTTTTTTTATTATGAAGACTCTTTAATGAGTACTTTGATGAAAGCACCTGATCTTTTTGCAGTAATCGCACTATTGATTATCCTGCTAGCTTTACCGATATATATTCTTGTTTATAAGCTTATATTCAGTAAAAGGTATAATCTTATTAATTTAATTAAGCGGATTGATATTACGTAAATTTTAATTAGCATTGTTAATCTTACTTAACTCGTTGATCCTATCTCTGGTTAATAATATATGGCATTTTTTATAGGCGGGAGCAGCGTCAATATTTGGGGATATAAAGAGGTATTGCCAGCGGCAATTATTTTCTCTGTAAGTCGTAAAGTTTCTTTGTGAACGTCTAAACATTTCAAGTGATGAGCGTCTGCCTGTTGTTAATGCAAATTCTTCTAATACAAAAATTTGATTATTAACCCACGTTTGTAGTTCTCTGTCGATTGCATCTATTTTTCGATCCAAACATTGAGAAAGAGCAACATGTGATTGCTCTTTTTGTTCACATACTTCCACTATTTTGGCTGCATAAGCATTTTTCACGAAAATGAGAGGCACGAGTATGGCGAAAAATGTTTTATTGAACGCAATTTTTTTCATTCTAAAATTCATTAATAGTCTTATGCTGGAAGAACTTTTTTATAAGGTTTTACTGTTACTTTTTGATAAACACCTGCGGTAATGTATGGATCACTGTCTGCCCATAACTTTGCTGCATCTAAGCTAGTAAATTCGGCAATAATTAATGAACCTGTAAAACCTGCTTCACCTGGGTTTTCACTGTCTATTGCTGGACACGGTCCTGCAACAAGTAATCGACCTTCATTTTGTAATTGTTGTAATCGCTCTATATGCTGTTCTCGAACAGATAAGCGTAACGATAAACTATTTTCAACATCTTCACTATATATAAGGTAATACATCTTTAATTCCGTTTATTCTTTTATTCACACACTGTTACTGACTGACTTGATAAAGTATAGAACAGTTATCAGGCTATTATTTACTACTATTGATTTGATTATTTGCTTCATTTTTATCATCATCATCATCATGAGGCATATATTTATATAAAGATAAAACAGAGCCAATAGCAAAGACAAAAGTTAGTCCAGTTAAACCAAATACTTTGAAGTTAACCCAAGTTTCTTGTTCAAAATTAAAAGCGATATAAAAATTTAATAAACCGCATAATGCAAAAAACATTGCCCAGGCAAAGTTTAACCTTGTCCATATATTTTCAGGTAGGGTAAGTGATTCGCCTAAGAATTGTTTGATGATGTTTTTCTTAAAAACATAATGACTAACAAGTAAGGCAAGGGCAAAAAATTCATTAATTATCGTTACTTTCCATTTAAGAAAAACATCGTCATGCATGAATATTGTTAAACCACCAAATATTGCGATAAGACCAAAAAACACCCAGTTTCTTGTTGGAACAGGCTTTTTTTGAATAACGTAATAGAGAATTTGTAATGCCGAGGTGACAATAAGAGAGCCTGTCGCCCAATATATATCGCCAAACTTCCAAAAAACATAAAAAATAACTAGGGGAATATATTCAAAGATTGCGTGCATAAGATACCGGAATAAATTAACGATTAAGGTGATTTTAACTAAAGTGGCATCATTGTCCAAACTATTCCGTGCACAATTTTGCTTTTTATTTGTTTTTATGATGATTTTTAAAGGTTGATGTCATCATCAATCTCTAAAAAAGTGTAAAGTGGTGGAATTATGTACTATACAATTCTATTGGATTTTAACCTTTTCTCCGTCTTTTAATCGTTCTGCACCACGAATCGCTACTTGGTCACCATGTTGTAAGTTTCCTTGAATTGAAACACGATCAACGGTTCCTTTTCCTACGACGACAGGTAAGCGATGTACTGTATTTTCCGTATCAACTTTTACTACGTATACGCCATCTTTACGCAAAATTAATGCATCTCTACTCACCGTTAATGTAGGAGTTGATGCTTGTACTGGAATAGTCACTCGTACTAATTGACCTGCTGCCCATGACTCATTTAAATGTTCAGGAATGGTTAATCTCACCTCAAACGTTTGAGAACGTGGGTCGGCACTAGGTATTTTAACTTTAACTGGAGCTGAAATTTTTTGCCCATTAGCTTTTAAATCTAGTTCCTCACCTTTTCGAATATGTGCTAAATACTTAATTGGAACAAATAATCTCACTTCTAATTGTTCTGTATCTAATAACTTAAGCAATGGTGCGCTACGATTAACGTCAGTGCCAGCACGAACATACCTTTGTGTGATCACACCATCAAAAGGTGCTTTTATTGTCGCTTTTGATAATTGTTCTTCTACTTGCCTCAATTTAAGTTGCGCTATTTCTAAATCCGTTTGTGCCAATTCATATTTAGACCGCGTTTGATCTAAGGTAAATTGTGATGTTGAATTAGTCACCCGTAATTTTTCCAAGCGTACCAATTCGTTTTTATAATAAGCTAAATTAATGTTCTCACGTTTAATTTGAGATTTTTGTTCGGCTTGTTTTAATTGTAATGGTAATAAATCCATTTTTATAATGACATCACCTTGGTGGACATAATCACCGGGCTCTGCAAGCCAAGCCAAACGACCATCAACGCCTGCTGTCATTGGAATATGTGCTCGGCTATGCACTGTACCATTTAGTTCATTGGTCGCATTGATTGTCATTTCAATAACGGTATCAACTTTTACGGGTTTTGCTGGAATTTCGGCAGCGTTAGTTGCTGTTGTAGCAAGAAGTAAAGCAGCACTAAAGCCGAGAGACTTTATTATTGGTAACTGCGCTAACTGTTTTATCGAATTATGTTTCATATTTTTCTCCTAGCGAATGTTCGCTTGAGCTTCTTGTTTAGGCTGTTTAGCTTTTATTAGGGCGATATTATTGTCTTGCGGGCTTGTTATGCGTTTTTCACCATAGCGTAACAGGCTTGGAAATAGCACTAAAGTGAAAGTGGCACTAATACTCATGCCACCAACAATGACGGTGGCAAGACCGCGGTAAATTTCACTACCGACGCCGGGCATTAACATTAGCGGTAACATGCCAAATAAACTGGTTAAGGTACTCATGTAGACAGGCCTAGCGCGAATACGTATCGCTTGTGCTACCGCATTGCGTCTTGATAAACCTTCTTTTTCTGCTTGACGTGTTTGGTCAACAAGTAAAATTGCGTTATTTACCACTAAACCAAGCAAGATAATAAAGCCAATCATAGTTAGCAAGTCTAGTGATTGAAAAGTGAATAGATTTAAGAAGTTTAAACCTATTACACCTCCGGCCACAGCCAATGGCATCACTAATAATACTAATAAACTATCCTTGGCAGATTTAAACAGTGCTGTCATTAATAGGAATAAAATAAGCAATGCTAAGACAAAGTTGGTGATCATATCTGTTATGGCCGATGCCATTTTATTTGCATTACCGCTGAGTAAAATAGAAGCATCACCCGTTTTATTTTCTAGCATACTTGGTAATACTTTTTCGTTTAATACTTGTAATGCCTCTTCAAGAGACATATCTGCAGGTGGAGTTATTTGAATCGTTATTGTTCTTTTACCATCAACTCGCCTGAGTTGAGTGGGACCTGCAGTACGAGTGATGGTCGTTAATTCACCAATGTTTTGTATTCCAGCAAGAGGCGAATAAATAGGTAAGGCCGCTAATTCATCAGGTGTATTCCATTTTGTACCACGTAAAATCACATTGACACGGTAGTTACCATCAAAATATTCGCCGATAAATAAACCACTGGTAAATGCTCTAATGGCATTAGCAACGTCACGACGGGTTAATCCTGCTTGTGTTATGCGTTGATCATTGGGTTTTAAGTTAAGCTCTGGCTCTGCTAAGTGTAAACTTGGAATAGGGAAGGCCGTAGTACCTTTCATATTTTCATTAATTTCGTCAATACCTACTTGGGCAATGCTCATCAAATTCTCGATATCAGAGCCTTTAATATCAATATCTATGGTTCTTCCGTTACCACTGCCAGATAACCTGATCATTGAGCCTCGAAAGAAGTAAACATTGGTATCAGGTAAGTCTGCTAATACTTGCGTACGCATTACGTCCATGAGTTCTTGAACACGCGTTGGATCGTCAGCATAAATAAAGCCTCCGGTATTACTTGTACCAACAGAAAAGAAGTTATAACTCTTTACTTTAGGCTGTTTTTCTCCTGATAAATAAGGCGTTAACCGCTCTTTAAAGAGCTGTGCTATTTCACTTTCGACAAAATCTACATTACCTCCAGGCGGCATATCAAAACTCATAAAAAAACCATCTATTGGTGCTCTTGGCATAAAATCAGTTTTTGGTAAGAATAGAATAGTAATAAGCAAAGAACCGCCAAGTAATACCGATAGCCAGCCCGTTCTTTTAAAAGGTGAATTAGTGAGTTTCATCACCAAACTGGTTAACCTTTCCCAATAGTGGTGGAAGGGATCTGTATTTTGTTCATCAGCTAAAATAAATTTACTGGCAATAGGTAAAATAGTCACCGCTGAAATAAATGAAGCGATAACCGCGATAGATAGTGTTAAGGCTAAATCTGAGAATAATTGTCCTTCAATGCCTGCCATAAAGAGGATAGGTAAAAATATTGCGACACTGGTGGCTGTAGATGCAAATAGTGCCCCTGTTACTTCTAAAGTACCTTTCATGACCGCTTTTTTATTATCTAACCCTAGGCTTTTTAATCTAACAATATTTTCTTGTACTATGATGGCCGCATCGAGTACTAAGCCAACAGAAAAAGCTAATCCGGCCAGAGAAATAACATTTAAACTGCGATCAAAAATACTTAAAGCAATAAAAGAAACCAGTAATGAAATAGGGATAGTCGTGGCAATAATTAACGTTGTTTTTATCCCTCTTAAAAACAACCATAAAATAATTAACGCTAAAGCAACACCAAGCCCTAAGTTATTTTGTACAAGGTTTAATGCGTTACGTATATGAACCGATGAATCAAAACTTAAGTCTATGGTTAAGCCTGCCTCTTTCATTGGACCATCATTGAGTTCTTTAATGGCGATGTTAATTTCATCTAAAAGAGCAACGGTATTGGCGTCGTTTTGACGAGTGACACTAAAGTAATAGGCAGGTTGTCCTGAACGTAGATTAAATGCAAAGCGATCTACCAGCGTATTTTCAACAGTAGCGATATCTTTTAAATAAATAGCTCTTTCACCGCTATAACCAATGATCATTTCGGTTATATTGCCAATATTATACTGACCGGAAAATCTTACCGTATACCTTCTTCGTCCAACATTGGCAACGCCACCCGAAACATCACTTGAACGAGAAATTGTTGAACTAATATCACTAATTGATAAGCCTAAAGAAGCAGCTCTGAGTGGATCAAAAGTAATGCGTAGTTCACGAGGACGACTACTAGCTAGATTGACTTGTCCCATACCGGGGATACGGGCAAAGCGAGGTTTTAAAACGTCTTCAAATAATTTTTGATATTCACCTAAGTCCGTTGCGTCATTACCCGGTAATGTTTTAATCATTAAAGAGGCTGTATTTGGACCGCCACGGCCACCACCGGCTGAAACGATAGGTTCAATTGCATCTAAAGGTAAAGGAGGCGCTTGATTGAGATTATTAATCACATCTAACATCGCTTTTTGCATGTCAGCGCCAACATCAAAGGTTAGCGTGATATTACCAAAACCTTGCTGAATACTTGTTGTTACATTCGTAACGCCTTGAGTATTTTTAACAACATTTTCAATAGGCTCGATAATCACAGATTCTATTTCAGATGGTGCAGCACTGCGCCAACCTGAAGAAATGGTGATTTGTGGTTGTTCAATATCAGGGGTTAGTTGCAGGGGTAATTTAAAAACACTGATTAAACCAAAAACCATTACTAGAGCGACAATAACAATAATGGCCGCGGGGTTTTTTAATGCTGAACGGGTAAGGTTCATTAAATATACTCTAAGATAGATGCTCTGTTAATTATCCTAGAATTTAGACAAATGTACTGAAACTTTAAGTTGAATGGCCAATATTTTACGATGAAAGGATAAACAGAAATGTTTATTTACAAATATTGACAGACCAGTCACACAGCTGAATTTTATTTAACCACGACTCTCATACCATTGAGTCTTTCATTAACTGTTATCTGGCAGGCAAGGCGAGAACCGGGCTCTTTATTTCGTTGTCTACTTAACAGCATTTGTTCGGAGGGTTTTAGCGGGGCAACAATATTCCTGTAGTCAGGCTCAATGACTATATGACAAGTTGCACAGCTGCAATTCCCGCCACATATCGCTTTGATACCATCTATTTCATTTTTCACTGCTGACAGCATTAAACTAATGCCATTAGTGGCTGCTATCGTTTTATATTCATCGTTTTTTTGTTTAAAAATAATGTTTGTCATTGTTATTATTTATACTTATGAGTTAACAGTGCAGATAAGTATAGGACAAAAAAAAGCCGCAAAATGCGGCTTAGATATTATTGGTAATAAAGCTTAACGTTGTTACATTACGAGATTACGCGTTACAAGCTTCTTTTAATGCTTTACCAGCTTTGAATGTTGGAACTTTAGCTGCTGCAATTTGAATTTCTGCACCAGTTTGTGGGTTACGACCTACACGTGCTGCACGGTCATTTACTTTATATGTACCAAAACCAACAAGAGCAACGTCGCCGCCACTTGCAAGTTCTGCTGTAATTGATGAAATTAAGCTTTCTAACGCACGACCAGCAGAAGCTTTAGAGATATCAGCGCCTTCAGCGATTTTTTCAATTAGTTGACCTTTATTCATTATTATTTTTCCTTGATGATTATTTTAAGTAGCCGACAACATACTAAGAAAGAAATCCTATTGAGGCAATAGCTTTTATCAGATATTTGCAATTTTTATCAATATAATTAGCTTTTTAGCTTAAAAACAGCCACAACAACCGCTATAACACTCATCAATTAGGAATTTTAAAGTGAAGTTTTATGGGAAAATAAAGAATTGATAAAAAAAATTGGACACAGTATACGGAGATTTTGTACTAAAAATAGCCAGTATGAAGAAATAATGCACTTTTATAAGCTAACCCAGTAATATCAAAATCCACCATAATTACCCAGGAAATAAGTTTCTTAATTCCTCTTTGATGAATAAAGCGTTGCTCTGGTACTAAGGTGCTAGATAAAAATAACAATAATTTTAATACAGTAGCGGAGATTAAATAATACATTATTAAAAAGGTTTCAGAATGTTAGAAGGTAAGGTTGCCCTAATTACAGGTTCTACAAGTGGTATTGGTTTGGCGACTGCACATGTTCTCGCCGAACAGGGTATTCATCTAGTTTTACATGGCTTGATGAGTAATATCGATGGACAAAATTTAGCAAAGGAGTTTAGTGAAAGGTATGGAATAAAAACCTTTTTTGATAATGCTGATTTAAGAGACGAAAACGCGATAGTATTATTCATGGCTAGTGCCATTGAATGTATGGGCACAATAGACATTTTAATTAATAATGCCGGCATTCAATATACTGAAAAAGTTGATAGTTTTCCTACACAAAAATGGAATGATATTCTTGCCATCAATTTAAGTGCTTCGTTTCATACCATTCAACAATCTTTACCAAGTATGAAAAAAAACAAATGGGGACGCATCATTAACATCGCTTCCGTTCATGGTTTAGTGGCTTCAGTAAATAAAGCGGCCTATTGCGCGGCTAAACACGGCATTATTGGGTTAACTAAAGTGGTTGCTTTAGAGTGTGCAGAGCAAGGTATTACTGCAAATTCTATTTGTCCTGGTTGGGTGGATACGCCGTTAATTAAACAACAGATATCAGATGTTGCCACAAAAGATAATATCAGTTTTGAACAAGCACAATATAATTTGGTTACTGCAAAGCAGCCTCTGCCCGAAATGATGAACCCTCGTCAAATAGGTGATTTTATTCTCTTTCTCTGTAGCGACAGTGCTCGTACCATTACAGGTTCTGCATTACCTATGGATGGTGCGTGGACGGCACAATAATCGTTAAAACATTAACGTTATTAAAGATATATATACATTTAATCAACCAAAAACTGGAGATTTATTGTCTACATTTTTGTATCGATGCTCTTAAACGTCTATTTTGTTAATTAGTCTCAAGATTTTAACAAAGCAATAAATGCGCAATGTTGCATAACGTTATAATTTGTTGCTTATTTTTTATTTCCTATCTTTCAAAATTTACGCGCAGGCATGTCAACTGTCTGTTCGTTTATATCCTTATCAACCCCTATCTTATAAAAATTCAGAGCATAAATGGCAGGGGCTAAATACTGAATTTATCAACGAATTATTGCAAAAGGTAAATTGTTCTTCTAAGTATGTGGAATTCCGTTTGCTCGTAGTATAAAGATGAATTCGGCTGCTCAAATAAGATCATCATTAGTTCAAATATAGCGCAAATGATAACAAGGTTAAAAAATAAGCTGTTGATTTTTAGAGAGGAAATTGCATTTTTATTATCAGCAACAAAATAGTTTCGATTATAAATGATATCGATTATAAAGAGTTCGATATTTAACCCGATAAAGTGGCAGGTGGACCTGTATAGTTTGCTTTTAGTAAAAAATCAGCACCATCAAATTTACTTGCTCAATTAGATAAAGCTAACCAGCAACTGATCAAAGATGGCACGAATCAACGAATCAACAAATCATTATTTAGATGACGTTAATACAAGAGCATGCCATTGGTCCTATTAGGATCAACAGTCGCCAACAAAGTCACTGATCATTTGATAGGTTTTATCACATTCATCTTTGACCAAACTATCGAGCAACATATAAGCATGGATCATCTCATCAAACTGATAATGCGTTACTTTTACAGCAGAAGATTTTAGTGTTTTTAGGTATATATTTCCTTCATCTCTAAGTGGGTCACAGCCTGCCGTGATGATAAGAGTCTCCGGCATTTCTGCAGAAAACCGACCCAATAAAGGAGACGCTTTTCTAACGGTTTCACTATGTAAATTATCCGTTTGAAAATACTGTTGAAAGTACCAAATAATTCGCCCTTGCTCTAATAAGAAACCTTCGCCATTTTCGGCTATAGAATCGGTACACATGGTGTAATCAACACTTGGGTAGATGAGTATCTGTTTGTCTATTCTAATGTCAGGGTTTGATAAACTATTCATCGTTAATGTCGTACATATCGCTCCGCCAGCACTGTCGCCAAGAATAAAAATTTTGTCATTAAAATTTAACTTTTTTAATACTTGTTGATAGTGAATCAACGCATGCTGACAATCGTCTATACCCGCAGGATAGGGATGTTCAGGTGCTAAGCGATACTCCACACAGATAACGATACAATGGGTACGTTTGGCAATTTTTCGGCTGATGGTATCGTATAAATCTATACTGCCACACATATGCCCGCCGCCATGAAAATGCAATATTACCGGTAAGTGCTCAGTAGGTGCAGGATGATAAATTCTCACCGGTATTTGTCGGTCGTTAAGTTCAAATGCACTATTGCTAACAAACGGTAAGTCCGGCCCTTGGCCAATAAATACAGAGAGCTTTTCTAAATTAGCTCTAACAATGTCTGGTGTAAACTCAACCTTTTGCAACTTTGCCTCACGAATAGCCGTATTTACATCATTTAAAAAAGGTTTTAAGTTTTCTGATACGTTGCCGCGCATAACTGCTCCTTAGCTTTAGCTGTTTCAGGTAAGAAAAAACTGCCAATGAAAAATGTCGAACTAAGCAAGGTGATCAACATCAGAGAATAGCTGTAGTCGCCGCCATTCATATCAACCATTTTACCAAACAGCCATAAGATAACCGTCGAGCACAGGTAGCTAATTGAATAAAACAAACTAAAGACAATTGTTATTCTTTGTCCGGTCATTTTAGGTAATTCATGGGGAATAGAAACAAGTGCGGTAATAGGGAAGAAAATGAAAAACCCTAATACAATTGCTGATAATGTTTGCAGCGTTGCTGATTGGCTAAATGAAAGGCCATAAATGGTCACTATCATGATCAAGCCCGACCAACGAATAACGGGAATGCGCTGCGGTATTTTCTTGCTATAGAGTATGCCGGCTAAGGTACCAATAATACCAAAGCCAATCACCCATTTACTTTGGCTAATGCCCGCTTTTGGAAAGAAGGTAAATAAACAAATATAAAAAGCGAGTAAACCGGAATAGGTAAAAGCATATACCCAGTTAAATTTATCTTTTATGCCATCGCTATAACTATAATGCTCTTCAACAGCAACCACATTGTCTTTATTGGCGGCCGGCGCATCAAACTTCACGAATAACCATATGAATGCCAGTACTAAACTTGCCAGTGAAAATAAAATAAGGCTTATTTGCCAGCTTCCTGATATTGCATTGATATCTGTCATTGACCACAAAATGACGGCGGTACCGACATTAAAGGCAACGGCATTAAACCCATTAATCGTTGCGCGTTCATGTGGTGCAAACCAATGCATTACAATGGGATTAAAGTAAACGATCATTAACGCACCCCCTAAGCCCATTAAAAATCGACTGATCAATAACAGCTCATAATTAGGTGCAAAAGGGGTTAACAATCCGATGGCAATTAACAACCCTGCAATGAAAAAAGCATATTTAATGCCGAACTTTATGGAAACCCAAGCCGCCAAAAAGGTACCGACAATTTTTGCTATGGTCACTGAGCCACTAATAAAACTTGCCGAAGCTAAACTATCTACTTCCATTGATAACATAATTTGATTCATGCTCGCAGCGCCGCCAACCCAAGCCATGGCAAAGAGCACATAACTAAGAAAAACAAGGCCTTCAACTAAATATTTGTTTTGTATTTTCATATATACTAATTCTAAAAACGTCATTATTATGATGATGAAAAAGGTTAACTCAGTTGCCGGCATAAATAACTACTACCTTAGTGCACTATGTTAAATGTATGCGAATGTTATGCTGGCGATAGACCTGTTATTTACGCTTTTTAAAGGAATTGTTTTTGTTAGTTTGGCTCTCTTTAGATACATGGTTAATTACTTTTCTTTCTATTGCCTATTTGTTGTTACTTTTTGTAGTCGCCTATTGGGGACAAACACAGTCAAATAAAAAGTGGGTGAAAAAACCTTGGCTTTATAGTTTATCGTTAGGGGTAAGTTGCACCTCGTGGGCGTTTTACGGCACGGTGGGTCAAGCGGCAACAACGGGAGCGTGGCTTGCGCCGATATATATCGGTTCTATTTTTTGTCTTGTTTTAGCTTGGCCAATGTTTTTAAGAACATTGCGTATTATTAAACAACAAAACTTAACCTCAATTGCTGATTTTATTGCTTGTCGTTATGACCGCTCTCCCAAAATAGCCGCTGCCGTTGCACTGGTTGCCTTAATTGGCACCATTCCTTATATTGCATTGCAACTAAGGGCGGTAAGTACCAGTTTCGATTTATTAACCGGTACTTATCAATCGGGCATTAGTACGGCCTTTGTTGTTACCTTAGTTTTGATTGTTTTTAGTATTCTCTTTGGTACTCGACAAATCGTGGCGAGCAAACAAAATCAGGGACTAGTCATCGCTATTGCTTTTAGTTCACTGGTGAAGCTTTTTGCCTTAACGGCGGTGGGCATTTTTGCGACATTTTTTATATTTGATGGTTTTAGCGATTTATTAAGTCAACAACCTACTATTGATCATCAATTAAGTGAAAACTCAATCTATTTTACCCTTACCCAAACACTGCTTGGCGCGATAACTATCTTCATATTGCCACAGCAGTTTCACATGATGATGATTGAAAATCATAGTGAGCAGGAATTAAAAACAGCGCGCTGGCTATTCCCGTTGTATTTCATATTAATCAATATTTTTGTATTACCGATTGCCATTGCTGGGCAACTCTCTTTTCCGGGGGGTAGTGTTAATGCCGATACCTATGTTTTAACCATTCCCTTATTTTATCAACAAGCTTGGCTGGGTGTACTGGTTTATATCGGTGGATTAGCTGCTGCAACAAGTATGGTTATTGTTGCATCAATTGTATTAAGTACCATGATCTCTACTGAAATTCTCAACCCCATAATATTACGTTTTAAACTCTTTAATAGTACACAAACACCCAAGCTCTCTGGTTTGTTGCTCAATTTGAGGCGAATATCTATTGCCGTTATATTATTATTGGCATTTTATTTTGAGCGTTTAATTGATCAACAAAATCATTTAGCGGCTATTGGTTTATTGTCCTTTGTGCTACTTGCACAATTGGCTCCGGCCATTATAGGTGCATTATATTGGCGAAATGCTACCACCAATGCGGCTTTTGTTGGTTTATTGCTGGGCTCAATTATGTGGTTATATACATTATTACTGCCCATTGCCTTTCCACATTTCGCGTGGTTATCAACAGGGCCTTGGGAGTTTGCTTGGCTAAAACCAACAGCACTGTTTGGTTTAGATTTTCTTGATACCATTAGCCATGGCGTTCTTTACAGCTTATTGTTAAATACACTCAGCTATGTTGTTATTTCATTGCTAAGCCAACGTAGTGTTGGCGAAAGATTACAAGCTGAGCTTTTTATTAATAAAAAGCAAAGTCAATTTGATCGGCTGTTATCAGCCAACGATTTATACAGTTTGTTACAGCGTTTTATTGATAAAGATGCAGCCGATGATCTTACTCTTTATTCAAATAGCCTTAAATCACGTTCCGAAGAGAAAAATCAAAAACTTGTTGAATATACCCGCATTCAACTTTCCGGTGTTTTAGGCTCTGCTTCGACACGTATGGTAATGAAAGCGGCTTCTGTTTCACAACAAATGCCCTTAGAAGACGTGGTCAGTATCGTTGATGAAGCCAGTCAAATGTTTGAGTTCAATCGGGAACTGTTACAATCGGGCGTAGAAAACATTGAACAAGGCATTAGTGTTGTTGACTCTGATATGCGTTTAGTTGCTTGGAATCAGCGTTACATTGAACTCTTAAATTATCCTAAAGATGTCGTTACCGCAGGTACGCCGATTGAAAAGCTCTTGGGTTATAACATTAACCGGGGGGTTATTTGTGGCGCGGAAAAAGCAGAATTAATTAAGCGCCGTATTGAACATATGCGTTTGGGCCATAGCCATCATTTTCAGCGCACCATGCCAAATGGTATTGTCTTAGAAATTAGAGGACAAGCGATGCCCGGAGGTGGCTTTGTTAGCACGTTTTCTGATATTACTGCGCATATCGAAGCGGAACAAGCATTAAAAAAGGCCAACGAAACCCTTGAAAATCGAGTGCAAGAACGTACACAACAGTTACTCAATGCCAAGGCCGAGGCCGAAGCAGCAAACAGCAGTAAAACTCGATTTTTAGCCGCAGCAAGCCATGATTTAATGCAGCCCTTTAATGCGCTTACTTTATTTACCTCAATGTTGAAAAAGAAAGTGCAGGGCGAAGAATTAACCTCACTTGCCAATCATATTGATGACTCACTGGTCGTTGTGGAAGCCTTGTTATCTGATCTTGTTGAAATATCGCGACTCGATAGCTCAGCGCAAAAAACAGAGATCAGAGATTTCTCCCTTGATGACTTGTTGGTGCCATTAAAAAATGAATTTACGGTGTTAGCCAACCAAGAAAATATTGTCTTTAGCTACCAAGCCACTAGTTGTATGGTGAGAACTGACAAACAGATGTTAAGACGGGTGCTACAAAATTTCTTATCCAATGCCGTACACTATTGTAATCATGAAAGTAGTAATCATGAAAGCAGTAGTCACGAAATTAACGACTGTAATGAGCCACGCTCAAGTAAAATCTTACTGGGTGTGCGCCACAACAAAGATAGTATCCGTATTGAAGTTTGGGACAACGGTCCCGGCATTCCACTTGATAAACAACAGAGCATTTTCTCCGAATTTGAGCGACTAGAACAAACACGTGAAATACCGGGTTTAGGTCTAGGTTTAGCGATTTCAGAGCGTATTGCCAAATTATTAGGGTTGTCAATTTCATTACATTCAATTGTTGGCAAAGGTACCTGTTTTATGATTGATGTACCCAGAGTTTATATCAGTGAAAGTAGCAGAGAGGATAATTCAACCAAGCCAAGCACAAAGGAGCAGTATAAAGAAACGTCGAACGGTGATGTTTTTAATATCTCGGTATTGTTAATTGATAACGACGCTTTAATGTTAACGGCAATGTCGTCATTATTACTTGAATGGGGATGTAGTGTCGTAGCGGCTAGAGATCAACATTCTGTAGATAGCCAACTTAAATCGCTTAAGCAACCACCACAGCTGATCATTGCTGATTATCATCTTGATGATGATAGCAATGGCGTTGATTTAGTATGTGAGTTGTTAAATAAGCAGCAGTGGCAAGTACCTTGTGTTATATGCTCAGCTGACCCCTCTGAATTGGTACGACAACATACCAGCGACGCTCAGTTCCAGTTTCTGCGTAAACCGATTAAACCTTTAGCGCTAAAACGATTAATTCGAAAGTTATTAACAGACTAACGTGAAGCCCAATTACTAGGGTCTGTTGATCTTTCGCGGTTAAATTTTGTTCGAGATAAAAGCGTTTTAATCGCGGCGAGTAGTGTGTAGCCTAGTCATTCTAAGCAAATACTTCTCAACAAAGATTAAAACACTTTTAGCCGAATCCTTCGGACAGCATCTGTTGGACATTTTTACGGCGTTATTGCCTTTTTATGTGGAACAACCACATGACAAAGGCTCTGCCTTGTATAAATACTCAACAAATAGCTGCAAAAAGAATCTCGAAAGATCAACAGACCCTATTAGGAATTTGTTAACTCATTTTGTGATGGCGTTAACATTAATTGTTGATAAGCAAGGCCGGCTAAAGTGCGGTTATTCACTTCTAATTTTAATAAAATAGCAGAAACATGTTTTTTTACCGTCGTTTCTTTTATATCTAAATCATAAGCGATTTGTTTATTTAATTGGCCGTCTGCAATTTGTGTTAATACCACATATTGCTGTGGTGTTAACTGTGCAAGTTGTTTGGCTAAGCGTTGATGTTCAGCAACGAGTTGTTGATTGGCGTTTGCGCTAGTATTTTGCGGCAACCATACACCTCCTTCTAGTACCGTATCTATTGCTTGTCCTATAGTGGTTAAGTCTGCAGATTTGGGAATAAAAGCGGCGGCACCAAAATTAATGGCTTTTTGCATAGTCTCAGGATTATCGTCTGATGAAACCATAATAACAACAAGGTCGGGGTGATGATTTTGTAAGTGCGTTAAACCAGTAAAACCGTTGTTACCCGGCATATGTAAATCAAGGAAAACAATTTCTAAACTGGCATTCTTTTCGATAAGGACCAGTAAATCATCAAAGCTATCGGCTTCTAAAATAGGGGTATCAACAATACATTCGACAATGGCATGTTTTAACGCGGTTCGAAATAAGGGATGATCATCGGCAATGATAACTTTGGCTTCGGTCATAGTGTGCTCCGCATAAGAAAATAACAGAAAGTTTATTCTGCTTTGGCATTATCAAAAAAAGAGCTGACAGATGCCAGCTCTTTTTGAAGGTAATACAATAAAGGTTAATTAAAACTGATAGGCAATTGTTAGTGCAATTGTTTGTGGGTCACCATAATAACCAATCAAGGTATTATCGCCGCCTAAGCCCGGTAAATAACTACCATCATCTTGTGGTGTAACAAACGAATAATTACCCACTAAATACTCTTCATCGGTGATGTTTTTCAGATGTAGGCCAGCGCTCCAGTTGCCTTCATTACTAAACCAATTGATACCCAAATTTAATAAACCATAACCATCTTGAGTTAATAAATTATCGGTAACAGCAAGGTCATAATCACTGCGGTAGTAATAATTACCGTTGATAACAAAGTCGCCCATTGAACTGGCAATCTCGTAAGTAAAGCCTACGTTAGTAGTCGTATCTGGGGTATTAATAATGGTGAAGTTATCACTGATATCAATCTTGTTACCATCAACGTCAAAAGACTTAACATTATCAAACGAAGAATCAATTAAACCCAAAGTAAAGAAAATATTTAAGGCATCTGTTGCCGCATATTTTATTTCAACTTCAGCACCGGTAGAACTTGAATTACCGATGTTACCTAAACGTTGATTTAAATCACCACTACCAACACTGGGTAACAATGAAACAAACTGACGGTCTTTATGATCAATAGAGAATAAGGTTGCGTTAAAGCGTAAGCGGTCGTTCCATTCACTCTTCATTCCTATTTCATAGGAATCAACCAATTCAGGATCCGCTGCAGGCTCTGCAGTGGTGGCTCTAGGATTAAAAGTACCCGATTTAAAACCTTGTGAGTAACTACCAAAAAACATGATGTCATCACTGTACTGATATTCAATACCTGCGCGCGGTGTAAAACGTGTCCATTTTTCAGAGTCATCAAGTACTCTCGGAATGTCAATATCACCACGTACATAGCCCGGTACCCAACCTGATTCTGGATATACCGTTTCAAATATTAAGCCATTGTTTACAGTGGCATCTTTTTCTTCGCTGGTAAAACGTGCGCCTAAGGTCATCGATAACTTATCGGTTAAATTGTATGAGCCTTGGCCATAAACAGCATAACTTTCGCTATTATTACAACCGGTAACTTCACGAGTAAGACCAGGAAAACCAATAGATTGACCTAATACTTCTAAGATCGCATCAAAATGCCCACAGGACTCACCATCAAAATAATATAATCCTGAAACTAAGCTAAGGTTATCTGAGTCATAATTTAACTGAAACTCTTGTGATACTTGTTTGTCATCATAAATCGCTGGCACATCAAATATACGTAGGCTGGTATTATCAAAATCGATATTGGTTGGTGAGTAGCTGGTTCTTTTTGCGGTAACTGATTTAAATGTCCAAAAATCATTAATGTAATATTCCAAAGTGAAACTTAGACCTTCAGTTTCAACTTTATTCCATGTTGGCATACTGGTATAGGAGTCATAAACACTGTCAGGTACCGGCGCATCTGTTAACAAACTGGGTAATAAACGATATCCGCCTTTTGAGTTGGAATCATCATCAGTTTTATCATAATTTAAACGCATAAATAGATCGTCGTTTGGCGAGTATTCAAGTGTTAATCGACCCGAGAAAACATCTTTATTGTAATTTTCACTGTCTTGATTAGATAAATCAGACGTTAAGAACTTGCCATAACCATCGCGCTGTAAACTAGCCGCAGCAAATCCCAAATAGAGTTGTCCTTCAACTAAGGGCAGTTGCCCTGATACTTTTAAGTCTTGACGTGCATAGTCGCCAAAAGTCCCTTTAATATTAAATTCAGCATCGCCAGTCATTTTACGAGTAACATATTTAATGGCTCCACCGATAGTATTTTTGCCATACAATGTACCCTGTGGGCCACGTAATACTTCGATACGTTCAACATCTAAAATATCAAGTACCGCGCCTTGTGGGCGAGCGACGTAAACATCGTCGATATAAATACCAACGCCGGGTTCATAACCCCATAACGGGTCTTCTTGACCAACACCACGAATAAACGCTGTTAGTGTAGAGTTAGTACCACGACTACTTTGCAAAGTAGTATTTGGTGAAAACTGTTGTACTTCGGTCATCACACTTATGCCGTTTTGGGCAAGTTGCTCTGCGCCAATTGAAGTCATCGCTACCGGAACATTTTGTAGGCTTTCAAGTGATTTACGTGCGGTCACTTCAATGCGTTCAAGGCCTTCATTCATATCAGCCACAGGCACTGTCTCTTCTGCCATTACCATGTTGCTGGACAGCGCAGTGGCAATCGCCACAGCAAGATAATTGAATTTGTTATTAGTATTTTTCATAAATCTCCCCATATTTCTTAATTGTTTTGAAACATCTAGTTATTATTTTTATGTTATTTAGCAAACAACATGTCGATGAATTAGACTCTATCTCAATGCAATTAAAAAATAATTTGTACTATAGTAGTATATGCCGTATTTTCAGTGTTACATGATTGAAAAATAAGCATTATTTAGTTTGTAAATATGCTTTGCTTCTCGTTTTTTACGGTGCTAACTGCCAAAATTTTGCAATATGTAACGCTGCACTAATTGGCGATTCAAGTAAAAATGGACCACTTTCCCCACCGTTCTCCGCTTTTGAATTAACCGAAATACCATGGTCAAGACCATCAATCATCACCAGTTCAACGACATTTTGTTTAGTATCATTTTGCCAATGCTGTTTTTGATAACCTTGCTCTTGACTAACAATCGCTGCACTATTAATGCCTTTTAACTTCGCCCATTGCAGAGCCAATGTGGTTGAATTGAGTGGATTAACGACTTTATCTGCACTGCCAGTCCAAATGGTTAAATTTGGCCAGTTCACTGTTGTTTTGCCCGCGTCATTAACCAATGAGGTCAAAGCACTTACCGTTTGAGAAGGCCCATTACGCATACAGGAAATTGCTTTAATCAGGTCGTCAGCACAAGGAAATGCGATACCAGCGATGATTGCTGCCGAACTAAATAACTCGGGATAATGAACCAGCATCACACTGGTCATTGCACCACCGGCAGAGAGTCCGGCAATAAAAACATTATCGCTTTTTGTTTGTTTTTTAACGGCCAATATCATGTTTTTAATCGATAAACTTTCACCTTGATCCTTTTCGATGTCTTGTGGTGAAAACCAATTAAAGCAATCTT
Source organism: Colwellia sp. (assembly GCA_013215655.1). Lineage (GTDB taxonomy): Bacteria > Pseudomonadota > Gammaproteobacteria > Enterobacterales > Alteromonadaceae > Colwellia_A. The sequence goes on from JABSOX010000051.1 coordinate 31,347, forward strand.
TAATATTGTTCTTAGTATTTTGCTGTGGCACCAACAAGGTGAAGCCATTAGTTTTAGCTAAACCTAAAAAACCACTTTGTTCAGCCATTTTTTCACCGTTTTGTACACAGCCATGCAACAAAACCACTAGGTTTCCATTATGCTCATCGGGTAAATAATAGCTGGCGGTTAACTCACCGGGATTGTCACCAAAATTTGTTAACGCCGTAAATTGTGCGTGCACTGGCATCTGTATTAATAATATTAAGAGCAGTGTTATTATTTTTATGGGCAGTGAAAGTTTAAACATAAAGTATTACCGAATTTATTAAATGACTAAGTAGATGATCATCGCTTAAAGCATTGGGGTTAGGCTATGGCACTTTAGCACCATAGCGTTTCTCTAAAATAGTCAGTAACAACAGTGAAGGTGACGAAAATACGGATAAAGCAGGGATAAACTAAGGAGTATGTAAGGTAATGCCGTGTTAATCATCTTTCTTAATGGTTATTTCAATGTTTTTGCTATTGCCTGCATACCAGCTTTGCACATAAATAGAGCCTAAAACGGGTGGTTTGCCATCTTCGGGTACTTCCATATAACGAACACTGTTTTTGTTTTTCTTTTCTAACTCAAATTTAAGTACGGTTTCAGACATTTTTAGCTGCAATATTAACAAAAAGTGTCGTTAGTTTACCTTTGTGTTTATCGTAAATCTAATGATTAATTTTTAAAAGGAAGGACACAATTAAAGAGGGCAGAGACACCAAAAAGAGTACAGCCAAATGAATGAAAATATGCAATGTGTAAGCAACTCAAAGCATACTTAACCTGAGTTCTGGATAATGAATATTAGAATCACTTGAAATTAAAAGAATAAACTCAAGTTATGCACAATGATGTTAGTTTTGTGGTTATCAAGGCATCTTTACGTATCCAATAGCTGGCTATTGGTCGTAAGGATAACGCCGAGAAACGCGAAAATAGCTTTATTGTGTGGTATTGCTTATTCAGTATTCAGGTTACTTAAACAATAACGTCTATCGTTCGTCCTGCTCTATTTGCGGCGTCTTCTCTATTTTGTTCAACACGAATTTGTTGCTGGCGGTTTTCATCTTGACGTCTTATTTGTAGGTCTTCATCTTGTATTCGCTCTTGGGTCTTTCTTTGTACGAGCGCATCTTGATTGTTTTGATGACGAGAAACGGGCTGTGTGGGTCGAGCGCTGATTGAAGAAACCATAGTGGGCTGCCTCTGTATTAACGAATTACTCCTTGATTATAACAGATATAACGACAGCTGGTTAAAAAATGAACAGTGCTGGTTTTTAGTTATTTAAATTGAAAGCAAAAAGATACCCCATTTCTTACAAAAATGGCTGTTTAAACGGATACTAAAACGAATACAAAGTTGAATGCAAAGTTGAAGAAAAAGTCGAATATAAAATAGCACTAAAAAGTATTAAATATCGTTGCGCGATTACGGCCTTGTTCTTTTGATTTATACATAGCGGTATCAGCATCGGCAAGTAGCTGCTCTAACTGATAACCTGAATTTACTACGTCGGTAATGCCAAAACTAGCTGAAATACTATATTGCTGCCCTGAGTCAATACTGTTTATTTCAGTTAATACTCGTCGATATTGCTCTACTACAATAACCGAAGAGGGCAAATCACAATTTGGTAAAATAATACAAAACTCTTCACCGCCAATGCGGGCAAATATATCTTCTTGACGGATAACCGTTTTAATAGTTTTTACCACTTCTTTTAATGCCCAATCGCCACAGGCATGGCCGTAACTGTCGTTTATTGATTTAAAATAATCTAAGTCAAACATCACTAAACACAAATCTTGCTGGGTATTTTTTGCATAGGCAAGGGCGGTTTTACCTAAGTGGGTAAAATGGCCACGATTATAAATACCGGTGAGTGGGTCAAACTCAGACAAGGCTTTTAATTGTTTTTGGGTATGGTACGAACGGAAGCCAAAAAAGGCGAGAAGCACAACTATAATGCTTAATAAACTCATAAATAAGCGGTTATTGGCAAGTTCTGTTTTACTGAGTTGGCGTTCAATGGTTAATAATTTATTTTGTTTGTCTAATAGCTTTATTTGGTTTTGTTGTTCTAATGACTTGTGTTGCGCTATTTGAAAGGCAAGCTCTTTAGCGCTGCTTTCATCGGTAAACGCTTTTTCTGTGGCTAGGTATAGTTTGTGGTAGTTTAAAGCTTGAATGTAATCTTTGTTTTGCTCGGCTATTTTAAACAATGATAGATAAGCTTGTGAAACAGGCTCGCTGGTTTCTAAGCCTTTACTGTTTTTGATTACTTTTAGGGCAAAGTATTGCGCTTTTTTCAATTTATTTTGTAATAAATACGCTTTTGATAAATTGACATAGAATTCAATTGATAATCTAGGATAACTCGCAGAATCAACTTCAAGAAGGTGATTTGATAAAAGATCAATTGCCTGATTTGGTTGATTGCGTTTGTTGTATAAATGAGCTAAATCGGAACGAATAAAATTGGCCATTACTGGTTCATTTGCAATATGGCAAATGCTAATCCCTTTATCGACCTCAGAAGTAGAATCTTTTAGAGTATTGAGCTTTAATTTTGACCTCAAGGACAACATGTTTACCATGCAATAAGTACGTTTATCCAAATCGTTAATATCTAATAATTGAGTATAGAAAACACTACGTTCATATTGTCCAAATTGGTAGTAGATAACCGCGGCGACCGTTACCCCCATTGCATAAAGTTTATAATCATCGACAGTTTGAAGAGAAGGGATTAATTTGGAAAGTGCAATCATGCCACCGTTCCAATTTTTTGATATTGCCAGCGTATTTACTAAAGATAGATTAGCTCTAAATTTAATCTGTTTATTAGCATTTGAGCTTAATATTTCCTTATATATGGTTACAGCTTCATCTAGTTTTCCGCTGAATGTCGCTAAATAACCATTGAGGTATTTTAGATAGTGTTTCTGTGACAATGATAATTGTATTTGTTGTTTATTTAGTTGTCCGATTATTTTATTGAATTGATGAGGGTTGCTAGATCTAATTTCATCTGCACTTGTCAAAATAGTATCAAAACTATCCACTTCTTTAGCAAATAGACTTGTTGGAAAAACTGAAAACAGAGCAAACAGCACAAATATGTATTGGTATTTAGAATGCCTATTTGCTCTTAAGAAATAGCAGTACATGTTTAAAAGTTTATTATTGCTTTTATTTCTTCTTTTTCTTCTGAATCATCTTCAGACGGTTCATCATTGTCAGGCGCAACCACGATACAAACAATATCGGGACAAATATCCAATGAACGTTCAAGGGAAGTAACGTCTTTGTTAATGAGTACTTCAGTAAGTTCGTTGTCTAGCTCTGCACTAGTTACGTGGGACTCAATATTTTCTGGTGTTTGTAAGTTAGCATCTTGACCAAGTTGTTCTAATACTTGCATTATTTTTGACATAGTATGCTCCGTTGGTTTTAGATTAACGCTTGTTTTTATTTTCACTTTTTACATTGTTTTGTCGAGCTTCGCTGCGCTCAGGTCGACCTACAAATGAATTTAGCCATGCAATTGAAAATTAGCATGGCTAATATTCTTTGCTGCGGACTTAGCCGTTGCTGACTGCTTTTGTTTCATTCTGCTTAATCTCAAATTCGTCATCTTCGGGGGTAGCGATGATACAGACAATATCAGGGCAGACATCTAATGAGCGTTCCAGTGAACTAACATCTTTATTAACTAGTGCTGTAGTAAGTTCTTTCTCTAGCTCAATAATTGTTAAATAGTTTTCAATACTTTCTTGTGATTGTAAATTGGCATCTTGACCGAGTTGTTCTAATACTTGCATTATTTTTGACATAGTATGCTCCGTTTGTTTTAGATTAACGTTTGGTTTTCTTTTTCTTGTTACATTCTTTTGTCGAGCATCGCTGCGCTCTGGTCGACCTACATTAGTAACATATCTTTATTAGCAAAGCACCACTAACATACGACGGTTAATTTAGGGCCTTTTTTTATTCTATCTTGTTGTCGGTCTATTTCTGCTAAACGGTCGAGTACTTGCTGATTGGGCTGCATTTTTTCACACGGTGGTATCACCATGGTGGTATGCATAAAAATTTCTGCATCAATAAAGTCGCGCAATTTAATAGTATCGGCGCGCATGGTATCTATCGGTAATACTTTTGCTTGATATAATATAACTGGATGATCTAAGGGGTAAATTTTACTTAATAATTCCACCAAGACTTGCCGATAGGCTCTGCCGGTGGCGTATTTGGTTAATGATTTATCACCCGCTAGGCCTACTTGCCAGAGAATTAAATGAGCAGCAGGGTCAATATTGCGTTTAAAAAACATAAACTGGCTGGCTTCAAAGTGCTGACAGCCGGTTTGTCCGGGATCAATGCATAAATCAGCAAAGAGACAATCTTCGGCAGAGATACCGGGTTCCATATGCGCGGGAAGTTCTTCTTGATGTGCTTTTTTTATAGCGCGATGGGCAACACAAGCAAATACGCCGGGGTGACCATAAAAAGCGGCAACCACTTTTTTACCTAAACGTGTTTCCACTAAAATGGCTTCAACCATTTGATTGTAAGTAATATTGCGGTTTTTACCTTCTTGGTAATAAGGCTGTAAGCTGCGAACATCGGTCGCCATTTCTTCGACCCAACGTTCAACCAGTCCACTCGACATCAAGGAGAATACGACATCGGCTTGTTCGATATGGCTGCGACATATCGGGCTGATATGTGCACCTAAGGTCATGCCGGTACCGACACAAACTAAACTTCCTGACATCAGGCAATAATCCTTATTATTGTTGTTTTTATTTTTACTTCAAATAGCGCTTAATCGGCTATCAACGTTATTGCTCAAACGCTATCGGCAATAGACCGAGTAACTTAAATGAAATTTAGTGAAAAATATTTTATTTAAGTGCTGCTAAGTTGTTATTAGCAATAATATTTATGTTAAGAGTGAATTAAAAATAACAGTATTTACTACCTAAATACAAGGAGTTTTCTCTTGGTGACGAAGTTGATTTATTTAATGTTTGCTTCTTCTACTGGTGCAGCTACTTTTTCTATAAGGTTTTTACGCCAGTGATTTTGATTAACATACTGATATTCAATCAATGGGTCTAGCGGTTGATTGTTCATATCTAAAGTACAGCCAAGCTTTTTTAAAAAACGTTTAGTGACGCTATGCGTTTGGTAATAAAACAAGTGAATGGTGGCAATTGCTAAATGTTTATAAGCGAATTCCATTAGTGCCCCCATTGCTTCTTCTGCGTAGCCTTTACCCTGCGCGGTTTCTGTTAACATAATACCCACTTCGGGCTGATCGCCGGTTTGAAAGAGTGGATCGGTTTTGGCTTGTGGCCATTTTCGCCATGACAGTGCTTGAAAGCCAATTTTTTTGCCGGTAGCTTTTACTGTTATCGACCACCCTATAATTCTAGGTACATCCTTTTTCATGCTTCTTAACATAATGTCAAAGGAATGTTCGGCTTTTTCTGGTGTTAATGCCGGCGAAATATGAAGCATGATCTGTTTATTGGTATATAGACTACAAATTAACTGCTTATCTTCTTCGACTAACGGCGATATGATAAAGCGCTTGGTACTAAAGGCACTGATATTGTTTTTTATTATTGTTGCTGGCGGTAAAACTTGCTGCTTTGCTTTAGACATTTCTATAATCCACGTTGCCATTCTTGACGAAGAGGGATGACCCCGGGTTGTTGTAGCGCCATTTGTACTTGCGAGAGTAATATTTGTTTATCTTTACCTAAAGTGCCCTTTAAGACGAGATAATTAGAGGCATGATCAGAGCGAAATACTGTTTTTGTAAGCTCCAAATTTGAAAGTAGCACCTCCATTTCAGTAAATAATTCGTGTTGTTCTAATTGGCGAAACGGCTGGCGAGTACGACCATCAAACTCTTTTGCAAACTGCTCAGCAAAGCGTTGTTCACCCATCGGGAAACTAACCACTAAGGTCGATAAAAAATTAGGCTGAGTCTCATTCATTAATTTTGCTGAATTAAGCGCATGCTGCTTTGATAATTCGGGGCCGCCTAAACCGTTGAGAATCATTACTGAGCTTTTCATGCCTGCTTGTTTAATTTTATTTAAGGCCACCACTGAGCTCTGATAGGTTTCGCCTTTATTGATAAGGGCAAGTACTTCATCGTCGCCACTTTCACAACCTACATACACTAGCTTTAACCCTAATACTTGTAATTCAGCTAATTGTTCAACGGTTTTATTAGTCAGATTTCGTGGTAAACAGTAACTTGAAACACGGGTAACTTGTGGCAAATGTAATTGGATAAGCTCTAGTATTTCTTTAAGGCGTTTAAAGGGTAACATCATCGCATCGCCATCAGCTAAAAAGACTCTTCCTGTCGGTAGACCTGATTGGGCAATGGTGACTATTTCTTTTTCGATATCAGCAATTTTTTTAGGACGAAACTTTTTATTTTCATCGGTATACATGTCGCAAAAGCTACATTTGTTCCAAGAGCAGCCATTGGTGATTTGCAGAATAAGGCTTTTCCATTCACTGGGCGGGCGAAAAACGGGTTCGATATAATTAAGTGGGTACATTCGACAAATGAATAATAAAAATTGCTGAGGGCAGCTTAAGCTAACTTAACGAAATTTACGAGTGCTTTACGGTGTGGGTTATTAAAGGTTAGTTAAGATTGGGTGATAATGTAGAGTGATAAGCTTGAGTAATAGAGTTAAGTCATATGAAAAGCGAAGTACCCACACGTTAACTACTTGTGAGTACTTTCGAAGACCATATCATAAATTTATTTTATTCGATAAAACTTACATTCATTGTTGATAGTGAAGCCACATCGGTAATGCTTACTTGACCAATACGATTGCGTAATTTATTAGCAACTTTATTGGCATTATGCTGCTCGGCGAAACTGATCAGGTCGGTATTATTACAAGAAAGATTTAATGTCACATTGTATTCACTTAACTGAGCGCTAGCTAATTTGTCTTTCAACTTCATCACATTGTTACTTGCTGCTGCTTTACAAATACTGATTAATTCTTTTTCTAGCCCTGGGTCCATTGAAGCTTGGCTAGACATAGATGCGAAAAATAATGGTAAAGTTGCTGCTAAAGCTAAAGTAGTTTTTTTAAATGTATTCATGGTAGATCTCCGCTGGTTTCTTTAAAAGTGATAACACGTTTTTGCTTGGTACAATGTAATAGTGGCGTATTTCTCAAAAAAAGTTGCACGATTTATGCTACCGAATGTAAGCAGATATATTTTTAAGGTATTGTTAGTTTTGCTTTTAAAGTGTTGAGTTTTATGGTGTTTTATGGTTGTTTGTGGAAGGAGGACGACATCAACTATTACATCTGATGGGGAAATGACACACAAATATTAGAAAAACACAATGTTTATACGAAATTTATTTAACATTGTATTGAGTTTTTTCTATTTTACCTTGGTAATTATTCTTGAGAATGCTCTATTTCTTATTTAAATAACGCTGCATCACGTCTTTTTAAAGTAACATTCCAGAAATACAGAGCAACTCATAGCAACTCATAGCAATTCATTGCAACTCATAACTAAGGCGCGGTTATGAGTTGCTAAAGAAATTATCTTCTTATAGTTGTTTGTTAACCCAGTCTGTCGTTAACTCTTCTAGCAAGGCCAAAGGTAAACTACCGTTTTTAAGCATTTGATCATGAAAGCTGCGAATATTAAATTTATCGCCCAGCTTATCTTCTGCCATTTTACGTAATTGTCTAATTTTAATTTCGCCAATCTTGTATGAAAGCGCCTGAGCAGGCCAGCTTATATAGCGGTCTATTTGACCAATAACATCTGCCATACTCAGTGCAGTATTTTCAGCCAAATAATCAATAGCTTGTTGACGTGTCCAGCCTTTTGCGTGCATGCCGGTATCAACAACAAGTCGACAAGCGCGCCATGCTTCATAAGTTAAGCGACCAAAGTTACTGTAGGGGTCTTGATAAAAACCAATTTCTTTACCTAAACGCTCTGAATATAATCCCCAGCCTTCACCATATGCTGCGTGGTAGAGTGTTTTACGAAATTCAGGCATATCTACTTCTTGTGCAATGGCACTTTGAAAGTGATGACCGGGCTCTGCTTCATGAAAAGTTAGGGCTTCTAAGGTATAAAGTGGTTGGCTTTTAAGATCTTGGGTATCTAAAAAGTAAGTGCCAGAGGTTGTGCCACTACCATCTGAAGCAACATAATAAGCGCCACCATTAGGGGCAGGTTTTATATCAAAGGTTTGACGTGGTAATACCGAAAACCATTTAGGTAATTGCGCCGCCATTTTACGGGTAATGTAGCTGGCTTTTTCAATTAAATCACGAGGATCATCAGTATAAAATTTAGGATCGGTACGTAAGTATTTAATGAAGTCTTTGAAACTACCTTTAAAATTTAACTCATCAATAATTACCTGCATTTCTTTACGAATGCGTGCTACTTCATCTAAACCAAGGTTATGAATTTCATCAGCAGACATTTCAGTGGTGGTGTAATACTCAATAAGGTATTGATAATAATCTTCACCGCCTTTTAGTTCACTGATGCCGACATTACTACGACATTTGCTCATGTAGTCTTTGGTGAAAAAATCATAGAATTTTTTATATTCAGGAATAACGGTAGAAGTGATTAACTTGGCTGTTTTCTGTTGATAATTAGCTTTATCTTGTGCTGAAAATTTTGCCGGCATGTCTTTTATCGGTTGATAAAAAACGCTGTCATTAACATTATCGACGATATGTTTGCTGATGCTTTTGTGATAATCCTTAAAACTCTCACAGTAATGAATATGCCCTTGGTCAATAGCTTCACTGAGGTTGCTGATATGCTCTTTATTATAACGAGGAAAATCAGCTAAACTGATCAAATAATTGTCGTAATCTTTTTCCGTTAAAAATGACATGTTTGCTGGCGCACCGGCAAAATAACTATGAAACCCTGAATAATAAGTGAGTGGGTAATAATGATCTATTTGCTGATAGCTTTTTGCTTCTGCTTGACGCTCATATTTAAATAAACGGTAAGTGACTTGCTCTTTATCAGAGAGCTTATTAACGTTAATGTCTTTTAACTGCGTCAATAAAGAATAATTATATTTTTCTCGTCGATCACGTGACGACTTTGAAAAAGAAGGTAGTTCACCGTTCATTCTAAAGGCGTCTGGGTCTTTGCGAAAAAAGACTTGTTCTTGGTTGGCATTTTGCCAATGATCTTTTAATAAATCATTGAACTGGGATGATGAATCAGCATAAGCAAAGTTTACCGCTGAGAGTGACAATAGCGATGTTGCTAATGTCACCGTTAGTAAGGTTCTTTTTATTGTCATAATCGTTTCTTATTGTTATTTATTTTGCATACAATATATCAGCTGTTATTTATCGAAAATAGTGTAATTGAAAAAAAGTTTGAAATTCGCGGATTTGAATTATAATGATTTTATAAAGTCGTCTGTTAATAAAGTGTTAACTGTTGTTTTTATTGTTATTTATAGTTTTTAAATTTACATAGGTTAAATGTTTTACAAAAACTGTAGGTAAATCAAACAGTCAATTTTTATCAATAAAAAGTATATCGTCTTTGCGACATATGGTTTGAAAATTGCAGCGTTTTGTAGTGAAATAATAATCGTCAAATTTAGGTGGTATAGTAATGAAAAAAACAACTGATTTTACCCATTTTGGTCTAAGTCGTTTTATCAGTCGGAAAATAATTGCCGCTCTAATAGGTTTTTCATCATTTATTTTAATCACACCTTCAAGTCTGGCATCAGAGGCTGGCCTAGGTCTACTAAAGGGTGATGAGTCAAAAACCCAAGGTTATTCACTCTCATTTGGAGATCAAATTGCTCGAGGTAGTCAATTTCATTGGGAATTATCCTACAATAAACTTAATGACGTTAAAGTAGATTGGAACAACCGTTCTTTATATTTTACCGTCGATACTATTGAAGCCTTGGTGTCGTATCGTCAACGTATAAAATCATACAATGCTTTTACTAAGAATTTGATTTTCGAATATCAAGCGGGTGTTTCTGTAGCTTTGACCGAAAATAAGTTTTTCTGGCCTGAATTAAATGAAACCAAGTTCTTCTCTGAAACAGGTGATATTAATGGTGTAATAGGTTTTGCCATTCAATATAAGTTGGGAAAAAGTACATCGTTAAAACTTGGTATTAAACATATTCCCAGTTTTTCAGAATTTGACAGTAACAGTACTGTACATTTAGGTTTTATTTATAGGTTTGGTACCCGTTATAATTATTAATCGGGCAAGGTAATATTTTTTGATAACGGACATCAATAGTATTTTTAAAATTTTAATACCAAAAAAGTGAGATTTCCTTTGGGTATTAACGAAAATAAGTAGTAGATACTGGAGAGTAGTATGTCGTGTGATCTTAGATTAGCCGCATTAGCTGTGGTGATTGCCACAAGTTTAAGTTTTACATCAAATGTGCATGCAGCCGTATGTCCATTACCGCCCCCATTGACCACGACTGATACAGATAGCGACCTTTACGATGACAGTATCGATTTGTTTCCTACTGCTCCTCTCCGACATTATGTCTATGACCTCGACGGGATCGCCAATTTTGACTATACAGATGATGAGAATGACGGTGTGCCT